>NZ_JBAKIA010000001.1:0-802695 GCF_037783265.1 Roseibium algae
CGCAACGTGCAGGGCTATGGCTGGAACCACAAGCGGGTTTACCGAATCTACTGCGAGCTGGAGTTGAACTTGCGCATTAAGCCCAGGAAACGGCTAAAGCGAGACAAGCCTGAGCCATTAGTCGTGCCTGATGCACCAAACGAGACGTGGTCTATGGACTTCATGGCAGACCAGTTGGAGGACGGCAGGTCAATGCGGACGCTGAACGTGCTAGATGACTTCAATCGCGAAGGCCTGGCCATTGAGGTCGACTTCTCGCTTCCGGCGGATCGCGTTATCCGCTGCTTGAACCAGATCATCGAGTGGCGTGGAAGGCCCAAAACTATACGTGTTGATAATGGACCCGAATATGTCAGTGGCAAGTTGATGACCTGGGCCGAAAAGCATGGCGTTCGGCTGGAATACATCCAGCCCGGCAAACCACAACAGAACGCCTATATCGAGCGCTATAACCGTACCGTTCGAGGCGAATGGTTGGGTCAATGCATCTTTGAAACAATTGAGGAGGCGCAGGAACAAGCAACTGAATGGCTCTGGACTTACAACAACGAGCGACCCAACATGGGCATTGGCGGCATCACCCCCGCCATGAAACTCAAAATGGCCGCGTGAATTCTACCACTGAGCCCCACTAATTTTAGGGGGGATTACCGCTTCAATCGCGTCATGGAGAGGACCGCTCATGAAAATTTTTCCGATGAGTTTAGGATCAATCCACAGGTCTGCACCTTCGAGCGCGGAGGAAGCCACAGCAATATCGCCATCCATGGGTTCAATAGCGCGCCCCCAGAGCTCGATACCGGTTTTCTTGTTTCGTCCAATCAGCTGGGAATCTTTTGTTTCATCGGGAATGAAACAATCCTTTTGAGATCCGAAATTCAGGAAATAGAACGGACCAGTCAGCCGGGTTGTCTTGTCCATCTCATAGATCGGAAACTCGACAAGGTCGCCCTGCCCAAGATCAAAGTCTTTCAATAGCTCCGCCAGCTTGCCTTTGACGGCAAAAAATCCGTCGATAGCAAAAAAATCTTTGACGCGGGACCAACGCTTTCCATCAAACACATAAGCAGCCTCAACGAATTCTTCTCGTTGAAGCTTTTCGCCCCGGGCGTGCCTTCTAGAATTATTAGCCTGTTCTTTAGTAGGTGCGCCATGTTCAAACTGTGGGAGCGCCCAGTCTTGCCCGAAGTGCTTTTCACGAATCCCAAGCTTATCAAAAAGCTTGTAGTTGCTGCCAACGCTACTGACCCAGATTTCATCCGACATGATTTTCTCCTGAAGGTTCGCATTTTGAATTGGCCTCGACTGCACCTCTCCCAAGCCTGAAGTGCCCATCGATTCCATTACGCAAACTCCCATCCTGTCCTGAGTACACTCAAACCTTCGGTTCATCGGCAGACGGCTTATTCGGTGCGAAAACCTTCATCTGTTCCCCAAGCCCACAGCGCAACTTTTCTTCCAGCCTTTGGCGCGGCTCGCCAGTGATGGCCACACGCAGCAAATCAGCATTGTTCAGGTAGCGTTCCGCAAGCTGGCTCAAATGGCAGCCAATGTTCCCCACGCGCGAGGCTCAAATCCTCTTTCGATACCACATCCGTATCTCAATGCGCGGTGTTCCATTGGTTCAGCATCGACATCCCGACACCCAGATGATCAGCGACCTTTTTGCGCGTAAGCTCACTGGTCAGCGCGATACGCACTGCATCTTGATGAAATTCGTCCGTTCGTTTCAGTCCCATAGTTCGTCTCTTTTGTTGCAGTAAATGCTATCAAAGGAGCGGTATCAAACCGGGACAGACTCCTTCCTTAGCGGGCGAAATCTGAGATCGAAATACTCATTCTCATCACCACGCTTCTCAGGTCAATCATGCAGGCCATATTGCCACAAGGGTCTTCGAGTTGGCCAAAATCGCAGCTTTGGGCCAATAGACCACTTACTGGAGGAGAGTTGAGACTCAGGTCATTCAACATGCATAAACTGTGGTGATAGAATGCACGAGAGAACCAAAAATAGCCGCGCAGGTGACCTCCCGCGCGGCTTATATCTTGGCTCGGTCAGACTGACACGTCCTCATCTTCCGGAATATCGGAGAATTTGAACGGTGTTGTCACCTTATTCCCCACGGCCCGTTGCAGGAGCACATGTTCAATCGCGGCAGCAATGTGGATGCCGTTCCTGAATATGAAACCGGGACTCTTTTTCTTGAATTCCGTCACCAGCTCTTTTCCGCCTCGAATGACAGCGGTGTTGTTGGCCCCCCCCTTCCGCACCAAAATGGTCGCCAGACCAATCAGCTTCTCTTCTGCGGAAGGATCGACCTTGTTCACTTTACAGAACAATTTCCAATCGACTTGATCCACATATCGCATGGACAAACGTGCGGCTACTGGGGGCGGTTGTTTTGGTGCCTTCGCTGCGGCAAGTCGCTTCTCCTTTTCATCTGCCCACTGCTTAAATATCATTTGCAGAAATTCACCCGCACTCTTGCCTGCGTGGGGGCCGTCCCCCTCTTTCTGCTGAGCCTCAATAACCCTTGACAAGTCAGCTGCCTCCTTTCCTTTTCTCTCCATCAAAAGCTGATTAAGCTCCACGAGCTGTTGTCGTAATTGATCGGATACTCCTGCCGTCTGCTGGCCAGAAGCTGCACCACCAGCACCACCACCTCCGTCAGGTCCCCGCGGTGGCCGGTCATCATTAGGCTTGTCTCCGCCGCGATCTTTCGTTTTCGCTTTTTCTCTGATCTTGTTCGCCAAAAGTAACAGAAGACTGGAAACGGTGGCCTTCGCAAATTTCCCGTTGGTCTTTTTTTGCTGCTGGATGAAAACCGTCGCCAAACTTTTGGCCTCCTCATCATTTCCTGCTTCCAAAGCAGACATGATGCTCCTTAGCTGTTGGTTCGGCGACGCCTCGTCATTACCGCTATCCCCCCCGGAATCATCGCCATTGCCATCATCAGAACCAGGAGGTGGAGGTGGAGGCGGAGGCGGAGGTGGCGGCGAAGCTGGCGGCGGAGGTATGCTGTCGTCGTCGTCATCTGAATCCGGAGGTGGCGGCGGAGAAGGCATGCTGTCGTCGTCGTCTGAATCCGGAGGAGGCGGCGGAGGAGGCATGCTGTCGTCGTCGTCTGATTCCGCTTCTGAACTGCCCTCGCTGCTGTCATCAGAATCCGGCCTGTGCCCAACCGAACCGTCCCCTTGCCCCCCTAGGTCCAGGGGCGGGATATCTCTCCCAACTTCAGCGCGCCCCAACATCTTAGCTGATTCAAGAAGGTATTCTCCGAAGCTTATATTATCGACCGTGTATTTAAAGTCCGGACTATTACTTTCGCGTATGAGGCGGTCAGCAAGCAGAGAAGCAAGGCGAGCAGCTTGCTTGTGATTGTACGCGTTAAGCGCTTTCAGAATTTCCCTATAATGGTCGGGATCATACTCTTGGAAACCAATTTCATTAATGAAATCCTCAACTGATAGCGAGGTCCGAGCCACGCTTTCGTCTTCGCCTATCGCAAATGAAGAAACTCCATCAGAAAACCTATCTTCAGACCTTGAGGCAGCATCGCTGCTCTCACTGCTGTCATCAGAAACCGACCCGTCCCTCTCAGCTTCCTTCTCGGCATCCATCTCGAGCTTGCGCTTATTATCCCTGACAAGCTCTTTGGCAATCTTTTCGATCTCTTTCCTATTTTCCTCATCGTCAGACCGTACTTCAGCCATGCCAAGACTTTGCATGCCCATCGCCAAGGTTCGCGCAGCTGCATGAGCTTCTTCATCGTTCCCTTGCTCTAGCGCTGTTCGGACAGCCTTGGATAATGGTTGAAGATCAATCAAGTTAGCACCGCCCCCGCTGCTGTCTTCGGCTGGCCGGTTTATGGACGGCTCGTCACCTTCTGCCTGACGTTGCCGATCCACACGGTCGATAGTCGCACGATTATCCAAATTTGCTCCGACCTCATAAGCAGCATCGATGTTGAACTCCCTCATGATTGCGTCATGAACATTCTGTCGGGAAAACGACTGGTCGCCGGTGATCTGAACCGCCATTGCCGTTGCTTGGGTCAAAAGCCTCCCAAGTTCCGCCTCTATTTCAGCTTTTGCCTGCTCTGCCTTACGGCCATCTGCGGTTGATATTCTTCCTATCCGGGCATCTTCAATTTTGCCCTTGGCAGCGATCAAATCTTGCAAGGCTGCAGCAATATCCTTGGCCAGGCGTACGAATCTAGCATCATTCCAGATATCCGGCTGGTCGTCATCACTGCCATTGCCATCATCCGAACTGGGAGGTGGAGGGGGCGGAGGTGTGGTGTCGTCGTCGCCGCCATCTGGTCCATCCCCCCCCGCCGGGCCGTCCCCGCCGGGGCCACCACTGCCAGCAGGGCCACCGCCCCCCGCGCCGCCATTTGGACCGCCTCCACCTGCGTCACCATCGTCAGAGTCAACTTCACCACTAGGCTGCTTGGCATATTTGCCGTGTTTTGGCCCGTCATCCTCATCGGGCTCTTCTATGAGCTCAACATCATCATCGCGGCTACCGCCATTTTGGACGTGATATTCCCAGAATTGTTCTGAACCAAAGAAGTCATTCACAAAGTTCTGTCCAACCAGATTCTCTACCTGGTATATGGCATCGTCGAACGCTTCAACCCATTCTGCTGAGTCAATGCCCCCTGGGGCCTGAGGGTCAGGCGCACCACCTTTGGCGAGCTTGGCCATTAAATCACCACCAAGATTAAGAAGCGAACTCCAACGGCTATCTTTATGAAAAAAATCTGCATACATCCGGGCCCTGGAGGCGTTATTATAGTACGCCCCAAGAAAACGTAATAAAATGTACTCTTTTCGAGAATTCTCTACATACGCCTTAAAGACCTCCCAAAGCGCGTTGTCTGTGAAAATTTCGGAAGGATATTCGGGATAGGTCTTGGAGCCGACTTTTCTCATATCTGAACCCTTTGCATATTTCTTCAGGGCTGATGCCCCGGTTCCTGTCATGTTTCTGTCATTAAGTGCCGGACTGAGGGCAAAGGGTTCACTGGGATGAGAGATTTTTGCTGCCGGGTCTGTTGCAGACTGGAAAGTCCTGGCGTGAGTCATAAGAAGTCAGGTGAGAGCTGCGATAACAAAGTCCAACTTCATGCCTGCTGGCTCTAAAACATTGATCGTCACTTGAATCCGCCAGCTCAAGGTTTGAAGGTTCCATCGGGTCTAACTGGAACAGGACGTAATCAGGGCCGCCCCCCCCCCGAAAAACAATCGGGTTTCCTGCCTTCCTCACAGCACGCAGCCGGCCTGGCACAGGGTGGCCAGTATCAGTCGTTCAAGAAATCCGAAACTTCAACAGGAACCAGGTGAACCTTTTGGTGGCCCGCCGGAACACATAAGAGCAAGCCTTCGCGTAGCCATTCGACACAGCGGGATGAGGAAAACTCAACGGCGGGTGAAGAACACGCGGAGGGCCGTGTCGAACGGCGACAAAACAACGATCCATAAAAGTCATTTTGGATTTTATGAGAAGTGTCTTGTGCAAGTGATCCGTTGACCGGGCACTCAGCGACTTCGTGAAAATACATGATCAAATTGGATTCAGGTCAGGCAGATGCGAAATCAGATTAAGACGTTGGTCAATTCGCGCAATTGGGAAATTGGTATCATCGGGATCATTGTCCTGAATGCGATAACCTTGGGGCTGGAGACCAGCCCCTCAATGGTGGCGCAATTCGGTGAGATCCTGACGTTTTCTGGCCGTTTCATTCTCGCGATTTTCGTGATCGAGATTGCGCTCAGGCTCTATGCGCACGGTCTTGAATTCCTCAAGGACCCCTGGGGCATCTTTGACTTTTCAATCGTAGCAATTGCGATGATGCCAGCCAGTGGAGCCTTTGCAGTGCTAAGATCCTTGCGCATTCTACGTGTCTTGCGGCTGATTTCTGTCGTGCCTTCCTTGCGCCGTGTCATTGGTGGCCTGGTTTCGGCACTGCCGGGCATGGCTTCCATCGTCGTCTTGATGGCATTGGTATTTTACGTCTTTGGGGTGATGGCGACAAAACTTTTTGGCGCAGCCTTTCCAGAATGGTTCGGTGATCTTGGAAGGTCGCTCTACACGCTCTTCCAGATCATGACACTGGAAAGCTGGTCTATGGGCATTGTTCGGCCCGTCATGCAAGAGTTCCCCCATGCCTGGATGTTCTTTATTCCCTTCATCCTCTGCACCGCATTCACCGTATTGAACCTCTTTATCGGTATTATTGTTTCGGCCATGCAGGAGGAAAATGACACTGAAGCAGACGTTAACCGGCAGTCTATTCAGAGCGATACCAGTGAGATCCTAGAGGAGATTAGGGCCCTTCGCGCTGAACTGAATGCCTCAAACTATCGGGAAAAATCCGCGTCGCGGTGACCTAGGTGTGGCTTCCAATGAGGGTGACTGTCTCACTTCGTCGAGGTTTGACCGGGAACTCACATCAAGGCCATATTCAGGGTGACAAGACCTTGGTGCCAACGATAACAAGGAAGACTGTGTAGACGCTGAATTTGATGAAGGTGGCGCAGCATTGCCCCCACATGCCGAAGCAATTCTATACATCATTGTGAGCGTGATCTGACACGCCATGGCGTGTGTCGCGTCGAGCAGAAACTTCGAACTCAATCCAGCCGTGCCAGCCACTCTGCAAAGAGTGCTGGCGTGATCGGTCTCAGGCCGAAGACCGATCTCCAAGCGGATTGGGTTTCACTTCGACGGAAGTCATATTGCGTTAAAACTGGCGCTCAAATGAAGATGAATTGGTGAAGCCATGCTCATAGGCAACTGAGCTGATCAGTTTCTTTTCGCCCTGGCTCCGGAGCGCCTTGTAACAGGCCGTCAAACGCTTTTTTTCTGATCAAGGCTGTGCGAAGGGCATCGTGTTTAGCGATCCTGATAGAGCAGCAATGCTCCCGCCAAGCGCCTGAGAATGCACTCAGCCGTTCTTCGCAACTGCCAACATCCAGGTGTCCAATCCGAATGCGTAACGTGTTACTGCGTTTGGTCGATGCACGTATGGTCCAAACCCGTTCATTTTTCGCTGAACGTGATTGCCGTCTCTTCAAAACAGAGCATTTTCATGGATAGATTTGCGTGCGGCAGACAGGCACAAAGAGCCCCTGCCCGACGCATTCACCAGACAATGGCCAAGCCATTTCCCGGTTCGTTCACACGCGTATAGAAATCGCATGCAAATCATGCCCCCCAAATAAAATCAGGAGTGTCACAATTGATTTGCCCACCTGGCAATGTCGGCGAGCATCGTTCTTAATTTTCCGAGCGCGATGATGACTTGATCACCACCTGCGGTTTCCGGCAATGTTTTATTATTTCTCCATGCGTCGACCGGCCGAATAGCCTTGTCAACATCCTTGAACTCCTGAGTATTTCGATCGCATTTTCCGCGATATTCATTCATGTACCTGAATAGATTGTAGGTCTCTTTTTCGATGTCATCGTTGTATGTTGTGACATTTGGAGCCACTTCCTGTTCCTTCGCCCAGACCAGTCCGCTTTTTATCTCTTTCAACAAGTTCTTCTTCAGCATAACCTTAAACTTATGGATTTCCTTTTCGTCTCTGCTCTGCTTGCTCGACAATAGGCTCCACTTGTTTTTTAAGATCGCCAGTTCCCTGTCAGAATCTGCATAGGCACTCTCGGCACCGGCAATACTGGCGTCAATAAACTTGCTCAGGATATCAAATGCCTGGGCAGACCAAGGGTGTTCCTTTTTCAAGCTAGCCTTGGAACTTTTGATATTGGCGAGAAGAATATTTCCGCTCGCTGTCGTCTTCAGTATATGAGGCCGAAAATTTTTCATGGCCTTGACCAGGAGGGTAAGATCTTTTTTCCTCCGGGCGGCATCCATTGTTTTAAAGGCAGCGTCGAGTTGCCGGTAAATTTCCGCAAGAGACGAATATCTGGTCATCTCATTGATGAACTTTTTTGCTGGACTTCCGGTCTTGTTTTTAACTGTCTTCTCGAACTCACCTAGTTTGGCTTTCCAGGCACTTTCCCACTTTCCATCATCGAGCATACTTCTTCTCCTTGCGCCGTTGCGATGCATAGACTTGTGCTTGTAAGTGCCCAGCGACCATCAAAAGGTTCAGTTCGCAATTGCATGGATTGAGGCCTGTTGAAATGAAACGCATCAGTCGCGTGAAGGCCGGCGTTTTCTCAAGCCTGCGGTTCTTGGTGGTAAAATCAGACCTGTTGCAACTCTCAAGATCTAGCTCAAAATCGAGATCTCACCTCGCGCACGACCCCGGTTTGCATGCAGTGCAAATAAAAATGCACAAATCGAGATTCGGCAAAACATCACGCATCGCGCGGGCCTGCTAAATTCAGCATGCAGATCGTTGATCGGGCCTTCTGACCAATTGGTCTGTCAACTGGGCAGCAGTTGGACCGGAGCGCGTGTATTTGCCAGTGACGCAGGTCACAGGGCTCAGCGGCTAAAATCACGCATCCTTTCGATTATGCCCCGCACAACACAAGCACTGAGCGGAAGCACCTGTTCACCGCACGAGGCCACGGAAAAGACCTCTTGGGATTTTTCGAAACAGAATTGAACCTTTTGCCATAGCCGAAGCACATACGCTCAGAATACAGGAAAGCGAACTTTAAGGATGAGATTACTCAAATCCATTAGGGCTTCCCTTCCAGGGAATATGCCCCAAACAGATGAAGCCTTACTGGCTGCCATCGCAAAGGGAGACTTAGCAGCCTTCGAACACATTCATCGACGGTATCTGCCGAAACTGATGCACTTCGCCAGACGCATTACGGGCAGCCACGAGGCGGCAGAGGAAATCGCAGACGACACCCTTATGGTCGTCTGGCGAACATCCAACCGTTTTGAGGGCCGATCAAAACCCTCTTCATGGATTTTCGGCATTGCATACCGCTTGTCCTTGAAAAAAAGACAAAGCCTTGATCGTCAAAGGAATGATGTCGTTCTTGAAGATGATTTGGTGAGCGATGACAGTGATACAGCAGAGACTTACATGCTGCAAAAAGATCTGAACAGCGCACTAGAACGCTTGACGCCTGAGTTACGAGCAGTGGTTGAACTGACTTATTACAACGGCTATCTCTACACTGAGATAGCGGAAATCCTAGAGTGCCCGGTTGGTACCGTAAAGACGCGTATGATGACGGCGAGACGACGCCTTCGTGACATACTGTCCGACGATGCCCCTATTTTATCGGAGAACGCAGTTGCTTGACAGTTCGAAATGGAGGTCTGCAAATAATCACGATGACGTATGGGAGCTTATCCCGTGGTTCGTGAATGGATCTTTGTCTGAAGCTGAAAAGGACAGAGTCAAACAGCACATGCTCACCTGCACTGATTGCGCTGCCGAAGTTGCACGCCAATACAGCCTAGCCAAAAAGGTGATGACAGAGGACCCTTTTGACCCACCCCTTGCACGAAGCTGGAGCAAACTACGGGCACAAATCAAGGCTGAAGAGCGTGCCGATACACCGCGTATCGACGTAAGGCGCTGGTTCGCTGGATGGCAAGGGGGTATCATGTTTGCAGGGGCCGGTCTGGCGGCTTGCCTATTGGCAGCAGTCATTATTATTCCGACTGACAATAACGATTTTCGCACACTGACCAGCGGCAATCAGGCTCTTCAGAACGCCATAAAGTTTCAAATCAAAGTGGATGTATCCAACGAGAAGCTTCAAGGCCTTTTGGCGGAACATGGCCTGACACTTGCCGGCGGGCCGTCAGAAACAGGTGTTTACACCGTAACAGCACCCAATGACGTGGATCTGAAAACACTATCCGAAGAACTCATGATCGCACCTGAGGTTATGTTCGCTGCTCCGGTTCAACAACCGTGATGCGCACTATATTCTTCTTGGTGTTGGCATTAATAGGAAACGCGGCGCTGCAAGCCACGTTACATGCCCAGACCCTGACGCAGACACCACAATTTCGTCTGGTTCCTGCAGATACCATTTCTCCCGTGACGCACCTGATCCTGACAGTGCCTCTCGCCGACCCCGTTTCACTCCCCGCAGTCGCCGCTGCCATCGAGACCCGGTTCGGAGTGACACTCACAGCAGAATGGCCGCTTCGATCCATCGCAGTACACTGCTTCGTTATGCAAGCCGATGACAACACCGATCTGGACGACATAATCGCCCGAATGCGTGCTGATGCCCAGATACGAACCGTGCAGAGGGTCAGAAACTTCGAGACGTTCGAGAACCTCTATTCGGACCCTTTGTTCCCGGCCCAAGGTGCACTAACCCTTATCAACGCCTCATTAGCACAACGCTATTCCGAAGGCGCAGGTGTCAAGGTGGGTGTAGTAGACTCCGCAATTGACAGCACCCATCCAGATCTTGCTGGCAGAATATCAAGTCTGCATGACTTTGTGGGCGATAACAGAGGGAAGAGCGGCGAAGCTCATGGCACCGCCATCGGAGGGATTATCGCAGCTGACGCCTCAAATTCTATCGGCATGGTCGGTGTCGCCCCCAAAGCGGAACTGGTCGAGCTCAGGGCATGCTGGCAAGCGCAGGGAGATCCGGGGCGCTGCAACAGCTTTTCCCTGGCCCGTGCACTGAATTTCGCTATTTTGAAGAAGATCAAATTGATCAACATGAGCCTTGGTGGCCCCCCCGATCCACTGCTGGAAGAACTTGTGCGAGCAGCCATAGACGATGGCCTCATCATCATAGCAGCTTGGGGCGAAGATCAGACCGCCACCTTTCCAGCCTCTGTTCCAGGGGTCATTGCGGCTGGGCGATTTGGTAAAGACCACAGCATACCAGCTCCAGCCACAGATGTGATCAGCACGGCACCGCAAAACGACTATCGTTACGTTTCCGGCTCTTCAGTCGCATCGGCCCATGTTGCAGGTGTCGTCTCTCTCTTGCTCGCCATCCGACCTGACCTCAGGTCCGATGCAATTGCAAGCGCCCTGCGCGCCGCAGTGACAGTTCGAGACGAAAAGCCAATGCTCGACGCCTGCCAAGCGCTTCGCGAAGTCGCCGAGACCAGCGTCACCTGCTTGCAGTAACATAGCTTCTCTTTTGCTGCAGCCCCGGCTCAATTTCCTGCTGGCTATATTTTTTTCCAAGACCATGAACCCGACCGGCTTCTTCAGGCACTTACTTGATGAAGGAGCCTTCGCTCGCCTGCTCATGCGCGCCTGGCCCCATTCTTACAAATGCAGCCGGAGCAAAAGGATCGCAGATGATCACGCGCATTATTTTCATGACCTTGAGTCTTATTCTTGGTGCACTCCCCGCGGCCGCACAGACTGATCGTATCGTTGCGTTGGTCATCACAGTCGGTGACGGCCAAACGCGCGCCGACGCTATCCAAGCCCAGCTTCAGCTCATTGGCGCTGAAACGTTGCGCTCAGACGCACCGAACAACGCCGAACTGCGTTCTATCCTGACCAGATTTGCCCGCGAAGCCGCCAATTCCAGAGCAACTTTTGTTTATCTCGACGTGCCAGTCGTTGACTTCCAAGGCCGATCCTTTGTTCTGCCGGAGGGGGCCGTACTGGACCGGTCGACCGACCTTTTCACGCAAGCGATTCCAATCCAGGCGTTTTCGCGATCCGCCGCGCAGGCAGCACAAGGTGGTGCAACGGTAACGACTGTCGTGACGCCCTCTCAGGCCCTGCCAGAGGGGATAACCGTGACACAAAAAGCTCCGGACCCGATTCCAACAGCGACCCCTGTTCTGATTGCAACGACGAAAGCTTTCCCAAATATCCTTGCTGCATTCGAGACAGCCCTCCTCAAGAAAGAAGTCGAAGTGAGTGCACTGCTTCGCCGCATGACTGTCCACGAAGGCGTAACTATTTCCGACTTTCCGAAACGACCAATTTATCTGCGTGAAACACCGCAAGAAGAGAAAAAGGCTGAAGCAGCTCCTGAAGCGGTTGTGATCCCCGAACTCCAACCTGAACCTGCCCCCCAACCCGAAGCGGACGTTTCAGCAGTCCCAGACACCCCAGAGATCGCGGCAAAAGAGCCGAGTGAAACCCTGGAAGAACTGACCCTGCTTGAACAATCGTTATCGCGCGCCGCAAAGCGATCCATTCAGCGCAAGCTGCGCGATCTCGAATTCTACAAGGGGCTGGTCGATGGCATTTTCGGTCCGCAAACGCGGAGCGCCATCAAGGCTTTTCAAAGTAGCAGAGCGGACAACCAATCCGGCGTTCTGACAAGACGTCAACTGCTCGACCTAAGCACTTGAAACCAGAGCCAATTTCTCTCGCTCCAACTGCGCAAATTGCGCAAAACCGAGGACCTCGATCTATGGGCCTGCGCTTCAAATACAACATCGTCCTGTTTCTGACGTGCCTACTGGGCACGGCTGCCGCCACAGGTATCTCCTATTTTATCGTTCAAAAGTCGGCAATTGAGGAGATACACCGCTCGATCAACCTAATCCGCGCAAATGCAATTGCAGTGCGTTCCTACACGCTCAATAGCATCACCCCGCTTTTGTCGAGCGACAATGACATCCTCTTCCTGCCTGAGACCGTCACCGCTTACGCGGCGCATTCTGTCTTTTCGACCTTCAAGAAGACGTTTCCCCAGTTCAACTACAAGGAAGCCGCGCTCAACCCGACCAACCCGGCTGACCTTCCTGACGAGCTGGAAACTGCACTGATCGAGAAATTACGAGAAGATCAGTCCCTCGGACAGACTTCCACAATTGTCGAGAACGACAAGGGCCGCTTTCTTACGGTCGCCTTTCCGCTGACCATCAAACAACCAGGTTGCCTACGGTGTCACTCGACGCCAGACGCCGCACCTCCGGCAATGGTCGATCTCTACGGACCGGATAACGGCTTCGGATGGAAACTCGGCGAGACCATCGGGGCCCAGATTATCTCTGCGCCCATGGCCATCGCTGATCGACGCGCTCAAGAAACGGGGATCATCCTGATCGCAGGCTTTTCCATCGTTTTCCTGCTCGTGTTCATCATGACCAACCTGATGCTAGGCCGCATTGTCCTGCGCCCGGTGCGACGTATGTCCGATGTCGCAGAGAAAGTAAGCATGGGTGATTTTTCCGTACCGGAGTACCGCAAAGCCGGTAAAGACGAAATCAGTTCTCTGTCTGTCTCCTTCAATCGGGTACGACGCAGCCTTGAACGCGCGATGAAGATGATCGATGACTGAGCAAACAGTCATAGCTCCCGGAGGCGGACGAAAGTTCGTCGGCAAATACCGGATAGATGGTATCTTAGGCGAAGGCGCGATGGGTATGGTCTATGCTGGCCAGGACCCGGACATCGACCGCCCTGTCGCCATCAAGACCATCCATCAGCATCTGATCAACGCGTCCGGGAGCCAGGACTGGTTGGACCGTTTTGCTCGTGAAGCGCGTGCCGCAGGACGTGTTCTGCACCCAAACCTCGTAACGATCTTCGAGTTTCTGCAGCAGGACGGCGTTCCTTACATTGTCATGGAGCGCGTCCGCTCGGTCACATTGGAGGATCGTCGCGCGGATGCAGATCCCCTCCCCCTGGAGGAAGTTCATGCGATCATGGCGCAAATCCTGTCAGGCCTTGCTGGTATACACGCTGCAGGCATCGTGCATCGCGATCTCAAGCCTGCAAATGTGATGCTAACCGACGATGGCACGGTCAAGTTGACCGATTTCGGCATTGCCCGCATGACTTCGATGGAAGCCACCGGCGCCGGCATGATCGGCACACCTGCCTACATGGCCCCGGAACAGCTCACAGGCAACGAAGTTGACGCCAGAGCCGACATTTATGCCAGTGGCGTGCTCCTCTACGAAGTCCTGACCGGGCGCAAGCCTTATAAAGGCGGCGGGGTAGAAGCCTTGTTCGATGCGGTGCGAAATGGCCAGATCACGCGCCCCAGCGAGATCATCCCTACTCTGCCCATAACGCTCGATGAAATCGTCCTCAAAGCGATGAGTATCGACCCGGACAAGCGTTTTGCAGACGCAATCGAAATGCGGGATGCCTTGGTAGCTGTTCTGCCAACAGCGGACCGCACCGGATTGATCGACATAGTCCCCTCTCTCCGCACAACTGCGCGGTCTGAGGGTTCCATATCGTCTTCAATGATCGACAGGATGGGCTCAAAGACGCTCCTGAAGCTTGAAAAGTACCTAACCTCAAGCATCGGGCCGATGGGAAAAATCATCGTTCGGCAAGCTGCAGAGCGTGCAACAAGCCCGGAAGAAATGATCGAAACAGTGCTGCAGGAATTTCCTGACACCAACGAACGGCAAGAGCTGAAAATTGCAATCCAGCGCGCCCTGGCCGAAGCCCCAATGTCCGCTTCAGCACTATCCCCCAGCGGTCTGTCCCAGGACACATTGCAGCAACTCACCGATCTTCTGAAACCATATCTTGGACCTATCGCCAAAATCCTGGTTAGCAAACAGGCGCGCACCGCGACTTCGTCCGAAGACATCGCACACAAGGTTGCAGAGCACATCAGTGATCCTCACGAACGCCAAGAGTTTATGAGCACCGTCAAACGCGCTCTTCACTGAAACCCTTAGGCCGAAACACTTATTTGAAAGGACATACCATGCTCGACTTGGATGATTTGCTGCGAAGTTTTGGTGAGGATGCGCCGAGCGGCGAAGATCTGGAATATGACCCTGAGTTCACCGAGCTTCAACTAGCAAGCCACCCCGGCGAGGAAAAGGTTGTCGGAGATTCAGTAATCTCTGCTGAAGATCCAGACTTTGCAGAAGTCACCCGGTTAGCGACATCACTCCTCGAACGTACGAAGGACATTCGCATTGCCGTCATACTCGCGAATGCCGCTCTTCGAACCGAGGGGCTGTCAGCCTTCGAGGAGACACTCTGCTACATCCGTCGATGCCTTGAGGAACAGTGGGAAAGCATCCATCCGCAGTTAGACGAGGAAGACGATAACGACCCCACCATGCGCGTCAACGCAGTTATCGGTTTGACTGACAGGGAGGGGGTTCTAGCCTCCCTGCGGAGCGCCCCGCTGACCAATAGCCGATCATTAGGGACATTCTGTCTTCGGGATTTACAGTTGGCGAATGGGGAGATTGAGACGCCTCCCGAAGCAATAAACGTCCCAAATCAGCAGACAATCTCGGCAGCCTTTCAGGACAGCGATGCCGAACATCTTACAAGACTTGTTCAAGCGACCAGCGCAAGTTTCGATCATGTAAAAGCCATTACGGCGATCTTCGAGGATCGAATTGGCGCACTCGGTCCCGATCTCGCGCCACTGCAGAAAACACTTTATGACATTGGGCGGAAGCTCTCGACCTATGTTGAAAACGATACCGCTGAGCCCATCGAAGAGCCGTTAGACAACGAAACACAGACACTTGAGCCAACGGCTGCAACGCGTCCAGCCAATGTTGGCTCGATCAGTTCGCCCGATGACGTCAAAAAGGCAATCGATCGCATTGTCGAATATTACGCTCGCTACGAACCTTCCAGCCCATTGCCATTGCTGCTGAACCGCGCCCGCAGGCTCGTCTCGGCCGACTTCGTCACGATCATGCGGGATATGGCCCCACAGGGAATTGAAAATGTCTCCCTCATCGGCGGCCTCGAGGCAAACGAAGAAAACGAAGATTAAATCACCAGCACCATGAACCTTTACGGCTCCTAGCGGCACTCACTTCCAGACAAACACGGGAACTCAACAATGGCCGACAGTAGTCAGAAGTTTATTGCACGCAATCGCGCACCGCGCGTTCAGATCGAATATGACGTCGAGGTTTACGGAGCGGAAAAGACTGTCCAGTTGCCCTTCATCATGGGCGTCATGTCAGACCTGTCCGGAAAATCGGAGGAACCGCTTCCAGCGGTTGCCGATCGTAAATTTCTGGAAATCGACGTCGACAATTTCGATGACCGGATGAAATCGATGAAGCCTCGGGCAGCATTTACTGTTCCAAACACACTCACCGATGAAGGCAACCTGGCCATCGACATTACCTTCGAAAGCCTGGACGACTTTTCTCCTGCCGCGATCGCCAAAAACGTCGAACCGTTGAAAAAACTGCTGGATGCGCGGACCCAACTCGCAAATCTGACCACTTACATGGACGGAAAAACCGGCGCGGAAAATCTAATGGCGCAAATAATCCAGGATCCCACACTCCTGAAGGCATTGGCATCATCGCCAGCCACATCCTCCCAGACCTCCAAGAGTGAGGAATAAGCTATGAGTGACCCCTCTCAAAAGGCAACCGAAGCGGCAACCGAAACGGTTTTCGGCTCCAGCGAATTCGCGTCCTTACTCCAGAAGGAGTTCAGACCGAAGTCGGATCAGGCAAAGACCGCGGTCGAAGAAGCCGTCCGCACTCTTGCCGAACAGGTCTTGGTAAATCAGTCGCTGGTTTCGACTGACGCCCTGCGCTCCATCGAAGGCATTATTGCCGAGATCGACAAGAAGCTGACCGAGCAGATCAACCTGATCCTTCATCACGCAGATTTGCAGAAGCTGGAAAGCGCCTGGCGCGGCCTGCACTTCCTTGTCAACAACACTGAAACCGACGAGAAGTTGAAAATCCGGGTTCTGAACATCTCGAAAAAGGATCTCTCCAAGACCCTTCGCAAATTCAAGGGCACGGCCTGGGATCAATCGCCGATCTTCAAGAAGCTCTACGAAGAAGAATACGGCCAATTCGGCGGCGAGCCCTATGGCTGCCTCCTTGGCGACTATTATTTCGATCACAGTCCTCGCGACGTCGAAATGCTGAGTGAAATATCAAAGGTGGCCGCATCCGCTCATGCACCTTTCTTGACCGCTCCGGCACCTTCGCTCTTCCAGATGGACAGCTGGTCGGAACTCGCCAATCCTCGCGATCTGACGAAGATCTTTCAGACCCCCGAATACGCCGCTTGGCGCTCTCTGCGCGAAAGCGAGGATAGCCGGTATCTAGGTCTCGCGATGCCACGTTTTCTGGGCCGACACCCCTATGGCGACAAGACCGATCCGGTCGAGGAATTCGCCTTCGAAGAAGACACCGAAGGCGCTTCCTCCGACAAGTATTGCTGGGTGAATGCTTCTTACGGCATGGCGCGCAACATCACACGATCCTTCAAGGAATACGGCTGGTGCACCCGCATCCGAGGTATCGAGTCTGGCGGGACGGTCGACAACCTGCCGACCCACACCTTTCCAACCGATGACGGCGGCGTGGACATGAAATGCCCAACCGAGATCGCAATTTCGGACAGGCGCGAAGCCGAATTGGCGAAAAACGGCATGATGCCGCTCATCCACCGCAAGAACAGCGACATGGCTGCTTTTATCGGTGCCCAATCGCTTCAAAAACCGGCGGAGTACGACGATCCAGACGCCACATCCAACGCCAACCTGGCTGCGCGGCTACCCTATCTCTTCGCGACCTGCCGTTTTGCCCACTATTTGAAATGCATCGTCCGCGACAAGATAGGTTCGTTCAAGGAACGCTCGGACATGCAGGACTGGTTGCAGAGCTGGATCGAAAATTACGTCGACTTTAATGCGAGCTCGTCACCCGAAGAGGTCAAGGCCAGAAAACCACTGGCCTCCGCTGAAGTCAAAGTTCAGGAGGTTGAGGGCAACCCCGGATACTACAACTCCCAGTTCTTCTTGAGGCCTCATTATCAACTCGAAGGACTCACCGTGTCTCTTCGTCTGGTGTCAAAGCTGCCATCGGAAAAGAACGCCGGATAATAAAAATTGAGTTGGGCGCACAGAACGCCCGTACTCGCCCCCCAACAGTATTCAGCCAAAGGAGACTATCATGGCAGACGACGCATTTATGTACATCGAGGACTCTGTTGCCAAAATTAATGGCGAAAGCACCGACAAAACGTTTGAATCCAAAAAAGCTTTCGAACTCAAGAGCGTGAGCTTCGGTATTGAAAATTCCTCCAGCATCGGCTCTTCGACCAGCGGTGCCGGACAAGGAAAGACCACATTCAATCCAATCAGTATCACAAAGCAGGTTGACTCTGCCTCCACTAGCCTCGTGCATTCATGTACCTTGGGAAACCACCTTAATAAGGCGTTTATCGAACTGCGTCGTGCCGGAGCTGTCAGTGGAAATACAGGAGGCGGTACTTTCATGAAGTTTCACTTCAAGCAAGTTCTTGTCACCAAAGTTGAATGGTCTGGCTCCGGTGGGGAAGAGAACGTAGAGGAGACTGTCGAGTTCGTCTACGGCGCAATAAAAATCGAATATTGGACGCAGGGAACAGATGGCAAGCTAAAGAAGCCCACGGGCGGCGGGGCTGAAGCTGAGTATAACCTGACTAAGAACTCAGCTAGTTTTTAGCTAAGTCTCGGACGCGACCTGAACATGCGTCCGTCAACCCCGGGGTCGGGCTGCGCCGTTCCCGGGGGCCTTGCTGATCACAACAAAGGTCAAAGTCCATGACAGCCGATGAACTCCTGAAACAAGGTGCTCTCAACGGTGCACTCGCGGCGCTGCAGGATCGCGTCCGCAAAGCCCCAGAAGACCCACGCCTCCGGGTTTTCCTGTTCCAGTTGCTCTGCGTCCTGGGACAATGGCAACGGGCGATCGTGCAATTGAAGACTTGTGCCACGCTAGATCCCAAATCGAATTCGATGGCCCAGATGTATCGTACGGCGATCATCTGCGAGGTTCAGCGTGAAAAGGTACTGCGAGCGGAAAAACAGCCGATGATTTTCGGCGAACCCGAAGATTGGGTCGCCTGGATGGTCGAGGCTTTGAAACATCAGGCCCAGGGAGACTTGAACGCAGCCGAAGACCTTCGTGCGCAAGCCTTCGAGACCGCACCGGCAATTCCAGGCATGCTGAACGGCGTGCCCTTTAATTGGATCGCCGACGCAGACCCCCGCCTTGGACCGATCCTCGAACTCATGGTTAACGGCCGCTATTTTTGGGCTCCGTTTACCGCGATCAGTCGGATCGTCATGGAGCCTCCAACCGACCTACGCGATAGAGTCTGGATGCCAGCCACGATCACCTGGTCGAACGGTGGTGACGCTATCGCACTCATCCCGACACGCTATGCTGGAACGGCAGAAGCCGCAAGCGAACAACACCTGCTTGCAGGGACAACTGAATGGCTAGGCGATGGCGAGCATATCACCGCCGGGCTTGGCCAGCGTTTGCTGACAACCGACGCAGAAGATTGCGGCTTGATGGACCTGCGCGAACTGCAGTTATTACCAACGGTGACAACCTCCAACACAGACCAAATGATGGTATCCGACGATGGCTAACCGGATGCTCGACGAACGACTGCAACCGTCGCTTTTAGACAGGCTGACAGACGACACACCGGGCACGATAACAGAGCGTGACGCGTCCAACTCCATCAACATTGCCCGTTTACGCAAGATCATCCTGCGCGACCTCACATGGCTGTTCAACACATCGAACATGGAAGCAGATCACGATCTGGAAGTTTTTCCAAACGTCGCGCAGTCGGTCTTAAACTACGGAATTTCTGATCTCTCCGGTTCCACAAATACGCAAAACAGGGCTCAGGAGATCCAGCAAACGGTCAGAAAGGCGATTGAAACATTCGAGCCCCGAATTCGGCGCGAGACCATAGAGGTGACAATGCAGAAGCAAGAAGCAGGCACCCTTATTTCGTTTGACATCCGGGCCGAGCACTGGGCCGAGCCGGTGCCCGTCGACCTTTATCTGCGCACTGCTCTCGATGTGACCAGCGGCGAGATCACAGTGAGCCGCCAAGGGTAACAGGTATGGATACGCGTCTTCTAAAGCACTATGAAAACGAGCTCGGTTACATCCGCGAGATGGGTGCAGAGTTTGCGGAATCCTATCCGAAAATCGCGGCCCGCCTTGGCATGAAGCAGGCCGAAGTGCACGATCCCTATGTTGAACGGTTACTTGAAGGCTTTGCCTTCATGTCCGCCCGTGTCCAATTGGAACTCGAGCTGCAGTATCCGGTCTTTACCCAGAACATGCTCGAGATCGTCTATCCGCATTTTCTGGCCCCAACACCATCCATGACAATCGCCAGATTGACGCCGGACATTGCCCAGGGTGGGCTTGAAGATGGTTTCACCGTGCAGCGTGGAACCACATTGCGCGGTCGCCTCCTCGAAGGCGAGCAGACAGCATGCCAGTTTACCACTTCACAAGATGTAACTCTCTGGCCCATTGAGTTGGTCGAAGCGGAGTATGTCGAGGGCCGCGGCGAGCTGGTCTCGGCCGGGTTGGGCAGGAACAACGGTGCCAAGGCTGCCTTGCGCATTCGCCTAAGACGCAATGGCGGCGGTCCCATCAATGGCCTGCCTCTTGACCGCCTGACACTTTATCTTTCCGGTGCAGGTGCAGAACCCTGGAGACTTTACGAAGCAATCCTGGGCGACAGCCTTGGCTTGGCCGGACGTTCGACAGACCGGCGCGAGGACTGGTGCGAACCGCTTGGCAAGGACATCCGACCACGTGGCTTCGACCCCGAAGAAGCCTTGCTGCCTGTGCCGGGCCAATCTTTCGACGGATACCGGCTGCTGCAGGAATATTTTGCCATGCCGCAGCGCTTCTTCTTCACCGATCTGTGCGGCCTGCAACCAGCCATCAGACGGGCCGCAGGCGACGACCTCGATATTTACATTCTGTTGGCCGAAGGCAACCCGGCACTAAAGTCGATAAATGTAACAAGCTTCGAGCTTAATGCAGTCCCTGCGATCAATCTCTTCTCCAAGCGCTGCGATCGGGTCGCGGTCGTGGGAACGGAAATTGACCATCACGTGACCGTAGACCGGATGGCTCCTCTGGACTACGAGGTCTATCAGCTGGAAGAGGTCATAGGCATCACGGGGGACGGTGCAGACGACGTCCCCTTCCGTCCGTTCTACAGTGCCCAGGATTTCACTCCGTTTGGCGACACTCATGCCGCTTACTACAGCATTCGACGCCGATTGCGCCAACGCTCCGAGAAGCAGCGTCTGAAGGGAACACGAACTTCCTACTTGGGTTCTGAGCTTTACCTCTCGTTGAGCGATCAAAACCAAGCTCCCTATCCGCAAGACGTGAAGCAACTCGCCGTCAGTGTTCTATGTACCAATCGCGATTTGCCAATGCTGACCGCCATTGGCGGCGGTGACACCGATTTTATCCTTCCCGACGGCGGCCCGATTTCTGAGATACGTGCGATCGTTCCTCCCACCCGACCACGCCACAGTCTGGCAGAGGGCGCGCGGGCCTGGCAGTTGGTGAGCCACCTCAGCCTGAACTATTTGTCCATCGCGGATGCCGACCGCGGATCTGGCGCTGCCGCCTTGCGCGAGCTGATCGGGCTTTACGCCCCCCTTGGTGAGGCAGGCAACGCCAAACAGGTTGAAGGGGTCGTGTCTGTCAACTCTCGCCCCGTGGTCCGCCGCATGGCCGAGGGCGTTCTGTCCACTGCCGTGCGCGGGCTTGAAATTCGGGTCGGGTTTGACGAGAGCTTTTTCGAAGGTTCCGGATGTTACCTGCTGGGCTCCGTGCTCGAGTCGTTTTTCGCAAAATATGTGACTCTCAACAGTTTCACTGAAACCGTCATTCATTCACAACAGCGGGGAGACATCGCAAGATGGCCAGCGAAAAGCGGGAGGCGGGCGCTGATTTGAGCCGCCTTGAGGCGCTCGAGCATTCCCCGCAAAAACACCATATTTTCCAGGCATTGCGGTTGGTTGAGGCCGCGTATGCGGATCAGCCACGACTGGGACGTTCCCGGCGGCCGTCGCAAGATCCCCTACGTCTGGGCCAGGACCCTGAGCTGGCATTTCCAACGTCCTCCATTTCGTCCTTTACACGAAAGCCGGAGACTGGTCGGCACCAGCTGAAACAGAACGTTTTCGGCCTTTTTGGCCCACACGGTCCTTTGCCACTACACCTGACGGAATATGCGCGAGACCGTTTGCGCAATCACCACGACCCCACGCTCGTTGCCTTTGCAGATGTCTTCCATCATCGGATGATATCTCTGTTCTACAGAGCCTGGACCACCGGAGAACCAGCGCCCTCTTTTGACCGCCCCGACGATGATCCGTTCGGCGCAAAACTTGATGCCCTTGCTGGCCTGAGCGGCGCTGAGTTCCAGGGCCGTGATGCCATGCCGGATCTGGCGAAACGGCATTTTGCCGGTCTGATTGCGGCTGCCCCTCACAGTGAGGCAGGTCTCATGGCAGTCCTGATGAAGTTCTTTCGTACGAAAATTTCCATCGAGAGTTTTGTTGGAAGCTGGCTCCATCTGGAACCCTACGACCGCGGCCGTCTGGGCAACGCAACCCTCGGCGGTAGCGCAAGCCTAGGTGAAAAGGTCTGGTCGCGAGAGGCCAAGTTTCGCATCCGGATCGGACCACTCACGCTCCAGGAATACACCCGTCTCCTGCCTGGTGGGCAAAGCCTGAAGCGTCTTGCGGCCATCGTGCGTACATACGCCGGCGACACGCTGGACTGGGATGCAAATCTGGTGCTGCGGGAAAACGAAGTGCCACCGACCGTTCTTGGCTCCTCAGGCAGCCTCGGGCGGACCACCTGGATTGGTCGCCGATCAAAAGGCGATGCCGACGATCTATATCTCGCCGCTCCCGCACACCAGGCACTGTGAGCACGACCGAATAGGAAGAAAATCCATGACTGAAATCAGCCGCGTCACCCTATTCGGGAAACTGAATAAGCTTGGGTACCAGTCAATCGAAAGCGCAACTGTCTTCTGTAAGATGCGGGGCAACTCTTATGTTGAGCTGGCCCACTGGATCCATCAGATCCTGCAGGGACAAAACAGCGACCTCCATCGGTTGATACGACACTACGATTTGGATCCGGCACGTGTTGCCGCCGACCTCGTCCGCAATCTTGATGCCTTGCCCCGCGGCGCGACCGCCATTTCCGACTTGTCGCCTCATCTGGAGGAATCCGTCGAGCGCGCCTGGGTCTATGCCTCTCTGCTTTTTGGTGCAAACCAGGTGCGCACAGGTCACTTGATCCTCGGCATTTTAAAGACACCCCACCTTCGCAATCTACTCGAGGGCATGTCATCAGAGTTCAAGAAGATCCGGTCGGATCATCTCTCTGAACATTTCAACGACCTGCTGAACGGCTCTCCGGAAGAAGGCCTGCCGCCACAGGACGGCTCCACCCCAGCGCAGACAACTAAAAATAGCACGTCCAACCCCGTATCACCGCAACTTGGGGGCAATGCGGCGTTGGATCAATTCTGCAGCGATCTGACAGAAAAGGCACGCCAGGGCGACATTGATCCTGTCGTCGGGCGCGATGAAGAAATTCGACAGGTCGTCGACGTTCTGATGCGCCGTCGCCAAAACAACCCTATCCTGACCGGTGAGGCTGGGGTTGGTAAAACCGCAGTCGTCGAGGGCTTTGCACTGCGTATCGCCAGCGGCGATGTACCTCCCGCATTGCGCGCGGCGCGGCTTTTGTCCCTGGACATAGGTCTGCTACAAGCGGGAGCTGGAATGAAAGGCGAATTCGAAAACCGCCTGAAATCTGTCATTGAAGAAGTTCAGGCGAGTCCTGTTCCCATCGTGATGTTCATTGATGAGACACACACTTTGATTGGTGCTGGCGGCACGGCGGGGACTGGCGATGCTGCCAACCTTCTCAAACCGGCCCTGGCACGCGGCACCTTGCGCACGATAGGCGCCACCACCTGGAGCGAATACAAGAAACACATCGAAAAAGACCCAGCCCTGACACGGCGATTCCAGGTCATTCAGGTTGCCGAACCCGACGAAAAGCGGGCTATCCTGATGATGCGCGGCGTTGCCGTAATGCTGGAAAAGCACCATCAGGTGCAGATCCTCGACGAAGCCCTGGAAGCTTCAGTAAAGCTCTCCGCCCGCTATATTCCCGCGCGCCAGCTGCCGGACAAATCGGTCAGCGTATTGGACACGGCAAGTGCGCGCGTGGCGATCAGCCTCCACGCCGTGCCAGCTTCACTGGACGACTGTCAGCGCCGCATCGAAGCCCTCAACACCGAACTTCAAATCATCGCCCGGGACGAAACGGCAGGGCTCAACGTTTTTGAGCGCCGAACACGCGTTACGACCGAACTTGATATCGAAAACAGTCGGCTCACAGACCTGAGCAGTCGTTGGGAGACAGAAAAGGCACTGGTAGGCAATATCCTCGACCTGCGTGCGCAACTTCGAGAAAAAGGACTGGCCGTCGATGTTGATGGCGACGGAGCATCTCCTGAAAACGCTTCGGAAAGCGACGGGATTGATAGTGGTACAGTGCTCAAATCGCTGCGAAGCAAACAGGAGGAGCTCAGCATTCTTCAAGGCGAAAATCCACTTGTTTTGCCGATTGTAGATGCTCAGGCAGTTGCCTCAGTTGTCGCAGATTGGACCGGCATTCCAGTCGGACGCATGGTCAAGGACGAAATCCGGACTGTCCTGAACCTGGCAGACCACCTGTCAAAGCGGGTCATCGGCCAGGATCATGCCATGGAAATGATAGCCAAGCGCGTCAAGGCGTCTCGCGCCGGACTGGACAATCCGTCGAAGCCTATTGGCGTTTTCCTGCTGGCCGGAACCTCAGGGGTCGGCAAAACCGAAACCGCACTCGCGCTTGCTGAAACCCTTTACGGCGGTGAGCAGAACATCATCACAATCAACATGTCCGAATTCCAGGAAGCGCATACCGTCTCCAGCTTGAAAGGCGCGCCTCCGGGTTATGTAGGATATGGCGAAGGCGGGGTTCTCACTGAAGCGGTGCGTCGCAAGCCCTATTCCGTCGTTCTTCTCGACGAGGTCGAGAAAGCGCACCCAGATGTTCACGAGGTCTTCTTTCAGGTCTTTGACAAGGGCATGATGGAAGATGGCGAAGGCAGGATGATCGACTTCCGCAACACGCTGATCCTCCTGACTTCAAACGCGGGATCAGAAGTCATCATGGACCTTTGCGCCGATCCGGACCTTATGCCAAAGCCAGAAGGCATGGCAAAAGCGCTGCGCGACCCGCTTCTCAAGGTCTTCCCGCCCGCTTTGCTAGGCCGGATGGTCTCGATCCCCTACTACCCGCTCTCTCCCGACATGATCGCTCAGATCACCCGACTGCAACTGGGGCGTATCCAGAAACGTGTCACCGACACCTACTCGGTCCCATTCACCTATTCAGCTGCCGTTGTCGATACAATTGTCTCACGTTGTCAGGACCTTGAAAGCGGTGGCCGCATGATTGATGCCATTGTGACCAACACAATGCTTCCGGCGATTTCAACGGAGTTTCTAACCCGAATGCTCGACGGTGACCCGGTGAAAGGGATCGCTGTTGATGTGTCAGAAGACGACTTTACATACGCCTTTGACTGAAGCCGGGGTCGTAAAAATACCCGGCCGTTAAAAGTTTTTCAGATTTTTTTGCTGTCGGAGCGAACCTCCGGCGGCTTCACGAGCACTAACCAATGAACAAGGCCGGGGAAAAGTTACCCCTGCCACCGGTTAATCAGCTTGTGGAGCGCTTCCAATGTCAAATAGTGGTCAAAAATTCGTTGCGCGGAATCGGGCGCCACGGGTGCAGATCGAATATGACGTGGAAGTATACGGAGCGGAAAAGACTGTCCAGCTGCCTTTCATCATGGGCGTCATGTCGGACCTGTCCGGCAAATCGGAGGAACCGCTTCCAGCGGTTTCTGATCGTAAGTTCCTGGAAATCGACATCGACAATTTCGATGACCGTATGAAATCGATGAAACCTCGAGCGGCGTTTATCGTTCCAAACACCCTCACGGGTGAAGGTAACCTTGCAGTCGACATTACTTTCGAAAGCATGGACGATTTTTCTCCCGCCGCAATCGCAAGGAAGGTGGAGCCGCTTCGCAAGCTGTTGGAGGCAAGGACCCAACTTGCCCATCTTGCCACCTATATGGATGGCAAGACTGGAGCCGAAAACCTGATCGCGAAGCTGATTTCCGATCCAACGACCCTAGCCGCTCTTTCAGCCATGCCTTCCTCAGGATCGATAGAGATTGATCCTGAAACTGCTTTGGCTGGTCTGCGCGCAACAGCCTTAGATCTTCCGGACGAGGACGCCCAAGAGGATGTCTCCGATATTCTGACCAGCCTGCGCGAGCTTCCTGTAACGGAAGCCGCCAGTGACGAGACCAACACAGAAATCGCGCTGACAGAATTGAAGGCAAATGCAGAGTTCCTTCCAGACGGCAATGTAAATCAAGATGGCGAGTTGAATGATGTTCTCGACGGCCTCCGGGAAGTCGCCAGTGAGACCACATTGCCCGAGGAAACCGACGAAATCGACTTTTCTGCATTGCTGTATATTGAAGATGAAAACGATGCCCATCCGGATAACGTTGTGTCTGACGAAAACAGCGACCTCACAGCCCTTTTAAGCGACGACGAGGTGGAAACCGCCGCCCCTCTCTCGGAAATGGATGAGGACGTGGATGAGGCAGCTATGTTCCTGCAGGCAGATAGCGCTGGCGAAGATGATGGGCCCGCGACCCTGCTTAGCGCTGAGGATAACGATGCCAGCGATGAAGAAGATGCTGAACAGGCTGCACTGCTAGCAGATGGCAAAGACGACAGTGGGTCTGATGAGGACGACGAACTCGCAGATCTTATGGCTGGCAACGATGATGATAAAACAGAAGATGACACCGAGCTGGCGGCTCTTTTGGCCGATGACGATGTCGAAGACAGCACTGGCGACGATGCTGAACTGGCTGCACTGCTAGCAGATGACGACAGCGCTCCAGAACTCGAAGCTCTGCTTGCGGAAGATCATGACGATCCTGCCGCGGACGATGCGACAGACACTGCAGATGCCCCTGCCATCCGCTCGCCCTTCGGTACCCTTTCGGCAGACCGCCCGGAAGACCGTGATGAAGCGCGCGCCAAATTCCGGATCGCCATTCTTGCTGACTTTTCCGGTCGGGCTAGCCGCGGCGAAATGGAAATTGGCGATAGCCTGGCAAACCGAAAAGCGATCAGATTCGATGTCGATAATATCGATGATGTAATCGCCCGGTTTGGCACGACACTGGTTTTGCCTTTAGGGAATGATGGTGAGGGGATAGAAGTCAAGCTGAGCAGCCTTGACGATCTCCACCCCGACGAACTCTACGAAAACGTAGAACTGTTCGAGGAGTTGTCGTCTTTTCGTCAACGTGTTGCGCGCGGCGATTCTGCTGCTCTTGCAGAGCTTCAAACCTGGGGCGAGCAAAATGGCAACGCGCCCCGCGCACCCAGCAAACGGGCGAAGGGAAGCTCCGTACCCGCTGATCGCAAGCTTAGTGATTTCCAGGCGCTTATCGGCGACATGCAGGGTCATCAGGCACAGGCGTGTCCCGCCTCAGATATTATTGGCCGTATCGTAGCGCCCTTTGTTCAAGCTTCTCCCGACCCGGCGCAGGAGACCATGCTCGCTGCAGTCGACGAGGCACTGTCCAGTGCGATGCGAACCATCTTGCATCACCCTGATTTCCAGTCAGTGGAGTCCACATGGCGCTCTCTGGAATTGCTTGCCCGCCGGATCGAGACTGGCGCAGCCCTGGAAATCGTCCTTTATGATGTCTCCGCCGAGGAATGGGCCGCTGATCTAGCGGCACAGGATGATCTTGCCGAGAGTGGACTCTTTCGGATGCTTGCCGAGGAGCCACGCCTAGACGAAGCTCAGGGCCCGCTGTCTTCGGTGTTTGGTCTCTACACCCTTGAAGAAACGCCGCCCCATGCGGAACTTCTGGCCCGGATGTCCAAGATTTCCGCCTGGATGAACGCCCCGTTCGTGACCGCGATTTCTCCCCTGTTCCTGGACACCCGCAAAGAGTTTCGGCACCCGCTGGTGGCGGAGACGTGGAACAACCTCCGCGCGCTCCCAGAGGCTGCCTACGTCGGCCTGGCCGCACCACGGTTTCTGCTTCGCTTGCCATATGGCGCCAAGACCGAGCCTGTTGATCCGTTCGATTTCGAGGAGTTCACCCTGCGAAGCGGCCTGACGGGCATGCTTTGGGCCAATCCAGTCATCCTCTCTGCCATCCTTATGGCAGCAACTGTCAGCAAGTCCGGGAAGAAGATGCAGCTCGGAGAAGTCATGTCTCTAGGTGATATACCTGTCCATACCATGGTCGACCCATATGGAGACCAAGTGGCGTTGCCCTGCACCGAACGGCTGTTGAACACCCGGACCACGGCGGAAGTGGTGACCCGAGGGTTCATTCCGGTTCTGTCGATCAAAGGTCGGAATGAAGTCCGCCAGGGCTCCTTCCAAGCTCTAGGTGCCGGAGAGCTGGCAGGCCCTTGGTCCCCTTCATCGGCAATGGCATCACCTGCATCCGAACCAGACACATCGCCGTCTGAATCTGCCAGTGAGCCTTCTGCCGAAATAGAGGCACCCACCAGCGACAGCAGCGACGATCCGGGACTCGACCTGGATGTGAGCAATGACGCGGACGCGGAAGATGACATCGATCTTGACGATTTACTTGCTGGATTTGGCGACGATGCAGACGCCTCTGAAGACGAGGAAATGGATCCCGAACTAGCAGCCCTTCTGGAAGGTTTATGATGAACTCGATAACAAAATCGGCGCCCCTCACTCCTTTACCTAAAGAGGAAGGCGTCCTCATAGCCCACACGGGAAACACCTACTGGCTACTTGAGGGCGAACCTCATTTGGACGCAATTCTGTCCGGACAGGAACCATACCCGACACCTGTCCGGTGCCTCAGGTTTTCATCTGCATTCGACCTGGCCCAAAGGATGCCAGAAGGCCAGAGCATGGATTCCTTGTGGTCCATTCACCCCGCCATCATTGAGCGCTTGAAGCTCCAAGGCGAGTTATTGGTGGTCGATGCACCTGCGCTCGACTGAACCATTCCAAGCGAAAGGGACTGCTGATGGCACAAGAGATAAAATTTGAAGGTCGTAAGGCCCGCCTTGAGCTTCCCAACAAGCTCAAGGGATGGCTTGTGCGCGCCCAGGTCGATGATGGGCTAAGCCAGATCCCGGAGACGACCATCGAATTCATGTCCTCGGACATCGACATCGACCTGCAAAAGCTGGTCGGAGAGAGGCTTCGCCTTGAAATCGATGCTCCGAAGGACAAGGTGCGATACTTCCAGGGTCACTGCGTGGCGGCCGAGTACCTCGGCGCTCATGGTGCGCGTGGTTATTTCCGCGCAGATGTTCGACCGTGGCTATGGTTCCTGACGCGCACATCGAATTGCCGGATCTTTCAGGACAAGTCGGTCATTGACGTGATCAAGGAAATCTTTGGTCAGCATGGCTTCTCAGATTTCAAGGATACTACCAAGCACAGCTATCGCAAACGGAAGTATTGCGTTCAGTATCAGGAGACCGATTTTGCCTTCCTCTCCCGCCTGATGGAGGAAGAAGGAATCTACTATTATCACAGCCATGAAAAAACGAAGGAAACACTCGTCCTTGCTGACGAGTCCAGTTCTCACAAGACTATTGAGGATAATGCAGAGATAGACTTTCATTTTCGTGATGACGTGTATCGCCGCGGCACTGACCATGTGTTCGAATGGCGCGGAAGCGAAAGTATCCACACCGGAAAGGTAACCCTGCAAGACTATGATTTCGAGAAACCGAAGTCAGACCTAAAGTCGGTCAAAGCCCTGCCCAAGGGCAAGCATGCTTACAAATCCTACGAAGTATACGATTTCCCCGGACATCACCTGGACACCAAGACTGGTGAACACCATGCCCGTGTCAAGGTCGAAAGCTTCGCTGCGCAGGCCCAGCGGACTCATGGCGTCAGCAACGTCAAGCAAATGACTGTCGGCGCTAAATTCAAGCTCAAGAAGCACCCTCGCAAGACCGAAAATTCCGAGTATCTCGTTATATCGGCCCGTCACCAGATCTCTATCGACGCTGATACAGAGGACAAGGAATTCATAACGGCAATCTTGGGCCCAACTCTGGATTTCGACGCTAGCAACGATTCCGACATGTACCGATGCACTTTCGCGGCGCAACCAATCGACGCCGCCTTCCGTGCGAGCCAGGTCACCCCTTGGCCGAGATGCCCCGGTGTGCAGACGGCAATGGTGGTTGGCAAACGAGGCGAGGAAATCTGGACTGACGAACACGGCCGGGTAAAGGTCCAGTTCCACTGGGACCGGGAAGGTCGCCGCGACGACACGTCTTCCTGCTGGATACGCACGTCGGTGCCCTGGAGCGGCAAAGGCTGGGGCATGATCGGTGTCCCTCGCATCGGCCAGGAAGTTGTCGTCCAGTTCGAGGATGGCGACCTCGACCGTCCGATCATTACCGGTATGGTCTACAACGGGGAAACCAAAGTTCCCTATTCTCTTCCCGCGCATCAGACGCAGAGCGGTGTCAAAACCCAAACCAGCAAGAGTGGTGACGGTTTCAGCGAACTGATCTTCGAAGATAAAAAAGATGCGGAATTCGTGCGCCTGCAGTCCGAACGTGACTTCAAGCAGATCATCAAGAACAACGCAGAAATTACGGTAGGTCTGGAGCATAAAAAGGGCGGCACCTTTACGCAGACCATCCATGGCGACAAGAGCGAAACAATTCGCGAAGGCAATCACAGTTTCAAGGTTGCCAAGGGCGAAGAAACTGTCTCTGTCGCCAAATCGCGCAAGACAGACATCGGCACTGACGACAAGTTGACCGTCGCGGACGACTACGAAATCGACGTCGGTGCCGCCCTAGAAATCACGGCCAAATCAAGCATTACGCTGAAATGTGGGGGATCAAAGATCGAATTAACCCCGACAAAAGTCACGATCACCGCTCCACAAATTCAAGTCGGTGCCCAGGGGCAGCTGAAAATGGAGAGCAAAGGCCAGGCCCTGCTGAAGGGCGCAGGAATGCTGAAGCTGGAAGGCGGTGGCATGACCCAGTTGAAATCTTCTGGGCTGCTGATCGCCAAAGGCTCCCTGACAATGATCAACTGATGGGCCTGAAGATGACAGACGCCAGCAAATTTTCGAACCTGACAAAAGTGCCCGATGAGCCAGCAGCCAAGGTTCTGACTCGCGCCAATGCGGTTCTGCAAACCCCGCTTGAGGCGCCCGCCAGCGCTTCAATCGCCGAGGTTCTCGTCGAACTGGACGCTAAAGATGCCCTGATAGACATGCTGATGCTGCTCGCTCATTCATTGCCGGTACGCCAGGTCACTTGGTGGGCCTGCCTGGCCGCCCGGGATACAATCCCGCAAGGAGCTCCAGTGCCCTCCGCCCTGAAGGCCGCCGAAGCCTGGGTATACAAGCCAGGCACGGAGACAAGGACACTGGCCCGCGAAGCGTTCGACAGCGCTTCGAACGAAGACGAGACTGTCCTGTGCGCCATGGCCGCCTCTTTTGCAGATGGCACACTCGGGCCAGGTGAACTCGAAGATTATGAAGCACCTCCCGGCGCTGTCGGAGGTGCCGCGTTCGGCATGGCTCTGGTCTCGCTTTTTCAAGATGAGGCCCAGGTCGAAGTTCGCGGCGATTTGCTGCTCGAAAGAGCGTTGGATATCGCCCGGGGAGGCAGCGGCAACATAATCATGAACCAAGAAACCCGCTCTTTTGAGCCAAGTCAGGAAGTAACCTCATGACCCTTCCTGCTGCCCGCGTCGCCGACACTCACGTCTGTCCAATGGTAACAGGTGTGATCCCACATATTGGTGGGCCCATCGTTGTGCCTTGCCCAACGGTGCTGATCGGCAAGATGCCCGCCGCTACGGCGACCGCCATGGCCGTTTGCATAGGCCCGCCCGACATGATCGCCAAGGGATCAACAACGGTTCTGACCGGCAAGAAGCCCCAAGCCCGGTTGAGTGACACCTGCGCACACGGCGGAATGATCGTTATGGGATGCCCCACTGTTCTGGTGGGAGGATAGTGTCAATGAGCCTTCTCGTTCGTTTTATGAACTCTGGTACGCTCCCGAACGGTCAGTCCACAGTCCCTATGAGGGATGGCGCCTTGACCATTGGCCGCGGCGAGGGAAACGATCTCGCGCTACCGGATCCCGATCGGCTGTTGTCCAAGCGACATTGCGTTCTGGAAGAGCAGAACGGTGACTATGTCATCATCGACATCAGCACGAATGGCACCTTTCTGAATTACGGCGCTGAACGGATTGGCAGTATCCCGGCACCATTGAACAACGGTGATGTGATCCAGCTCGGCACCTATGAACTGGTGATCGAAATCGCTTCAGCAGCTGCTGATCAACATGCCAATGAACCACTGCCGCCAGCTGGTGATAGTCTGATTATGCCGGAAGCGCCCAAACGGGAGTTCACAGGTACGGATCTGGATGATCCTCTCGATAACGGTGCGGATCCCTGGGAGTCGTTTTTCGATGAACCTCTCGCCTCACCAACGCCTTCCGGCGACAAGGCGACATGGGAAAACTCCGCCCAAGCAAATGATCCGCTGGCCTCACATGACCTGCTAGGCTCGGCCGACCCGTTGGGGTCAGACGATCCATTCACAACGCCTTACGCATCAGCTGGCCCTGTGTTGGACGAAGGCCTGCCGATTCCAGTTGCTCCAGGAGGCGCAAGCGAAGCCGATCACAAACCAGCCGAACAAGAGTATTTTTCAGCACCTGCCGCTTCGGCTACGACCATTCCAGATGACTGGGACGATCTGCTGCCGCCAGACCGGTTACCACCTGAAAGTCCCCTGAATCTGGCGCAACAAGAGCCTCCGAGCTCTCCAGAACCGGCAAACCAAGGCGCGTCTGTTTTTGATCCTCGGTCAAACCCATTTGCCGAGCCTGAACATGCGAGAGAGGCCGCACCACAGTTTGTTCAGGAACCTCAATCAGCACAGCCAACCTCACCTGTTCCGTCCGATGATCGCCCGGTAAATGCAGGCCATTCAGAACAACCGGTTCTGGAGGCCGAAAACGCAGCGCGTGCGTTTCTGTCTGGTGCCGGCGCAGACCACTTGAATATCCCTGCCCCGGAACTTGCTGAAACCATGGAGCGTCTCGGCCGCGTCTTTGCCGCCACCGTCGCGGGTATGCGTGAGATCTTGATGGCCCGCGCATCGATCAAGAGTGAAATGCGTATGAACCGCACCATGATCAGCATGGGCGGCAACAATCCGCTGAAATTCTCGATCAGTCCTGAGCAAGCAGTCGAAGCGATGATCCGGCCTTCAGTGCGTGGCTATCTCGATGCAGAAGCAGCAACTGACGAGGCTCTTAAAGACATTCGCGCCCACGAGATCGCAATGATGTCGGGAATGGAAGCTGCCCTCAAGGACCTTCTGAGACGACTTAGCCCAGACCAACTCTCTGACCGAATCGAATCCGGCTCGACGTTAGGCGGCCTGCTCGGCGGCAAGAAGGCCCGCTACTGGGAAGCTTACGAGAAAATGTACGCTCAAATCGCGAAGGAAACCGAAGACGACTTCCAGTCGACCTTCGGACGTGAATTTACGCGAGCGTACGAAGAACAACTGCAAAAGCTATGACAGGAAGAAAAAATGACCTTTAAATCAGCAATTATAGCCGTCCTCGGGCTCTTTCTCCTGAGCGGTTGCGTCTCGACAGCTCCCTCGCCAACGACCGTTGATCTCGCGATTTCCGGAGCGGCCAACATGAACGGTGGCGCGCCCGCAAAGGTAAAGGTCTTCTACCTGACTTCGGCGGCAACGTTCAACTCATCCGATTTCTTTACGCTTTTCAACACACCCCAGGCTTCGCTCGGCACGGACTTGATCGCCGTCGATGAGTTCCAGCTCGCCCCCGGCCGCACCGTCACGGACACGCGCAGCATCAACGGAACTCCGTCCGCAATCGGCGTTGTCGCCGCATTCAGGGACATAGATGGCGCTCGTTTCAAGGCTGTCCGGACCATCATCCCGAATTCCGAAAATCGCATTCGCGTAACCGTATCGGGCACCACGGTTTCGATCCGATAGGCCCCTGTCGGCAGAAGGAGTAACCTGAGCGTGTATTGGGAAAACAAGGTTGTCTGGCAGGAGGGGCTATTCCTCCAGCCCCACCACTTCCAACAGAATGATCGCTATGTCGAGGCGCTCGTGTCGGGCGTTGCCTCCGCTGTCGCGCCCTATGCCTGGGGCCTGCGAGAGCTGACGCTTGATGAGGAACTCCTGAAACTCGGCAAGATCGCAGTGAAATCCTGCACAGGCCTCACACCTGATGGGATCACGTTTCGGATTCCTCAAAGCGAGAGCCATCCGTCCGCACTGGAAGTACCCAATAGCGTCAAGAATACCGTTGTTTACCTGGCCATCCCAATCCGTCGTCACGGAACGACAGAAGTAGACATGACCGGCGCTCCCAATTCCGTGGCACGGTATGAGGTCGACGAAATCGAAGTCACTGACAGCATGGGCACAGATCGCCGAAGCGTTCAAATGGCCATCGGGAAACTGCGATTACAATTTGCACTCGACCTTGATGACTTGTCGGACCAGATCGTCATCCCGATAGCCCGCATCATTGAGGTCAGGCAAGATCGGGAGATCATCCTCGACCGCGCGTTTATTCCCTCATGTACCGATGCTCGCGCTGCCCCGCCGCTACACGGATTTTTGCGTGAACTGGAAGGCTTGCTTAGCCATCGTGCCGAAGCTTTGGCCGGGCGGCTCAACCAAAACAGCAATTCCAAGGGCGTGGCCGAGATCGCCGACTTCCTCCTGTTGATTTCGGTCAACCGAGCCTTGCCTGCAATCCGCCACATGCTTGCTATCGAGAACGCCCATCCTCAAGCAATTTATCAGGCTCTGGTAAGTCTTGCCGGCGAACTGGCGACCTTTATGTCCCCGGAAAAACTGTCCCCGCAGTTTCCAGCCTACCGCCATGATGACCTGACAAATGTCTTCCAACCAGTTTTCAGAACTTTGCGCCAGCATCTTAGCGCTGTCCTGGAACAAAATGCTGTTTCAATCCCCATCGAAGCCCGCAAGTACGGGATCTCCGTGGCGATGATCCCTGACAAGCGACTTCTGTCGTCGGCCACTTTCGTGCTCGCAGCAAAGGCTGCAGTTCCTGCAGAAAGCGTGAGACGTCACTTTCCAACCCAGGCCAAGCTCGGCCCGGTTGAGGAGATCCGCCAGCTTGTCAATTCCGCATTGCCCGGTATCGGGTTGCGCCCGCTGCCTGTGGCACCCCGCCAAGTCCCCTATCACGCTGGTGTTGTCTACTTCGAACTCGATGCTGACAGCTCTTACTGGAAACAGATGACAACTTCCGGCGGTCTCGCCGTCCATGTCGCTGGGGATTTCCCGGATCTCGAAATGGAACTTTGGGCCATCCGCTAACCGGCCCCACGCTTAGGAGCGACAGATGAACCGTGACGACCCCTTTGCCGAACCGTTCGACACCGACAAAACGGTCATTCGGCCCAATCCCGCTGGTCGCCGCCCAACCGCGCCTGCGTCAATGCCACCACCTGGCACTGAACAGCCGCCAGCTCCATCAGTCTCGCCCGCTCCCCGGCCCGCAGCTACCCGGCCTGCTCCTGGCGCCCTGCCGTCTGTGCCTCTTGGAACCGCTGCAGCAGGAATGAACCCGCTCAACGCGGCCGCCTCACCGCTCTTCGCCTTGGTTGCACGCATCCGCAATCGGGCACAGCACTCGGATCCAGCAGCCCTTCGCACAAGCGTCATTGCAGAGGTTCGAGCCTTCGGCAACACGGCTCTGGAGGCGATGGTTCCTGCCGAGACCGTACGCCTTGCGCGATATGCAATCTGCGCCACCATCGATGACGTCGTTCTCAACACCCCTTGGGGTGGCCAAAGCATGTGGACGCAGCAAAGCATGGTGGGTACCTTTCACAAGGAAACCTATGGCGGCGACCGCTTTTACGACTTGCTCTCGCGATTGGAAAAGGTGCCGTCCCAAAACCTAGACCTGCTGGAATTCTTCTATGTGTGCCTCAGCCTTGGTTTCGAGGGTCGACTTCGTGTGGCGCCGCGGGGTGCAGAAAAGCATCTGGAAATACGTGCCGGATTGGCCCGATTGATCCGCACACATCACGGGATCACCGAGCCTTCCCTGTCATCGCGCTGGAAAGGCACTGGAATTGTACATCAGCTGCTATCGGTATGGATGCCCATCTGGATCACCAGCGGCATAACGCTCGTCAGCATATGCCTGATGTTCTTCATCTATTCTTTCATTCTGAGCGGTGACACGGAGCGACTTAGTATCCAGATCGCAGCCCTCGACTTCGACGGCCCGATCGAACTCGACCGACCTGCTCCTCCGCCACCGCCACCTCCTCCCGCATCGAAGGAGGTAGAAACCATCGAGGTCGTCTCTTCCTTCCTGGAACCTGAAATAAAAGCAGGTCTGGTTAGCGTCGCCAGCGATGGCAATACATTGACGATCCGGATTGCCGGAGAAGGCATGTTTGCCTCAGCTTCGGATCAGCTTGAGCCCCAATTTGAAGGCATCTTGGACCGGGTTGCCAAAGCTCTGGACGATGAGGAAGGCCGCATCATCGTTGCCGGTCATTCGGACAATGTTCCAATCAAGACAGCACGTTTCCCCTCGAATCTTCAACTCTCTCTGGCGCGTGCAAAATCAGCGATGGCACGAATTTCCGCAGCGCTAAAGGACAATACCCGCATCACGGCTGAGGGCCGGGCCGACAAAACCCCCATTGCTTCGAATGATACGCCTGAAGGGCGCGCGAAGAACCGTCGTATCGAAGTCATTCTAGTGAAGGCAGGCTAACCATGCTCCGCTTAATCCGACACCGCGTTACCAGCCCTATCACCATCCTGATTCTGTTTAGCCTGATCCTGGCTGTAACGGTTTGGTATCTCGGCCCACTTCTGGCATTCGGCAATATCCGGCCTTTCGACCCCATCTCAGGCCGACTGATCGCCATCGCTGTAATCGCTGCACTCACGACCATCACTATCCTGATCATCCTGCTGCGCCGGCGCTCACGCGACAGCCAGATAACAGAGGCAATCACAGATAATGCGTCCAAGCCAGTGGACGATGAGGAAGAGAACGTTAAGGCAGAACTTGGCGAACTGCGCAATCGGCTGACCGAAGCGCTTGGCTTTCTCAAGAAATCAAAACTCGGCGGCCGTTTTGGCACCCGTTATCTCTATCAACTACCCTGGTACATCATTATCGGACCTCCGGGAGCAGGCAAGACCACCGCCATTGTCAATTCAGGTCTCCAATTCCCGTTGGCGGAGCGCATGGGCAAGACAGCCATAGGTGGCGTCGGCGGCACCCGAAATTGCGACTGGTGGTTCACAAACGAGGCGGTTCTGATCGATACCGCCGGACGCTACACGACCCAGGACAGCAACAGCGACGCAGATGGAAAAGCCTGGACCGGCTTTCTGGAGATGCTCAAGAAATACCGCCGCCGCCAACCCATCAATGGCGCAATGGTGGCCATCAGCCTGTCGGATTTGTCCATTCAGGACGAGGAGGCCCGCCGTACCCACGCCCGGGCGATCAGAACCCGCCTGCAAGAGCTGCGTCAGCGTCTGGGTGTCCGATACCCGATTTATATCATATTCACGAAAGCCGATCTGATTGCCGGTTTCCAGGAGTTCTTTGAAAACCTAGGGTCAGAAGAGCGCGAGCAGGTCTGGGGTTTCACCCTTCCCTACGAGAAGGCCTCTCGTGAATCGGATCCAGTCGCAGCCTTTAATACCGAGTTCGATGCTCTGGTCACTCAGCTGTCCAACCTCAGCCTTGAACGGATGCAGGCGGAGACCGATTATCAGCGCCGCAGCCTGATCGCCGGTTTCCCGTCGCAGATTGCGTCCTTGCGCAGCGTGGCGGATGCCTTTCTCGGCGACATTTTTCATGAAAGCCGCTACGAGGACAGTCAGTTTCTGCGCGGCGTCTATTTCACCTCTGGAACACAAGAGGGAACGCCCATCGACCGGTTGATGATGGGCATGTCGCAAACTTTCGGCATCGGGCGTCAGGCCTTGGGCAGTGGCCAGGGCAAAGGACGCAGCTATTTTCTGACACGGTTGCTCAATAGCGTTATTTTCCGCGAGTCCGGGCTTGTTTCTGCCGATGACATCGTGGAACGGCGATATCGCTGGATCAAGGGCGGTGTCATTGCCTGCGGCATACTCACGCTCGTCGGCGCTGCGACTGTCTGGACCAACAGCTACCTGGGTAATGTTACTCTGGTCGCCGATGCCCGCTCGCAGGTTGATGAGTTCCAAAAGGTCTCCAAGAAAATTCCTGGAAGCCCCATCGCTGATGCAAATCTCACGGAGATCGTGCCTGCGCTTAATACCCTGCGCGATCTGCCGGGCAACCCAGCCGCCACTGATCCCGAGCCACCGGTTGAACTGACTTTCGGTCTTTACCAGGGCGACGCCATTGGAACAGAGTCCGCTCAGGCGTACCGTGGTGCGCTCAACACGCTCTTATTGCCGCGTCTTCTTTTCCGACTTGAGGAACAGCTACAGACAAACATAAACAATCCGGAGTTTCTTTTCGAAGCCTTGAAAGTCTATCTGATGCTCGGACTTCAGGGGGCAATGGATGCTGATACCGTCAAACAGTGGATGCTCGCTGACTGGTCTCTGGAATTTCCAGGACAGGATCAATTGCTGCTCGATCTCTCTGGCCATCTGGACGAACTTGTAAACCAGCCCATGCGACGTATTGCGCTCAATGGTCCGCTGGTTGAACAGATCCAGTCTCTGCTTGCTGAAACTCCGCTGGCAGAACGCATCTACCAAAGTATTGTGAAAGCACCCGCGACCCGCGCGCTGAAGACCTTTCGTATCACCGATGTCGGCGGGCCAGCCGTTTCGCGGGTCTTCCTGCGCACATCCGGCACGCCGCTCAGCGCCGGTATCGACGGCGTATATACGTATCAGGGCTTCCACGCTTATTTCCTACCTCAACTGGCCACCGTCAAGGAGAGGGCCATAGTCCAGAACCTGGTCCTTGGAACGAAGGCCGAGGACATATCGCCGGACACGTTTGAGCGCCTCGGCCGAGACGTGCTTGCTCTCTATGAAAATGACTATGTTAGCCAATACGACGAACTACTGGCAGACGTCGACATTATCCCTATGGAAAGCCTGGGTCAGGCGACACAGGTGATAAACATACTTTCGGGTCCGACCTCCCCGGTTCGCAATCTTCTGGACGCAGTTTCGCAGCAGACGAAGCTGACGCAGTTACGGGGAAGTAACGCTGTCAAGGAAAACAGCGGCTCCCTTGTAGCAAAATTGGCGCGAGACGAGGTTGTCACGACCCTCAGTGCAGAGGATACGCCAGTGTTCGAAGCGCTAAGTTCAGCAGTCGCGAGGAGCACCGCCGGCCAGGTAGATGCCTCTCCAGGGAAGTTCGTCGAAGACCGTTTCCGACCTTTGCACGAGCTCGTCAACAAGGTTGATGGTGCCCCCTCTCAGCTGGACGGTGTTATCCAGCGCATGGCCGCTGTATTCGACGAACTCAACCGCCTGTCTCTCGGCCAAAACTCAGGTGCCGCGATCGTCGGGCAGAAAGGAACGGCTGCAAATGAATTGCAGGCGACGATCACGCTTTTACCGAACCCTCTTCAGCGTTGGATAGCCCAGGTTGTTGCAGCGTCATCAGGGGCTGCCGTCGGCGGCGCACGTACCGATTTGAACGCCAAGTGGCAAGCCGATGCGCTGCCGTTCTGTAAACAGGCAATCAACGGGCGCTACCCCTTCGACCGTCAGGCAAAGGCCGACGTTGCACTCAAGGACTTTGGCAAGTTCTTTGCTCCGGACGGCCTCATAGATAGCTTTTTCAAAGAAAACCTCGCCCCCTTCGTCGACACCTCCACAAACCCTTGGCGCCTGCGACAGGTTAATGGGGTCGACATCGGCATCTCCAATGCAGTGATCGGGCAGTTCCAGAAGGCCCGGGAAATTCGCGACAGTTTCTTCCTTGCCCCTGGGCTGCCGTCGATCACATTCGACATCAAACCCGTTGCGCTGGATCCAAATGTAGAGCAAGCAACAGTCGAGATCGATGGCCAACCCGTCATCTATGCGCACGGACCTCCTGAAGTCACACCACTCACCTGGCCAGGTCAGGCCGGTGGCGGGCGTACCCGTGTTGCCTTCTCACCGTCCCGCTCCGACGTGAAGAACTCCATTCAACGAGAAGGCCCATGGGCCTGGTTCCGTCTGCTGGACACGGCGGAGGTGCGCCGGACAAATGTTTCAGATCGAAACCGAGTGATCTTTAACCTTGGGGGCAGGATCGCGATTTTCCAGCTCCGGGCCGGGTCCGCACTGAACCCGTTCACGATCTCTGCGCTGGACAGCTTTTCCTGTCCGAGTTCGCTATGACCGGGAGCAACACGCAATTCGGCTGGTACGGCAAAGTCCCCTGTGTCGGCGATTTCATACGAAAAGGCCTGTCCCCTCAGTTCATCAGCGCTTGGGACGCCTGGATGCAAGGGATCCTGATTGACGGCAAGGAAGCACTCGGAGACCGCTGGCAGGCCTGCTATGTCAGCGCTCCAATCTGGCGATTTGCCCTCTCGGCTGGCTTTTGCGGACCGCGCCCGATCGCCGGCATCCTGATGCCAAGTGTGGACCGGGTTGGCCGCCAGTTCCCGCTATGCCTCGCGATGGAAGATCCCATAACCGAGGCCGGTGCAACGGCTTGGACCACATACCAAGCCCTTCAGCCTGTGTTCCCTCAACTCGAGGAGGCTGCCTTGGCAATGCTCGATGACAAGGCAGCCATAACGGACATGGAAGAAGCCCTCGCGCAACTCCCGCCGCTCAATGTAAAAATGCAATCGCGGGTTTCCCGGCTCGGCTCAGCGACCGCCTTGGTGACAAACGGCCTCATCGAGCAACAGATTCCCGCCCTTGCAACACAAGCACCAGCAACGCTTTGGACCTCTGCCTACGGTGGGATGAACCGGATGTTTTTCGCTCCGGAGATGCCGCAGGGACGGGAACTGGCCGCAGGCCTTTTCGACCTCCAGGCAGCTTCCTGGCAACTCTAATGAGCAATGTAATAGAGGCTATTCACATGACCCAAAGCTCGCTCCTGGGCCGCAGGTGCCACAGCGCAACGACGCACGTCGGCTACGTGCGCAAAATTAACGAGGACGCAATCCTCAGCAGACCAGAACTCGGCTTATGGGTCGTAAGCGACGGCATGGGCGGCCACACGGGCGGCGACTTTGCCAGCCAAACAGTGGTTAGCGCCATGAACCAGCTGCCAGTAGACCTTGAACCAAGCGAAATCATGCAAGAGGCGCGAACGGCTCTGCACAAAGCTCATACAACAATCAAGACAGAAGCCGCCCGGCGCGGGAACGGGATGATTGGCGCAACGGCCGTCCTGCTGGTCCTCTCAGAAGAGCACTTCATGTGCCTTTGGGTTGGCGATAGCCGGCTCTATCGTTTGCGAAATGACGTCTTGGACATGATCAGTTTCGACCATTCGGTCGTTGGCGAACTCGTCGAACAGGGACGACTGACCTGGAGCGAGGCCGCGCAGTATCCCAATAGCAACCAGATCACACGTGCCGTCGGTGTCGGCGATGTCTTGGAAATCGACAAGCGCAGGGGTGACATAATGCCAGGGGACCGCTTCCTGTTATGTTCCGACGGTCTATCTCAATATGCAGATACAGAGATCCTGCAGCAGCATCTTTCCGACCGTCCGATAGAGACCGTTGCCGATGATCTGCTAACGTTGGCCCTCAACGGCGGCGCTTCGGACAATGTCTCCATCATCGCAGTAGAGGTCTGAAGCAAATGCCATGTTTCTGCACCCTACCAGCAGATGCGGCCCGCAACAGGTTTTCCATGGGGCTCACGCCGATGCTGCCTACGGCCCCCCTTAGCCTACAGCTTGCTGCCGCGCTTCCAGGACTAGACCCGGCAAACCGGCTCGACATGCAAATCGCGGCCGGGTTCAATCCTACAACCATACCCAAAATGTACTTTGGCGGCGGCGGTCTGGCCAACATCTCGATGATGCTCTCAATGATGGTGGGCACTTTTGTACTTGATGACCTGCCTCAGCTCGAGTTCCAGATGGAACAGGCCGCGACCAGCATCACACGCAACCTCTGGCCCAGACTCGGCTGGCTGGCAACTCTCAGAATGCAACCCTTGCTAAACTATTCCCTCATAGCAAGGCTTGTCCTGGATCTTAGAGCGCTGGGGATCGACCCCTTCTCGGTAACGGCCTTCCCGTCCTCGACCCTCAGCCCCAACTTTAGATTTGCACTCACTCCTCCGCATCTAAAAATGGCTGGGTTTGTGGCCAGTCTGCCAAGGTTAATGACCTTGAGCGAGTCGCTCAACATCCCGCCGTTGGGGGAAACAGGCGCGGTTTCTGCACTTCAGAACCGATTGAGCGGACTGGCAAGCCTGTCACCGCCCAGTCTTTTAATCCCAATGCCCCTTCTCACCAAACTTGCACTGGTGCTTGAATCCCTTGCCACCATCAATATGGCCTTTGGTGACGGTTTTTCCCCCTCTACACTGGGACGTGTGAGGCTGATGCTCTCCCTTTGGAGCAAGTTCGGTATTCCCATCCCTCTTCCGGCTTTGGCGCTGTCGCAAAAGCTTGACCTCCTGCCATCTCTCGAGGATATCCAGTTAGGCGAGAGCGTAGCTCCGTCATTAGGCGCCGCATTTGCAGGGCTCAATTTCTCTCCGCCAAAGCTCGCCATTGCCCCCTTCCTGAATATCGTTTTGGCACTGCATGGATCACTCCAATTTGCCATCGACATGGAGCCCTTCGACATGTGCAGCATGTGTCCGTGTTCCTGAACCTTCCATTGAGGCGATACGATTGAAGTCCTTCCACTTAGCGGAACTTGGATCTCTCCGGGCGCTATCCCTTGATGTCTGCCGATAGTCCCAGCCACCATTCGGCTCAAAAACACCATAGAACCAGATTTACGGATAAATCCTAAGCCCATAGCTGGCTGGCAAATCATAGATCCGGAAAGAATTTCGCGACAAAATGATATTTTTGACGTTGGAGCTGAACCTTTTGGGCTTGAAGCTTAACCTACCAACACAGTGGAAGGCACCGCGCCCGCAGCAGTAATCTGCAACGAGCCTTCGAGTTTTCAACGCATCAAGAAACCAAAGACACGGGAACTGACGCCATGAGACTTTTGGTAGGCCTGCTCATAGCCCTGTCTATCGCTTCAGCTCCCTTTGGCTGGCACTATGCTCACCTCAAGTTTGCTGCGCCGCCACCTCCCCCGCCCGTGATCGACACCACGGACCTGAGAGAACAGGTTGCCACCCTTGAGAGCGATGTCCAACTGCTTAGAGAACGCATTGACGGACTGGACGCGAGAACCTCGCTTGGACTGACAGGCAGAACCAACGACAACGAGCCCGCTCCGGCGAACCCCGGAGCCTCCGACACTTTGAAAGACTCCTTTGCCCAGGTCGTGCTGATCGCGGACCGAAGATCAGCTAACGAAGGGTTGACGGTTTCAACGCCATCCTTTCTGCGAAAACTCATAGGCCTCCCGCGCGAGGGTTTGACCGATGACTGTCAGTCGGCGACAAACCCAAAGCTGAAAAGCCTTCTTGCTACGGAAGATGTCGGGCCGATCAAGGCCCGGATGCTGCGCCCGGCTCTAGCATCGCTTCGCCAAGTCTTTGCCAATGTGCAGGTATTCGAACCGGAACTATATGCTCGGATCAAGAGCGCTGGATCACTCTGCGTACGCCGGATCAGAGGCTCAATCAGCTCGGCTTCCGCGCATGCCTATGGGCTGGCTGTCGACATCAATATTGACGGCGTCCTCGACACTCTGGCAGACGGCAAGACACAGCTGGGTCTCATCCTTCTGGCAGACTTCTTCAAAAAGGAAGGATGGATCTGGGGGGCGGGCTTTAGCCGTGAAGATTCCATGCATTTTGAAGTTAGCCGCGATAAACTTCTGCAATGGCGCCGTCTGGGTGAGATCTAAGTGTGAGCTCTCAATATGGCTCATCAGCGCGGAGCAACCACTCTACAAATGAGTGGTCTGTGCTCTCCGAAGGGCTATAGCCATTTAGCACCGCAGACCTTGCTTCGCTTGGGCGAAAACCGTATTGCGCCTGAAACTGCCGATAGAAAGATGAGAGATTGGTAAACCCGTATTCATAGGCAATCGAGCTGATCAGCATTTTTTCATTCGCCTTCGCGATCGCTTTATAGCAAGCCGCTAACCGACGATTTCGTATAAATTTGGCTACGCCGCCCTGTTGCTCAAAGAGATAATAAAGTTGACGACGAGAAACCCCAAGATGGGCACAGATCGTCTCCGGGGTGAGGCGTGGCGACTTCAGGTTGCCATTTATGAACCGCCGCGCCCGATCAAATTGAGCGGCTGCGATTGGTAATTTCGCGGCGTCCAGCGTCGCCGGTGTTTGCGCGATCATCGCCCTCAAAAGATGACCGAAAGCATCACTCACCGCAGAGGCGTCTGCTATCGTCAGATCTTTTGCTTGGTTTTCGAGGGACATCAGGAAGCTGCCAAGAATATTTGACATCGGACCTGTCACCTGTTGATGCGCAGCCCGGTCCAGCTTGTCGGCAACATCCCCAAAATCATCACGGCTGAAAAAGAATGCAGAGTAATTCGTAGCATCAATCTGGCCGACAAACGGGGTCGCGTAGGAATGAAGGACAACCCCGCCTGCCGCCGTATCGAACCCACTGTCTGCGCTCTCGGCGGCAACGTTTCCCTTGGTTATGACGCTCAGGCACCAATGATCAAACCCGGATTTACGGATGATATTTTCTGTATATTTGAAGCTCATTGGAGCGACTTCAAAATTGGTCAATTGAACTGAACCGAGATTGTAAGCCTCTGCACTGGCAATAAAACCGTCACGGACCGGCGTCAGCGACTCCAAATCACACATTGCAGCCGTAAAGTCGCACCAGGCGCCAAATTGCTCTTCCTGACGAAAGTCCTCGGTCGAGAATTTAAACCCCGGAATTGGCTTTTTCTCTGTCATGAAGGTATCGGCTTCGTTCAAGTCCATTTCGCCTTTCAAGCATGCCCGAGATTGTGAATTACCCGATGAAATCCATTGTAGCTGGATTTTCAGCCTCGCTGACACCCCCTACAATGAGCCATTGTGTTGCACAAATCACAATTCATGTGACGGCATCACCGACAATAATCCAATGAGTTCACCTTAAAATTAAACGAGCTTCTTTATATCATCATTTTGAATGATTTGATTGATGAAGCTCCTCTATCCAACAAATGCAAAACAAATTCGTTTTCATTTGGACCACTCATGTAGGGCAGACACCTGTCTCCCCAAGTACTCTTGATAGGCTCCCTTGCATTCTGGCGCAAATGGGTTTTCCCAGAGCTGAGTGAAGACGGACGAGCAATACAGCCGTCTCAAACGCCGCTATTTCACGCGGAAGTTAACCGGGACGGTGAGCGTGCGTTTAACGTTTGGCGGCGGTGCTGGTACCGGTGATGCACGTTTGACCATAGCAACAACCTCGGAATCCAGAGCCTGGAAGCCGGATGATCTTGCCAGGCGCACAGACAGAACCACACCGGCTTCGTCAATCTTGAATCTGACATATGCGGTGCCTTGCTCTCTACGCGACTTTGAGCCAGCCGGATAGCGCTTACGCCTTTCCAGGTGGGCCAGAAGACGCGACGTCCATTTTGCAGGCGAAAGTGACGAGGCCCCACCCGACGACCATCGCCGCGCTGCTGTGCGCTGCGAACGTAGAACTTTGGCCTTTGCCTTAACCTTTGCGGCCGAGGCTGCAGTCTGTTTTTGGGGGCGAGTTTTTTTCTTTTTTTTGTTCGAAGTTTCCTGCGACTTCTTCACAGGAGGCTCCGGCCTTGCCTGCGGCAATGGAACAGCGACATTCTCGTGGAGCCTCAGGGGTTCTTCTATAATCTCTTCCGTTTCAGCAGGCTCTTCCACAAAAGGCACCTCCTCGGACACATCCTCAGGCGTATCCGGTAAAGGCTGATCCGGTGCCTTAATTTCCTTGATCGCGTGGCTTGCCTCGCTCGTTTCTCGATCAGGTGTTATATCGTCCGTTTCCGTTTCTTGCGCTTGGTCCTCCATCGCAAGATCGACCATGATGGCCGGTGGCGGCGCGTTCTCCGCAACCACAACCAGCGGATCTATCAGAAACCACGCAATGATTCCGGCATAGACCCCAAGAACAACAAGCGTCGCACCTACCCAAGACAGAGCTTCACCATAGTGCCCATCGCGCCACCGCAATGTCGCTCGATCGGGTATCATTCGCTCACGCCCGCCGGCTTGCCCACCAACTCTTGGAAGGCTCCCGAGTTATCGGGTGGCCCAGCCCCAGTTCTAACCCCAGGCTGAATCTCAGAGCCAGCCTGCCGAGCGATTGCAGGAACCGTTTCCAGGCCGACAAGGGCGATCTTTAGATAGCCAGCATCACGTAACAGGTTCATCACTGCCATCAGCTGCTCATAGGCTACCGACTTGTCAGCACGCAAAAAGATACGTGTTGCCTTATCGCCTTCAGATGCTGCAACAAGCGCGCTCTGTAAACCCTCCCGTTCGACAGGGTTCTCACCCAAGTTTAGTGTCAGATCGGACTTCAACGATAAATAAAGCGGCTCGGCAGGCCGTTCCTGAGGTTTGGCCGTTGAGGCTGGAAGGTCAACCGGGATGTCAACGGTCGCAAGAGGGGCTGCCACCATGAAGATAATCAGCAGGACAAGCATCACATCGATGAAGGGTGTGACGTTAATTTCGTGGTTTTCTTCGAACTCATGTTCACTGCTGTTGCGAATCCCCCCTGCCATCTGCCTTACTCTGCCGCCTTGGTAATGCGAGGGTCAGTTTCATGCCGTTTGGCCTTTCGACAATCCAGATCGAAACTGACCAACTGTTCAACTGCAGCTGCAACATCGGCCAGAAGATGCCTGTACCCGGCAATGGAGCGGGCAAAAACGTTGTAGATGACAACTGCCGGGATTGCGGCGACAAGACCGATAGCCGTTGCCAATAATGCTTCGGCAATGCCGGGTGCAACAACTGCCAAGTTTGTAGTCTGTGCCTCGGAGATTCCGATGAAGGCATTCATGATGCCCCAAACCGTGCCGAACAGCCCGATAAAGGGGGCGGTCGAACCGATTGTGGCAAGCAAGCCGGTTCCACGCGATAACCTGCGCCCGGCCTGCGCTTCGATACGCGACAAACGCGAGACGACCCGTTCGCGGATACCGGCGTTACCTGCCCATTCCAGAACGTCGGCAGACCGGTCAATCTCATGTTCGGCGACACACACCATTAAAGCGCCGGGACCGCCCCGGTCGTGCATGATCAGCGCGGCCTGATCGAGATTGGATACAGAGCTAAGGTCAGCCAGTACACGCTTGGCCCGCCATCTGGCACATGCAATGGCGACGGACTTTGCAAGCCAGACAACCCATGTAGCCAGATTTGCAATCGCCAGACCGATCATCACGGCCTTTACCACCCAGTCTGCCGCCATGAACATACCCCACGGCGACAGATTATGAGGCAGATCGGAGCGTGTATTATCGCCCTGCAAAGGCCCATGCAGAGCCGTCATCAAATGACCAAGGGCACCTACCGGATCCTCAAGAAATTCTGGCGCGGCGGCTGGATTTGCTAAATCAACACCCGGCCAACTAGACACTTCAACATTGCCATTTTCAATATTCTCAAAGCCCATTTGAGGATCAGCCAACGGATCCGATTTCTCATTTTGCAGTGGAATGACCGCAGCTGGCTTCCCCGTATCATTAATCTGTTCTACGGCCTGTTGGCCGGACTTTTCGTCATGAGCTTGAGAGGCAAGCGCAGATTCAGTTTCGGAAGGGGGTATCACAACAGGAAGCTCCGAAGAGGCATCAGCCACAGGAGCAGGTGTGGACAGCACCGCCGGAGGCTGCAATGGCTCCGATGCGGTTTGCGCCAAACCTGCGGCCGGCACAAAGACAAACAGCAAACCCACGATCACAAGCATGCGATGGCAGAGCAAACTCAGAGCCTTTGTCCAGACGACTGTAACTTGATGGCCCTGTTCCATTTTCATTCAGGTCTCTCATTTGCATGGCAATCACGGGGAGGTAATCTGTCGGACAGCTCAATCGAAGAATTCACGTACCAGCTCGCGGACCCGCTGGAATGCGGCCTCAGCTCCAGCAATCGCAACTCTCTCCTGCTCATCACTCAACGGGACTTCATCCAACGCAGCTGTAAATGTTCGCCAATGCAGACCTCGGCCTTCCGGAGCGGCTGAGAGATGGCGTGCGCCGAATATTTCCGAGAGCCCAATCGCTGCAGCAGCTTTGAGGAGGAACGCCGCGCCGAGATTGGAGCCCTCTGCGACATAGAGCCAACCGAGAGCCCTGGGCAGATCTTTCCCATCAACAAAGATCGGCTCAGTTTTCATGGCCGGTAATTCATTGCCGAGATCCACCAAATCCTGCGCAATAAGGTCCAATCGACGACGCCTATCAAGATCCGGCAGCAATTTTGCCAAGATCGGATCGCTGAAGAGGGCATCGATATCACGATGGAAGGCGTACTGGACTTTCAAGAACACACTGTAGCGCGCTCGACTGGAGAACGGCTCATGCGCCATGATCCCGGCGTCCAGTTTTTCATGCACAGTATGTGTTGCCGCCTTCAAGCATTTGGTTCGACTTTCAAACACAGGCCGAATCTCAACATCAGTCATTGTCATAATCATATCTCCATTATTTGAAGCACACAGCACTGGGCTGCCGGGCATTACCTGAAACTCTCAAAACAAAAATTCGAGACAGGCAGCACATGTCTTGAACAAGGACGTTTTCAAGGCTTCAATTTTTCAGGCTTTCTGATGATTTGAAATATCGAACGAGAGATGGCCTCTTTAAGGCAGGTTGTGGGCGGAGTGAAACCGCCCACATTGCAACCATCAGAATTTGGCGGTCAAAGATGCGTAAAATGTCCGCCCAGGTCCCGGTTGCTGAACCAGGCTCAAAGGATCGACGTAATACTGATCGGTCAGGTTTTCCACGCGAAGGGATGCAGTCAAGTTATCTGTAACCTTGTAGTCGGCGAAAGCATCGACCAGCGTATAAGGATCCCAATCGATATTACTGATGAAGTTGCTGGAACCGGTGGCCGTTACTTGGCCGTGATCAACAGCACGTGGCCCGATGTGGGTCACCCGTCCACCCAATGTCAGGGCATCGTCAAAGAAACGTTTGGAAACTGAAAGATTGACAGAATACTCAGGCGGCACCTGGTTGGTTGCATAGTCCGCATATAGCGACGTGTTCTCACATGTGTCGCTGGTGATGCAGAACTCTACATTTGTATAGTAGTTCGCACCAAGCTCCGCCATAAACCCGCCCCACTCATAGCGACCAGACAGCTCCAAACCGGAAAATTTGGCTTTGTCGAGATTGTAAATGTGCATCGACGAGATGCCACCTACAGTCTTCCATTCCCGTGCGATATAATCGTCAATCGTCCAGTTGAAGTACCCAAACTTGATCATTCCGGTATCCTCTGACGAAAGAATACCTTTGTGAATCAGATTTGTTCCAACCTCCCAATTACTCGCGCGCTCAGGTGTAACCTCTGGGCTGACATTCATGGTAAATCCTGAGCCGGACTCGACCAGACTTGGTGCGCGCATCACATTGGAATAATTTACGTAGAGCTGAATGTTCTTGAGTGGCTCCAGCGTGATTCCAGCTGATGGACTCCAGCCATCTCCCTGGGTCTTATTGTCATAGCTATAACCTGGTCGAGGCAAATAAGGGTCGTTGCGGTCTTGGGTCCAATAGCGCTCATACCGGAGACCAGCATTGACCGTCAGCCAGTCCGTTGGCTTCCAGGCCGCCTTAGAGAAAGCAGCAACCTGCTGTCGCTCGCCATCACGATAATCAAGCCAGGTCTCCAACTCCTTGGTAAAGGCACTGGGCTTGGTATCTTCGCGCAGAAAGTTCAGCCCATAATTCAGGTCAAACGCACCCCATCTGGTATCAAAGTTTGACTTGTTCTTGAGATCCGCACCCAACATCACAATGTCAGAGCCAGTTCGATATCCCTCCGGCAGCCCCAAGCTAGCGAATGACACCCCATATTCATTACGCCGGGGGTTACGAAGTTCCATATTCGTGCGCCACAAGTTGGCTTCAAGATTGATGAGATCACTGTCTACTGGCTGCCACCGATAGCGTGCTGCGAAAGTATCTAGCTTCGTACCCGTCGTCTGGGCCTGCTGTATCGGTTGTGAGCGATTACTGGTGAGCTGGGATGCGAAACGATCACCAGCCTCACTGCGAAATCCGCTGTATGAAAGCTTAATGCTGTGGCCATCGCCAAATCGTCCGGTTGCCTTGGCCAGAAACGACTTGGTCTCCAGCTGAGTATTGAGCACTTCTTCGCCAGCACGGTAATTGGTTAAACCGGTATTCACATAGTAATTGGGATAGGTAGTACAGATCCATGTACAGACTGTCTGTTCGCCTAAGTCGATCGCTTCGGCCGATTTGCCGTTTGTACCGGCATGGTAATTTCCTTGCTTCCGGTAAGCATATGCCGCGAGAAGATCGAAATTTTCGCGCTGAACTGCGGCCGCCAAGCTAACCGAACCACTCGTCGGCTCCAGAGGGTTGGGACGATCCAGTCCTTGCTCGGATGGCGTCGCCCTGTAAATGCTGAGCCCGCCGTAGCCACCAACAGCGCCATCGACCGGGCTCGAAGTGTTGGTGCCGAACCCGCCTTTTGCCCGAATTCCGAACCACTTTCCGTCTTCGACAATATCGCCGGCATCAACCGTCCGCATGGCGACTGTCCCGGCAATGCCACGGGAGGATACGTCAGAGCCCTTACTAATCTCGACGCCTTCCAGCAAGTCCGGATCCATGTAAGTCCGGTTCGAAATGCCCTGATAACCCTGATACACATTGGTCGCGTTTTCTGCGCCATCAATCGTGACGGCGACGCGCCCCATTCCCTGCATGCCCCGGATGTTTACATCTACGGCCCCGGCTCCATTACGAGCCTCACCGGACATGACGCCAGGCGTGCCACGGAAGATATCAGCAGGGCTGCTGCCCCGATAATGGTCGATGGTCTCTGATGAAATATAGTCCGTAGGTGCGGCGGTCTCATAAGGCATAATCGAGGGATTGCCGCCAACAACTGTAATCACGTCCAGCAACATTGAACCATCTTCATTCACGAATGCCGCTGCCCCCTCAGCATCCGTGATGACGACTGATTTGTCGTTGCTAAACCGATAGCTCAATCCGCTCCCACCCAGAAGACGGGCAAGCGCCTGCTCCTTCGTTGCTGATCCGGAAAGCCCTGCGGAGCTTCGCCCTTCAACAACCCCGGACAGATAACTGACCTGAAGTCCGGCCTGACGGCCAAACGCAGCCAGCGCGTCTCCAAGAGTACCTGCTGGAACCGAGAAACTCCGTGTTTCCACGCCCTGGGCAAAAACTGTACTGCTTGTGCTCACAGCGGTTATGCAGATCGCCGTCGAGACCATAAGCCCTGCAACAAACGCCCTGCCTGTATTCGCACCGCTTCGACCGATCCGATACGTTTTAACACCCATAATACGCCACTCCACGAGTTTCTATCTGGAGGACCTGCGGTGCCTGATCATTGGGTATAAGCAGCCTCTGTAGACTGTTACAAACAAGGCTCGGATTTATTCTCTAAATTCGGAGATTTTTTTTTAAAAAGGTGAAATTACCGTCAGAAACGAGGATATCTGCCGCACTTGACCACCGACCGGATGAACCACAGCTTCCAGCGCCCGGATTGGATCTGTCAGATCAAATACACCACTCACGAGCTGTTGGCTTATGAACGGATCCGCCATGACGATGCGTCCTGGCATCCAGTGGCCAACACGCGCCACCAGTGCTGACACTGGCTGACGTTCGGCAACGATGAGATTGTTGCGCCAGGAGGCAATCAAACTTGAATCCCGCGTTCCGCGCGTAACCTGGCCAGAGCCTGCATCAAGCATTGCCCACTGCCCTGATCCCAGTTCAACAGGCCCATCATGAAATCCCATGGCCACTTCTGCACCACTGGCCTCGACCACACCGTGTTCGACCCCAACCATTCGCATGTCGGCGTCTGACACCACGTCGAAACGCGCCGATTGCGCCGTAATCTCAAGTTCTGATGCCTTTACAGAGAAAGCTCGGGACGTCTCCTCACCGACATCGAAAAAAGCCATTCCTGCAAGCAGCTCCACCTGTCTTCGCTGGGGGGTGAACGAGAAGGCAATGGCGCTCGACGGCCCCAAAGTGACGTTGCTGCCATCGGGAAGCGAGACCTTGAGAATTTCCGCAGTCCCGGTGATGTGATCTGCACGGGCCCTCACAAGCGCGCCCGGTACGACAAAATACCCCGCACCGGTAACGCCAAATGCCACGGCAGCACCAACAATGAAGTTTCGCCGGCTAAGTCCATCGTGGCGCTCAGCCTTGCGTTGCTCACCCAGAATCTGGCCTGAGGCACCATGGATCCTTGCCACCCGTTGCCAGACCCGCTCATTGTCCGGCCCGCGTGCGCGCCATGCCTGAATGACTTTCAGAGAAACGGGGTTTTCGGGGTCACTTTGCAAGCGGATGGCCAGATCAATAGCTTCATCCATGAGCCTTTCGTCAGTCTGTTCAACTTTGCTCATTATGAGACTACCAACACCTGAAGAAATGGGTGACGCAAGCAAAAGCGCAAAGGTGAAACATTCACCCTCTGATACTTAATACAAACAAGCGACGCAAATTTTCAACCAAAGCTCCAAATATTGACTCAAAAGTCATCAACCCGCTTCAGAAGATGCCGATAAGCCTCATGGATCAGGCCCCAAGTGCGCGTCTTCGATAGGTTCAGTTCCTTGGAGATATCGGCGATCGTGCGTTCGCCGAGGCGGCTCATCTCGAAAGCCTTTCGAGTCCGTTCAGGCAACTCCGCTAACGCCACCTCCACCTGATCAAGGCACTGGCGTGAATAAACGACTGTTTCAGCCGATGGAGCCGGATCGACTAGCTCACCGACATCATCACCGTCCAAATCGGCGAAACGCACCAGTCGTTCTCGTCGCTGGTAGTTGAGGCTGATATTCTTGGACACTTTGAATAAATAGGCCCTTGGATTGTCTTCCCCTTCACTTTCCTTTGGCGCAGAAACCAGAACCCGAAGAAAAGTATCATGTGTCAGGTCAGCCGCTGTCTCCGGCGTATGGCCCCGTCTCCGCAAGAAGCGGTTGATTTCACGCGAATGCTTTTGGAAGAGCTTGTGCAGGTCCCATGTCATGCGGACAAAACTCCATTCTCAGCACTGCACACGCTGAGAAGCCCGGCATGACATAAATGATGTACTGATCGGCACTCATATAAGCCCCGCAAACAGAGCAGGTTCTTAATATGGGTTAGGTGAGACATACGTGTGTGCACTCTCAGAAAAACAAAGGTACTGGCCCGACACCAGACCAAATTCCGCAAACGGTCTTTAGAGGGTTTAAATTCGTCGTTCAATCCCAATGATTTAGACTAATTCCAATAATGCATGTAATGGCCAGTTAAATCCATGATTTAATATGATTTTTAAACTCAAGTTTTTATTGATGCACATGCATTTACGGCCAGATTCATGCTCACCACTCTAAAATCGCATACTTGTAATTTTCAGATCATTTGTTGCAAAAAAACAGCACTCTGAGAAATGCCTTTGCGGCACAGTAGAGGCGAAGTAGGCTAAGCATTCGCATCCACCAACAGAATTGCGCCATGAGGCTCTGTTTGCTGTTGAGCGCAGTCCACACCGTTCATCTTGTGCCCCCGTTTTCTCTGTCCAGTGTCAAAGCGTCTGAAATTTCGTTGCCAAGCTGAGCGAGAGCTGGTCGGCGAAGCGAGCGGAGGCGACGGGCAGAATTCGGCCGCGTTTCTGGCCAAAGTAAAGCAATCCGGAATAGACATCCCGTTCGTCAAGTTTGCGACTTACCAGTCTTTCGTCGTCCGCGATTTCATCTGGAGCACCGATCGGGATCTGGAACGTCAGTGCCTTTTCTTCAAGGATATACTTCTTCAAAAACTCGAAGGAATTGGACTCGATCGACGGCGACAGATGCAAGGAGGTCAAGGCCACAGATTTCTGCAACAGCTGTCGCCCCCCAAGATTGGTCGTCGGCAGAGCCAGCGGAAACTTGAGGCAGTCCCTAAGCCTCAGGACCTCCTTTTTGGCCAAGGGGTGGTCGGCGACCATGATCGCGCGCAGCTCCTGACGGGCGGCTACGGAAACTTCAAATTCAGCCATTTGGGCGGAATCGAAGACGAGGGCCAGATCGACGGAATAATCGATCAGCGCCTGCTCAGCAGCCAGATGATCAAGAACCCTGACGTCAAACGTCACTTCTGGAAATGCCTTGCGGTACTTCGCAATCTCCTTCGGCAGAAAATAAGGCGTCAACGCTTGGCTGCAGGCAATGCTGACATGACCGCGGCGCATTCCCGACAGATCCGCCAGCCTGGATTTAAGCCGATCTGTCTCGGCGATCTGATTGCGGATGTGGAGAATGACCATCTCGCCTGCCGCGTTCAGCCGGACACCATGGGGCAGGCGTTCGAAGATCTGCTCGCCCAATTCCTCTTCGAAAGCCTGCACACGGCGATGCAAAGCCGACGGCGTGATCGCCATTTCTTCTGCCGCCTTGCGAATGGATCCGGTTCTGGCGACCACGTCGACCAGTGCCATCGTCGTTAAATGTCTCATCTCAAACGCACTTCTGCCTGCCCTGTTTTTTCGAACGGTCTGTAAAGTTTTTAGCAGAAGACAGCGACACGATTCAATTCCACTCTCCCTGCAAGTTTACCGCGTTCTTCAGGAGCAAGTGCAGGCCAATGTCGGATTTGACGCAAACGACCCTGGCTTCATCCAATGGTGCTCGTCATGAGGACCGATGGACCAGGGAACACGAAGCTGTCTCTTTGGTCCGTCGTCGCAGCCGTGAGCGCCCGATAAGGTTCGGCGCTCTGCCTGAGACTGTCGAAGTTGATCTTGCGACCTGCGCTTTTGTTGTCATCGACATGCAGAACGACTTCCTGCATCCGGAAGGTTGGTTTGCGGCGGAACGGGGCGCTGATGTGTCACCGCTCAAAACGCCAATCGTCACCATTAATGAGCTGTCTCGCGCTTTTCGTCAGGCTGAAGTGCCCGTTGTCCATCTCAACTGGGGTGTTCGACCGGACGCAGCCAATCTGCCGGCAAATGTACTCGACAAGGGCAGTGATTGCGGCACACGTGCTGGATATGCGGACAGGATCGGCTCAGGCCCAGTCCTGGTATCTGGCGAATGGGGGGCACTCAGTCTTGAGGCCATCCAGGTCGAGCCTGACGACATCATGGTCAACAAGCACAGGCTCTCCGGTTTCAGGGACAATGAGTTCGACCAAATCCTCCGGCGTTTCGGAATCACCACTTTGTTCTTCGCAGGCGTGAACATCGACCGCTGCGTATTCGCGACGCTGATGGACGGTGCCTTTCAAGGCTATGACGTGATCCTCGTCGAAGACGCCTGCGCAACAGTTTCCCCTGAGTATGTCACCGAGGCGATCCTGTATCTCGTCCGGCTTCTCTACGGCTTTACCGCTGAGAGCACTGACCTCCTCAAGGCGCTTACTTCACCCAAATGACATGACGCATCAGACAGGGAATATATGCATGACCAAAGGACTTGACCGTAGAAAACTCCTTAAAACCGCAGGCGCAATGGCGATCGCCAGCGCCTTGCCTATGCCCGCGATTGCGGCCGGTAAAACCAAGTTGAAAATGGTGCTGAACTGGCGCTATCAGGGACCACAGGCTTGGTTCTTCCTGGCTCAGGACAACGGCTATTTCGACGAAGCCGGTCTTGATGTCACCATGGACCAGGGAAGTGGTTCTGGTGCGGCTGTCGGTAAGGTCGCCGGTGGTGCGTATGATGTCGGGTTCGGCGATGTAAACGCCTTGATCCGTCTTGCCGCAACCAAACCTGAAGAAGCACCGATCTGTGTCTACCAGATGTACAACAAGCCGCCGTTCACCGTCGCGGTTCTGGCCAAGAGTGACATCAAGACAGCGAAGGACCTGGAGGGGCGCAAGCTTGGCGGAGCGGCAAGCGATGGCGCGCTGAAGCTGTTTCCTGCCTTTGCGAAGGTTGCAGGCATCGACACCTCAGGCATTGAAATTCTGAACTTCAAGCCGAACCTGCGCGAGCAGATGCTGAAAAGCGAGCAAGTCGAAGGCGTCTTTGGCTACGTCAACACGATCCGCTTCTCAGCCAAATTGTCCGGCATGGACCCAGACAAGGATATCCGATTCATCAGTTATGGCGATTACGGCATGGATCTCTATTCCAACGGCGTAATGGTGTCCAAGGCACTGGCTGCGGAAAACCCGGATGCGGTGAAGGGCCTTGTCAGAGCCATCAACAAGGGCGTTGCAGATACCCTGACTGATATGGACGCCGCCATTGATGCAGTCGCAAAGCGAGAAGCCCTGATCAATAAGGAAATCGAGAAAGAGCGCCTGATCGCCACGCTTGAAGATGAGATGGGACATCCGGAGTTGGCCAAAACAGGTCTGGGCAACGTGGATCCGGTTCGATTCAAGAAAGCCATCGATCTCGTAGTCGAGGCCAATGACCTGCCGCGCACACCGGCGATGGATGAGATCTTTACCACCGCGTTCCTGCCGCCGGAAGACGAACGCATTTACAAACTGCTTTAAGGACATTTTCACGTGGATTTCGACCTGAAAGGCCGTGTGGCGGTCATTACCGGCCCCGCCAAGGGGATGGGCGCTGCCGTCACACGGAAGTTTGCGAAACAAGGAACGGATCTCGCCCTGCTGGGGCGAGATACCGCAGCCATAGAACCTGTCGCAGATGAATGCCGCGCTCTGGGCAGCAAGGTGATCATCATCGGTTGTGATATAACAGATGAAGATGTCTGTCAGGCCGCTGCCCGGCAGATTGATCGGGACTTTGGCCGGATCGATGCCCTGATAAATGTGGCTGGAGGCACCGGTCCTATTGGCAAGACCGGAGCGCAAACCACTGCTGAGGAATTCGACCAGATCGTTCATCTCAACATGCGCGGGCCGTTCAACATGGTGCGCGCGGTGGTGCCGATCATGCAGCGCCAACGTTACGGCAAAATCGTCAATGTCGGTGGGACCTTCGGCATGCGCGGTCGTTCGGGCAGGCTTGCTTATTCCAGCTCGAAATGGGGCCTGCGTGGGCTGACCAAAAGCTTTGCGTTGGAGCTTGGCGCAGACAATATCAACGTCAACTGCGTCGCACCCGGAATGGTCGATGGTCCGCGGTTTCGCGACAAGGTCGTGCCGGAAATGGCTGGCAGGCTTGAGATTACCGAGGACGAGGCCGCTCGGATACACGCCGATGACTATGCGTTGAAACGCATTAGCACCGATGAGGACGTCGCCAATGGCGTGCTGTTCCTTGCATCCGACGTATCTCGACAAATCACTGGCGTCGATCTGCCTGTCGACGGCGGCTGGGCAGCCCTATGAAATACGGAGAAACAGCCCGTGACTGAATACGCAGATCTTATCCTGAGCGGAGGCACAGTTGTTTCCGAAACGACAAGTTTCGAGGCCGACGTCGCCATCAAGGACGGGCACATCGTTGCTGTCGGCGAGGCCGCTGCCATGCCATCCGCCGCCGAAACTGTGAGTGTCGCAGGTCTCCATCTTCTGCCGGGGGCTATCGATATGCATGTGCATTTTCGAGAGCCTGGCTACACCCACAAGGAAGACTGGGGAACGGGAACGTCTGCGGCCGCCATGGGCGGCGTGACCACTGTCTTCGAGATGCCCAACACCAATCCGCCAACCCGTTCTGCGACCGAGATGAAAGCCAAGCAGGTCGCAGCTGAAAAAGCATGTGTCGATTTCGGCCTGTATGGGCTCCTTGCGGAAGACAATATCGATGAGCTTCAAGGGCTGATTGAGGCTGGGGCGAATGCCTTTAAATGTTTTATGGGCAACACCTTCGGCAACCTGCCGTCACCATCGACCGGCGCCATGCTTGAAGGCTTTGAAATCCTCGCCAAGACAGGCCACAGAATTTCGCTCCATGCGGAAACTGCCTCGATCATGGCCTTGCGTCAGCAAAAACTGCAGGCGGCGGGCTGCAACTATCCATTGCACCATGTGGCGGCCAGACCCGATATCGTGGCGGTGGAGGCTGTCGCAAGGGCAGCTCACCTCGCCGAATGGACGGGCGCGCGGATCCATGTGTTACACATCTCGTCTGCTGCCGAGCTCATTCCGCTTGCGGATGCCAAACGGCGCGGCGTTGATATCACCGGCGAAACCTGTCCCTGCTATCTGCTTTTGAACACATCTGACTACGACCGGCTCGGCAGCGTCATCCGCGTTAATCCGCCGGTGCGCGAGGCACAGGACAGCGCTGGTCTCTGGGACGCCTTGCTGTCCGGCGTGGTCGACATGATCGCAACCGACCACGCCCCGCATCTGCCAGAGGAAAAACGCAAGGATATCATTTGGGAGGCCGATTGCGGTTTTCCGGGCGTCGAAACACAGATGCCGCTCATGCTGACCCAGGTAGCCGAAGGCCGGATGTCCCTTGAGCACTACGTCAAGATTTCCGCTGTCAGTCCGGCGAAGTCTTTCGGGCTTTGGCCTGTCAAGGGGCGCATCGGCGTCGGCGCACATGCCGACATCGCGGTGGTGGATTTAAACCGCAAGGAAACAATCAAGGCGGAGCGCCTTCATTCAAGGGGCAAAATCACCCCATTTGAGGACGTGGAAACCACCGGCGCGCCGGTTCATACGCTGGTTCGCGGTGCCTTTGTGCAACGCGATCGGAGTCTTGTCACCGGCATGGCCGGCCATGGCCGCCAGGTAACCGACATTCAACAGATGCCAGAACCTGCGCCGAAAAACGCAGACCGCTTCCTCAGCAGTGTATTGGCCGGGAAATCCTTATGACTGTATCTCGACCGCTAGTTGCACAAAACACTGCCCAAACCACTGATATTGCGAACCTAACTTCGCCGCTTGTCCGTTTCGAGGATGTGTCCGTCAGCTATGGCAATGGCGAAAACGCGACGCTCGCTCTGACTCCAACAACCCTATCCGTGACGAAGGGGGACTTCATTGCCCTTGTCGGTCCCTCCGGTTGCGGCAAGTCGACGATCCTCAAACTTGTCAGCGAACTCCTGCAACCAAGCTCCGGATACATCTATTTCGCGGGGCGAGAGCTTGGAGCAAAGCCGATCCGTGTGGGCATGGCGTTTCAGAGTTCCACTTTGCTGCCATGGCTGACGATCCGCGACAACGTCATGCTGCCGCTCAAGATAGTCCGCCCTTTCCGGCAACAGTACCGTTCCAAGCGTCGGGGCGAGTTCAAGGACAAGGTTGATGCGCTGCTTGAGCAAGTCGGGCTGATCGACTTTGCCGAAAAGCATCCCTGGCAATTGTCAGGCGGCATGATGCAGCGGGCAAACCTGTGCCGCGCGCTGGTGCACGAACCAGATCTCCTGCTTCTGGATGAGCCCTTCGGAGCGCTGGACCAGTTCACCCGTGAAGAACTCTGGTCGACCCTTCAGGACCTTTGGATGGCAAACAATACGACCGTTCTGTTGGTCACCCACGACTTGAGGGAGGCTGCCTTTCTGGCGAACCGGGTTTGCGTCATGAGTGCGCGGCCCGGACGCATTCTGGAAGACCGTGAGATCGATTTCCTGAGACCCCGAAATATAGACATGACCTTTGAGCCCGATTTCGTGACGCTGGTCCAGCATCTTCGCGGCCTGATCGTCCGCCCCACCGGCAAAGCCGCACAGGAGGCTGCGTCATGAGCCCGGTCGTTCGCCAGAAATTAGCATCAGCTGCACTGATCATAGGTGTGTTCGTGTTTTGGGAGTTGTTTTGCCTTGTCGCGGGGATTTCGGACTTGGTGCTGCCGAGACCAACACAGATCGTTGCAACTCTGATCGAATATGCCCCGGCAATCTGGCCGCACGCGTATCAGACCCTCTACACCACGATGGTCGGGTTCTTCTTCGGTGTGATGATCGGTTTGAGCCTGGGGCTTTTGATCGGATCTTCAAAACTTGCGTTCGATACGGCCTATCCATTGCTGGTCGGGATTTCGTCAATCCCCAAGGTCGCCGTTGTGCCGATATTCGTGCTGTGGTTCGGTGCGGGCACTGTTCCGGCAATCCTGACGGCCATGATCATCTGCGTCTTTCCGATCGTAGTAAACGTTGCAACGGGGATCGCGACCGTCGAGCCAGAGCTGGAAGATGTGATGCGCTCGATGAAGGCCTCCAAAGCCGACATTCTGTGGAACGTCGGTTTTCCAAGGTCCATGCCGTATTTCTTTGCCTCGCTCAAGGTCGCCATCACCCTGTCGTTCGTCGGCTCGGTCGTCGCAGAAACAGTCGCCTCGAACAAGGGCATCGGCAACATGATGATGATCGCCTCGTCGTCCTTCAACGTGCCCCTGGTTTTTGCAGGATTGTTCGTTCTCGCCGTGCTCGGCGTGGCGCTCTATGTGCTCTTTTCCCTTATCGAGCGCCGGGTTACCGGCTGGGCCATGCGCAAAAGTGACATCACCTGATTGCCTCACCTTCATCTGTCTTTGAAATGAAAACCGACAAGGAGACAACACTATGAAAAAGTATCTACTCGGTGCCTTGGCTTTAGCCTTGCTTGCCTCATCACCAGCATTGGCTGAAAATACCAAAATCAAATTTACGCTCGACTGGAAGCTTCAGGGCATTCACGGTTGGTTCTATCTGGCCAAGCAAAAAGGCTATTTTGCCGACGAGGGTCTCGACGTCACAATCGATCAGGGCGAAGGCTCTGCAGCGACGGTGACACGCATAATCTCAGGCGCCTATGATGCTGGCTTTGGCGACATGAATGCCATCATTCAAACGGCTGCAACAAAACCTGATGAAGCGCCTGTCATGGTCTATCAGATGTATGTACAGCCTCCCTTTGCCGTTCTGGCCAAGGCTGATGGCCCCATCAAGACAGTCAAGGACCTGGAAGGCAAGAAGGTCGCCGGTGGCGCAGGATCCTCCGCAACCCGCATGTTGCCGGCTTTGGCAAAGAGCGCGGACATTGATCTGTCCAAGGTTGAGATCGTGAACGTTTCTCCCAGCATTCAGGAACAAATGCTGATCCAGGGCAACGTTGATGCGAGCCTCGTCTTCAACGTCACGGCCTATTTGAACATCATCGGACTTGGAATGGACCCGGAGAAGGATTTCACATTCTTCGGCTACGGGGATTCCGGCCTCGAAATCTACTCCAACGGCATCATGGTTTCTCAGAAGCTCCTCAAGGAAAAACCAGCGGCCGTCAAAGGCCTTGTCAAGGCGATCAATCGGGCAGTGATGGAAGTCATTGCCGATCCGTCCCTTGGCGGTGCAGCGGTCAAGGAAGTCGAGCCTCTCATCAAGGAAGACCTTGAGGTCAAGCGTCTGGAGTTTGCGATCAAGAACCTCATGACATCAGACGAGAGCCTCAAATACGGGGTTGGTGGCGTCGACATGGATCGGCTGAGCCGCAGCATCCTGGTGATCAAGGATCTCTACGACTTGCCGACAACTCCGGCTGCCACTGCGGTCTATACGGATGCCTTCCTGCCGCCGCTTGCAGAACGCACCCTTAAGTAAAACGGTAGAAGAGCCGCCTCCCTGTTTGGGTGGCGGCTCACCTTTAAAGCCCAGCCCGGCGGATTTGACACTGTGACCCAGACCAGAACCATTCACCTGGCAGATGCCCTTGCCGGACCCGGGTTTGAACCAACGGGTCCCTGCGATCTCACGATTGAAAATGGGCGGATCGTGAGAATCGAAAAACGACCCGAAGCGCCCGCTGGCCGACAGCTTCTGGGCATGCCTTCGCTCACCGATGCGCACAACCACGCAAGGCCCCTGTCGTCGACCTCGTTTGGCGCTGGTATGAAGCCGCTGGAAACCTGGCTGCCAAGCCTGGTATCCATGCCCTCGGTTGATCCCTATCTGGCAACTGCCGCCGCTTTCGGCAGATCAGTGCGCGGTGGCTGCACAGGTGCCATGGCTCACATTACACGACCGATGGGCCTGACGCCTTTGCCCGAAGAAGCCCAGGAAGTCGGAAGGGCCGCGACCGACACAGGCCTCGCCATTGGCTTTGGCGTCGGTATGCGCGACCGAAACCCGCTCGTCTATGGCGATCACACGCAGCTTCTCAAGGGCCTTCCGACGGAGGCTCAGGCGCGCGCGCGCGCCACCTGGCTGAACCCGATGACCGATACCAGGGCACAGCTTGAAACCGTCGATGCGGTGGCAGACGCGGTCGCCGACAATCCTCTCGTCGATGTGCAATATGCGCCCAACGCTGTGCAATGGTGCTCAGACCCCTTTCTATCCGCGATTGCAGACGCATCCGAACGAACCGGCCGCAGGGTTCACATGCATCTCCTGGAGACGAAGCCACAGCGGATCTGGGCCGACCAGGCCTACCCGAATGGCATCGTCCGCCACCTTGCAGACATCGGGCTTCTGTCACCCCGGCTGACGTTGGCCCATTGTGTGTGGGCGCGCCCAGAAGAGCTTGACCTGATTGCCGAATATGGTGCGCGGATTTCGATCAACCCCTCCTCGAACCTGCATCTGTCTTCCGGCATTGCACCGGTAGCACAGATGAAAGCAGCCGGTGTCTCCTTTGGCATGGGGTTAGACGGTTGTGCCTTTGACGAGGACGATGACGCCTTGCGCGAATTGCGCCTGTTTAGGCTGTTGAACGGGGGGTGGGGCTTCGATAGGGACCTGACCCCTGCGGATGTGCTGACAGCCGCCTGTTCCAGCGGGCGCGCCACCATCGGACAGGAAGCTGGCGGCGTGATCGCGCCCGGCATGCCCGCAGACCTGCTGCTTCTGGATCTTGATCGTCTCGACCGGGACAAGATCATGCCCGTGGATCCACGCCACTACCTATTTGCCCGTGCCACCCAGGGTCATATCGTCGAAGTCCTGTCCGGTGGGCGCACGCTGCAAAAAGACGGCAAACTGGCGACGATAAACTTGGCTGAGATCGAAAACGAACTGCGGGCCCAGTATCGCGCCTGCATGACGACAACAGCCAATGCACGCCTTGCCTTTGCCGCTGTGGAAGACAAGATCGAAGACTTCTACAAGGGGTGCTGTTGATGACGGTTCAAATGCGCGAGGCCCGCGTTCACCGTCTTCCCATGTCCGCGCCCAATGACACGTCAGCCATAGCAAACCTGATTGCGTCCGGTGAGATCGATCCGGGGTCGATTGTGGCCATTCTCGGCAAGTCCGAAGGCAACGGCTGCGTCAATGATTTCACCCGCGGCTATGCGGTCCAGTCCCTGGAATTGCTGCTGTCATCCTATCTCGACACGGCGCGCATCCATAACATCTGCATGGTCATGTCCGGCGGGACCGAAGGGGCATTGTCGCCACACTGGATCCTGTTCGAGGCCATGTCTGCGATGAAAGCCAATCCGGCCCGGTTCCCAGAGGGGGCGCTTGCACTCGGAACCCATGTTACGGACGACTTTGCCCCCGAAGAAATCGGTCGACTGGCACAGGTGGAAGCCGTTGCCGCCGGGGTCCATGCAGCTATGGCACAGGCGGGTATTGCGCGGGTGGAAGATGTCCACTTTGTCCAGATCAAATGCCCCTTACTGACCGCCGAGCGGATCCGTGCAGCTGGTGGTGCGTCACAGGTGGCAACGACAGACACCCTACGCTCCATGGGCTTGTCCCGCGGGGCCAGCGCCCTTGGTGTTGCCCTCGCACTTGGCGAAATCAGCAAGGCAGAGCTCTCGAATGCGGCCATCGGCGCGGATCTCTCACTGTTTAGCACCCGAGCATCCTGCTCCGCTGGCGTGGAGTTGATGGGCTGTGAAATCCTGATCATGGGCATGAGCTCCCAATGGTCAGGTCCATTGGCTATTGGCCACGCGGTGATGGGCGATGCCCTTGACGTTGATCCGGTCCGCGGTGTGTTGAGATCTTTCGGTCTTGGCGAAAATGGCCAGCTTGATCCGGCAGGTCGCGCTCGGATCACAGCTCTACTGGTCAAGGCAGAAGCCTCCAAATCCGGCCATGTGCGCGGGGCTCGTCACACCATGCTAGATGACAGCGATATATCCTCCACCCGCCATGCGCGCGGATTTGTTGCCGGGGCACTCGGCGGACTGATCGGCCATAGCGAGCTGTTCGTGTCCGGTGGCGCGGAGCATCAGGGGCCCGATGGTGGCGGTCCCTGCGCGATCATTTGCGATCGGACCTAGCCTTATTTCCTCTATCATAAAACACCTAAGGAAACACGATGACCAAACTTATCGTCCATGCTGGACCTTTCACGTTCGATGCCAAGCTTGAAGAAGAAGCTGCGCCAGAAACATGCGCGGCCTTCAAGAAGCAGATACCCTATTCGGGAAAGATCGTGCATGTGCGCTGGAGCGGCGAAGGGGTCTGGATTCCCCTAGGCGATACGGACTTCGGTGTTGGTTATGAAAACCACACCAGCCATCCTGCGCCCGGTCACATCATCCTGTATCCCGGCGGCATCAGCGAAACCGAGATCCTGCTTGCTTATGGCGGCGTCGATTTTTCCAGCAAGATGGGTCAACTCGCTGGCAATCACTTCATAACCTTGACGTCTGGTCTGGAAAATCTGATGACGCTCGGCAATGGCGTCCTGTGGGAAGGGGCACATGACATCCGGTTTGAATTTGCTTGATCGGAAGCCTGACATGCGTCGCATAAATTCAATCGCCGTGTGCTTTGGCTCCAACACCGGGCTGGGCGATACCTATCTGAAGGCCGCAGCCGACCTTGGCCGCCATCTGGCGAGATCCGGTATCAAAATAGTCTGCAGGGGTACAGAGAAAGGATTGATGGGGGGCTTTCGGACACGATAGCTTAGCTGTTTAGCCTCGGGATTTAATAGGGCAAGGTTCAACGTGTCAGCTTTTGCTGAGAACCCTGGCTGCAGCATTTCGGGCGTGGTCGGCGATGTTGGGATCGCGGGTGATCAGGGCGGCAACGATGGCGCCGTCGATCAGCAGGGCCAGTTCATGTGTCAGCCCCTCGGCATCATCCGGTCGGGATTCGCGGGCCAGCTCACGGATCTTGTCGAGTACGACACTCTTGTGCCGGAGCGCAATAGCCCGCATCCGGTCATCATCCTTGTCGTGTTCGGCAACAGCATTAATGAAGGGGCAGCCATAAAAATGCTCTTCGGCAAACCACTTTTTCAAGACATCGAACAGCTGGATCAGTTTGTCAGTCGGGCTGCCGGGCAAGGCGTCGACTTCCTTGACGAACCATGTGCGCCAGGTCTCCCCTTCGCGTTCCAGAACAGCCTCGACCAGACCTTCCTTTGAGCCGAAGGCCTTGTAGAGTGTGGTCTTGGCTGTTCCAGCCGCTGCTATCACTGCATCGACGCCGGTGGCATTGATGCCCTGTTTGCAAAAAAGATCGGATGCAGCGAGCAGAAGGCGTTCGCGTGCAGCACCGCGGCCGGAAATGGGATTGGACATGACATTTGTATCTGATGAAGCGTTTTCGGCTAGGGACAACGCAAATCCTTCCTAAAAAGATACCGACCGATCTGTTTCCTTGTCCTTAGCGGAGCTGATAGCGCTTTTCAATCCCAGGTTAAAGGTTTCTGACGCAGCGTTATATCAATTTTGCAGAGTGAACCTCAGGTGCACCGGGCGCAGAATTGGGCGCTTTTGAAGCCGCTAGATCGTTAATTGTGCAATTTGTTGTTTGCGTAATTTTTAATCAAGATCAACATTCATTAATAAAAACAATTACTAAGACCAGCCTAGTCAGAATGGCACGATCCCTGCTTTAAGGAAACAGAACGGTATGTATCATTTTTGGAGCGGTTGATGTCAGATGGTGCGCATATCCAGACGGTTGGGATCTCCCATACTTATAAGGGAGCAGGGGCGAAAGCCCTTGGGCGGATCGATCTCGAGGTTTGTCCTGGCGAGGCACTGGCGCTGATCGGGCGCTCTGGCTGCGGAAAATCCACCCTTCTGCATATTCTAGCCGGCTTGAGCGCGCCAACGGACGGCAAAGTGCTGATCGATGGAACGCGGATTTCAGCTCCCTCGCCAAGTCGGATCATGATGTTTCAGGCACCGAGCCTGTATCCATGGATGAACGTTGAGCAGAACGTCGGTCTGGGTCTGCGCTTCAATGGCAAGATGAAGCAGGCGGGCACTCGCATACCTCAGGTGCTTGATCTGGTCGAGCTTGGTGATTACGCGAAGCGCAATGTTCAGGACCTGTCAGGAGGCCAGCAGCAGCGTGTCGCCCTTGCACGATCCCTTGCCTTGAAGCCTGAAGTCTTGCTGCTGGACGAGCCGCTTTCGGCACTTGATGCCTTCACCCGTCATGCCCTGCAAAGAGACATTCGCCGGATCTGCAAGGACCTCGGCATCACATTGGTCCTGGTCACTCATGACATCAATGAAGCCGTGATGATGGCTGACCGGGCCCTCGTGATGAAAGCCGATCCGGGGGACATCGAGGCTGAAGTCAGGATCGCGATTGATGGTGATCGTCTTCCCTCAATGCCCGCCTTCGCAGAGGCTCGCCGCGAGTTGGTTGCCGCCTATGAGACGGCCGCCGGCATGGCGATGGCCGAGGCGCAAAATTTCGTTTCCCAAGACAGTTTGAATGAGCCCAAGCCGCTTGATCGGCTGGCAACCAATTGACCCGTTTCTCCGACAAAAAAGGCACCAGACAATGAGCAAAGCCAACGATAGATATCTCGACAGCCTGAAGACCGATGAGTTTGACTGGGCCATGCAGAAATGGGCTGGAGAGGCCTACGCAGGAGATTACTCGCGCCGTGAGATGTTGAACATGTTCGCCAAGGGCGGTTTATTCGCCTCGTTGTCCGGCCTTCTGTCCACCTTGCCGCAGATGTCTTACGCTCAGGATGATGAAGTCGTGCGGATCGGGTATCTACCGATCACGGATGCGACTGCGCTGCTGGTCGCCCATGCCAAAGGGTTCTTTGCAGACGAAGGACTTGAAGCGGAACGCCCGACGCTGATCCGCGGGTGGTCACCGCTCATCGAAGGCTTTGTCTCTAACAAGTTCAATGTGGTGCACTTCCTCAATCCGATTCCGGTCTGGATGCGTTATAACAACAACTTCCCGGTCAAGATCATGGCTTGGGCGCATACCAATGGCTCCGGCCTTGTGGTTGGAAAGCACACCGACATCACCGATTTTTCACAGCTGGGTGGCAAGCAGGTCGCGGTGCCGTTCTGGTACTCCATGCACAACATCGTGCTGCAGTATGCCTTGAGGGCATCCGGCGTCACCCCAGTGATCAAGGGGCCGGGTGAGGCTCTGGCACCAAACGAGTGCAATCTCCAGGTGATGGCGCCGCCGGAAATGCCTGCCTCGCTCGCAGCTCGTAAGCTTGATGCCTATATCGTCGCCGAGCCTTTCAATGCGCTAGGCGAAATGAAGGCTGGCGCGCGGATGCTCCGCTTCACCGGTGATATCTGGAAAAACCATCCTTGTTGCGTGCTGTGCATGCATGAAGAAGCCACCAAGGCGCGTCCTGAATGGACTCAGAAAGTGGTCAACGCCGTGGTCCGGGGCGCAATCTATGCCTCGACCAACAAGGCAGAAGTCGCCGAACTGATTTCCAAGAACGGCGAAGGCTATCTTCCGGCTCCTGCCCCAGTGGTGACGCGGGCTATGACTGATTACGACATGCCTGCCTACAGGGAGAGCGGTGCAGTCAAGCATGTTGATGAGTGGCACAACGGACGGATTGATTTCCAGCCATGGCCTTATCCGTCCGCCACCAAGCTGACGGTTGAAAAAATGAAGGAAACAGTGGTCGGCGGCGACAAGAGCTTTCTTGCCGACCTTGATCCAAACTTTGTCGCCGACGATCTGGTGGACCGTAGCTTCGTCAAGGCAGCGCTGGAACAATATCCCGAATGGAAGAACGACCCTTCGGTCAATCAGGGCGATCCTTACAACCGTGAGGAGGTTCTGTCGCTGTGAGCGAGGTAAGTCCGATCATATCAGGGGAGACAGGGTACCCACCGGCTTCCCGGTCTGCCAGCCGCAAGACCTTGCTGTCCGATGGGGTCAAAACCCGTCTGGGCAGTAGTCTGGAAAGCCTCGGCTATACGCTGGCCGGCATGGCCTTGCTTCTGGCTGTCTGGTGGGTTGGAGGACGAATGGTCGAGGCGTCTGAGGATCTCTATGCCTTTGCCGATTTTGCGCCTGCACCAACCCTGGTGCGCCTAACGGACATGATCCAGACTGGAGAAGCGTTCCAGATCACGGTGCCCAGTCTTTACAGGGTGGCCTCGGGGTTGTTCTGGGCCATCGCGCTCGGAGTTCCTGTTGGCATTATGGTCGGAGCCATCGCCAGCTTTCGAAAGCTGACAAATGTACCGTTCCAGTTCCTCAGGATGATTTCTCCCCTGTCGTGGATGCCCATAGCCGTGATGGCCTTTGCTACCTGGGAGGGCGCAATTGTCTTCCTGATCACGGTGGCAGCCATTTGGCCGGTTCTGTTTTCCACGGCGTCCGGTCTCAGGCGCATCGATCCCTCGTGGTTCAAGGTGGCGCGCAATCTGGGCGCTCGGCCCTGGCACATGCTGTTCGTCATCATTCTGCCCGCGATCTCCCAGGACATTCTGTCCGGCATACGTCTGGCGCTTGGTGTTGCCTGGATCATTCTCGTACCAGCTGAATATCTCGGGGTCACCTCGGGTCTCGGCTACGCCATCAACGACGCTCGCGACACGCTGGAATACGACCGGCTGGCTGCGACCGTCGTCATCATCGGGGTCATTGGCTTCAGCCTCGACTCCCTGCTGCAGCTGGCTATCGCAAAGCTCAGTTGGCTGCGGTCTTCATAACTGAAACTGCCCAAGGAACGAAAAAGGAGAAGTAAATGTCCGAACCTGCAACTGCCCTGACCGGGTGTCTTGCCCCCATCGACAAGGGTGGCCTTGAGGCCCTGATCGAAAACGGCAAAAAGGACCCAAAAGCGGTCAAGACCCTGAAGTGCAAGACCGTCGCAGAGGGACGTTTTCGGCACGCCAACTATATTCGTAATCTTGATCCCTACATCGTCGATGAGCCACCTGGCCTTCTGGGCGATGACACTGCTCCAAACCCATCTGAGGCTTCTCTTGCTGCTCTTGGCTCCTGCATTGCGGTTGGCTTGCACGCCAATGCGGTTCACCGGGGCATCACCATCACTTCGCTGGAAGTCGAACTTGAGGGTGATCTGAACATCACCGCTGTCTGGGGCACAGGCGATGTCAGCGAAAAGCCGGTCGGCTTCACCGATGTGCGGATCAACGTCCACATGGATGCGGACGCGCCGCAAGAAACCATAGATGAGCTGATTGCCCATGTGTGTCAGTGGTCGCCGGTGTTCAACACCTTCTCGCGGCCTGTGACCATGGTGGCAGCCTCCGTCTGAGCCAATCAAACCGCCCCGCTGCATCAGGCGGGGCGGTTTGCCCCGATAGTCAAACTCCGTTCGTGGAAAGAGGAGGTGTCAAGATGAACGCACAGGTACAACTCAAGACGGTCGAAGATGTTGTTGAGCAAGGGAGGGTGCAGACCCTTTTGGAGCCAGACAACGTCCAGACCGTGCTGGAGAATGTGACACAGATCGCAAAAACTGACCTTGCTCCGCTCGTCCACGATATTGATTTGAAGGGCGTTTATCCCGAAGACGTGATGCGCGCTCTTGGCCGTGCCGGTGCCTATAATCAGCATGCGCCCATGACGGCAGCTGCCGCCAATGCGACAGATGCCTTTGATCTGGAGACGGCGATCAGGGCCATGACGCATGTGGGCGAGGAATGCCTGTCGACGGCCTTTTGTGTCTGGTGCCAGGATGCACTCGCCTGGTACATCGCCAACTCCGACAATGAGACGCTCAAACGTACGCTCGGACCGAAGATTACCAGCGGTGAAATCCTGGGCGGCACTGGTCTTTCCAACCCGATGAAATCGCTGTTCGGCATTGAAAAGCTCCGCCTCAAGGGTGTGCGGGTAGAAGGTGGCTATGAAGTCACAGGCACACTGCCCTGGGTGTCTAACCTTGGTCCGGATCATCACTTCGGCATTGTCTTTGCTCTTCAGGATGAGGGGGAGCGCAAGGTCATGGCCGTCGCTGATTGTTCAGGCGCGGGCGTCAAGATCACCGAGAACGATGATTTCGTCGCCCTCGACGGCACACGTACCTTTGCCATTCAGTTGCGTAAGGCCTTCATTCCAACGGACAGCGTGCTGGCTGATCCGATTGACGACTATATTCCGCGCATCCGCGCAGGCTTCATCCTGCTGCAGTCCGGCATGGCCTTTGGCATGATCCGCTCGTGTATCGATCTCATGGAACAGGCCGGACAGACCCTGTCTCACGTCAATTGCCATCTTCCGGATCAGCCTGAGGATTTTCGCGCGCAACTCGCTGAGATGGAACAGGAAGTCTTTGAGCTGGCCAAAACGCCCTTCGACACCTCCAAAGAGTATTTCATTCGCGTCATCAAGGCCCGGCTGGCAGCTGGTGATGCCTCTGTGGCTGCCGCTCATAATGCGATGCTTCATTGCGGAGCACGCGGCTATGTGCGGCGCGGCGCTGCCCAGCGAAAACTGCGTGAGGCCTATTTCGTTGCCATCGTAACACCGGCGACCAAGCAGCTCAGGAAGATGCTGGCTGATTTTGGCGCGGACTGATCCTGCAAACGATTTGAAGCAAAGCGGTTTATTTGAGCCGATAGGATGAGAAAAGGAGCATGACTGTGACAGATGGAAGTTTGATATCTCCCAAGGGCCTTGAAAGCCTTGTCGCCAGCGACCCTTGCGTCGTGATCGACACCCGTGCACCGGACGCCTATGCCGAGGGCCATCTGCCCGGTGCGGTCAACCTGCATGACATTTTCACCTATCTCGCAACATCTTCGCCGGAAGGCATTGCAGAACTTCGCGGTAAATTCGCCGATGAATTTGGCGCAATCGGCTTGTCCGGAGTTGAAACGGCAGTGATCTACGAACAGTCGATGGCGTCAGGTTTCGGCCAATCCTGCCGGGGCTATTTCCTCCTGCAATATCTCGGCTATCCGAAAATCACGGTCCTTCATGGCGGATATGAAGCCTGGGTCGCAGAAGGTCTCCCAGTCTCAACGGAAGCTGTTGCACCAGAGCCGAAAGCCTTCCCGGTTTCAGATCAGGGCGCCGATCTGATGATGGATGTGGCAGACATGATGACAGCGGTTGAAACTGAAGCTGTTGTCAAACTGGATGTGCGTGACATTGACGAGTGGATTGCCGAAAGCTCATCGCCTTATGGCAAGGATTTCTGCCCGCGCAAGGGACGCATTCCAGGTGCCAAGTGGATCGAATGGTACCGCATGATGAAGCCCACTGCCTCTGGTCCGATGATCAAGTCAAAGGCAGAAGTTCTGGCGGAATGCGCCACTGTGGGCATCACGCCGGAAACGCCGGTCGCGCTCTACTGTTTCAAAGGCGCACGTGCATCCAACACCTATCTCGCGCTGAAAGAGGCCGGTGTGAAGGACGTGAAGATCTATTTCGGCTCCTGGAACGAGTGGTCTCGAGACCCATCCTTGCCGATTGAGGAAGGTCTGCCGTTTTAGGGCAGATTTACTGCACCGGTGGCGGCAGCCTGCCGCCGGTGCAGGCATGAAGCCTCAGCCGCGATATTCAACCCACATTTCAAATCGAAATCAGGAGAACACCCATGAGCACAATCACCACGCTTCCATCTGCGGATGTCGCACCGGCTCCGCTTATGTCCAAACTGGACATGACCGAGCTGGTCATGGCGGCTAAATTTGCCAGAAAGGCAAGCTGGGCGGATATTTCAGCCGCCGCAGGTATGTCAGACGTCTTTGTTGTGTCCGCTTGTCTTGGCCAAAACGCTTTGCCGGCCGAAGCCGCTGCAAAGGTCGCAACATTCCTGGGGTTGGGCAATCGCACCAAGGACGTTGAAATCGCGCTTCAGCTACCGCCAAAGAAAGGTCAGGAAGCTGAAACCGTCTCCAAGGATCCGCTGATTTACCGGTTCTTCGAGATCACCTATGTCTACGGCGACACCATCAAGGAGCTGATCCACGAGGAATTCGGCGATGGCATCATGAGCGCTATTGATTTCGACCTGAAGATCGAACGGGAAGAAAACCCCAAAGGCGACCGGGTCAAAGTCACCATGTGCGGCAAATTCCTACCGTACAATCAGTGGTAGTTTAAAAACAAAAAGCAGCCGGCCACCTTTCGGAGTCGGCTGTTTTGGCAACTCGGCACATGAAATTAGGATGGGCAATTGCCGGACAATCAGCTCATCAGCCAGGCACCAGTCCGGTCAGGGCAACGGCCAATTGGTTGGCAAATCTTGCGGAAGCCACAGGCAATGTCCGACCCTTCATCTGCAAAAGGGACAAGCTGCCAAACATGATATCTCGTCTGGGCAGAGGTCTGAAAACCAATCGGTCATCATTGCCAATATTCAACCCAATTGGAAACTGGAAGCCAACCGCATTCTCATTTTCCACATAGTGCCTCATGAATTCAAAGGAATCCGCCTCTATTGTAAACGCCATTTTCTGTGTCATGCGGCCAACTGCCAAATCCAGAAGATACCGAATGCCAATGGTGGCCGGAGGCACGACGTGGGGGAATTCGAGACAGTCCCGCAACCGTATCTGGTCTTTCCTCGCCAGTGGATGGTCCCTGGCCATGACAGCACAGACGGGCTGTTCAATCGACATCAGCACGTCAAAATCAGTGAGATGGCGCGACTCAAACACAAGGGCCAGATCGCTTTGATAACTGCGCAGATCCTGCTCTGCTGCATCCCTGTCCCGCACATGAACTGAAAAACTGACGCCGGGATGTTCACCTCGATAGTCCGCAATCTGCGCAGGCATGAAATAGGGCTGCAGCGCTTGCGAACAGGCAATCGAGACATGCCCTCGTCTCAGCCCGGATAGATCAAGCACCTGACTTCGAACCCGTTCCAGGTCGGCAAGCTGCGTTCGAATGTGCTGGATCAACAGTTCACCAGCCGGATTGAGCCGAACGCCTCTGGGGAGACGCTCAAAAATCGGAGCTCCGAATTCCTCCTCAAAATTCTGGATTCGACGATTCAAAGCAGACGATGTGATGTTCATATCTTCTGCAGCTTTGCGAATAGACCCGGCCTGCGTGACCGCTTTGATCAAGCTGAGAGTCTGTAAGTGCTTCATTTATATGACCTAAACAACTAGCGCTGCAATTTGAGAAGCACAATACTGCAAAAATAGCATTAGAAGTAAGCACTAATGTTGCGCATGTTTCCCGTAATGGGGAGACACAGTCACCCCGGTCGAATTCCGAGACCAGAGGGAACAGACATGACATTCAAATCCTCCAGACGTGATTTCTTGAAGGCAGGCACTGCGACCATGCTCAGTGCCTCCATGCTGCCATTTCTGAAGTCCCTACCTGCATCAGCTGCGGGTAATGACGTCATTGTGGCCGTCACCGGACAGACCATCAACAGTCTGGACATCCACCGCACTGGTACAAACCGCCCAAGCTATCAGGTTGCCGTCAACGTCTATGACCGGTTGGTAAGCTTCGGCACCAAGACACTGCCAGACGGCGGTCTTTCCTATGATTATTCTGTCATTGTGCCTGAAGCGGCAGAAAGCTGGGAATTTGCTGACGACAATATGTCGATTGTCTTCAAGCTGCGTCCAGGCGGCAAGTTCCACGATGGCTCTCCGATAACGGCTCAGGATGTAAAATGGTCATTTGACCGTGCAGTCTCTGTCGGCGGTTTCCCGACCGTTCAGATGAAAGCCGGAGCTCTGGAAAAACCAGAGCAATTCGAAGTCATTGATGACCTGACCTTCAAGGTCCATCTCTTGCGCCCCTCGAAACTCACACTGCCGGATCTCGCTGTTCCGGTGCCAATGATCATCAATTCAAAAGTCGCGTTGGAACACGCGACGGATGAAGATCCATGGGCCATGGAATATCTGCACAAAACGCCAGCAGGCTCCGGTGCGTTCAAGGTCGTAGCCTGGAAACAGGGCGAACAGCTGGTTTATGAGCGCAATGACGATTGGACGTCCGGGCCTGTGCCTGCTGTGAAGCGCGTTGTCCTTCGCGAAGTGCCAAGCCCGGCGACACGCCGAGCCCTGCTGGAACGCGGCGACGTGCAGATGTCCTTCAACATGCCGAACAAGGACGCGAAAGAACTCAGCGACGCTGATGGCATCACCATCAACACGACACCCATTGAAAACGCCATCTACTGCCTTTGCCCGAACCTGAATTTTGAGCCTTTCAAAGACAAGCGCGTGCGCCAGGCAGTCGCCTTTGCGATTCCCTACGCAGATGTATTCCAGACCGCCGCTTATGGCCGAGGCGCGCCTATGTGGGGCGGCGAAAACAGCGTTCCAACTGACATCGCTTGGCCGCAAAAGTTCCCCTATCAGACCGATCTGGACAAGGCGAAAGCCCTGTTGGAGGAAGCCGGTTACGGGGCGGGCTTCAAGGTACCGCTGTCCATTTCGCTCAGTCAGGCGGACTGGATGGAACCAACGGCTTTGCTGATCCAGGAAAATCTGGCGAAAATCGGCATAGAGGCCGAGATCGAAAAAATCCCGGGCGCAAACTGGCGCACGGCTGCCCTGGTTGAAAAGCGCCTGCCGTTGCATCTGGACACTTTTGGCGGCTGGCTCAACTACCCCTGCTACTATTTCTTCTGGGCCTATCTGGAAGGTCACTTGTTCAACTCGTCCAATTATCGGAACGAGGAGATCGAGACATTGACCGCCGAAACCTTGAACATGCCGGTCGAAGATCCCGAATATGCTCCGAAAATCAAGCGCATGATCGAAATCGTCTGGGATGAAGTGCCTCGGATTGCGCTGTGGCAGCCAGCTCTCAACGTGGGCACCCGTTCGATCGAGGGATACGAGTACTGGTTCCACCGCCAGCTTGATATTCGTGGTTTGAAAAAGGTCTGATATGATGCCGGGCCGCCTGAAAACAATCCTGCTCAGGATCTCACAATCCATTCCGGTGTTAATCGGGGTTGTAATTGTCAGCTTCGTGCTGACCAGAGCACTACCAGGCGACCCGGCTGTCTATTTTGCAGGCGCAGCAGCAGACGAAAACTCCATTGCCGAGGTTCGCGCACAACTGGGTCTCGACAAGTCACTCCCCGAACAGTTTCTCGTATATGTCAGCGACCTGATGCGGGGCAATCTTGGCCAGTCACTCTCAACCGGACAACCGGTTACCCAGGATCTGGCTCAGCGCCTTCCAGCATCTTTGGAGCTCACCCTCATTGCGTTGATCCTGTCTTGCTCAATCGCAATACCACTCGGCATTCTGGCGGCCACGCGCCCAGGATCATGGATAGACCATCTGTGCCGTGTTCTGGTCACAGCAGGCGTCTCCATGCCGACGTTCTTCACCGGCATCGTGCTGATCTACATCTTCTATTACCTTCTGGGGATTGCCCCCTCGCCGCTTGGTCGGCTGGATTTCATTTACATAGAGCCAGATCGGGTAACCGGCTTTTATCTCATAGACGCAGCCATCGCAGGTGATCTGGAAACCTGGTGGGGTGCAGCCAAACAGCTGATCTTGCCGTCGATCACCCTGGCCCTGTTCACTCTTGCACCTCTCGCGCGCATGACACGTGCATCCATGCTGAGTGCGCTGTCATCGGACTTCATTCGCACAGCAAGATCTGCGGGCCTGACGGAAGGATCAATCCGTTACACATATGCGTTTCGCAACGCGCTCCTGCCGGTGATTACAACGCTCGGCATGGTGTTTTCCTTCACCCTCGGTGCAAACGTTCTGGTCGAAAAGGTATTTGCCTGGCCCGGGATCGGATCCTACGCGGTCGAAGCTCTCGTGGTCTCCGACTATGCCGCTGTACAGGGGTTCGTTCTCGCAATGGCCCTTCTTTTCGTTGGCCTCAACCTGATCATAGACCTGACCTATACGGCCATTGATCCCCGGATAGGATTTGCAAGCCGATGACCGATTTCATTTCATCTACAGCAAATCCAACAGAGCCAGACGTACTGGTAGAGCGCACGTCGGGGGGCTTTTTTGACCACCTGATCTATGTGCTGCGCGGCAACCCGATCACTCTAATTGCATTTGGCATGTTCGCAATACTCGTGATCGCCGCCATCTTTGGCCCTCTGCTGGCACCTTATGATCCAGCGGTATCGAACGTTTCAATCGCGCTGCAAGCTCCGTCCTGGCAGCACTGGTTCGGAACTGACAATCTCGGGCGGGATGTTTTCAGCCGTGTGTTAATAGCCACCCGCCTTGATCTTCTGATCTCAGTGGCGGCGGTCGCCCTGTCATTTGTAATCGGGTCCATGCTGGGGGCCATAGCAGGATATTGGGGCGGATGGCTCGACAGCATCCTCAACCGCCTGTTTGACACCATCATGGCCTTTCCGCTTTTTGTTTTGGCTATGGGCATCGTCGCAGCTCTCGGCAACACGGTTGAAAACATCGTCTACGCCACAGCGGTGATCAACATTCCATTCTACGCCCGCCTTGTCCGCGCAGAGGTGAATATCCGCCGCGATGCAGGCTTTGCCCTGGCAGCGAAACTTGCCGGAAACTCTGACATACGCGTGCTGGCTTTTCATATCTATCCCAATGCCCTCCCGCCAATGATGGTTCAGGTTTCACTCAATCTCGGTTGGGCGATCCTGAATGCTGCAGGTCTGAGCTTCATTGGACTGGGTGTGCGCCCACCGACCGCCGAATGGGGAATCATGGTGGCCGAAGGGGCAAATTTCATCGTCTCAGGTGAATGGTGGCTCGCCGTTTTCCCAGGACTTGCCCTGATGTTTGCCGTGTTCACCTTCAACCTTCTGGGCGACGGTCTGCGTGACCTCGTCGACCCCCGTCGGAGGACGTGACAATGCTAAGCTTGAAAGATCTTACGGTTTCATTCCAGACACGTCGCGGCAGTGTTGACGCAGTTCGCGGTGTCAATCTGGAGCTGGGCCGCGGCGAGATACTGGGCATTGTTGGCGAGTCTGGATCAGGCAAGTCCGTGACATCCTATGCGTTGATGCGCATTCTCGATCAAGGTGGCAAGATCACCGGCGGGGCGGTCAACTATCAAGGGGTGGACCTGCACGCAGCCAGCGAGAACGCCATGCGCGATATTCGTGGTCGGGAAATCTCGATGATTTTCCAAAACCCGCGCGCTGCTCTCAATCCTATCCGCAAGGTCGGACATCAGCTGGAAGATGTCCTGCGGCGTCATGCCAAGGCGACCCGTTACACGGCAAAAATCGAAGCCATCAGGGCATTGGAAGCTGTCCAGATTCACGACGCTGAGGCCCGCTATCACGCCTATCCGTTTGAGCTGTCCGGAGGCATGTGCCAGCGCGTTGTAATTGCCATAGCTCTAGCGTGTGATCCCAAGCTTCTGGTTGCTGACGAGCCAACCACCGGCCTCGACATCACGACACAAAAAGCTGTCATGGACCTGGTATCGACGTTAATCAGAAGCCGAGACATGAGCTCCATCCTGATCACTCATGATCTAGGTCTGGCCGCTCAATATTGCGACCGGATAGCTGTCATGAAAGACGGCAAAATTGTTGAAACCGGCCCGCCGGATAGCCTGTTTCTCACTCCATCTCACCCCTACACCCGAAAGTTGGTCAATGCGACGCCCAGAGACGGAGCATCGGTGCGCTCACTTCTACCAACCGACAAACGGACACCTCTCGCAGCACCAAAAATCAGCAGCAAACCTTTGCTGGAAGTGCGAGACCTGACGAAAACCTTCCAGGGCAAGGCAAGCCCGGTACAGGCTGTCAAAGGCATCTACTTCAAAATCCATGAAGGCCAATGTGTCGGACTGGTCGGAGAATCTGGCTGCGGCAAGTCGACCACCTCCTCAATGTTGGTGCGCCTGGCCGACCCAACAAGCGGTCAGATCCTGTTCGACGGCGAAGACCTGGCGCAAACACCCGCTCAGTCGTTTGCAAGAGACCCACGTCGCTCTGACATTCAAATGGTGTTCCAAGATGCGACCGACAGCTTCAACCCACGTCACACCGCAAAGCAGTCAATTGCAGAACCCCTCAGCCGCCTGACTTCCCTCAAAAAGCAAGAGCGAGCGCAGCGGGTCAAGGAACTCGCCGATCTTGTCGGACTTCCGCATCCCCTTTTGAACCGTTTTCCGCACCAATTGTCGGGCGGACAAAAGGCCCGCGTTGGCATCGCCAGAGCCATTGCTGTCAATCCGAAATTCATCGTGCTGGATGAACCCACCGCGGCTCTGGACGTCTCCATCCAAGCCGTGGTTCTGAATCTTCTTGCAGACCTGCGAGCCAAGCTGGGGATCACCTGCCTTTTTGTCAGCCATGATCTCCATGTGGTTCGCCTTCTCTGCGACCACGTCATCGTCATGAAAGACGGGATGGTCGTTGAGCAAGGCCCAACCAAAACGGTAATGGGCCAGCCAAGCGCGTCCTACACCCGGCAACTGCTTTCAGCTGCGCCCAGCCCTCCCATCGCCGCTAATGCCGCATGACCCAGCTTGCGAATTTCCTCCATTTCTCGAATGCGCCAACAAAAATGAATGAGTCTCACATGAAAGATCTGCCCTTCACCTTGTCAGCGCTGCACGCAGCTTATGAGACAGGCCTGTCGCCTCAGGATGTTGTCGAAGAAGTCTTTCGCCGCATTGAAGCGGTCAATGATCCGGGGATTTTCATTCACCTGATAGACAAGGCAGAAACGCTGGGGGCAGCGGAAAACCTTGGAGTTTTTGACCCGAAAAAGCCGCTTTGGGGCGTTCCGTTCGTGATCAAGGACAACATCGACGTTGCTGGCAAGCCAACAACAGCTGGCTGCCCAGCCTACGCATACACGCCCGAACACGATGCATTCGTGGTTGCTCAGCTCAAGGCAGCGGGTGCGATCCTGATTGGCAAAACAAATCTGGATCAATTCGCCACAGGGTTGGTCGGCGTTCGATCCCCCTATCAGCCGCCCAAAAATTCCGTTGATCCGGCTATCGTTCCAGGAGGCTCATCCTCTGGATCAGCCGTTTCCGTCGGGCACGGTCTGGTCACCTTCTCGCTTGGGACAGATACGGCAGGGTCCGGGAGGGTACCTGCCGCATTGAACAATATCGTTGGCTTGAAACCGACCCTTGGTGCGCTCTCTGCAAGCGGTGTGGTTCCGGCTTGCCGCACCCTGGATACAATCTCGATCTTTGCGCTGACCGTTGAAGATGCCTACGCAGCCTATGCCGTTGCCGCACAATACGATGATGCCGATGCCTATGCGCGCAAGGTTCATCTTAGCCCGCTCGGGGATACCCCGCCAAGCTTCAAAATCGGTATACCGGATCGGAAGACCATCACGTTCCTGGGCGACACCGAACAGGAAGCATCGTTTTACGAAACCATTGACCTGCTGAAAACACTTGGTGCAGTGATTGAGCAGGTCGATTTCACGCCCTTCTACGATGTTGCCACCATGCTTTATGAAGGCGCGTGGGTCGCAGAGCGGCACACGGTCATCGAAGACCTGATGCGCGACCAGCCAGAGGATGTCCATCCGGTAACAACAGCGGTTGTCGGAAAGGCACTGGGCTTGACAGCCACAGACGCTTTTCGGGGCATCTACCGTCTGAAAGAGCTTGCCCGCAAGACAAGACCAGTGCTCGACCGGTTGGACATGTTGTGCGTACCGACGATCCCGACGTTCTATTCGGTCAAGGATCTGGAAGACGATCCGATCACGCCCAATTCCAACAACGGAATCTATACCAACTTCGTCAATCTGCTGGATATGTGCGGTCTCGCAATCCCGGTTTCTCCACGAACGGACGGGCGGCCTGGCAACGTCACTCTACTCGCGAAAGCCGAACAGGACGGTATGATTGCCAACCTGGGAGTAAAGCTGGAACAGGCGGCTGCCCACGAACTAGGCGCGACTGGCTGGACTTTGCCTGACGAGGCAGTGCCGCTCACCCCACTCACAAATTCAGATGAACTCGCTCTTGCTGTCTGTGGAGCACATATGTCGGGGATGGTTCTCAATCATGAATTGACCTCTCGCGGTGCACGGTTTCTGCAGACCTCAACAACAAGCGATGCCTATCGTCTTTATGCACTGGCAGGGGGGCCGCCAAAACGACCGGGATTGGTCAGAGGTGAGCCTGGATCAGGCGGCGAGATCGACGTTGAAATCTGGGCGATGCCCCTCACCGAAGTTGGCTCATTTCTGGCATCGATCCCCGCCCCTCTTGGGTTGGGCAGCCTTGTTCTTTCTGACGGGCGCACTGTTCAGGGCTTCCAATGTGAAGCTGCCGGAATCAGAGGGGCCGACGACATCACATCGCTTGGCACTTGGCGTAAATATGCAGTGCCTTCTCAGGGCGCAGCGTGACGACAGGAGCGGCAAACAGGATGTCTGATCTTCCAATCATCGATCTGAAACCTCTACTGGATGGAACGCCCGCCGGATTGGAGAAAGTTGCGGCAGACATTGGTAAAGCAGCCAGAAATATCGGGTTCTTCTATGTACAGAACCACGGCATTGAAGAAAATCTGATGATCGCGATATTTGCCGCCTCCAAAGCCTTCTTTGCGCTTCCTGACAGCGAGAAAATGCTGCTGACAAAGGACTTCTTCAAGACCAACCGGGGCTATGTGCCCATGAAGGGCGAGCACTTGGACCCGGGCAAACCGTCCGATCTGAAAGAAGCTTTCAACATTGGCCTTGATCTCGACCCAACAGATCCAAGGATCCTAAAAGGCGAACCGTTTCGGGCTGCCAACCAATGGCCGAACCTGCCGTCCTGGAAAGAAACGCTGCTCGCCTACTTCGATGCCGTCTGGGCGCTAGGCCGTGTGCTTCATCAGGCAATTGCCACAGATTTGGGAACGGACAAGAATTACTTCGAGAACAAGCTAGATGCGCCGATGGCCACACTTCGCTTGCTCCACTACCCGCCCCAACCCGCACGCGCCGAGACCGGCCAAATCGGCGCTGGCACTCATACCGATTATGGCAATCTAACGATCCTTTTGCCGGACGACGTGGGCGGGCTGGAAGTTCAGCAACGCGATGGAAAATGGATCAAGGCCCCCACACTTGAGGGCGCTTTTGTCTGCAACATCGGTGATTGCCTGATGCGATGGACCAATGACACCTATGTCTCCACCCCTCATCGGGTGGTGAACACTGGCGGCCGGGAACGTTATTCGATTGCCTTCTTCCTGGATCCTAATCCAGATGCAGAAGTAGCCTGCCTGAAAAGCTGCCAGCGGGAGGATCGTCCAGCGCTCTACCCGCCTATTTCCGGTGCGGATTATCTCAAAAGGAAACTCGATGCCAGCTATGAGCAAGTCAGGGACAGCAGTGCCTCTTCAACCTAATCAGCTCCTTGATCGGCCTTCGGGCAAGATACCACCTTGGCCAGAGGTCTAGCGCAATATGAGATCACACGCGCCATGGTTGATTAATTAGGGAGCAAAAACAAGAATGTCTAATAATTAATCAAATTAATAGCAGGCAAGCAAAGACTGAAACCGAAAGAAGGATATAAAAACAATTAAATTTCAGTGACTTAAATGAAACTAAACACCAGCCTTGCTTGGCATGCTGCTTGCTTTGAAAACACCAAACCGACGACCGGACATCACGGTCTACTGCACCAGACCTAAAGGGGTTGAACCATGTCGAAATTTGAAATTTCCCGCCGCTCCCTGCTGCAATCTTCTGCGGCTGGCATCATAGGACTGTCCGCAACCGGCTTGCCGCGTGCAGCCTTCGCCAGTGGCCTCACCGTTGGCATCGTTTATGTCGGCCCACGCGATGATTTTGGCTGGAACCAAGCCCACGCAGTTGCTGCAGCGGCTCTCAAGGAAGTCCCAGGCGTCACAGTCGTCGAGGAAGAAAACGTTCCAGAGACAGTCGCTGTAACAAAGTCGATTGAATCGATGATAAATCTCGATGGCGCAAACCTCATTTTTGCGACCTCCTTTGGTTACTACAAGCCGTTCGTTCTTGATTTGGCATCCAAGTACCCTGACGTGGAATTCCGCCATGCTGCGCCTCTCTGGTCAGAAGGGGATCCGACCAACGCAGGTAGCTACTTCGGCTATTTGGATCAGGCGCACTATGTTGATGGCATAGCTGCTGGCCTTTCCACCAAAACGAATAAGCTGGGCTTCGTTGCTGCCAAGCCAATCGGCACTGTCCTGCGAAACATCAACTCTTTCCTCCTGGGTGCCAAGAAGGTCAACCCAGACGCGACCGTTCAGGTCATTTTTACCGGTGAATGGTCCATGCCGGTTCGCGAGGCGGAAGCTGCCAATGCTCTGGTGGATGCTGGTTGCGATGTGCTGACCTGTCATGTGGATGGCCCGAAGGTCGTGATCGAAACCGCAGAAACGCGGGGTATCAAATGCTGCGGACACAATGCCTCTCAAGCACCGCTGGCGCCGAACGGCTTCATCACAGGCGCGGAATACAAGTGGGAAACCATCTACAAGATGTTCGCTGCTGATCTGACCGAGGGCAAGGCTCTGCCGAACATGACAGGCGGTGGCTTCGATAAGGATTACGTCCAAAACACCGCCTATGGCGCTGGCGCAACTCCTGAGGCAATTGCTGCAGCCGATGCGGCGCGCGCAGAAGTAACAGCTGGCAAGCCGATCTTTAACGGCCCCATCAACAAGCAGGACGGAACGCCGCTTCTGGCAGCCGGTGCGTCCCTGGACAACTATGAGCCCTCCCTCAATCAGACTGATTACCTGATCGAAGGCGTAATCGGCTCAATCACCTAATTCTCAAGGTTACCCGCCCCGAATTCGCACACTGCGGATCCGGGGCGGTCTTCCATCCTCGCCAAATTCAATTTTTGAGCACTGCACTCTGCCGCCGCATACTGCAAGGATCCGAATATGGTCGATATGGCCAAAGCAGACCACATCAAAGACAACCCGGAAAGCAGTACCACTGACATGCTCGATCGCTTACGGCGATCTTCCGAATTTGTTGTGATGCCCGTCCTGGCGCTCATCGTTTCAGGGCTCCTGTTCTCGCTCTTTCTGCTGGCCCTTGGAAAATCTCCCTATGATTTTTACGCGCTGGTCTGGAAAGGCGGCTTCGGCTCAAGTTTCTCCCTGCAGAACTCATTGGTGCGCGCTGCACCGCTGATATTCACCGCGCTCTGCGTCGCCATTCCCGCTCGGCTAGGTCTTGTGATCATCGGCGGCGAAGGGGCTCTGGTTCTGGGCGGCTTTGCTGCTGGTGCAATCGCCATCCCGATGATTCCCTGGGCACCAACTGCCATTTTGTTACCTGTTATGGCCCTTGCCTCACTCCTTGGAGGTGCTCTCTGGATCGGCTTTGTAGGTGTCTTGCGGCACTATCGAGGCGTAAACGAGACCATTTCTTCGCTGCTGCTGTTCTACATCGCGGTCTCGATCCTGAACTTCTTCGTCGAAGGTGCTCTGCGTGATCCTTCAGACCCCAACAAGCCATCCACCATGCCAATCGGCAAAGACAACATGATCGGCAACATCCCTGGCACCGATGTTCATTGGGGGCTGATCGTCGGCATTGTGCTATGCATTCTGCTCTACTTACTAATGAACCGGACGACATTCGGATTTGCCGCACGTATCACAGGCGGAAACCTACGTGCGGCCCAAGCGCAGGGGTTACCGGTCGGCAAATTGATGGTGATCTCCTGCGCCATTGCCGGAGCCTGCGCTGGGTTTGCCGGCTTTTTTGAAGTCGCGGCCATTCACGGCAAGGCCAATGCATCTTTGATCGCCGGATACGGCTTTACCGGAATTCTCGTCTCGTTCCTCGCCAGGCACAATCCTCTGGTCATTGTGCCGGTGGCCATTCTGCTTGGCGGAATAGCCGCCTCCGGAGGTCTTATTCAGCGCCGTATGGATCTGCCAGATGCCACTGTTCTGGTTCTGCAGGGACTGATGTTCATCGTCCTGCTGGTGTCCGAAACCTTCTATGGTCGACTGCCCTTTTTCAGATCCAAGGGAGGCAAAACATGAGCGACGAGGCTGGACTGTTCACAGTGCTCATGGCGATGTTCGCGGGCGCGATCCGCGTCTCAACACCATTTTTGTTCGTCAGCCTAGGAGAAACACTGACTGAAAAATCCGGGCGCATCAATTTGGGCCTGGAAGGTACCCTCGTGTTTGGGGCCATGTCGGGCTACGCCACGAGCTACCACACAGGCTCGCCCTGGTTGGGCGTCATGGTTGCCGGTCTTTGCGGCGCCTGCTTCGGAGCCCTTCATGGCTATTTGTGCAAGCTGCCAAAAGTGAACGACATCGCCATTGGTATCGCCATGATGCTGTTCGGAACCGGTCTCGCATTTTTCTTCGGCAAATCCTACATACAGCCTCAAGCCCCGCGCCTGCCATCGATATCGCTCGGCGCATGGAGCGACAATCCGGCCTTGCGCCAGGCGCTCGAGATAAACCCTCTTTTTATCCTCGGTTTCATTCTAGCCGTTGTTCTGTGGTGGGGCCTCAAGAACACCCGCTGGGGCCTGATTGTCCGCACAACTGGCGACAGCGCACCGGCGGCATTGGCCCTTGGCATCAACGTCAATCAAGTTCGGCTGCTCGCCACCATGGCAGGCGGTTTTTTTGCAGGAATCGGAGGCTCGTTTCTGTCGCTCTACTATCCGGGCAGCTGGACAGAGGGTCTGTCCTCCGGCCAGGGACTTATGGCTGTTGCGCTGGTGATTTTCGCACGCTGGAACCCGCTTGCCTGCTTTGCCGCAGCACTGCTTTTCGGAGCCGCAGGCGCACTCGGCCCAGCATTGCAATCCATCGGTATCTCGCGCGGATATCACTTTTTCAACGCCGCGCCCTACATCCTGACGCTTTTGATCATGATCGCCAGCTCATCCCCCAAGAGATCTCTCAAGGGTGCGCCAGGCGAGTTGTCCATCACAAAATAGGAGCTGACAAATGAGCGGACTTGGAGGTCTCAACAAATCCCCCAATGGTGTCGTCCTTGGCATGGTGCAACTTCAACTCACACATGTCTCGAATGAGATCGAACTGGCGACGCAGACCCAGGTCATTGTCGATATGGTCCGCAAGGCAAAGCACAACCTGCCAGCTATGGATCTCGTGGTGTTTCCCGAATATGCGCTCCACGGCCTGTCGATGGACATCAATCCGCAAATCATGTGCTCTCTCGACGGCCCAGAAGTCGCAGCCTTCAAAAAGGCATGCGCTGACAACGAGATATGGGGCTGCTTCTCCATCATGGAACTGAACCCTGGCGGCATGCCCTACAACTCCGGCATCGTCATCGACGACAAGGGCGAGCTGAAACTCTATTACCGCAAAATGCACCCATGGGTCCCCGTTGAACCCTGGGAGCCTGGCGATCAGGGCATCCCGGTGATCGACGGGCCAAAGGGATGCAAACTCGCCCTCATCATCTGCCACGACGGGATGTTCCCGGAAATGGCCCGTGAATGCGCCTACAAGGGCGCGGAGGTTATGATCCGCACAGCCGGTTACACGGCACCTATCCGGGAAAGCTGGAAATTCACCAACCAATCCAATGCGTTTTGCAACCTCATGCTCACCGCTAATGTTTGCATGTGCGGTACGGATGGAACATTCGACAGCATGGGCGAAGGTATGATTGTCAATTTCGATGGCACCATCATTGCCCATGGCACGACAGGCCGTCCAAACGAGATCATCTCAGCTGAGGTACGGCCTGACCTTGTGCGTGAAGCCCGGATCCACTGGGGAGTTGAAAACAACATCTACCAATTTGGCCACCGTGGCTATGTTGCGGTCAAAGGCGGCGCACAGGACTGCCCCTATACCTATATGACCGACCTGGCAGCAGGCCAGTACAGGCTGCCTTGGGAAGACGATGTCATTCACACCGACGGCACGTCTTGCGGCTTTGACACACCCAAACGATCCTTCGGCGAAAAAGACCTGAGCGATGCAGCGGAGTAGACAATCATGACCACATCCCATGTCAAACCCAATGCATCTCAGACGTTCGAAGGCCCCGTGCCTGCAGATCCCTACCCCTGGCCCTATAACGGCAATCTCACTCCGGAGAACACTGCTCTGATTGTCATCGACATGCAGACAGACTTCTGTGGTCCCGGCGGTTATGTGGATTCCATGGGCTACGACATATCCATGACCCGCGCGCCAATAGAGCCCATCACGAATGTCCTAAAGGCCCTGCGTGCCAAAGGCTTCCACGTCATCCATACCCGTGAAGGTCATCGCCCGGATTTGGCAGATCTGCCAGAAAACAAACGTTGGCGCTCTCAGCGTATTGGCGCCGGCATCGGCGATCAGGGTCCTTGCGGGAAAATTCTGGTGCGCGGTGAGCCGGGTTGGGAGATCATTCCCGAACTCTCGCCCCTTGCCAGTGAGCCAATCATTGACAAACCAGGCAAGGGATCATTTTGTGCGACCGATTTGGAACTGCTGCTGCGCACCAAAGGCATCTGCAATCTCGTCCTGACTGGCATCACAACCGATGTCTGCGTCCACACCACGATGCGTGAGGCGAATGATCGAGGCTTCGAATGCCTGATCCTTTCTGACTGCTGCGGCGCAACGGACAAGGGAAACCACGATGCAGCGCTGAAGATGGTCACCATGCAAGGCGGTGTTTTTGGCGCAGTCGCTGATAGCAATACCTTCCTAAAAGGCCTTGAACACATCTCTGACAGGGGTTGAACATGGATCTTGCCGCCCATCGCCATTCCACAAAATTGCGCGCCATCGGCGTCGAGACAGTCGGGATGTCAAAGAGCTTCGGCGGCTTGACGGCGCTGGACGATGTGTCGCTCAAGGTCAAACCCGGTTCCTTTCACGCCCTCCTTGGCGAAAACGGCGCTGGGAAATCGACGCTGGTCAAATGTATGATGGGTTTCTACCAACCCACAAAAGGTTCTGTACTGGTCAACGGATCTGAAGTCTCCATACCCAATCCCCGTGCAGCGCATGCACATGGCATTGGCATGGTCTATCAACACTTCACCCTGGTCCCATCCCTAACAGCTGCAGAAAACCTGGTCATCTCCCGCGCCAATACGCCTGCTATTATCGATTGGAAAAAAGAACACCAAACGCTTGACGCATTTCTGGAGACAACGCCTTTCAAAGTGCCGCTGGACAAGCCGGTGAATTCCCTGTCTGCAGGCGAAAAACAAAAGCTTGAGATTCTCAAACAACTCTATCTGGATCAACGCTTTCTCATTCTGGACGAGCCCACATCCGTGCTGACGCCTGACGAGGCCGATGAAGTTCTGGGTCTTCTGCGCGGCATGACCGATGCGGGAGATCTGACCATCTTGATGATCTCTCATAAGTTCCGCGAAGTGACGGCCTTTGCGGATGCTGTCACCGTACTTCGGCGCGGACGTATGGTCGGCGGAGGTGATGTGGCAAATCTGTCCGTTGACGACATGAGCCACATGATGATCGGCGACACCACCGTCCGCGAGAGAGGCGCCAGAGAAACCTCGCTTGAGAAGAAGCTCAAGCTGGAGGTCGTGGGCCTGTTTGCCGAAGACGACGAACTGCTGCCAGCACTGGAAGCTGTGAACCTGAAAGTCCATACCGGAGAAATCCTCGGCATAGCGGGCGTGTCCGGAAATGGACAATCCGAATTAATCGAAACACTTTCCGGACAACGTATTCCCTCGGACGGGCGTTTCTTCGTCGATGGCAAGCCATATGAACCTGAGCGCAAACAAATGGATTCCCTAAAAGTTTTCGGTTTCTCAGAAGAACCCCTTCGAAATGCGGCGGTCCCACGCATGACTGTCGCTGAAAATATGGCTTTTCGCAGCTTCGACAAAGCGCCAATTTCGCCCTTCAAGGGCTGGCTATCACCAACACCAATACGCAAGAAAGCGCGTGAGCTTATCTCATCTTATCGGGTCAAGACACCGTCCACGGATGAGCCGATTGAAAACCTGTCTGGCGGCAATGTCCAGCGGGCGATCCTTGCCCGAGAGCTCTCAGGCACGGTCGAGATCCTCATCGTTGCGAACCCCTGCTTCGGGCTTGATTTTGCCTCTGTTGCCGAGATCAGGGCGCAGATCATGGATCAGCGCAACAAGGGTGCAGCTGTTCTGCTTGTCTCGGAGGATCTAGACGAAATCCTGGAACTTGCAGACATCGTCGCGGTCATGTCGGAAGGCAGGGTCAGCTTCACCTCGCCCATCGCCGACACGGACCGAGCCAAAATCGGCCACGCTATGGCAGGACACCAATCATGATGACCGTTGAAGCCAATCCCTTCGCATTTCACTTCGATCCGACCTCCGTCGCATTGATCGTTATTGATATGCAGTGCGATTTCATCAACCCGGGCGGCTTTGGCGAAACCCTTGGCAATGACGTCAGCCACCTCCAACGCGCCGTCTCGCCAACGAAAGACCTTTTAACCCTGTTTCGGCACAAAGGCTGGCCGGTGATACACACCCGCGAAAATCATCTGCCGGATCTATCCGACTGCCCTCCCGCCAAACGGGACCGTGGTTCACCAAGTCTCCGGATCGGTGATGATGGCCCGATGGGCAGGATTCTTATACGCGGCGAACCAGGAGCAAAAATCGTTCCGGACTGCACGCCCATCGAAGGCGAGCATGTCATAGACAAACCTGGCAAAGGCGCTTTCTACGCGACAAACCTAGACAAGATCCTGAGCAAACTCGGCACAAAGAGCCTCGTCTTTGCTGGCGTGACCACGGAGGTCTGTGTCCAAAGCACCATGCGTGAGGCCAACGACCGGGGCTTTGAATGCCTTTTGATTGAAGAAGCCACGGAAAGCTATTTCCCTGAATTCAAGGCAGCAACCCTAAAAATGATCCAAGCGCAGGGTGGGATTGTTGGCTGGACCTCGGCATTGGCCAACTTCCAGGCAGCGGCTTCAGGAGACGGAACATGAACGGCCCGTTCGATGCAAAGGCCTATGTGGCCCATATGGAAAAGGTCGTGGACCTCAAGATCCGGGATGAGTGGCGACCAACAGTCGAAGCAAACATGGCCGCCACTGGGAAAGCCGCAAACCTGATCATGAGCTTTCCCCTCGACGACGAAGTCGAGGCAGCCCCGGTGTTTTTGCCATGACCATCACCCCGCACATGACCAGGACCGCCACCCAAACGGCAGCAGCCGTTCAAAGTGGCGCCATCAGCGCAGAGGCCGTCGCCACACACGCCCTTGCTGACATCAACCGGCTCAACCCAATTGTAAATGCCTATACGGACATCACAACTGAGCGCGCGCTGACCGAAGCACGGGCGGTGGATAAACGCCTTGCTGCTGGAGAAACGCTACCCCTCGCAGGTGTGCCCTACGCCGTCAAAAACCTTTTCGATATCGAAAGCGTAGTGACCCGCGCCGGATCAAAGATTAACCTGAGCAACCAACCTGCTTCGGCAGACGCATCCCTGATCCAACGTCTCAGTCAAGCGGGCGGTGTCCTCACTGGCGGCCTGCACATGGGCGAATACGCTTATGACTTCACCGGCGAAAACGCTCACGATGGCAACTGCCTAAATCCGCATGACACAACCCGGATGACCGGTGGCTCTTCAAGTGGATCCGGCGCCGCTGCCGCGAGCGGCATGGTTCCGATTACGCTAGGCTCCGACACCAATGGTTCTATAAGGGTTCCATCATCATTTTGCGGGCTGTTCGGCCTCAAGCCAACTTTTGGACGTCTCAGCAGAGCTGGCTCGTTTCCATTCGTTGGAGATCTGGATCATCTGGGACCGCTCGCCCGAACTGCAGAAGACCTGGCGCTGGTATTCGACGTTCTTCAAGGTCACGATCCCGCAGATCCGGCACAGGCGAACCGACCTGGTATTGCCACCAAGGCAACGCTTTCGGAAGGCATAGAAAACCTACGGATCGCAGTTGCTGGAGGCTATTTTCGCAAGTCCGGCCAGCCAGAGGCATTCAACGCGGTTGATCTGGTCGCGGCTGAACTGGGTGCCAACCGGGAAATAGACATTCCAGAAGCCGCGCGAGCCCGCGCTGCAGCCTATATCATCACGACCGCGCAATCATCAGCGCTACACTTGGGCCGCCTAAAAAAGCAGCCGGAAAACTTTGATCCGGATACGAGAGATCGTTTTCTTTCCGGCGCCATGGTTCCTGCCGTTTGGGTTCAACAAGCTCAGCGGTTCCGGACTTGGTTCCAGCACCAGATGCGCGACATTTTCAAAGACGTAGACGTCCTACTGGCTCCAACAACACCGTTCCACGCCCTGCCTTCGGGAACAAAAACCGTTGTTCTGGATGGAGTAGAACTTCCGGCGCGGCCCAACATCGGACTTTTCACGCAACCTATATCATTCATCGGACTTCCAGTGGTTTCCGTTCCGGTTTGGCTCGAAGGTGCCGCCCTGCCAATCGGTGTCCAGGTCATTGCACCTGCTTGGCGAGAAGATATTGCCCTGCGCGTTGCCCACCACCTCCAACACTCAGGGGCCGTATCAGCCCCTGTCGCCGGAATAACAACAGGAATTAATTGATGAGCGACGCACGCTGGGCCGGACGAAATACGGATAAGGACCAAGTAAGAACCCGTGTCTGGAGCACACTTATAGAGCAAGGCGTGAACGTCGGCCCGACCAATAGCCGAATCCCAAATTTTGCCGGCGCAGACACTGCAGCTCTACATTTATCGCAGCTAGATGCATGGAAAGCCGCTCGCACAGTCAAATGCAATCCGGATCCACCCCAAATCCCGGTCAGGCTCAGGGCCCTTTATGATGGCAAGATTGTTTATGCGCCGGTCCCAGAGCTGCTGAAGCCCTTCCCATTTGTCCGGCTCGATCCAGTCGCCCTTGAAAGACAGGGGATCCAGTTCGAACTGGCAGCAACCTCGCAAGGGTTCGTTAGATACGGCGAACCTGTCGAATTCGAGGACATGGAGGAGCTCGACTTTGTTGTCGTCGGTTGTGTCGCCGTCACCAAAGAAGGCGGAAGGACTGGCAAGGGCGGCGGCTTCGCTGATCTGGAACTTGGAATTTTCCGAGAACTTGAAAAGCTCAAGCCAGATACAGTTCTGACGACAACCGTTCACTCCTGCCAGGTGGTGCCGAATGACGACGTGATCATGATGGCGCACGACAGCGCACTTGATTTCATCGCCACAGAACATGAACTGATCGACACCCAAACCCCATACCCACAACCGACCGGTGTTGCCTGGGAGCATGTTCAAAGTGATCAATTTCGGGACATCCCCTTTCTCAAAACACTCCGCGACCGCATGACGTCTGATAAAGGGAAACTCTGATGGACATCAATATTCCAAAGGTAAAGGCTGAGGTGGAAGCAGCTTTTACGGAATACGAGAAAGCTTTGGTCAGCAATAACGTCGAAGTTCTCGACGAGTTGTTTTTGAAGTCACCAACCACAATCCGCTATGGCGGCGGTGAAAATCTCTATGGCTACGATGAAATCGCGGCGTTCCGGTCCAGTCGCAGCAATCTCGGTCTTGAGCGTTCTTTAGAAAACACGGTCATCACGACCTTCGGCACTTCATTTGCCACAGCCTCAACCCTTTTCTACAGGGACAAGACCCCTGGCAAAGTTGGTCGGCAAATGCAGACTTGGGTCCGAATGAGCGAAGGCTGGCGCGTCGTAGCCGCCCATGTCAGCGTAATTGATGCGGAAGATGCATGATAAAGCGGGCTTGTCGCAAGTTTCGTGGAAAGACGGCTCTGTCTCGTTTTGCTCCTGCTTTTCAGGACAGGATTTTGAGTCTGTCGCGGTTTGATGCCGCCCCTTTGATAGCACTCACCCCAGGTACTGAAACGAACAGACGAATTCCGCAAGAATGCAGCGCGTATCGCGCTGCATTCTTGCGGGCTTAAGCGCAATCAAGCGTCTGATGACCTTGGCGTGGGTTTTTGACCCCGAATAAGTCTGGAACAGATCCGATATAGACTATTCAATCCGCCGCTATACGAGCAAGCCAGTTTCTATAGCTGCCTGGTTAAAGGCGGCCAGCGCCTCGTCCAGATCGTCCCGCGTGTGGGTCGCATTGATCTGGGTCCGGATACGCGCAGAGCCCTTCGGGACAACGGGATAGAAGAATGGCGAGACGTATACGCCAAGGTCAAACAGCCGGCTGGCCATCTCCTGGGCCAATTTCGCGTCTCCAAGCATGACAGGTACAATTGGATGCTCGCCCGGCAGGAGCGTGAAACCGAGATTGGTTAGGCCTTCGCGCCAATAGACAGTGTTTACAAAAAGTTGCTCCCTGAGATCATCGGCCTGTTCCACGATGGTCAGCGCTGCAAGCGATGATGCGACAATGCTCGGTGGTAGCGCGTTTGAGAACAGATACGGGCGAGCCCGCTGGCGCAGCAGGTCAACAACCGGCTGAGGTCCGGCAATATACCCTCCTAGAGCGCCTCCCAGAGCCTTGCCGAGGGTTCCGGTCAGGATGTCGACGTCATCATTGACACCGAAATGCGCTGCCGTTCCGCGTCCCTGTGGTCCCATAAAGCCAGTCGAGTGGCAATCATCAACCATTACCAAGGCGTCGAATTTTTTCGCCAATCTCGTGATTTCCGGCAGGTTCGCAAGATAGCCGTCCATCGAGAAAACGCCGTCTGTGGCGATCATGACAAATCGCGCTCCAGCTTCTTTGGCAAGAACAAGCTGCTTTTCGAGATCAGCCATGTTGGAATTCTCATAACGATACCGCTTGGCCTTGCACAACCGAATGCCATCAATGATGGAGGCGTGATTGAGGGAATCCGATACGACAGCATCTTCGGGCCCAAGCAAAGCCTCGAACAATCCGCCATTGGCATCGAAACAGGCGGCAAAGAGGATGGAATCGTCTTTACCCAAAAACTGCGCCAGACGTCGTTCCAGAACCCGGTGCGATTTCTGGGTTCCGCAAATGAACCGCACACTGGCCATGCCATAACCCTGATGATCAAGCGCGTCTTTCGCGGACTCGACCAGCGCCGGGCTGTCGGCCAATCCAAGATAGTTGTTGGCGCACATGTTGATAACGCCAGGCCGGGATTCTGTGCCATCGGCAACCGTAATCCGGCCTTTTTGAGCCGACAGGATCTCGCGCTCGATCTTGATAAGGCCGTCTTCCTCAAGTGAGGCAAGAGTTGTTGAAACAGTGTCTAAAAATGAGGTGGGCATGACCACTCCTTGCGAACCAAAGCGAACGTTCAGGATTTGGGGATATCAAGTGAAACCTAGTGCAGTAACGAGGGCACCCACAGCGTCATTCCAGGCCACAACGCAAGCAGCAAAATAACGGCCAGAATGGCGGAAAAGAAAGGAATGGCGGCCACAATAACCTTTTCATAGGACACCTCCGCGATCTTGGCAGCCGTCATCAACGTCATTCCAACGGGAGGCGTTACGTTGGAGACATTCAAGGTGACAATCATGATCATGGCAAAGTGCAGCGGATCAAAGCCAAGCCCCACCATAGTTGGGTGTAGAACAGGTCCAACGATGACGAGAGCAGGTAGCACATCCATCAAGGTGCCCAAGAGAATGAGAAATGCGACGACCGCGAGGATCTGGATGGTTTGGCTATCGCTGACGCCCGAGATGAAATCAGCAGCTTCCCGGGCAACGCCCGAGCGGGCAACAAACCAGGACAGAACTGTGGAACCGGCCATCAAAAAGAACACAATTCCGCTGAACCGAATTGTTTTGACCATCGCATCCCAGACCTTCGGCCAGGTAAGTTGGCGATAGAGGAAAAACCCGATCAGGAGCGTGTAGACAGCAGCGAAAGCAGAGGCCTCTGTAATCGTTGTCACACCCGACAGAATGCCGCCCAGAATAATGACCGGAACTATCAACGCTGGAAGAGACTGAAGGAAGGCTAAAACCGCCATGCGAAACGGGGTTGCTTCATGCTTCGGGAAATTGTTCTTGATCGCCAGAACGATACTGACACCCAGCATGGAGAGCGCCATGGCGAGGCCCGGAATAATGCCGCCGGCGAACAGATCAATCACGGAGATATCCCGCAGGATTGTTGCGTAAACAACCATGATTATACTGGGCGGAATAATCGGTCCGATAACGGAAGAGCATGCGGTGACAGCGGCGCTGTATTCCGGGCTATAACCTTCTTTTTTCATCGCTGGGATCAAAATTTTGCCGATGGAGACTGTGTCGGTCACCGCTGCTCCGGTCAATCCGGCAAAGAAAACGCTGACCGTTATGTTGATGTGGCTGAGTGAGCCGCGCATGCGCCCGATGAGCGCATTGTTGAACGTGATCAGGCGCTCTGTCAGCCCAGCATGGCCCATGAGTTCAGAAGTAAAGATGAAGTAGGGGATTGCGATCAGCACGAAGGGCGAAACGCCAGAGAACATTTTTTCTGCGACAATGATCAAATAGTCAAAACCGCCGAGCGAATAGGCGCCTGCTGCTCCTGAATAGACCAGGACAAGAGCAACGGGCGCACCGAGAAGCAAGACAGTTAAGAAGGCAACGCTGGCATAAATCATTGGACAGGTCCCTTTGTTGTTTGAGTATCAGGTCCACTTTCATGGCCATCAGCTGTTGGAGACAGCAGGTCAGTGAAATCCTGGGTGTCTTCCAGCAGGGCGCGTCCGCATGACGTGTGTACGAGCAGAACACCGCCAGTGATTGGGACACTAATGGCGACCCATCTTTGTGAGATCTGAATTTGATCTGAGATCATGACCAACTGATTGGAATCGATGAAGAAGTATGTGCCTTCATAGATCATGAAAACAGCAAAGACGAAGATCAGCCCAACCACCACCCGCTCGACCCATTGCCGGATGGCAAAGGGAAAACTGTCTGCCAGCATTGTCATGGCGACATGTTCGCCATTTTTGAAAGCGACCGTTATTGAGAGTAAGCCGATCCAGGGGATGAATTGTCGTGCCAGTGAATAGGTCCAGCTCAAAGAATCACCCGTAATCGCTTGGTACAATGCACCAACGAAGGAGATGGTCAGCATGGCCGTTATGGCCAGAGCACACACGATAATGACGCACGTGTTAAGGGTGTCGCTAAAAGACCGAATGCTTTTCATCTATCTGTCCAAATATTTACCCATAACCCCGGCGCAGGGGGCTACGCCGGGGCTATGGTGTCACTGTTTTTGCCAGAAGCTATTAGTTGGCGTACAGCGACGTACTGGTCGCAACTTCCTCAGCTTTGAGGCGCTGAACTTCGCTCATCAGTCCGTCAACAACGACTGGGTCGACACCAAAGTCCTTAGTGATCCACTCACGCCATGCAGGCATGGCTACAGCCGCCATTTTCGCTTTTTCTTCTTCCGAAAGGACGATGCATTCCTTGAACTCTTTGCAGGAGACATCCCACCCGTCGACGGAGTGCATTACGGCGATACCGTGTCCAATTTTCATGGATTCGCGAGCCGCATTGGCGATAATGACGCGATATTCTTCAGGCAGACTCTGAAACCACTTTTCACTGATCATGAAGGTCGCCGTGTTGTAAACATGGCCGCTGAGTGTTGTGTAGTCGTTCACATCGTAGAGCTTGTAGGCTTTGCTGATGCCAGGTGCATTGAATTGCCCATCGGCCAGTCCGGTTGCAAGCGCGGTTTGCACTTCACCCCATGGCAGCGGTGTGGCAGATGCGCCAAGCGCTTTCATGATCGCAATATGCGCCGGGTTTTCTTCAACGCGGATCCGCAGGCCCTCGATGTCTTCAACCGTGCGGATCGGGTGCTTGTTGTTCGTAAAGGCTACGAACCCGCCACCTTCATCAAAAGTTCCCATGTAACGCAGGCCGGATTCTTCAATTGCGCCTTTCATAAAATCAGCATGATAAGGCCCATCAAAATAGGCCCAGGCTGTGAGATAGTTCGGGAACAGGAACGGCGCTGTCATCACCTGAAAGTCTTTGTAGAACGAAGACATCGCGCCGGAGGACATCACGGCGCCCTGCATGACCAGGCCTTTTTGAGCAGCTTTGCCGGATTCGACTTCAGAACCCAGCTGGCTACCGCCGAAAATCTTGACGTCAATTGCACCGTTTGTTGCAGTTTCAACCAAGGATTCGAAGTGCATCAGGCTGGGCTGAACTTCATTCGTCAGCGGGTCTTCGCTAAAGACGTGTGAAATGATCATCTCATAGTCGGCGGCATGGGCGTTCGTCAGAGAGGCAAGGGACAGGGCTGCACCAAATGATGCTTTGCGAACCAGGTTGCCAAGTCGAAGTTTCTTTCCTGAAAAACCATTCAGGGTTGCATTTTTTACATTTACCATTATTATCTCCGGAAGTCTGATGTGACTTGTTTTGCTCTTGGTTTTTTGAGCGAATTTTTTGCATTCAGATCTCAGAAATTGATCATCGGCTGTCTCATGGCTAAAGCTTGCAGTGCTGACCATGAAACAGTTGATGATTGATTTCTTGTAGCAGTTTAGATGATCGGATCTCCTTTTGGTTGTGTGGATGGGGCCATGTGAACTGATTGAAAATACAGATACACCTTGAAGCGAAGAAGCCTTTCTATCGTGGCTTTCCTGTGCCCCATGTATCTGAAAGCGTGTATCCCAATGGGAAGATATCAGTCGGGTGAATGCCGATTGTTTGCTTACTGAATATCCAGGATCGGCCTGATATTTTAGGATTGATGAAGGAGCGAGTGCCCCATGATCCTATACTTGTGACTTCAGCCCTGAATTCACTGCCAACAATCGATCTGACGTTGATGACGTCGCCGGTCTGGACTTCGCCGCGGGCGTGCATCACGGCCAGGCGGGCAGCTGTTCCAGTGCCACAAGGCGAGCGATCAAGGCGGCCTGGAAAGATGATCGTCGCATTAACGATATCCGGGCCCTTGCGCCCGACAAACATCGGGTACTCGATCACATTGCAGCTCTCGATTTCAGGGTGCTGGACGGTGATTTGAGCGTTGGCCGCGTCCTTGATTTTGGCCCCCATCTCGACGAGATCACGCGCCTCATGCGGCTGAATGGAAAATCCCAATTTCGCTGCATCAATCAGAACAAAGTAACAACCACCAAAGGCAACATCGACTTCCATCTTGCCCACGCCTGGCACGTCAATTGGATGGTTCAAGTGCTCGACAAAGCTCTGCGGCATGTCAACTTCGACACGCTCGACTTTCCGGTTCTTGCAGTAGGCGGTTGCATTGATCAGGCCTGCTGGTGTGTCGAGCCGGACAATTGTTTGCGGCTCGGTCATCTCCAGCACATTGGTTTCCAGCAAGGCTGTGGCCACGCACATGGCATTTGAGCCCGACATGGCATGGGCACCATCAGCCTGGATGGGAATGAACCCCATTTGCGCACCTGGGGAGATGGGAGAGGTCAGCAGATTTATGGTCATTTGCGCCGCTCCGCGAGGCTCATACAGGGCAAATCGCAAGAGCTCATCATTAACAGTGTTGATGTAGTCCATTTTCTCTGACATCGAGGACCCTGGAATATCGGGTCCACCGTTGAAAATGACGCGACCGACTTCGCCTTCGGCATGCACGCCAATAATTTCCATCTGTTTGTCAAAGAGCATCTTCTGACCAGTGCTTTTAGTGGGAAGTGATGAAGCGAGAATTCGATTTTTCAGGTGAACCAATTGGGAGCTTTCGAAGGGAGGATGTATTGATCATAAATCGCATTTAATTGTATAATTACGTCATCATGTAAGGACAGTATGAAGATCGCCCCCTTGCCACAATTGCCCCCCGCAGAGCCCTTGCAGAATGTCCGGTTTGCCTTGACGATGACCGAAACGTTTCCCATTCTCGCCTTGAGCGGATTTGTCGATACGTTGCGCCATGCGGCCGATGACGGAAACCGCAACGGACAGATCTATTGCGGTTGGGATATCTGCGGACCAACGCTCACCCCTGTGACTTCGAGTTCCGGAATTCAGGTAAGCCCGTCCCTGTTGTTTGAGGATCTGGAGATTGCCCGATACGACTATCTTGTCGTCATTGGCGGCTTGATGCCGCTTATCGACCACGCCCCGGCACAAACGATAGAGCTCATCAGAGAGTTCCGGTCGGCCGGAAAAACAGTCATTGGTCTGTGTACCGGCAGTTTTCTGGTCGCCCAGGCCGGTCTCTTGCAGGGCAAGCGAGCCGCAGTGCATCATCGCCATCGGCAAGATTTTCTCGATCGCTATTCAGATGTTCAGGTGACCAGCCATGAAATTTTTGTCGAGGATGAAAACGTAGTCACCAGTCCTGGCGGAACCGCTTCAATCGATCTGGCGATAGACCTGTTGGCCCGGCATTTGGGGCGCCCGCGCGCCCTCAAAGGGCTGATTGAAATGAGCGTTGATCAGCCCCGAAGTGCGCTTCACATGCCACGTGCACCAAGTGCTGAACTGCATAATTGCGGTGACTGGCGGGTCGCGAATGCAGCACAAATTATGCGGGAGAACCTGTCAAATGCCAAATCCATAAAGTCAATCAGCGCGGATGTCGGGGTCAGCGTATCCCAGCTCAACCGCCTGTTCCTGCGCTATGCAGACCAATCGCCCTCGGCCTATTGGCGCAAGATGAGACTGGACCATGCCCATTGGTGTCTGCTGAACACCAACCTGTCGATCGCGCAGATCGCCTATGAATGCGGATTTTCCGATTCCGCTCATTTCATCCGCAGGTTCAAGGATCGTTTCCATGACACCCCCGCTCTCTTTCGCAAGAGGATACTGCCAAATGAAATATCAAAACTCAGCCCCGGCAGTTAGGCGGAACCGAAGGCGAAATAACTGGGCCTGTCGCCGAAAGATTGAGGCGCCAATCGAAGGATGACTTCAAGCAGACATGCGGGAGGTCAGACGATAAGCTCCGCACCGCATTGATCGGCTGCAGTGCATGAACCATCGAGATCATAAAAGCTTCAGATGCTGACAAAGGCTTCCACGCCCTCCCTCTCCGATAGGTTGTGGAACACACCTTTGGATGGTTCGAACAATGCAACAGGCTCGCCAAGAACCGGGAAAAGAGCTTCCAATGTGGGAAAAATCTGTCCGCTAACGAAACGTTCAGCAAGCCCACTCTGGCAACTTGCAAAACATGAGTATAAAAGTTATGTATTATTTTACCCGCCAACCGGTAAAAATACTTATGTTTCTTCTCCTGTGTAAATTTAAAAACTGAAAGCCGAGCATCCTCTTCGGAAACATTGATGGAAGCAGGCCTGTCCTCAAGCACCAGAATATGACTCGGACTTAGAACTGCTCATTAACGAGCAGGCTGGTTGATAAAGTTGAAGAGCAGCCATGGCATTACAGGACAGTAACGGTCAGCAAAAAAGCTACCTGACATACCGCAAAGCTCTGGTGGATTATGTTTCCTCCATTATTGGCTCTCGTGCTGATGCAGAAGATGTCGTTCAAGACGCTTTCATCCGTTTCCTTCCGAAGAATGGACCAACAACAGTTTCGACTAAAGCCTACTTGTTCAGAATTGCCCGAAATTTGGCGTTTGATCTAACAAGACGCCGACAAATGGAAGCCCGGCATGAAAATAGTGAGCTGCCGCACTGGGCGACCCCACAAAGACTAGAAACCCCTGAAGAAGCGGCAATTATCGGCGACGATTTAATCCGAATATCAAAATACCTTGACTCCTGCTCCAAGGAGACACGCATCGCGATTGAGATGTACCGGTTTGGGGGGCATACTATGGAGCAAATCGCCAATGATCTGGATTTATCGATCGCAAGTGTGCATCGAATTTTGCGGAAATCCATGCTTGAAATATCCGAAATAATTGATCAAAGCGCTTAAATTTTCAGCATGCGAAGAAAATTATCGTCGAGCTATTCGTCTATATATTAATAGGGGAGCAGCCAAACAGGCTAAATGGCGTAAGGCAAATGGTTCGGAGAGCATGTTAAGTCGGGAAACAGAACTTACAACAAGGCAAAGACTGTCTGAAGAAGCTGTAGACTGGCTGCTCAAGCTTCAAGGCTCACCGAATGATCAGGGTTTGCATGAACAATTTCAGGTCTGGCTCGATCATGCACCACAACATCATGAAGCTTGGTCACGCACGTGCCGTATGTGGGATCGCCTGGGTGCTCTGTCGCCTGAAACAAGGAAAATCCCTGATCAACTGGAAAAAGCTCCGGTTTGGTCAACACAATCTCAGCTCGAAGTCGCAGAATTACCCTCCAAAAAAATGAGAGGACGTATTACGGCCGTCAGTGTGGCACTTGCTGTTGCCGCCTGTTTTTTAGTGCTGCTAGCTCCGACGTGGCTAATACATTATCAAGCTGACCACTATACGGACCCGGGTGAAATAAGAACCATACATCTGGAAGATGGTAGCAACGTTACCCTGGCAGCCGCCAGTGCAATTAAGCTGGATTTTGACAACAAAACCAGACAATTGACGCTCTTGTCAGGTGAGGCCTTCTTCGATGTCTCCCACGATGCATCAAGACCGTTCCTGGTGACAGCAGATAACCTCAACATCTCTGTTCTCGGTACGCAGTTCAATGTCCGGCTGGGACAAGAGACGACAGATGTGGCACTTCTGAAAGGGTCGGTCAAAGCCAAGGCAGGGCATGACAAGGCTGTTGCATCAGCTGTTTTACGTCCAGGAGAGCAGCTTAAACTCGATGATGTCGACGGCACCATTGAATTGTCAAAAATCAATCTGGATCAGATTGCAGCGTGGCGAAAACACCGCCTCTACGTAATGAACGAGACCCTAGAATCCGTTGCTCAGCAGATTGGTAGATATCACTCTGGGTGGATTGCAATCCCGGACACTCGCCTCGCAAATCAACGCGTCACAGGAGCGTTTGATCTTACTAATCCAGAAAAAGCGATGCGGGCGCTCGTCGCCCCATTTGGCGGTCAAGTATATGAAATAAATAATTATTTTATGATTTTACTGAACCTCTAACAATTATTTCATGAGTTTTTTTCTCATAATTTAAACTTTCTGACGGCAAGGCTGAAAAAAACACGCAAGCCACTCGTCTTTATGTCTGAGATCACGCTCTACAGCTGCGTGAAGTTTGACATAAAGAGTTGAGTTGAAAATGCCTGACAAGAAAGCTTCCAGCGCGTATCAGCCTGGGTCGATATGCAAGCCTCGAAATCGAAGCGACCTATGGACGACAACTGCCCTTGCAACATTTATTGCCGCGTCGGCTTTTGGTGTACTTGTCGCAGATATGAATTCGGCGTCAGCGCAAGAAATTCAAAATAATTTGCTTCAGTTCAACATTCAGAGCCAACCGCTTTCAAGCGCGGCTGGAATATATGGTCGCCAATCGGGACTGCAGGTCTCATTGGCAGCCTCTTCGGCAACTGGCGTTACCGTGAATGCAGTTTCCGGGAAACTTGCCCCCCTCGACGCCCTTTCCAAGATGCTTTCAGGAACTGGAGTAACCTGGCGGGTGACGGGAGATAATGTCGTCGTCGTCACCAACGGTGATACCATTGGTTCAATAGATGGAACCGACGGCGAAGTGCTTGATACCATCGTGGTCTATGGCGGAGCCGCCAATGGAAACGGCTTCAGAGAAACACCAGACTGGGTTTACGATGATCCAAGCAGCGTCAGCGTGATCTCACAAGATGCAATTCAGGAAACGGGGGCCAGAGACGCTCGACGGTTGTTCGATGGCGTAGCCGGTGCCTATTCCGGCGATGGATCTGGCAGTTTCCCGACAGTTTCCCCTAACATCCGTGGATTGCAAGATTCTGGGCGCGTTATTGTATCGATCGATGGCGCGCGCCAAAATGCACAGGATGGTGGCAGATATGGCGGCGGGACGAGTGGCGGGATGGGAATGGCCATGGTCGACACGTCATTCGTTCGCGAGATTGATATCCAAAAGAAAACTGAAGCAGCTGCCAACAATGCCGGCTCACTCGGCGGCTCAGCAGACTTCAGACTTGTCGGGGTGAACGACATTATTCAGTCCGGCCGTGACTGGGGAATGGAGGCTAATGTCGCAGGAGGCACGAACGCTTATGATTTTGATGGATCAGCTATAGGTGCTGTTCGCATTTCCGACGCCTTGTCCTTGACCATGGGCGTCAGCCGTAAATCCATGGGACAATATGAGCCTGGTGAGAATGGAGTTGTGGACGGACGGTATGATGTCACCAACCAGAACAACTGGAGCGCATTTGCCAAGCTGGAGGCTGAACTTGGTGATGTCTCTGCATCCCTTTCATGGCTCCATCAGCAAAACCAGTTTTCCTACGATACAACCCTAGGTGGATTTGGCAGTCAGTTCGATGCAGGGATCGATACAATCGTCGCCGACCTGGGCTGGATGCCAGATACACCACTTGTTGATCTCAACGGAAAATTCTGGATCAACACATCGCTGATAGATGAGACACGCGATGCACGAGGCAACACGCCCGAGACATACATTGACAAAGAACTCACAAGCTTCGGGATCATTCTCGATAATACGTCTGATTTCGGCACCCGTTTAGGAGACGTGAGCTTGAACTACGGCGTTGAGGCTTTCCGCGACATCGGCGACAAGGGAGCAAACAGTTCCTCCATCACAGACAATCCCCTCTATGAATCAAGCTACGGAGTTTATAGTCCCAGGGGACGTAGAGATGTTGCAAGCGCATTTCTGAACGCAGCGCTTGAGCCCGCAGACTGGGTCACTCTCTCAGGTGGGCTTAGGTACGATTGGTCGCGCCTGAAGGGGCGCCCAACCTATTATGACAACGATGAGATTACTTATATCGTAAAAAGTGTCATCACTGAATATGATTATCGCGTTCAAAGGGATGGCCAAGCTGCCGTAGATGCTGCTCCCCCTTTCCTCCAGAACATATGGCGCAACAGGAGTGGAGAGGTAATAGACGGTGATTTCGAGCGGGCGGGGACTACTCTGACCACAAATAGCCGAGATGACAGAACTTTGGAAATTGATCGGTCAGATGGTGCTTGGCTACCTTCTGCAACACTGGAACTAAAGCCCGTCGATTGGTTCCACCCTTATGCCAGCTACTCGCAGAGCTATCGTCCACCAACACTAACCGAAGCATTTATCGCGGGCAACATCGCTCCCGGGGACCTTATTGGAACGAGCCTTGCGCCGAATGAATGGCTTCGTCCTGAAAAAGCGCGGACATACGAGGTTGGAGCGAACATTACTGCTGATCAGCTGTTCACAGATAATGACCGCTTGCGTATGAAGATATCGGCCTTTTACAGGGAAGTCGACGACTACATCGTCTTTGGGTCTATCATTGCCAGTGGTGAGCCAGACCGTACCTACAACAGTTTCGTCAATCTGGATGGAACCGCCAGAATGCGGGGCATCGAAGTCGAAGGAAACTATGATGCCGGTGCTTTCTGGCTCGGTGCCTCCTCAACATATCTCAATGTCGACTGGCCACAAAAAACGGAAACTTTCAGCAATGGCACCACCTCTACAGACGGCAATATACTGGCATGGAACACAAGCGTTCCCCCGCGTTTCAAGTTGATGTTGGACGCTGGCTTCCGGTTGTTCGATGAGCGTTTGGCTGTTGGTGCACGCGTAAACCATGTCACACCTACCCTGACAGCAACTCTAGATATTGAAGGGAACGTGGTTGAATCCAGCGATCCCTACACCACGATGGACCTTTATGGCTCCTACAAGGTGAATGACAATGCACTGCTGCGTCTTTCGGTAAACAACGTGACAGACATCAACTACATCCCGGCGACTGGTGCATATCAGGCGCCCGGAAGAACGCTACAGGCTTCGTTGAAGTTGCGCTTTTAGGACTTGCAAGCCCTTGCTGCAACAACCTCGCAGTTTAAGCCAGCAGAATGACATCACCCTACGCAAGCCTTCAGCAAAAGTCAGAATTTCGGGATCATTTTAGGTCCGGAAATCTCCGGCTGGATTGCAGTCCAGCCGGAGAAAAACTGCCCAACAAACGGGCATTTGCACCATAACTCAAAGGAAACATCATGGTTGCTACGATTGATCTTACCAGCGCTTCATCCAATATGAAAGCTTACCTGGCAAGCTGGGAGAATGGCTTTACCTCGAATTACGGCGCGTTCTGGAATGCCACGGACGGAATCGTGACGGCTCCCGCCAGCACCGATACCTTTGACCAATGGGGTGCGGGTTCGACTGGCGGTAATGGAATCGTTCTGGACGGTGACGATTTGCAATACAGTCAGGGCAACCTGACCGGTGAAGTTGACACAATCACGCTCGGCAACAGCTACAGCCAATCGGCCAGTGGCATTTCTGTTTCATCCGAACTGACGATCACAAATGATCCCTTATTCGACACTTCCGGAGCCGGGGATGCCCTCGACTTTGCCATTTACGGACTGTCCGTTCAGGGAACAACAAGTTACCTCTATGACTATCTTGCAGACGTTGGAACCGTGATCAATGACACATCGGGTTCTGATGTCTTGATTGGATTTGGCGGCGAAGACACCTTTGTGTTCTCTGGCGGCAATGACACTGTTACCTCCGATGGTACAGGTACATATGGCTATCAGGACGGAACAGATACACTTGATGTATCTGCTTGGGGTGCCACCCAACTGTCAGACCTCAGCCTTTATCAGGACGGTTCAGATGCCTACATCTACATGGGGTCCAACAGCGTCACTCTTGAGGGAGCCAATACTTCCGATCTCGACGCATCAGACTTCCTGTTCGCGTAACTTCAGAGAAATCTGACGTTGGAAAACAGTCCAATGGAAAAGTTGTCCCGGCGAGAGGCCGGGGCAACGTTTCTACCGCTCAAAGGCGCTGTTGTGGCACTGTTTGTCACCAGCGCACTGCTTAACCTCCTGGGGTTGAACGGCTCGCTGTTCATGCTGCAGGTCTATGACCGCGTCCTCGCAAGCGGCAGCGTTCCGACGCTTCTGGCCTTATGCGCTCTCGCAGGCGTCCTATATGGTTTTCAAGCATTGTTTGACGCGCTGCGCGCGCGCATGCTTTTGCGTCTCGGCGAAGCATTTGATGCCAGATTTTCAAAAACCGTCTTACGCGCAATTGCCCGCGCGCCACTCTCTGCCCGAATCCCCGGCGACGGATTGCAGCCGATGCGTGACCTCGACACGGCACGCGGTTTTCTCTCCGGCCCTGGGCTGGGGGCCTTTTTCGATCTGCCCTGGGTGCCGCTTTATCTTGCGATTTGCTTTCTGTTTCACTTTTGGCTCGGTGTAACCGCGCTTGTCGGCGCATTGGTTATGTTCGTTATCACTCTATCGTCAGACCTTGCAGTTCGTGGCCCCTCAAAAACAGCGATGGAAAAAGGCCAGGACCGCTCCGCGCTGACAGAAGCTGCCAGACGGAACAGCGAGAGTATTCGTGCCATGGGGCTAGAAGACACCGTTTATGACAGATGGCAGTCCAGCAACTCGGCCTATCTTGCCGCAAACCGCAAAAGTGGTGATTTCGGCTCGGCCATGAACGGAGTGTCCCGGTCTGTCCGGCAAGCCCTTCAATCCGCCATTCTGGCCGTGGGGGCATGGCTGGTCATCCAGCAGGAGGCTTCGGCTGGCGTCATGATCGCCGCTTCAATCATGATGGGTCGCGCAATGTCTCCCGTCGATACAGCCATTGGGCATTGGAAGCACTTCGTTGCGGCCCGCCAGAGTTGGGGGAGGCTCAAGAAACTTCCACCCAGTTTTGAAAAAAAGGTCGATGTTCTGACGTTGCCGCCCCCCTCACAGGCACTACAAATCAATACATTGACGGTTATGCCACCGGGTGCCCAGATCCCCTCGCTCGTGGATGTGACCTTCCGCATCGAAGCGGGCCAAGCCCTTGGAGTGATCGGAGCCTCAGGATGCGGCAAAACTTCGCTCGCACGATCCTTGACTGGTGTCTGGTCATCTGTACGAGGCGACGTGCGTTTCGATGGCGCGGCAATTGACCAGTGGAAGCCATCAGAACTGGGCAAACATATCGGCTATCTTCCACAGTCCGCAGACCTTTTTGAAGGAACAATCTCGGAAAATGTCGCACGGTTCCAACGCAATGCGCCAGGCGAAAGCGTTGTTGCCGCAGCGAAGGCCGCTGGAGCTCACGACTTCATTACCGCACTGCCAAAAGGCTATCAAACATCTATTGGAATTGATGGTGCCGGTTTATCAGGGGGACAAAGGCAACGTATCGGCCTTGCTCGCGCGCTTTTCGGTGATCCGTTCTTGCTTGTTTTGGATGAGCCGAATGCCAATCTGGATGCGGCAGGAGAAGCAGCCGTTATCGAGGCTGTCCGCCATCAAAGGGAGCGAAACGGCATCGCCGTGGTCATCGCGCACCGTCCGAGCGCCCTTGGTTCGGTCGATTTGATCCTCGTTTTAGACAATGGCCGCGTCAAGGCATTTGGCCCCAAAAAACAGGTCCTCTCATCCGTACTGAGCAAGCCGGTTGCGCAAAAGGCAGTTCACGGCGCCCGAATGCTGAACCCTTTGCGGGTCGTTGCCAATGCAAGCGAAACAAATGTGCCGCCTGCGCCCCAGCCAAAACAACCGGAAAATGCGGATGACTAACCACTCGCCTCTCTACAGTTCCATTCGGCGTCACATCTTTCTTTGCTTGCTGGCAGGTCTCGCGCTTGTGGCAAGTGTTGGTGGTTGGGCCACAGCAACAACATTGGTTGGGGCTATTGTAGCTCATGGCACCTTCGTCGTCGAAAGCTATGTGAAAACCGTACAACATCCCATGGGAGGTGTTGTGAGAGACTTGGCTGTTCGGGAAGGCCAACGTGTACAAGCAGATGATGTCCTATTGCGGCTGGATGACACTTTGGCACGCACCAATCTTGCCATTGTCACAAAACGGCTGAACGAACTCTCTGCTCAGCTTGCAAGGCTTGAAGCTGAGCGGGATGATAAAGAAGAGATCGACTTTCCTGAAAGCCTTCGGGCATCAGCTTCCACGGACAAAGACGCCGCAGCTGCCATGCACAGTGAAGATGTGCTCTTCATCTTTCGGCAAGAATTGCGAGCCGGGAAGAAATCACAGCTAAGCGAGCGGGTCACCCAATACCGTCATGAAATCGAGGGCTATACGGCACAGCGCAAGGCCCATGAACGGGCATTGACTGTGTTGAACGAAGAAATCGCGTCGCTGCGCCCCCTCTACACGCGCAAACTGGTCTCAATCCAGCGACTTGGCACTCTTGAACGCGAAGCGGCACGGTTTGAAGGGGACCGCGGCGAAGCATTGGCCGCAGCCGCACAAGCCGCTGGCCGAATTGCAGAAGTGAAACTGCAGATCCTGCAAATTGATCAAGACCTCAAGGCCGAAGTTGGGCGTGATTTAAGGGATGCACAACTCCAGATCGGAGAACTGGTCGAACGCAAAATCGCAAGCGAGCAAGAATTGGAGCATGTCGATTTGCGTGCGCCCCAGACGGGGACCGTGCACCAACTCGCGGTTCATACCGTTGGCGGTGTTGTGTCACCTGCAGAAGATATCATGCTCATCGTGCCGGACCAGGACGAGTTATCTCTTGATGTCCGCATTTCACCCGATGATATTGACCAGATCTATGCTGGGCAGGCAGCCTTGATCAGGCTGACAGCCTTTAATCAACGCATCACGCCGGAATTGAACGGCTCGGTGTTTCGCATTGCAGCTGATCTGAGCGAAGATCCACAGACTGGTCTATCCTACTATTTGGTACGCCTGCTAATTCCTCAGAGCGAACTTGACCGTCTTAATGGTTTGGTTCTGGTACCTGGAATGCCGGCAGAAGCCTTTATCCAGACCCGCAAACGCACGGCTCTGTCCTACTTTTTAAAACCCCTCAGCGACCAAATGAACCGCGCCTTCCGCGAGGAGTAGGTGTTTGATCTCAGCATTTGATGGTGCAATCTTTTCTCCAGAATGGAAGGATCCGCTATGGGACAGGTTTTACGCGGCAGCACCACAACGACAGAGGCGATCCGTCGAGCAATACAAAATAGACAAGAGAGCCTGAGGACGCTTTCGAAGTGGTACGGGATTAACCAGAAGACTGTCGCCAAGTGGAAGCGTCGGACTTCTACGGCCGACTCGAGGACTGGACCGAAGGAGCCGCATTCGACGGTTCTATCCATCGAGGATAAAGCGATCATTGTGGCTTTCCGCCGCCACACGCTCTTGCCGCCAGACGATTGCCTTTACGCCTTTCAGCCGACGCTACCTCATCTGCCCCGGTCTTCGCTACACCGCTGCCTGCGACCTCATGGCATCAGCCGTCTACCCGAAGTTGAGGGCGACAAACCGTCAAAGAAGAAGTTAAAGCGCTATTCTATCCAATTCCCGCTGAAGTCATATGTAGTTTCATTTTAGAATGGTCTTTTCAATATAGTCGGCGGCCTGTTCGCCCTTAATCGCGCGGTTCCACAGCTGGTTTGTTACAGTCTGATAGAGCTCTGTTGCCTCCGGCGCTGAGCTGATCGTTGCCACTCCCAAACGGATGTTGGCAAATGCGCCTAGCCTATAGGGGCTCACCGCAACGGACTTTCGATTGGCTTCACGGAAGATCTGCAAGCTGGATCCGGGCATGGAATCCACAATGACGCCCAGCTGAACACCGATAGGTTGGTTGCGCAGAAGTTGAACAATGTTTTCGATCTCAATACGCGCGATTTCTTTTCGTTTCGAAACGTCGACATCGGGTAGATTATGTCCACCAACAAAGCCCAATTTAAGAAACTGCGTCAGCTCAGAGCCAGACGTAAGGCTGATGATATTGGGCGTGCGCGCTCGATAAGCTTGTTTTCGCTTCTTTAAAATCTCGACAAGTGTGTCCACTTCACTGATCGCCTGATCGTAATCATCGACATGTTTTGGAATGCTCTCCCTCAGGACTTGCGGGAGAAACTCATCATATTGATCTGTTGTGAGGAGATAGGACACAGGACCGAAGAGAACAATAATCTGCTCGACGTTCTCTTCCAACTGGCGCATGCGTTCAAAAAAACTAATTGCCGAGACAATGTATTCAACGCCGGCACCAAGCAAAGTTGCGAGAGAAACGCCTAGCAGACCGGCAATCCTGACAAGCGTGTCAATCTTAGCAGGTTGGCCAGCTTCATATCTGTAAATGGCGGCGCGCGAAATTCCTGCTTTATGAGCCAATTCTTCAGGTGTCAGCATTGCACCCAAACGAAACGCTTTCATGCGTTGGCCAATTTCCTCAACGGATATACCGTAGTCCACGCGCCAGATTCCTCGCTGGTTATGCTGCCGTTTTTGCTGGCAATTACCTGAACGTATGTCATAAAAATCGCAAAAAAGCAATAAATTATGATATTTTCTCAAATATGAGATTATTCTTGACAGAAATGCTGATGGTTCATATCCTCGGCGACTTCTAATTTCATGCAGTACGGAGAATGCAATGAATGCCTTGAACAAGTTTGCAAAATTTACCCGTGGAGTCTTGCTTGCTGGTGCGACTGGCATCCTTGCTGCTTCGGCAGCAGAAGCAGCAGATTACACTGCTAAAATCGGTCATTTGGAGTCCGATCAACAGTCCCGTAATATCTATCTGCAGAAGGTGGCAGAGCTTGTAAAAGAGCGCACAAAGGGAGAAGTCGAATTCCAAATTTTCCCATCTGGGCAGCTCGGCAACCAACGTGAAATGACCGAAGCTGTACAGCTGGGTGTCCTTGAGGCGACGGTGTCCCCGGCCGCTTTCATAGGCGGCTTTAATCCTGCAGTTTCCATTCTCGATATTCCATTCCTTCTTCCCGCAGATGCCGAGAAAGCACAGAAGCTCCGCGAAGGCCCGTTCGGCGCAGCCCTTCTGGAGAGCTTTTCCTCCAAGGGCGTGGTTGGCGTTGCACTTTGGCCCAATGGCCTGAAAAACTTTACATCGAACAAGCCACTGGACAACCTGGAAGACTTCGCCGGTCAAAAATTCCGGGTGATGGATTCCAAGATCCTGATCGAGCAGTTTGATGCTCTTGGCGCCTCAGCAATCGCTTTGCCATTCGGCGAGCTCTACACATCTTTGCAGACCGGCGTTGTTGATGGCCAGGAAAACCCACTCGACACCATTCAGCGCATGAAATTCAACGAAGTGCAGAAGTACCTCGTGGTTTCCGAGCATGGCGCAATGGAAGATGTGGTGCTGTTCAACCCGACTTGGTGGAACAACCTGCCTGCAGACTATCAAGCCATCATTACAGCGGCCTTTGCAGAAGTTGTCCCAGAACTTCGTGCACATAAGGCCAAGGCTGTTGAAGCTGCTCTTGCAACCATCAAGGAAAGCGACATCAACGTTCGTGTTGCATCCGATGAAGAAAAAGCGGCTCTGCGCGAAAAGATGTATGACAAGTCGAAGGCTGCGTACATTGAGCGTGCTGGTGATACAGGCAAAAACCTGATCGCCGTTTACGAAAAAGCCTATTCCGAAGTTCAGTAACTTCGGATCCGATTGAGGGAGGTGGTTCTCGTGGACCACCTCCTTTTTTCTTTTCTGCAACCTTCGGCAATGTCGATCTCAAAGTGGCTGGAAAAATGCGATATCTACGGCGTCTTGAGCGAATTTATCTCGTTTCGATCTTTCTCTCCATGGTGGGCTTGTTCACGCTGAATGTGATTGCACGTGAAGTCGGCGGAACATTCGCAAGCCAACTAGCCTGGGTCGAGGAAGCTGTCCGCCTGATGAATATCTTCCTGGTCTTCGGGGCCCTTGGTCTGGCGCTCGAAAGAGGCCGCCATGTTGGTATTGACACGCTCAGAGATGCACTTCCCGAACGCAGCCGAACCATTGTTCGCAAGATCATTGATGCCGTTGGTTTCCTGTTCTCTGCTTATATGGCCTACCTTGCCTACCTGCTCGTCTTTTTCGTTCTGGGAACAGGGCAAAGAAGCCCCACCTTGGATCTACCCATGGGATGGGTTTACATGGCACCGGTTTTAGGCTTCAGCCTCCTGTCACTCCGCTATCTGTTGAGCTTTCTGTCTGTCATCGATCGTTTCAGCCGTCAGAACGAAAACGATGAGACGTCCTCGATTGAGGGAGTTCAAAAATGATTTTTCTTGTCATTCTTCTTGCCGTTGTCCTGTTGGTTTCAGGCTTTGAAATGTTTTTGGTGCTAGGCATTCCGGCGCTTGCGAGCAAAACCATATTCTACGGTTCAATGCCGGATCTCGCCTTCATTCAAAAAACGCTCGGCGGCATCAACCACACGACCCTGTTGGCTATTCCGTTCTTCATTTTTGCCGCACAACTCATGGGCTCCGGTCAGATCGCAAGCAGGCTAACAGGCCTGGTGAAAGCGCTTGTTGGTCATAAGCGTGGCGGAATGGGCTACACGGTCATTGGCGGATCTATGGCGTTTGGGTCCGTATCAGGCTCTGCACCGGCGACGGTTGCTGCTATGGGGCGGATGGTCTATCCGCAGATGCGCACTGTTGGATTTTCAGAGAAATTCAGCCTGGGTCTGCTGGTTGCCAGCGCAGAAACTGCTCTGCTGATCCCACCGTCCATTACATTCATCATCTATGGCTGGATGACAGGATCTTCGATTTCCAGATTGTTTGCTGGCGGCCTAGCAGTCGGCCTGGTGTTGGGTTTGGCATTTGCGATCCTCGTAAAGATCGAAGCCAAACGGTCTGGCGTCAAATCATTCGAGAAGACAACCGGACACGCAAAACTCCAGGCCGTGCGTGATGCAGGATGGTCTCTGGGCATGCCGGCCATCATTTTGGGCGGCATCTACGGTGGGCTGTTCACCCCAACGGAAGCGGCGGCCGTCAGTGTCGTCTATGCCATCGTGATTGAAGCTTTCGTTTACAAAAACCTAGGCTTTTCCAAACTTGTTGAACTGACGGAACGGGCTGCCATTTCCACTGCTACGATCTTCATACTGCTGGCGATGGGGGGCGTTCTGTCCTTTTTCGTCACACTCGCTCAGGTCCCCACTCACATTAGCGATTTCTTGGTCGCGATAGATGCCGGACCCATTACATTTCTACTGGCTGTCAATGTCTGCTTTTTGATCGCCGGAATGTTCATCGATCCAAACTCTGCCTTGCTGATCCTCGTGCCGCCTCTTTTCCCGGTGGCAACGGCATTGGGCATTGATCCGATCCACTTCGGCATGATCGTGACCCTGAACATTGGCATGGGTATGATAACGCCGCCGTTCGGTCTGGATATATTCGTTGCCTCATCAACGCTGAACAAACCGGTGATGAGTATCATCAAGGGCGTCTGGCCGTTCGTTGTGGCGAACATTATCGTGCTGTTGATCATCACCTATATTCCGTCGATCTCCCTCTTCATACCGAACCTGATTTTCGGCCAATAGGAGGTCTGAGCGTGAACCATTTATCTTTGAATACGCCGGCCATAATTGACTTCCCGAAAGCAATTCATGAAGTCGAATGCATTATAAAGAGCAATTCGCCAGTCAATGGCGAATACCGTCTACTGGTCCTTGATGCTCCCTTGAAGGTCCTTGATTGTGAACCTGGTCAGTTCTTCCATCTGCTTTGCCCGGTGACCGGCGATCTGCAACCCTATCTGCGACGCCCAATGAGCATTTATGGTTACTATCCGGACAAAGGGGAATTGCACTTCCTCTACAAAGTCGCGGGTGAAGGCACCTCTGCTATCGCGACACTTAGACCTGGAGACACGTTCAATGTGCTCGGACCGCTTGGGAAGGGGTTCGACATTCTTCCTAACTGGCAGAACCTGCTCCTGGTCGCGCGTGGTGTCGGCTTGGCAACACTCGCACCTTTGGCTCTGGAAGCGCGCCGTCTTGACCGAAAATTGACGGCCATTTGCAGCGCACGTTCCGACAGCTTCTTACTCTCTCTCGATTACTTCAGGGACCTTGGCGTAAACGTTATCCCGCTCACTGATGAAGATGGCACGTCGAGCGTCGAAAACATGGGCGCAGTCATCGAGAAGCTTATCGCAGATGAAGGCATCGATGCCATGTACACCTGCGGTTCAAATCGGATCTTGAGGCTGCTTCAGTCTATCGGCAAGACACACAATATTCCGGGGCAAATAGCCCTGGAACAACAGATGGCCTGCGGCATTGGCATGTGCCAGTGCTGTGTTCGTGCGTTTCGCAGGGATGGTGGTATCGTCAATGAGCGCGTCTGTAGGGAGGGGCCGGTGTTCGACCTCCAGGAGGCCATCGGATGCTAGATCTTACCACTCAGATTGGCAGTCTAACCCTCAAAAACCCAATCATGCCGGCGTCGGGAACCTTTTCTGAAGACCTTGCGCAGGTCTTTGACCTCGATGCTTTGGGCGCTCATGTCACTAAAACCATCACCCGCGAAAAACGCAGCGGAAACCCGACACCGCGGGTATGCGAAGTGCGTGGTTCCATGCTCAATTCTATCGGAATTCCCAGCAAGGGCATCGATGCCTTCAAAGCGGCCGTGATCCCCTTCTATGCCGCGTATAACGCGCCGCTGGTTGTCAGCATTTCAGCAGGCAGTGCGGATGAATTCGCAGCTCTATGCGAAGAGGTGAGCGTACCGGGGGTCGCAGCGATCGAGGTGAACATATCTTGTCCGAATATTGAGGAGGATGGCAAGGCATTCGCCATGCGGCCTTCAACGACTGAATTCGTGATGAGAAAGCTGCGCGATGCGACTGACCTTCCGCTTTGGGCAAAACTCACGCCGAACACGGGCGAGACGACCGAAGTGGCGAAAGCTGCTGAGGAGGCCGGTGCGAATGCCCTGGTCGTTTCAAACACCCTTCTGGCAATGGCAATTGACATCAACACACGGCGCCCCAAGCTAGGCAATTTGATGGGCGGACTTTCAGGCCCTGCCTTTAAGCCCATTGCCCTGCGTATGGCCTATCAATGCGCCAAATCGGTTGAAATTCCGGTCATCGGCTGCGGCGGAATTTCTACCGTAGAGGATGTGATTGAGTATCTGATTGCAGGATGCACCGCTGTCCAGGTTGGAACAGCAACGTTCATCGAACCGGCAATCATGGTGAGAATGATTGATGGGCTTAAGGCCTATTTGCAGAGCCAGGGATTTGCCAGCGTCAGCGAACTCGTCGGATCCGTTCAAGACGAACAGGCCTCTGATGGCTTGGTCTTCATGGAAGCCGCCCCATGAACGCAACATACAATCGCTTTGACGCAGCCAAGACAGCCGCGCGCCTTTTCGATGATGTCGCTGCATTTTCAGCAGATAGCGCTGGCGTCAGTCGCCCGGCTTTTTCGGCTGTTGAAACACAGACGCTCAAATACCTCGAAGACTATGCGCGTGCGCAAGGGCTCTCCGTCCAATATGATGCAGGACAGAACGCGGTCTTTTCCCTTCCGGAAGATGCCAACGCCGACAGGTTTATCCTGGTCGGATCTCATGTAGACAGCGTTCCAAATGGCGGAAACTTCGACGGGCTTGCAGGCGTCATAGCTGGCTTGCTGTGTCTGGCCCGCGCGAAAAGCCAGGGTATCGGTTTTGCCAAACCCGTCAAGGTTATTGCAATGCGAGCTGAGGAAAGCGCTTGGTTTGGGCCTTGCTACATCGCGTCCAAGGCACTTCTCGGCCAGCTTGACGATAGTGAGCTCAGCGCTGTTCATAAAGGTGATGGCCGCGACCTTGGCACCCATATGTCCGAGATCGGCATCAACATGAACCGTGTCCGTCAGCACAAACCACTTATGGATCCGGACAACATAGATTGCTATATTGAGCTCCACATTGAACAAGGGCCCCTTCTCATCGAGAAGAACATGCCTGCTGCTGTGGTCTCAGGCATTCGGGGTAACGTTCGCCACAAGAAGATCAGATGCATTGGTGAGGCGGGGCATTCCGGCGCGGTCCCGCGTGCTTATCGCAAAGATCCGGTTCTCGCTATGGCTGACTTGTTGTCCCGACTGGACGAAAGTTGGCTGACGATTTTGCAAAAGGGCGAAGACCTCGTTCTGACAAGTGGAATGGTCGGAACAGACCCTGAGAAACATGCCTTGACCCGCATCCCTGACCTTGTCGACTTCAGTCTGGATTTTCGCAGTCAAAGCGCAGATGCTCTGGATGCGATGCGTGATCTTCTCCAGCAGGAAGTGAGATCCGTAGAGCGGGAACGTGGCGTAAAATTTGAACTGGATGCAGAGCTGCACACTGCTCCTGCCCTTTGCGACGAAAAGATGGTTGATGGCCTTTCCGCATCAATGGCGAAAGTCAATCTCAAGCCATTTACAATGCCGTCCGGGGGTGGTCATGACGCAGCTGTCTTTGCCAATGCAGGCATTCCATCGGCAATGGTTTTTGTCCGTAATCGAAACGGATCTCACAATCCCGAAGAAGCGATGGAAATTCCAGATCTAATCGCCGGTACGGACATCATATTCAGCTATTTGACGGAGATGGCCCAATGAGTGTTTCTCAATTTACCATCCGCCAGCCGGACGATTGGCACTTGCATTTACGCGATGGCGATATGCTGGAGGCGGTCGTTGGTCATACGAGTGCGAATTTCGCGCGGGCCATCATCATGCCCAATCTCGTACCGCCTGTGGTCACAACGGAGCAGGCAGCTGCCTATCAGAAGCGAATTTTGGCCAGCCTTCCGGATGGCCACAAATTCGAACCGCTGATGACGCTTTACCTTACTGAAGCAACCCAGATTGCTGATATCGATGCGGGTGCCAAGGCTGGTCTGGTTAAAGCGCTCAAGCTCTATCCGGCAGGTGCGACCACCAATTCTGATAGCGGCGTTAAAGATTTCGACAAGGTCATGCCGGTTCTGGAGCATATGGCCGATATCGGGCTGCCGCTTCTGGTTCATGGTGAGGTCACCAGTCCCGATGTCGACATCTTTGATCGGGAAGCTGTGTTCATTGAGAGCGTGCTTGATCCCATCCGGCAAAAGGTTCCGAACTTGCGGGTAGTCATGGAACATGTGACGACTTCTGACGCTGTCGACTACGTTTCCTCCGGAGGAGCGAACATTGCCGCAACGATCACGACCCACCATTTGATCATCAATCGAAACGCCTATCTGGCGGGCGGGATCAAGCCGCATTATTACTGCCTACCGGTGGCGAAGCGCGAAAAGCACCGACTGGCCCTCAGGGCTGCCGCAACGTCCGGTAACGCTCAATTCTTTCTTGGAACGGATTCCGCACCACATCCTGATAGTGCCAAGATTTCCGAGTGCGGATGTGCTGGCATTTATACGTCTATCAACACGCTGAACTGCCTGGCACATGTGTTCGAAGAAGACGATGCGTTAGACCAGTTGGAGGCATTTGCCTCGCTTAACGGTCCCGCCTTCTACGGACTACCCGTAAATGAAGGTCGGGTGACATTCACGAAATCACGAGAACCAGTCGTATTTCCAAAGAAGTTTTCCGTTCAAAACGAATGTGTGACGGTCTTCGATCCAGGCTTTCTATTGTACTGGCAGAACGAACCCAGTAACGCTGGGGGGATTTGACCTGACGATATCGCCCAAAGGATGAGACAATGATTCCCAGCTCTTTCCCCGAGCGCGCACTTATCTCCGAATTGACAGCTAAAATGCTGCTCGAGATCGATGCCGTTCATTTTCGCACCGACAAGCCCTACATGTTCACGTCCGGGCTGGCCAGCCCGGTCTACATCGACTGCCGCAAGCTCATTTCCTATCCACGTATTCGCAACACCCTCATGGATTTTGCAGCCAGTGTCGTCATGGAAGATATCGGGTTTGAGCAAATCGATAGTGTTACTGGTGGTGAGACGGCCGGTATTCCCTTTGCCGCATGGCTGGCAGATAAATTGAACCTGCCGATGCATTACGTTCGCAAAAAACCCAAAGGGTTTGGTCGGGATGCGCAGATTGAAGGCAACTCAATTGAGGGCAAACGTGTCTTGCTCGTCGAAGATTTAACCACCGATGGCGGTAGCAAAATCAAGTTTTGTGAAGCGATCCGAACCGCCGGGGCCGAGATCACGGACACCGTCGTCGTTTTCTACTACGACATATTTCCTGAAGCCTTGGAAAATCTCGAGAAAATTGGCCTGAATCTACACTATCTGGCCACATGGCGAGATGTTCTTGCTGTTTGCAAGAAGCAAAATTACTTCGATCCGGAAACGCTAAAACAGGTTGAGAGCTTCCTGAATGACCCTCTCGCTTGGTCTGGTGCCAATGGCGGCGCTACCGAAATATCAGGCCTCAAGAAGAAGGATTAGTGTCATGAGTATGACTGAGCTGGTAAGAATAATTGAAGATTTTGGAAAAGGCGTGCGTGCATATAATGAATGCAGCCGCGCTTGCCGTGATCAATTGAAAGTTCAGTCAGACACTGCAGCAGCCTATTTCCTGCTGGCCATTGTCGCTGAGAAATTCGTAGATACCTATGATGATCAACCTCTGAGCAGTCCAATAGCAGAAGCTGAATTCAAGCGTTTTAAAGGCTATGTTGAGCAATTTGAAGCGACTGAACGTGCGTCTGATCCATCGGCAAAACTGGACACCTTGAACCGCATTGCTGACGAAATCGCAAACCACAAGCTCCTCCTTGAGGAGACGAGTTTCCAATAAATGAAGAATGTAAGCCGCGATCAGATAACAGATATCTTCTAAGCTGTTAGACTGACCGCGGCATAGTGATCCGCCCCACTTCAAATGACCCAGTTTACGGCCTGCATATGTAAGCAAACATGAAGATAAAGCGCTGTGTCGTGGTTCAGATGTGATCTGGTAAAATTCCGACAAGCTCGTCCTGTGGAACCGCTCACAGATACCGTTCGTATGCGGTGACTTCACCATGGCCTTGGTATGGTCAATGTCATTGATTGCCCAAAACAACTGAGAGGCGTGCTTGTCGATGTGCCCTCAGTATTCCGTGCCTCGGTCGGCCAGAATACAGCCGACTTACTTCACTTTGGCTACCAGAGCCCTGAGGCGGTAATTGAAGTTTGCCAAGTCTTGCCGCAGCCAGATCGACCATAAACCAGACGGCGATACAAAGCCCCCTATTTTACGCAGCTCGTTCGAAGTACGGACTTGACCGTAGGCAGGGAAATCGGCGGCAGATTTGAAGCGCCGTACTCTCTGTCACCTTATACCCCCGGTTTGCCAAATTGGGTTTACGACGAGTGCGTTCGAAAAGGGCCTCACTCAACGCCGCCGTCCTCGACCGCGGATTTGTAGCGATAGAATGTGTCACGTGACATGCCCATGACCTCGCAAGCTTTGCTCGCGTTACCCAGCTCCTCGGCCAAGTTCAGCAAGCCGGTCTTGTGTTTGATGAACTTATCGCAAGTATTCAACATTGCGGCTTCCTTTTGATAGTTTGGTTTGCACCTGCATCAGAACGGACAACCATCATCTCAGTTAAGATATGTGCTGCCCCAGCTCCAGTTCTCTGGGATGGAGCAGTGTCAGATCACATCTAACCTTCCACCTTTAAAAGCATGTGCCATTTTCGCCATCACCTCGCGCTATTACGTGCTGATGATGTTCGTCTGCATGTCGTAGTTCCGAATGCGGCACCTACTCGCGGATCGCTTCAAGTTCCTCTTGGCTTTGAGCTTCGCCGAATGGTTCTCTTTCCCAAAAACAAACACTATTTAAAACACTGTTTTACATGAGTGTATTTATCATATATATGTTTGCTGAAGTCATCCATGGGGGGATGGCGCTAGCCAATTTCGGCTGTGCTGCCGAATTCAGCTGATTACAGAATTGTCAAAGATAAAGGACCTGACCATGCCTGATCGCGTGCGTCTTTCGCTGCTGCTTACCGGTACTATTTTACAATCAGCGTTTTGGCTTGGCGGCGCAGCCGCGCAAGAAGCATCAGCTGTGTCTGCGGCTGAGGGCAGTACAAAGCTGGAAACAATCCGGATTAATCCTGATGCAACCACTTCTGATCGCTTCGACAAGCACCAGGGAACAGCCGATCGTGCTCAGTCAATATATATAGCGATTGAAGAGATCCAAAGAACCGATCCGCAGACCTTGCGCGAGCTATTTGCTGGCAATGCCTCGATCTCGGTTGGTGGCGGAATCCCGACTGCTCAGAAGGTGTTTGTGAATGGCATCGATGAAAACAATCTGGCGGTTTCGGTGGATGGTGTTCAGCAGGGCAATCGGATTTTCCACCACACCAGCACCAATTATATTGATCCAGCACTGTTGAAAGCCGTTCGGGTTGATCCGGGTGTTGCACCAGCTGATGCCGGGTTCGGCGCTCTTGGCGGGTCCATTGTTTATGAAACGGTCGATGTGCAAGACCTCTTGATCCATGATCGCAACTTCGGCGCTTTTGCAACCTTCAGCTATGACACGAACGGAGAGACATTTACCGAAAGTGCGGCTGGATATGGACGCCACAACGGCTTCGAGTTGCTCGGCTTCGTAAAGTTTGCCAATGGCGATGACTATGAAAATGGTGATGGCTGGGCCGTGCCCGGGACTGCTGCAGAGTTCTCAAGCGTTTTGGGGAAAGCTGCCTATGAAACAGATTCTGGTTACCGGTTCGAGTTCAGTGGCCAGCAGATCGTTGATGACGCGCTACGCCCTTACCGTGCGAACATCGGGGGCCTGAGAGGGACTTCCGCAGTCCGTGTTTACGATACAACTCGGCGTAATTTTTCCTTCAATTTCAGCAAGGAAGAAATCGAAGGGATCTGGAACCCGAAAGTCGTCATTGGCTACAGCGAGAATGATTTCAAGATACCCGAGCCTTATGGCAGTGATACCGTTGCCAGCACATGGACAGTCAACGCAGAAAATACCTTTGAACTGAGCGAAGGCAACACGATCACTGCCGGTGTAGATTTCATCGCGCAAGACTCTGACTACAGCTCCCCTTCTGAGAGTTACAAGGAGAAGGTTTCGAATATAGGTGGTTATCTGCAGGCCAGATTGACGCCGGTTGACCGCCTGAAACTTTCCTTAGGTGGCCGGGCAGACAGTAACTACTTCGAGGGCAAAGACGGCACCGATCTCGATAACTTCGGTTTGAGCGGAAATGCCTTTGCAGAAGTTGATGTATACAAGGGGTTCTCGGTCAACGGCGGATACTCAAATGTCTTTGGCGGCATTGATCTCGAAGAGAGTTTCGAATATTGGCGCCCTTGGGATATCTCGGATCTGAAACCGGTTCGTGCCGACAATCTGACCGCCGGTGTGAAGTATGAAAATGCTGGATGGTATGCAGGTGCCGATGTTTTCAATACTCGGTTCACGAACTATCGCGACGGTGATAACAACATCGATTACAGCAGCTGGGGCTACAAGCTTTCCGGTGGCTATAACTGGGGCAATGGGTTTGTAAAACTGTCTTATGCCGATACGCGCCTTAATCTCGAAAACAGCGTTTTTGAATCCTATTACCTGATTAATATCGGTGCTGCTGTCGGGCAAATCATCTCTGGTGAAATCGCGCATACATTTGACCAGTATGACTTGACGCTTGGCGCTACAGTCGATGCTGCGTTGGAGTATGACGGCTTTGTCTCCTCCGGTTATGAGAAGATTGATCCCTATACGATTGTAAATGCTTACGCAGAATATAAGCCCGAGACGCATGACTTCCTCACCCTTCGGTTGGAAGCGAATAATATCTTTAATGAGAATTATTCGGACCGGGCCACTTATGGCGGTGAATATGACACGATCACGCCGCTTTATGAGCCAGGTCGGTCATTCCGGTTGATGGCAAAAGTCCGCTACTGATCCCTGACGTCTTACTTCAGGTACTTACAAGAAAGAGAGCTGCACGGGCTTAGCACCTGTGCAGCTCTTCTTCATTTCAGACGTGGTGCAGAGCGACTTTCAGACCGTCGACGGTCTTGACCTTGACACTCATGTCATAGACCTTGGAGATGGTTTCTTCAGTCATGAAGGCATCGGTCGCGTAATGCGCGACGACCTCCCCGCCTTTAAGTGCGATGATCCTGTCTGCATGAGCAGCCGCGTAGTTGATCTCATGCAACACGACGACAATCGTCTTGCCATGATTGTCGGCAAGATCGCGCAGTTGATGCATTAGATTACGGGCAAAATGCATATCCAGATTGTTGAGCGGTTCATCCAGCAGCAGATATTCTGTGTCCTGTGCATAGGCCATGGCAACCAAAACCCGTTGTTTCTGTCCGCCTGACAATTCGCCGATGTAACGTTCTGCAATGGCTGCGAGGTCGAATTCAGCCAAAGCGGTTTCGACCTTGTCATGATCAAGCCTGGTGGCGCGGCCATGGTGGTGAGGGAACCGGCCAAAGCCAACCATGTCTCGAACACTGATACGGGAGGCGACATTCGTGTCTTGACGCAAGATCGCCAGTTTCTTCGCGAGCTCCCTTGAAGGAGTTTGGCGAACATCCATGCCATCGAAAGAGATCTTGCCAGATTGCAGCGGCAGCAGCCTTGCCATCAAGGCAAATAGTGTTGATTTTCCCGCACCATTTGGACCAATCAGGGCCGTGATCCCACCCCGTTCGATTGTAAAAGAGACGTCCTTCAAAACCAGAGACTTGCCGTGTTGAAAGGTGACATTTTCGATTTCAATCACATCCGAACCCTTCTCAGGATTAGAAACAGGAACACCAGTCCACCCAGAAACTCGACCACAATGCTCAAGGTCGCCCCTAATCCGAGCACACGTTCAAAAATCGTCTGACCACCGACCAGAACAATGATGGAAATCAGGATAGATGTCAGGAAGATTGGTCCGTGATGGTGGGTTTTTATCACTTCATAGCTGATCGCGCTGACCAATAGGCCGAAGAAGGCAACCGGCCCGACCAGAGCAGTCGAGGTGGCAATCAGTGCTGTGACCAACGCTAGCCCCATCATCAGCTCTCGCTTGTAATTAAGGCCAAGACTGATGGCCTGTTCCCGGCCAAGAGCCATGACGTCTAAAACATTTCGCTTGTGCCAGGCCAGCGCACAACATGCGATGACCAATGGTGCTGCAAGGGTGAGAAGCTTGGTGTCGACATTGTTGAAGCTGGCGAACAGCGCGCCCTGTAGAATCGAAAATTCATTTGGGTCGATCATACGTTGCAACAGCCCGGTGAGACTTCGAAATAGGACGCCGAACACCACACCAACCAACAGCATGCGAAACAGGTCATTCGTGCCCTGACCAATCAGACTTCCGAACAATGCAAGGGACGCAGCAGACAATAAGAAGAGTTCCAGAGAGAATTTCAACTCTGGCGCAAGCGAAGCAAATCCAAATCCTCCGAGGGCAAAGACAAGTACAGTCTGCAGCAGGATGTAAAGCGCATCAAAACCCATGATGGAAGGGGTCAGGATCCTGTTGCTTGTCAATGTCTGGAACACGATGGTGGAAACTGAGATTGCTGTGGCAACGATAACCAGTGAGATCAGCTTTGTGCCGCGAAACGCTAGGACAAAATCCCAATTTCCACGCGCACCCACTACCATGAAAGCAAGAATGGAAAGAGCTGCGCACAAGCCGAGAATTGCTATCTTTTTAACCACGAGGCGCTGGCCTCGCGAACAAAAGCCACAGGAACACAGCCGTTCCCAACACACCAAACACGGCGCTTGCAGGGATTTCATAGGGATAGCGGATCAACCGACCTAGGAGATCGCTGGCCAGAACCAAAGTTCCGCCCATCAAGGCAACCAAGGGCAAGGTTGCCCGTGCATTATCACCGCGAAACAGGCTGATGATGTTAGGCACAACAAGCCCGACAAAGGGCAGCATTCCGACGGTCAGGACCGTGAAAGAGGTTATCAGGGCGACAATGCTCAACCCGGCGATCAACACATAACGGTAATTCAGCCCCAGACCGATAGCGGCATCGCGCCCGAACCCGGCAACAGTGAACTGGTCCGCATAGAGATAGGCCATCAAAGCGACGCCGCCTGATATCCAGAGCAGCTCGTATCGCCCCTGAAGTACACCGGAGAACTCGCCGTTCATCCAGACGGAGAGATACTGAAGCAGGTCGAATTCATAGGCGATGAATGTTGTCACGGCCGCAATGATGCCGCCATAGACAATGCCTGTCAGCGGAACCATGAGCGGTTGCGTCGGGGGTAATCTTTGAACCAGCGCAAGAAAGAGTGCTGTTCCGACAAATGCGACTGCGCTGGAGATCGTCATTTTCATAAAGATCGAAGCTTCGGGCATCAGCAGTGTTACACCGAGCAACCCCAGCGCAGCGCATTCACCGGTCCCCGTGGTGGTCGGCTCCACGAAGCGATTGCGCACCAGCATTTGCATGATCACACCGGCAACGGCCAAGGACGATCCGGCCAGTATCGCCGCCAGTGTTCTGGGGAGCCTGCTGACCAGCAGTAGGTCACCATTCTCGGTGCCGCCAAACAGCTTGGCCAGTGAGACATTGGCAGCGCCGGTTGCCAGGCTGGCAAAGATCAAGCCGCCGCATGCAAGCGTGATCATAACCGGCCAGAAAGCTGACAAGAATCCCGATGCGAGGCGAGAAGGCGAAGGCTGCTGACTCACTGAACTGGATGCCGCCTAGTTGCTTTTAGCAAATGCAGCAGATAAATCACCGAGTGTGCCCATCAGGGACTGATAGCCACCTGCTGCAATATAAACCTTTGCTGCATCAAGATAGATGACTTGCCCGGATTTCCATGCGTTGGTTTCAGCAATCAGTTTGTTGTTGAGGGTCTCAGCTGCCAGTGTTGCATCTTGTCCAATCGCTGCTGCACGGTCGATGACAATCAGCCAGTCCGGATTGGCATCGCGGATAAATTCAAATGAGATAGCCTCGCCGTGAGTGGTTGCCTCGACATTTTCAATCGCTGGCTGGATGCCGAGCTCAGTATGCAGCCAGCCGAATCTCGAGCCCGCGCCGTAAACACTGAGCTTTGGTCCGTTCGTCAGAACCACAAGCGCTTTTCCCGCATCTGTAGTCTGGGCCTTTACGTTGTTTACGGCCTTGACCAAATCCGCTTCCAACTTACGCGCAGTATCTTGTTTCCCAAACAGGACGCCATAAGCGCGCAGTCTTGCCTTGGCCTGGTCCAGAAGACCGTCTCCCCAGATGGTCATGTCGATTGTTGGGGCCAGTTCGGACAGGGCGTCAACTTTCGTTGACGAACGGCCACCGGCCACAATCAAACCAGGTTGCAAAGCATTGATGGCTTCAAAATCAGGCTCGAACAGAGACCCTACAACTTCCGCAGTGTTGCCTGTGTCTTTCAGATAATCGACGTAAATCTGCTCTGGCACACCTGCAATCGGCACGCCCAGAGCATTCAAAGTGTCCAGCGCGGCAATATCAAGAACAGCAACTTTTTCAGGGTTCGAGGCAAGCTCAACCTGTCCAAGAGCAGTTTCGATTAACACTGGTTCAGCTTTAACGGCCTGAGTTCCAAGGCCAATAGCGATAAGGATAACCGCCCAACGGAATGCATGCATGTTCGTCTCCATGTCCGGGTGCGTGGCTATCCTTCAGGATTGGCTGGCGCAGGATGTTTTGTCTGGTTTTTAGAAGTCATAACCTCTTGGTCATGCATTGCCCGCGATCCGGTTCAAATAGGCCTCGACACCGGCAGATAGAAAGCCGCGGATTGCGAAAAGTCTTATTTCATTTTTGTTGTCTGCGCTCATGGACGGCATAGCTGCGACAGAGGCCGTAAACATCAAATCGAGAAGCGTCGGCATACTAAGGTATTGACGGCGGTCCTCCGGAACAAAGGTGGCCAAAAGGTCCTTCAATTTTGTAATACCGGGAGCATGATAATCTTGGGCTCGTTCCAATACAGCTTCCTGTTCAGCAGAAGCGCGTTGAATGAGCAAAATAAATGGATCAAGCTGTCCGGTATCCGCATTGAAGCCAAGGTGGGCAAGAGTGCCAAAATAGGCTTCAGTGAGATTACAGACATCTGGTTTATGACTGGCCGCATTTTCTTCAGCTGCAGTGACCCTAATTAGAAGTTCCGCATCCAATTGGGCAAAGCGGCTTTTCAAAAGCTCCAGCAGTAGTTCCGACTTACTACCGAAATAGTAATTGACCGATGCAACATTTGCATCTGAGGCCTCGGTTATCTCCCTTACGGAAGTTGCCGCGATACCTTTCTGCGCCATCAGCCTTTCTGCGTTTTTCAGCAAGCGTTGCGCTGTCGTCTCCGGCTCCATGACGTCTCCTCAAATCCTGTAGCCGATTTAGACCGTTTGAAAGGATATTTCAAACATTGTTTGAATGAAGGCGCATAATTTGTCCTGCCTCATCAAAACGGAGAAGAGCTACAAGCATTGTGTGTGCGTCAACCAAAAAAAAGCCCCGCCGAACTCGACGGGGCCTGCTTAAAATTTGTTGAATTTACTTGGAATCAGCAAGGATAGCATTTATCAGGCCATCGCCATTGGCTTCGATGAAAGCTGCCCAGACAGGCTTGACGGCTTCCTGGAAGGCAGCGCCATCAACATCACTGTTGACGATCATGCCGTCGCTTTCGAGTTCAGCGATCATGCCGCCCTCTTTCTCAATACTCAGCTTACGCTGCATGTCGACGGCTTCCTTCGAAACATCGAGAATGATGGCCTGCTCTTCCGCAGTCAGCTTATCGAAGCTGTTGCTGTTCATGGCAAGAAGCAGTGGCGCATAAGCGTGACGGGTTAGGCTGAGGTACTTCTGCACTTCGAAGAACTTGAAAGAAAGAGTCACACCAATCGGGTGATCCTGTGCGTCAACGACGCCAGTCTCCAGAGCCGTGTAGAGTTCAGCTACTGGAATTTGCTGCGGGTTTGCACCAAGAAGTTGGAACATGTCGTTGAGTGCGATCGAGTTGTTCACCCGCATCTGCAGGCCCACAACATCAGCGGGCTCTTTGATCGGACCACGATTGTTCGTCATGTTGCGATAGCCGTTTTCCGGAAACCCAAGCCCCTTCAGGCCAAAGTCCGCCATCTTGTCCAGCACGCCCTGGCCGACCTCACCATCAAGAACCTTGTAGGCAGTTTCTCGTGTCGGGAACATGAACGGCAATGTGAAGGCTGCCGTTTCAGGCATCAGGCCTGAATAGTTGTTTAGGCCGACCATGGCAAAATCGATGATACCAGAGCGAAGGCCGTCAATCATCTGGGCGTCATTGCCCAATTGGCCTGACGGGAACAGATTGACGGTGATGTTGCCGTTGGAGCGCGCTTCCACTTGCTCTTTGAAGAAAACTGACATGGTCTGCTGCAGATCAGATTCTGGCGCAGCGTGAGCCAGTTTCAATGTGGTTTGCGCGTTGCCGCTGCTTGCACCAAGGGCCAAAGCCCCTGCGAGCAAGAGTGATTTCACATAAGTTCTCATTCGTTTCCTCCTCCAAGACAGTTAACCGATAATGATTTTCATCGGGATGATAATGATGTCCGGGAAAGCGATGAACAGTCCCAGAAGCACCAGATATGCAGCGATAAAGGGCAAGACCCCTTTGACGGCTTTGGACATCGGTACCTTGCCGACGCCACAGACAACGTTCAGCACATTGCCGACGGGCGGCGTGATCAGGCCAATGGAGCAATTGATCACGAACATCAGACCGAAATAGACCGGATCAATTCCCGCCAATTTGATGACGGGCATGAGCAATGGCACGAGAATAAGCACGGTCGGAGCCAGATCCATGACCATCCCGACAGCAAGCACCAGCAGCATGATCACGAGCATCAATGTGCGCGGACTGTCGATCAGTGGACCCAGCAGGGATGCCAACTGCTGCGGCAATTGAGCCACCGTGATAAGCCATGCAGCAACCATCGCGCATCCGACCAGGAACATGACCATTGCGGTGGCCCGGCCAGCGCTGACCAGAACTCTATAGAGCTTCGCCCATGTCAACTCGCAATAGACGAAGGCTGAAATCACAAGCGCATAGACTGCAGCAACAACAGCTGCCTCTGTCGGGGTGAAGACACCGAAGCGAATGCCGCCAATGATAATGACCGGAAGCAGCAGCGCCCATACACCTTGGCGCAGTGCGGTGAGCTTCTCGGCCAACGTCGCTTTTGGTGCAACTGCCAGATCCTCATTGCGGACAAGAAACGACCAGACTGCCACTAATGTCAGCCCCATCAGGAGACCTGGAACTATGCCGCCTAAAAACAGGCTCTTGATCGATATACCGCCAGCCACGCCGACCAGGATGAGCGGCAGAGACGGCGGGATAACGGGGGCAATGATCCCCCCGGACGCCAACAAACCCATCGACCGGCCCTCTGGATAGCCAGCCTGCTTCATCATCGGATAAAGAATGCTGACCAAGGCCGCCGCATCCGCAACAGCCGATCCAGACAGTCCAGCTAGAAGGACCGAAGTGAAGATGGCCACATATCCCAGCCCGCCTTTGCGGTGCCCGACCAGAGTCGTCGCGATCCGAACGATCCGAGCGGACAGCCCGCCAACGGACATGACCTCCCCGGCAATCAGGAAAAACGGGATCGCCAGGAGCGGAAAGCTATCCACCCCGTTTATCAGAGACTGTGCCAAAATATCGACGCTGAACATGTCCATGTAGAGCATCAGTGCGATAGACGACAGCAGAAGGGCGAATGCGACCGGCAAGCGCAGAAAAATTGCGGTCAACAGCACACCAAGAAAAATTGCGAGGGTCATTGGGCATCCTCTTCACCAGTGCCAAATGCATCTGGATTAAAGATCCGCACAACTGCAACAAATGCCATGAGCGCCCCGGAAATAACGCCTGCAAGATAGAACAAGCCGGACGGCAAACCAGTTAATTGGGAGATATTGTTCCAGTTGGCCATCATCTGGCGGAACGCACCCCAAAACAGCATACCAACGGCAAAAAGGATTATGGCCCAGCCGATGCGGCGCAAAAACGGTACTGCACGCGGAAAAAGGTGATCAGATATTTCGGTCACTGCAAGATGCTCATCACGGCGAAGCACCACAACAGCGCCCAGCATCACGACCCAGACAAGGCCCATCCGAGACAGTTCAACCGAAGGTCTCAGACTTGATGAGAAGCCATAGCGCAACACCACATTGGTGAAAACAAGCGCCATCATCACCACCATCAACAGCGCCATAACGGCTTCAATGGAGTTCCATAGCCAAGCGATAAAAAACTTCAAAAGCTCCTCCCAAAGCCGCCGCATTATCTAAACAAGCCACAAATTACACTTTGCTACAGCTCCACACTGAGCATCAGTAATAGCTTGAGTTATCGATAACCCTATGCAATTTTACTATCATCAGGGGCTCCGGACTGTCAATAATTCCCGAACAATGATTTGGAAAATAAAGGTCCTGGCATGAAGAAAATCATTGGATCGCGACCGCGAGGTGCCACTTTGGCTGACGTTGGTCTGGCTGCGAATGTCAGCCCCATGACCGTGTCCAAAGTTTTGCGCAAGACCGGGCGGATTTCTGAGGAAACACAAGAGCGCGTACTCGAGGCTGCGGTCAAGCTGGGGTATGTGCCAAATCAGCTTGCGGGTTCCCTTGGGTCGGCAACCAGCAATATAGTCTGTATCCTTATCCCTTCTGCCAGCGATTCTGTCTATTCAGAAATTCTCAGTTCGATCAGCCGGACATTGCGCCCGCTTGAGCTGCGAACTTTTGTGGGAGAGAGTAATTTTGACCCAGAAATCGAGTATGAGCAGGTGCGGTCTTTCTTGTCCATTCGCCCCGCAGGATTGATCTTGAGCGGAGGGGTTCAAAGACTGGCGAAGACCGATGACATTCTGGAAAAGCACGGGGCAGATACGGTCCAGATCTGGGATGGCGACCGACAGACCGCCACTGCCAATATCGGACCATCCCACGAGATGGCAGGCCGCATGATGGCCGAGCATTTTGTCGAGCTGGGGCTGAAAAATGTTGCCTATATTGGCAGCGAGCTGAGCAAGGATTTATGTGCGGCACGGCGCGCAGAAGCCTTTGAGCACACTGCGCGTCAGCACGGCCTCAAGTTTACCGCAATCACCAGCGAAAGCGCTCCTCGTCAGGCAATTGGCGGGACGCTCCTCACAGAGCGTATGCTTGAAGATCAAAGTGACATCGAGGGCGTTCATTATCTGAATGATGCGATGGCCATTGGCGGCATTCGGGCGATGTATCAGCGCGGCCTTGTTGCTGCCGATCACATGCAAGTTACCGGGTTTAATGGAACATCATTGGCCACATCAGTACGCACGCGGTTGACGACGATAGATATGTCCTACACACACATCGGAGAAGCTGCAGCCAACGCAGTCATCTCATTGGCCGCTGGACAACCCGTCTCGGCGGTCCAAGTAGAAGACTGCAAGTTTGTCCAGGGCAATACGAGTGGAAAGCGAAACTAGACAGGCCAATTTAATCTGTCTGCGCATATCTTAACCAGTCAATGGGGAACTTGTTGAGCTGGAGTTTCCTTCTTGTCTTTTGCGCGCAGGTGGTCGCGAATACTCGGGCCAGACATTTAGGTAGATCGTTTGACGAGAGAGGCGATCCGGAGTGACAAATAGAAAAAACTATAAGGCTGGGCTCCAAGCCAAAATTGCGCTCGATTCGATCCGCGAGGAAATAACGCTTGTGGAACTATCCAGGAAATACGACTTGCATCAGAACATGATCTGTACGCGGAAGGTCAGATGATCGTCGTTCAGCTTTAGGCAAGGCACCTGCGCATGCCCCCTCCTCCCAAGGCAAACGGCAAGGCAGAACGCTTCATCAAAACCCTGCAAAAGCAATGGCCATAAGCCAAGCATATCAGAGCTCTGAGCGCCAACCTAAACCGCCATCTGGATACCTACAATCGCCAAAGGCCTGACGTCGAAATTAATATGAAACCGCCAATAAACCGATTGCCTCAAAAGTCAGTTGGATGCTGTCAAAACCGATGAACTTCAAACACAAGTGCGGAAAGCTGGATTATCGACATGAGATTTTTGATTATCATAATCCTGATGTTGAGCGGTACCGCCCAAGCTCAAGAGTATAACGTTGGCATTCGGCGTATAACAACAAATGTCGCAGGCGTCGAAGTTTCAGTTCGAGTTTTCTATCCAACACAGGAAACGGCAACCGAGACGAAATTCGGGCCTTGGCAGCTATTGGCCGCCAAGAATTCAAAGCTCTCATCAGGTCAATTCCCTCTTGTGGCAATCTCACATGGCTTTGGGGGGAATGACTGGAACCACTATCTGTTGGCAAGCCGTTTGGCTAGGTCGGGGTATATTGTAGCGGCGGTGCGACACCCGGATGATTTTCTCCGTATTGGTCAGCCCGAGATCACTGTGCTTCGGCCCAGTGAACTTAGTGCAGCAATAGATGCAGTCCTTAAAGATAACCGCTTCGGCTCAAGTATCGATGCCGAGAGAATTGGGGCCTTTGGATTTTCTCTTGGTGGGTTCACTGTGCTTGCAGCTTCCGGCGGGAATATTGATTATGCTAAGATCACCCCTCACTGCTACCGTCCCGAAAATGATCCAGAATTCTGTATCGGTGAGGATGGTGGTGAACCATTGCCCATGTGGCTTCGGGCGAGGCGCATGCTCTATTCGATGCCCAATGTGAACTTGACCCAAGACGTGTTTGATTCACGGATCAAAGCTGTCGTCGCAGCCGCTCCAGTAGGCTTACTTTTTGATGATATGTCGCGAACACAAGTACCTGTCATGCTGATTCGGGCAGGGGCAGATCAATCTCTTCGCTTTCCCTATCACGCAGAGAACGTTCATAAGCTTCTACCTAACGAACACATTTATCACGTAGTTGAAGGGCTTCATCACTACGCATTTCTCTCTCCATTTCCCAATGGGATTGCTGGGGAAGTTGGCGAGCCAGCAAAAGACCCTGACGGCTTTGATAGAGCAAAATTTTTGGCAGAAACCAATCAAACCATCGTGAATTTTTTTAAGAAAACGCTTATTCGCAAATAATATGGACCGAAAAATCACGATGTTTGCAAGCTGAACGAACCGGCTCTCAATATAGACCGTTACAGTTTATGGCCGATGGATAGTGGCCTAGCGTTCCGGGCGAGCTCAATCGTCAGAACTTCAACACCATGCACCCTTCAGATCTTGCCCAGGAAGGGGGCGTTCAGTCTAGCTGGTTGGCAGTATTTTCAGACGCATCATCTCCTGCCCATCTGGCAAAGAGGTGAAGTAAAATGATGATCATAGATACAGGGACTGCCACGGAAATCCACACCATTGGTATCCCAAGGGTGTCCGCCGTCAGACCGGATTGCCGTGCAAGATATCCTTTTGCGAAACCACCCTTTAGCCCGATGAAGCAGAAATATATCACAGGCATAATAAAGGTCAGCACGGCCGCACTCTGGATTGCATTGGCCAAGGCCGCCAGAATATGGGGGGGCTCCGGAAACACGCTCTGCATCAAGACCGCGTCCGAGCGGGTCTTGAACGAAAGCGTGGCGCCCAGCAGCCCGGTCCATACCATCGCGTAGCGGGCAACGTCCTCGGTCCAGACGGGGGGCGAAGAGAAAACATAGCGCGCGATGATCTGCACGACGACTGTTACGAACATCACACAGACAGCAAAGACAGCAAGGCGGCGCATGATCAAGTGCAAGCGGTCGCTGGTGCTGATGATGAGATGGCGCATTCTCTGGCTCCGGTCTTGGGCCGGGCGGGCTACGGGTGCAGCCCGCCCGTTGGTTTAGCGGTTTTCGTCAGACAGTTTCTTCCACAGCGCTGTATCTTCTGCGGACATCAGGTCTGAATCGTAGACCGGCAAGGATGCTTCACGGAACACAGCGCGTTCCTCATCAGTCAGACGCTGAACTGTTACGCCCTTATCCTCCAGCGCGGTCAGGCCCTTTTCTGCGGCCTCATCAAGCCATGCGCGGGTGGCGGCATTAGCTGTGACAACTGCCGCATCAACGGTTGCGCGATCCGCATCTGACAATCCATCGTACCAGGATTTTGACGCAATCACGGCTCGCAGTGGCCAGATGACATCGGCGGTGGCAAAGTTTTTCACAAAGTCTGTCTGGCCGAACATCACTGGTATGAAGGGTGAGTTCAGGTAGCCATCGATCACACCCGTTTGCAGGCCGGCGGGGACTTCGCCCCAAGGCACGATCGTGCCGCTTGATCCCCAAGCCTGATACATCGCGATTTGTGCATCGTCCAAGGCCCGCATCCGCAGGCTGGACATATCGGCGGGCGAACGCACAGCCTGGGTTGTGGTGATAATGCCTGAAGCCGGCCCGAGTGGTGCCATAGACAGCAGGATCACGTCTTGCTTGGCAAGGTTTTTGTTGATGCGGGCATAGACGTCGCCGGCAGCCAATGCGCGGTCCATATGGGCGATGTTGTCAAAGATATAAGGCAGACGAACGCCGTAGATGAATGGGTCAACCTGCGCGACGGCGCGTACGTCGGACATCGAAATTTCCAGCAGACCGGTTGAGACCTGGTCGAATTTCTCTGCCTCATTGCCGACAGATCCACGCGGCATTTCGCGTGTCTCCATGCCGCCTTCGTTCAGGGCCTTGGCAAAGGTATGGGACCAGTTGTACGAGCCGGATTGTTTCAGGTCCGGTTTCCCGTCTAGCGCAATTTTGACCTCTGCTGTTGCAGATGTGGCCATGGCAAGACATGCCGCAAGTGTAAGTGCCATAAGTTTCATTGATTTTCCTCCCTTGGGTTAGTTCACAGAAAACCCGAACAGGCGCGGTAAGGCGAGGCTGATTTCCGGCCAATAGACCAGTGCCATTAGCAACAGCACCTGAACGAGAATAAAGGGTAGTGCGGCATAGGCCAGCCGCCAGTAGTTGAGGTTGGTCAGCGCGGATACGACCACAAGGCATTTGCCCAGAGGTGGCGTAATCAGGCCGACGCAAAGGTTAAAACACAATACGATGCCAAGTTGGATCGGGCTGATGCCTTGCTCCAACGCCTGGGGGGCAAACAAAGGGATCAGCAAAGTGAGTGCCACGGGAGTGTCCATAAACATGCCCGCGATCAGGAAAATACCGACAAGAAAAAACAGGTACTTTGTACCCGTCAGGCCGAAAGAGTCGACCCATTCGGCCAATGCCTGCGACCAGCCCAATTGCCCCGCCAGATAGCCCAGCACCGAAATCGCTGCCAGAATGATAAAGATCGTACCGGTCATCTTTGCCGTGGCTTCGACCGCGTCAAAGATCATTTTCCAGTTTAGGCCTTTGTAAAACTGTCCGGCCAATAGTGCGAAAAACACCGCAATTGCCGAACCTTCAGTTGGTGTAGCCAGGCCGAACACCAGCGAACCGAGGATCACAACTGGCAGGCACAAAGCCGGAGCAGCATTGAGCAAGCTGGGCAAGAAGCGCGGCAGATCGTCGGAAGCGCCGCCGGGGTGTCCCTTTATATGGGCAATGATCGCATTCAAGCCCATCAACGCTGCTGCAAGCAACAGGCCGGGCACCACGCCTGCAATGAACAGCGCTGCGACCGAGGCGCCGGTCAAACCGCCATAGATGATCATGATGATTGACGGTGGAATAATCGGCCCGATCATCGATGATGCCGCAGTGATGGCTCCGGCATAGTACGCATCATAGCCACGCGCTTTCATCTCGGGCACGAATGTACGTGACAGAGCGGCGCTGTCAGCAATCGCGGAGCCGGAAATGCCCGCAAAAAAAACGCTGGTGAGAATGTTCACATGGCCCAGACCACCGCGAAACCGGCCAACGATGGACATGGCAAAATCAATCAAGCTGCGGGTCACCCCCGCGCGACTCATGATCTCCGCGGTCAGGATGAACAGCGGCATCGCCATGAAGGCGAAGACATCAAGCTGGGCAAAGATGCGCTGCGGCAGGATCGACAGGTACTGTTCCTTGTCGACAGCGATAAAGGTCAGCACGGACACTGCGCCCATCATATAGGCAAAAGCCGTGCCGCTGATCAGCAGGATGAAAAAGACAAGAGGGATCAGCCACATGTTACACAGCCGTCCGCAGTATACCCGTATCGGCAGTAGTCATTGCCGTCAACTCGGGTGGATGTGTGACAATAGAGCGAAGATCGATATCTGAAGGGGACAGGTTCTCCATATCAGCCAGAGGACGCGAGGTCTCGACAGAGCCGGCGAATAAGGTCTCAAACTCCTTTGCAGCGGACAGCAAACTAACATCTCCCCCCACAGGCCCCAGCATTTGAAGCCCAAACGGCATTCCGGCATGATCGCGCCCGCAAGGCAGCGTGATTGCAGGTCCACCTGTCAAGGACCCACGATAGCACAGCGCCAGCCAGCGATAATAGATATCCATTATCTGCCCGTCGATTTCATTAGGATGGGATTGGGTCCACTTATAGGGTGATACCGGGGACGTAGGCAGGACAATGATATCAAATTCGGCCATCAGCCCGTTGAACTTGCGCAGAATACGGGTCTGTTCGGCATGAGCCCAGCCCCGGTCAAACAATGACATGGTGTGTCCAAGGTCGACGTTCTCCTTGATGTGAGCACCAAAGCTGTCAGGGTCTTCTTTGACACCCTCGCCAAACGCCACACCAAAACTTTCGGCACGCAGAATGTCAAAACAGCGGTCCATATCCCCCAGATTGAGGTCCACCGTGCGACACTCTTTAACATGGGGGCGCAGCAGATCCAGACGGGTACGAAAGATCTCGCGAATGTTCTGATCCACAGGTGCCCCGCCAAAGTCCTCGCTGAAACCAACGCGCAAGTCTTTCAATGCCACCGAAGGCAGCGCCTTGAAGCGATCAGGGGCCGAAGGAGCAGACAAGGGGTCATCTGGATCGTGACCCTGGCATACGTCCAGCATCAACGTAAGGTCATCCATTGTGCGTGCCATTGGCCCAAGCACGGAGATCCCAGACCAGCCCAGAGGCCGCGTGGGGTGAGAGACCACATCAACCGATGGACGATACCCTACGATACCACAAAGCCCGGCAGGCATCCGAAGGGATCCGCCCGTATCAGAGCCTGTGCATAGGGGTAGGAGATTGGCTGCGAGCGCCGCAGCGGAACCGCCAGAAGATCCGCCTGCAATCAAATTGGCATCAAACGGGTTGCCGGTCGCACCCCAGACCGGATTGCGGCTATTTCCTCCGGCCCCCATTTCCGGAACATTTGTCTTGGCAAGGATGATTGCCCCCGCCGCACGCAGGTGTGCGACCATAGGCAGATCCACGTCCGGTATGTAGCTGCGCCCGCGGATGCTGCCGTGCGTGGTGAGCATTCCTTTGGTATTCTGCAGGTCCTTGACGCCAATCGGCAGGCCGTCAAGTGGCCCCTTTGGGCATCCAGCCTGCCAGCGCTTTGTCGCGGCAGCGGCGCTGGTTATGGCAGCTTCGACATCCATAGACGTCAAAGCGTTGATCTTGGGGTTAAAGCGGGCGATTTCTTCCAGACAGACTGCAAGATAAGCGCTTGGAGTCAAGCTGCCATCCTCGAAGGCCGCAAGGATCTCGCAGGCTGAAAGCGCAATCGTATGTGCGTTGCTCAACGGATTACCATCAATTTTGTGAATAAACGTACAAGCACCAAAGTCCTCCCAAACCGTGCATTTGGTTAAGGTAGGGAATTGGTTTCGCAAAAAATAGTGAAATACAGACCTTATACATTAACCAAATGGAATGGTTTTGATATCCTCCGTTGTTTGCTGCAGGCATTTGAGGAACAGCGACAACGCCGCGTTCTTCGAAATTTGGTCTTTACGCCAAAAGCAGCGTGCCTCTGACAACAAGTCACGTGTATCAAGCGGCAAAGCCACGACGTCGCCCCGCGCAGCTTGCGCTTGAGCAAGTCGTTGCGGCAGCAAGCCAAGCGCGGGCATTGCCCGTAAGAGCTCAAAATTCAGGGCAAGCGACAAGGATGCAATTGTATTGTTGGGTGGCGACAGTCCATTTGCTGCAAAAAGTGCGTCCACAGCCTGCCGCGCGACCGAGTTTGCCTGCGGCAATATCCAGGGATAACTGGCGACATCTGCCCATTGTACATCACCTGCTTGCGCAAGCGGATGATTACGCCCGGCGACAACGACGACAGGCTCTGAGAACAATGCCATCTGGTCAATACCAGCCAGCTCCTGAGGCTGCCAAATCCTTGCGATCAAAAGATCCAGTTTCCCCGCCTCGAGTTGTGGCAACAGTTCGACAAAGTGCCCTTCAGAAACGGATACATTTGCTTGCGGTGTGCTGCGCTTGAACAATGCAATGGTGCCGGGTAACAGAGCTGGGGAGACCGAACTGACAACACCGACAGATACAGAGCCTGAAACCCCGCTTATCATCGCCTCAATGTCGAATGCTGCGCGGTCAAGTTGCCCAAGCGCTTGACGCGCATGATCCGCCAGGCGGGTGCCAATCGGCGTCAGGTAAAGCCTGTTACGCTCCCGCGCAACAACAGGCACGCCAACGATCTTTTCCAACTCGGCGATCTGTTTTGACACGGCTGGCTGCGACACCCCAAGTGCCTTAGACACCCGTGCGACCAGTTTTAGATCTGACAGCGCAACAAGGGCACGCAAGTGCCGAAGCGTTATGCCCGGTGGAAAGCTCTTACCCAAAATTTGCAGCACCTCTTCGCAATCACGAACCCATTGTGTCATGATTTCTCAATCGCGGACACATGATTGGTTCGTATGCGATTTCAATCAACTTTGTCGATCAAGACTGAAATTCCTGGATCATTATCTTCTATATTGAGATGGTTCACAAAGACGTCCCAAGTGTAGGTTCTAAAAAGGTTGTTCATTAACTTTGAAGTCTTGAAACTGTTTGGTGCGATCCAAATCAGTTTCAAGGGCTATGGAATGAACAACCTTCTTAGAACCCACACCTAGAGTGTGTTATTTCACCCCGTAGATCTCAGCAATATCATCGAGCATCAGCTGAGCGGCGATGATGCCGCCAGCGGTGTTCCAGATGGCATCGCTGACCCTGTGGAGATTACCGGCCTGAACAGCAGAAAGAGACTGCCAAAGGGGATCACTGAGAACTTCGTCTTCCAGAGAACGGCCTTTGCCGTCGCCCGTGTCATAGGTGAAGTAAAAGATCCTGTCGCCATCCATCTGCGGAATGCTCTCCTTGCCTGTACGGATGGCAAATTCTTCCACATTCTGGTTCGCAGGACGATGGAAGCCGATGTCCTTCAATAAAACGCCGGAAAAACTGTCGAGCTGATAGATGCGGATCTGCCCGGGTACAAAGCGGATCACGGAAACCTCCTCCTCCAAAGAAGAACCGAGTTTCTCCTTCAAGGAAGCAACGGCCGCATCATAGGCGCCGATGGCCTCATCGGCTTCGGCTTGTTTGCCAAGAGCTTCGGCATAAAGGCGGAAGTTGATCTTCCAGTCGCCGCGAAGTTCCTTGGACATAACGGTCGGAGCGATGGCAGTCAGTTGCGGATGGATCTTTTCGTGACGCTGCTTGTTTGCCAGAATAAGATCCGGCTCAAGCGCGGCGATCATTTCAAGGTTGATCGCGCTTTCCTTTCCAACCGGCACCGCTCCCTCCATCGCATCGGAGATATGATCCCACCACGGGGAGCCGTTCCAGGAATTCGCCGCACCGACCGGTATTACACCGAGCGCCAACAGCGCTTCGGTGCCTTCATTGGTCAGGACGACAACCCGCTTCGGTGCATCAGGCACCGCCACGGTCCCCATACTGTCTGTCACATCACGGGCCAGTGCACAGGTTACTCCGAGCACTGCACAAAGGGGCAGTATGCCCAAAGCCTTCAAGAATGTCTTCATTAGAATTCCTCCAATTTATGAGTATTTGCTTCAATAATTAAACAGGTGTATCTGACAAAACTGGAATATTTGTCAATCGGGAGATCGCTGCGTGAGAAACGTTGTTGCCGGGCTGATGCTTTTGCTCTGCGCAGCTGCTGTCTTCAGCCTTCATGCAGGGCTAACGTTTTATTCAACCGGTACTGTCTGGTCCGCCTTGACGGGAGACAGCGGGGTAGAAGCCCTGATCATCACGACCTTGCGGTTGCCGCGCACCTTGATCGGCATTGTAGCCGGTGCTTCGCTCGGGCTATCTGGTCTATTGATGCAATATGTCACCCGCAATCCCCTGGCCGAGCCGGGGCTGCTCGGGGTCAATGCAGGCGCAGCCTTGTGTGTCACGCTCGGCATCTATTTTTTCGGCTTCAGCAGTTTGTTCCACATTGGCGCGTTCGCAACACTAGGTGCGATTGGCACAACGGCCATCGTCTTTTACCTGTCTGCAGTTTCTGGCGGTGTCGGGAAACCAGCGACCACGCTGATGGCCGGTTTCACAATCGCAGCGCTTTTGGGATCTTTTACGCAGACCCTGCTTCTGATTGACGAAACGGCACTGGAAACCCTGCTTTTCTGGATATCGGGCAGCTTTGCGGATCGCCCGCTGGATTTACTCGTTTTCGGCATCCCGATGCTTCTGGTTGGAGCCCTCGGCGCCCTGTTTCTGTCATCCAGTCTGGACGTTCTCAGGATGGATGACAGCAGTGCCAGTTCCGTCGGCGTCAATGTTCGCTTTGCCCGTCTGACAGGCCTGTTGTTGGCCGCACTGCTCTCCGCAGGATCCGTTGCCATGGCCGGGCCAATTCTCTTTCTTGGGCTTGCAGCGCCCCATATGGCCCGTCTTTTATTGCGAAATCATCAGCCATCAGCCACCGGACTGATCTTTGTCACCTTGCTGATAGGCGCGTTAATTGCGGTCAGCGCCGACATCCTGGCCCGGGTTATCGTCGCTCCGGGGGAAGCGCCTATGAGTGCGGTTCTTGCGTTGATCGGAGTGCCTCTCTTGATTCACCTCCTCAGGCAGAAAAGGGGCTTCGCTCAATGAGACTGGCTCCATGAACATTGCCTTGTCGCCATCATCGCGGCTCCTGCCTCTCATTTTTTGCCTGTTTGGGCTCTTTGTGGCTGCGGTCGGAATTGGCTCAAGTTTCATGCCACCGGAGCGCGTCGTGGCAGCACTCCTTGGCCAGGGAACGCGCATTGATGGCGTGATTGTCTGGACGTTGCGCCTGCCTCGTGTTCTGCTGGCTGTTTTGGCAGGGGCCGCATTTGCCCTTGCCGGCGCGCTGTTGCAACGGGTGGCCCGCAATCCGATGGCCTCACCTTCTGTCCTCGGCATCACGGATGGTGCCGCCGTCGGGGTGGTCCTGTTCCTGTGGCTGTTTTCCGACGATGCCAACAATTTGTTGGTGTCCATTGCCTGGCAGCCGGTCAGCGCTGTTTGCGGGGCGACCCTCTTCGGTACCCTTGTCATGGTTCTGGTGGCCTCCGACAAGGGGGGCAATAAACCCCTGAAGATCATTCTTTACGGCATTGCCCTGGCCGCGCTGGCCAAGGCAATGGTCACCATGCTTATCATTGTGGGGCCGGTGTACCGGGCAAGCCAGGCACTCATCTGGCTGACAGGCTCGGTTGGGGCGGCCCACTGGAACGACGTCTGGACGCTGACCGGAGGCCTTTGCGCCGTATTGCCCATTCTCTTCTATCAGAGGCTTGCGATAGGGCAGATGGCTCTTGATCCGCAAAGTGCGCGGACAACGGGCGTGGATCTGATGCGCTCGCAGTTCATCTTGCTGTTGGTTGCCGTCCTGTTGACATCATTGGCAGCAGCTCATGTGGGAGCGATCGGTTTCGTTGGCCTTGTTGCGCCGCATGTCGCCAGAATGCTGCATGGCCAGTTCCGATCTGGATACCTTGTTTCAACCGCCCTGACAGGAGGCTTGATTGTGCTCGGAGCCGATACGCTCGCGAGAACCATCGCACCGCCCCTTGAATTGCCCGCCGGTGCCCTGACCTCACTTGTCGGCGCGCCACTGTTTCTTTATCTCCTCGTCAAAGGGCGGCGCTACAATGCCTGATACTCTTGCCCGCCTGAACGGGCTTACTGTCAAATACGATAGCTCTATCGCCCTTGAGGAAATCTGCCTCGACTTGCCGGATGCCAAGATCATCGCATTTTGCGGTCCGAACGGCAGCGGGAAGTCGACAGCTCTGAGAGTCATGCGCGGTCTTCACCAACCGGCTGCCGGAGATGTGGAAATTGCCGGCAAACCAGTGGCTGACTGGAACGCGAGAGAGCTGGCTCGTAAGGTCGCAATGCTCTCGCAATCCCCAAATGCGCCATCCGATTTAACCGTTGCAGAACTGGTACGACTGGGCCGCTTTGCCCACCGCGGCCCGTTCTCCGTTTTTTCTAAGAAAGACGAACAAGCCTGCCACACAGCCCTCGAGGCGACCGAGATGCTACAGTTGCAAGACCGTGCACTTGCCCAGCTTTCGGGTGGCCAGGTCCAGCGCGCCTGGATTGCAATGACATTGGCTCAGGATGCTGCCAGAATATTCCTGGATGAACCGACAAATCACCTAGACATCGCCCATGCCTTCGAGCTCCTGGATCTGATCAGTCGCCTCAAAACGGAGAGAAAACGAAGCTTTGTCCTTGTTCTGCATGATTTGAACATGGCGATGCGCTATGCGGATCACGTGGTGCTGTTCAAGAACGGAAAAGTGGCCGCAGATGGTCCTACAATTGACGTTCTCTCGGAGCAGAATATTTCCCAGGTATTCGGTGTACGTTGCAAGATTATGGCCGTCAGTGAACTGGAGAAACCGGTGATTGTCTCCTGGGGCGAGGCAAAGAGAAATTAGCCAGGCCTTTGCCCCGATGAAGAAGTTCAGGCAACAACCGGCCTGAACTTGATCCGTCCGAAACAGCAATCCTGCTGCTTTATCGGTCACAGCGTTTCGCCCATCGCAGATCGCCATCTGCCCCAATTCGTGCGATCAGCGTTTGATGCCCAGGTTGCCATACTGGCGACTGATGAACATGTCCTTTTGTTTCATATTGACCAAGGGACGAAAGGTTGTGACCATAAAGGGGAGCTGTACGAACCCTTTTTCCGGCCCGATTGGAATCAGCGCCATATCAGGTGAACTCTTGTAGGGCTTGCTGCGTTTGCCCTGAACAGCTGCAACAATGTTCTTGGCCAAAAGCGTTGCCTGAATATCCGCCAGATAGCCAAGTTTCAGACCAGGCGCGTTTGAGCAATCGCCCAAGGCATAAAGGTTTTGCGTGCCTTCAACACGCAAGGATGCATCGACTTTGATCAGTCCGCGATCTGTCACGCTGCCTGCAAAATTGGTCTGCATCAGGGCCGTATTCGGCTTCTGTCCAACGCAGAGATAAACCACGTCTGAATTGCGGTAGAACTCGTCCGTTTCTGACAGGCGTGTGTTGAGCAGAATGTTGACCCCAAGAGAGGCCAACTGCGTTTCCGCCAACCGGCTGGCCTTTGGGGCCAAAGCGTCAAGAAGTCGGCCTGATCCCTGGGCAAGGGTGACAGATTTCTGCGGGTATTGGCCTATGATTTCACCGGCCAATTCAACGCCCACCGGACCACCACCAATGATCAGAACAGACGATGCGTTCTCCAGTTGATCATGCGCCGCTGTGAATTCTTTTTTGCGGCCTTCAATGGTCAACTGTTTGTCCGATTTTGCAACCGGAAAACTGCCATAGGAAGACCCGGTTGCCACCACCGCATAGTCAAATGGCAAGACCTGCCCATCAGCCATGAGTGCTTCATTGTGCCGAAGCTCGCTCACGTCACCCTGCACGAATTTGCAGTTGATCAACTCCGCATACTTCATGCGTGCCCTGTCACCGATTTCAGGCTGAACCAACGTGCGCAACGTCGAATATGTGACTTCGAAATAGTCCTTGCGATCCACCAAAGTCACGTCATTAAAACCGGCCTTAGCCAGATCGTTGGCGACCCGCGCCCCACCGAAACCACCGCCGATAATCAAGATTTTATCTTGTTGTTTCATAACATTGCCTTTCATGCGATTTTTCGCTCAGATGAGCTCACGTTCTAAAGTCCGCACGTTTATCATGTTCTGTCGGCTTGCCATTTGAACCTGATTTGTCGGTCCGTGCTCTAGCCAAGTGCCGCCCGAACCTCTGGTGCGACCTCTGTGCCAAGCAGTGTAATTGAGCGCTGCATTTGCTCCGTTTCGAGCATCGCCGTGCTCATTTGGAACGTGATCCGAGAGATACCGCCCATGACGTGGTTCGCAGCAATCATCTTATCACGTACCGTTTGCGGGCTGCCGACCAAAAAGGCACCGTGCGGACCGCAGAGTTCATTGAACTGAGCGCGACTGGCCGGTGGGAACCCGCGTTCACGGCCTATTTCGGTCATGACACGCGCCCAGCCCGAATAGAAGGCATCACGCGCAATCTCGTCAGTCTCACCAACAAATCCCATGGCGTGAATGGCGATTTTCAGCAAATCAGGTCCATGCCCCGCACGGCGTCCGGCCTCGTAGTACATGTCCACGAGCGGACGAAACCGATCAAAACTGCCGCCAATGATTGCGATCATCAAAGGAAGCCCCAAGACGCCTGCGCGCACGAAAGAATTCGGAGTGCCGCCCACGCCCAACCAAATCGGCAACTTGGCCTGTACGGGGCGAGGGTAAACCCCCTGCCCGGTCAGCGCAGGGCGAAACTTGCCGCTCCACGTCACATGGGTTTCCTCGCGCAGTTTCATCAGAAGGCCGAGCTTTTCTGCAAACAGCGCGTCATAGTCTTCTCTTGCGAAGCCGAACAGCGGGTAAGCCTCGCCAAAGGATCCACGCCCTGCAACGATTTCAACCCGCCCTTTCGAGATCAGGTCAATGGTGGCAAAGTCCTGAAATACCCGAACAGGATCGGCAGCACTGAGCACGGTGACGGCACTGTTCAGCCGTATGGTCTTTGTGCGGGCCGCCGCAGCAGCCAGAATAACGGCAGGTGCCGCGTCCAGAAACTCTGCGCGGTGGTGCTCGCCGACCCCAAAAGCATCAAGCCCGACCCGATCTGCCGTTTCCACTTCGCTTAGAAGCGCCTCCATCCGTTCGGATGCAGGCACAAATGCGCGATTTTCTGTTTCGGGCAAAAAGGCCGCAAAACTGTCGATCCCGATTTCCATTTCAAACTCCGCTCAAAGTAAAACTCAGAAGGAGGCCCGCTGTGGCGTTTTATTGATTTGATCGCGGTGCAGATAGATCACAGCCGTACAAATCAGGCCAAGCACGATGGCCGGAACGCCTTCGGTAGCTCCGAGGATAAACACATGAGCCAAGACCGCGCCGACCATCGTGGCACCGAGCAAACATGCAGCAAGAACCTGACGGCCTGGCACCCACAACAGCACAGCACCGCCAACTTCAATGACCCCTGTTACATAGCGGAACCATTGACCAACGCCGATGGCGTCAAAGGTTGCAACCATCATGTCTACGCCGGCAAGTTTGGCAGCACCTGCTCCCACGAAAGCCAGCGTCAGAAGTGCGCGAAGACCGATTGAAAAATATTTCATGCCTAAAATCCCAAGGTTGAGTGGTTTTGTTAGACAGAAAATAAGATGCGGCATAATCGTTCGCAATGCGCGAAAACCAACATGATGTGCGCGAAAAAAGATCATAAGTAATTTAGGTGAGTACGCAGAACCTCACGGCATCTATCGATGGATAGCACCCGGTGCAATGCGCGCCACGGCCGGAGCAAAAAAGCATCAACGCGCGATTAAACAGATCCGGGGCAGCCCGCCTCAACCACCCAGGCCGCCCTCAATACACTCAATGAACAGTGGGAACATCACCACCTTCATTTGAAAAGCTTTCGACCCCATCTTCTTCAATCGCCTTCAAGGCAATGAAGAGAGCCTCTTCATCAGAGCCAAATGGATCGTCCCAGACCGTCGAACAGCCATCTTCAGACACGATTTCCAGCGTCCATTCAGCCCCTACCAAACGATAGATACAGATTTCCAGACTGAGGCCATCTTCTTCGTAGGTTCGCGAGTACCGCGATACGATAATTTCTGGTTCTTCCATGCGCATGCCGATCTCATGTTGCCCAAGAATGGAAGGATAACAGGACAAATACAGCCTGTCAGCGGGCAGTTAACACCCAGGGTCCAGACTCACAAAATTGGCTCCACTGGCGCTGAACCTGCAAAGGCAGTGGTGGATGGATGGTTTACAAGTCTTTGCAGCACGTCATCCGGCCTATTCCAAATCGACCAGTGAATGCAATTTTACGCCCCTGCACCCCAAGCCCTCCGGAACTGCACAAGTTCCGCCGCAGTTTTGTGATGAAAGACTTTTTGCAACAGAAGACCAACAATCCAAGTACAAAAAAGCAGAAGCGTCAGAAATATTCAGAAATGTATAATTATTAATTCCGTGAAAACGGTAGGAATTTTTTGCCCACAAGGACGCCAATGCAGTATTGTCAAAAAGAACGATGGAATCAGCTAAAATCTTTCTTCAGGACCAAAGACACCTTAGAGAAGTGGTGAGTTATAAAAAAACAACCAAAAAATCAAAATGGAGAAAAAGTTATTTAATACAGTTACTTAACTCCACATCACCCTCAAAAATCACCGAAGGAGCCTGACACAACCCGACAACCGAAGCAAAAAATGACTTACCATTCACTCTTAACCAACAAAAAACCGTCAGCCCCCCAGACGACACAGAGCACGACACAACGTGACAAAAAGCAGAAGCAACACACAAGTATATCAGAGATGACAGAACGACAAAAACCATCCCGGCACTCAAATAAAAAATAAAGCCCGCCTAAAATTTTGACGATTAAATAAAATGTGAAGGCAACTCTCTGTGAATACTAAAACAATAAACACAAATCAAACAAATAGGCATATATTTCCTGCCGATAGGCAGAAAATTCCCAGTAAATACAATAATTTAATTTATTTTTATGCGCCTGATTTCAGACCGCCCCGCGTTGAATACACGTGCGCAGATCAACAAAGGTCTGCACAGGCGACCACGCAAGGGGGCGGTTACCATGGGTGCTCAATCCCAAGACCGGGTTCAATCGACGATGAGTAGCCAAACGGATTTTCTGGCGGAGCGATCAGAATCCGCAAAGGTAAATATGGCAGAGCTCAACGCGATGACCGACGATGAATTGTTATTCGAAATCGGACGCGACAGCGAAGCCGCCTATCGCCTGCTGGTCGAACGCCACATTGACCGCGGCTATGCAGTTGCCGTCCGGATCCTTCGCAACCCATCCGATGCCGAAGACGTTGTGCAGGAAGCTTTCCTGCAGGTTTGGACCAAGAGGGACCTCTGGCAGCCAGACAGGGCACGCTTTTCGACCTGGCTATACCGCGTTGTGTCAAACAGATGCATTGATCTTCTGCGCCGCCCCAAGGTCGAAACCATGGAGACTTTGCCGGAGCTGGAAGACGACAGACAGGATCAGGTGCAATCTCTCGTTCAACAAGAGGCCAGCGACACCTTAAAAGAAGCCATGACAAAGCTTCCAGATCAACAGCGTATTGCGCTTGTGTTTTCCTATAATGAAAACCTTAGCAACACCGAAATTGCTGAAATTATGGATACGACAGTATCCGCTGTTGAATCCCTTTTAAAGCGCGGACGTCAGAAATTACGCCATTTGTTGCGCAGCAATGGCGGTGAAATATTATCAACATTTACAAATGGTTAACCAATCCAAACGGTCCACATAATTAACTCCGCCTGAAAACCGGGCCCTTCTGCGTTGAAGGAATATGCGCAAGTGATCTGCGCCAAGACCGCGCCTGAAACATGGGGCGTGGCCCCAACGTTATCAGGAGTTGAACATGCCCGTTATCTCGACAAACACCGCGGCGAACACAGCCGTTCGCTACCTGAATGCAAATTCGGAAAGCCAGTCCGACTCTCTCGCCAAGTTGGCCAGTGGCTCGCGCATCACCCGCGCATCTGATGATGCAGCAGGCATCGCCATTTCGACAAAAATCTCATCGGACGTGTCAGCGCTGGAGCAGGCCTCTACCAACGCATCCCATGGTATTTCCATTCTTCAGACCGCAGATGGCGGCGCGGCCAATGTCAGTGACATTCTGGACCGGATGAAAACCCTGTCCTCACAATCTGCCTCCGGCACTGTGACCGACGTGGAACGTGCGTATATTCAAGCTGAATTCTCCCAGCTTAAGGAGGAAATCGACGCGATTTCCACCTCCACACGTTACAATGGACAGAGCCTGCTCGACGGCACCAGTGACTTCTCCGATGACACAGTCAAAACCACAGCCAGCATCACAGGTGCCCTGTCAGATGTCGCTGACGCAGCCGCAACTCTTACTGGAACTGGTGCTCTTGCCGATTTGGCCCTTGCAGCTAACGAAACGGCAAGTTTCACCATTAACGTCGGCGGCACAGAATCAACTGTGACGCTTGGTGACAGTGCAGACAATAACGCCCAAACGATCACCGCAGCCGCTATCGTTACTGCGATCAACGGCGCAACTGGTGGAACACCAGCCTCACTGGATGCCAACGGCAATCTGGTTCTGACCGATGATCTTGAAGTGTCAGTGTCCGACTTTGCGGCATCTGGCGCCACGGTCTTCACTTCAGCAGATTTGAATCTTGCTGACACGAGCGCTCTAGGAACTGCCGAGGATTCGCTGGTACTGGCAGCAGGCGCGACTGCATCCTTAACAATTGGCTCCACAGCTGTTGAAATTGGCGACGCAAATAGTGCGGCTACACAGACATTTACTGCCGATCAACTTGCTGAAGCCATCAACACTTCCCTGGCAGAAAATAACAACTATGACTACATTGCCTCCGCCGACACCGACGGCAATCTTGTCATTCAAACAAGAGACGATGGCGCAGACGCATCTTTGAGCCTGACAGGGTTTACAGGCGTTACCGCAGCTGATCTGGTCATTACAGACACAGAAGCTGTTGGAACAACCGTCGAAGCGAATACGACCGGTGCAGATATTGTTGTTGGCTCGGATTTCAAGGACACCATCAACCTCAAGATCACCGAACTCACAGCATCGTCCCTGGGCATCGAGGATCTTGATATTTCCACACAGGAAGGTGCTGAAGAGTCTCTCGCGGTTCTGGATCGAGCGATTGATGAAGTCTCAAACGCCCGTGCAGAAACTGGTGCAACCATGTCCCGGTTCGAGTTCCGCTCAACTCAGCTCGAAACCAGCATCGAAAACCTTGAAGCAGCCAACTCCAGCATTGCTGACGTTGATATCGCATCTGAACAGGCAAAATTGTCGGCTGCCAGCGTGAAGGTTCAGGCAGCTGTTGCTGCTGCTTCACAGGCCAACGAAATGCCTGAAAACCTGCTGCGATTGATTCAGTAATCGCGATTTGGGTCGCAGGCGCAGGATCAAGGCGTGGCGTTTTAAACGCCTCCTGTGCCTGCGGCCCAGCTTCCGCCGCCTGTAAATTCACTTGGATGACGGACAAAAGGAGAGAGATGCGATATGGCCACGACAACCTCTGCGACATCAACTCCTGCTGCCACAACACAGACTGCGGCAACGACAACCACAAACTACAATTATTCTGCCAGTACAGAAGACATCGACTGGAATGCTCTGGTTGAGGTCGCAGTTGCGGCCAAGCAAACCCGAGCCGTCACCATAGATCGAAAGATCGACGCCAATGAGGCCTCAATCGCGGCCTATGACGAAATGCAATCCTTGCTTCAAGGTGTTGTCGATGCGGCATCTAGCATACGTGGATCAGACAACAGCCTGATTGAAAAAGATGGGATTTTTTCTCAGCGCGCGGCCTATTTGACCTCAGTTGGTAACGTAAACGCTGAGGCTGCGGTCGTGGTAACGGCCGAACCAGACGCGACAATCACGACCTATGACTTGAAGATTTTACAACTGGCAACAGCGCAAAAAATTGCCAGTGCCGATGTCGCAGACAACCTCACTGACTTGGGCTTTAACGGTACGTTCAACATCGGACTTGATACCGTAGAACCCGTTGAAGTCACCATCGAAGAGGATATGACCCTCGACGAAATTGCGGAAGCGATCAATATTGCATCCGAAAAAAGCGGCGTGTCCGCCACAGTCGTTAAAGTCACAGAAAGCAGTTACAAGCTGATCCTGAGCGGCAACGAGACAGGCCAAAATATCTCCATGACCGCGGTGTCTGGAGACGACATAGCAGAAGAGCTTGGTCTGACAGATTCAAACGGCATCTTTGTAAATGAACTGCAAGCCTCTCAGGCGTCTATCATTAATTTGGATGGCGTGGAAATTACCCGGTCAACCAACCAAATTGACGACCTGATCGATGGTGTAGCTTTTTCAATTTACCAGGAAACCGGAGAGGCGAATTCCGTTGCCGTCGAGATTTCGAACGATCTGGGAGCCATCAAGCAAACCGTGACAGATGTTGTTGAAGCCTACAACGCTTATCGCGAGTGGGCCATCACGCAACAAGCCGTCACGGCCGGCGGCAACGCTTCCGATGAGGCAGTCCTGTTTGCTGACAGCACTTTGCGCTCCGCAAATACGGCGATCGCAGATGCGCTCTCTACTGTGATCGACAAGGAATCCATGGCCTTTCTTGGCCTGAGCTACGACACAAGCAACATGCTTGTGCTTGATGAAACAGAATTGAACGACGCACTGCTCAGCGATCTCGACATAGTTGAAGACATTCTAACATTTAAGATGGATGCGAGCTCAACCGACATTGCAATACTGAACCGTCCAGCCAACATGCCCGAAGATCTCAAACTGGACATTACGGTAGACAACGATGGAAATTTGGCCAGCGCTTCCGTCGATGGTGACTCAAGCCTTTTCACGATCAGTGATAGCCGCATCCAGGGGGCAGAAGGCAGCATATACGAAGGCATTACTTTTGTTTTCACAGGCAATAAAAGTCAGTCCATCGACATGACCTTCTCCTCTGGCATTGCCGAAAAACTCTATTCCGCAATCGACATTTATTCAAATGAAGAAGGCGGACTTCTCGAAGGCTTAATGAGCAGCCTGACCGATACCAACGATGACCTTCTAGAAGATTCGACCGAGATCAAAAGCCGCGCAGAATCTTACCGTTCAACGCTTGCAGCCAGATACTCACGGTATCAGGCCGCAATTGCAGAAGCTGAATCGACCCTTTCCTATCTGGAAGCCCTACTGAACACCGGAAACGACTGAATATGACCTACACAATGTCCCGCGCAATCGGCGCTTACCATAAAGCTGCTGTCGCTGTTCCGCCTGTTGCCGCTGTAACCCTGTTGTTCGATGAGGTCCTTAATTCCCTGATCATGACTGCAAGACATCTGCGCGCCAAGGAATATGATCAGGCACACCTCAGAAGCCAACGTGCTGTCGGTATTTTAAAAGGTTTGCGCCAAAACCTGGACATGGAGACAGGTGGAGCTCTGGCCCAGCAGTTGCTTAACACCTACACAACGAATATTGCCGTCATCAATTCGGTGACACGCAAGCCCGAGCCAACCGAACAATTGGTCAAATTGGCCATAGGACTGGTTGATCTCCGAAATGCCTGGGCTGAGGCGACAAGCTTGTCGGAACGATCAGGCACCAAACTTGTCGAAGATATTCGAGAAGACCATCATGTTTCCGAAGTTGCCTAGGCGCTAGACAGGAAATATTCCGACATATAAGGTCTCAACAAGTTGACCTAACGTCGGATTCGAAATGACAGCCAGTTGCGCAGGCATGAGTCTTGAGGCTTTTGAAGACATAATTGATCGCCTTGGCGGCAAAATGTCCTCTTGGCCTCGGGCTGAGCAACTGGCTGCGCAAATGCTTCTCGATGTTTCACCGGAAGCAAACGCCCTTCTTGCTGAGGTCAACACCATGGAAAACTTCCTCTCCCATACCCCTCCTCTACGTGCTCCTTCAGGCCTAGCCGACAGGATCACCGCGCGCGCATTTCAGACCAGTGTTCATCAGAACCATCCCGCCAAGGGTCTCGCAGAGAAAATCCAGGAGAGCTTTTCGGCAAACGACATCAAGGCGCGCAACGATACGCCCTCTGCTGACTGACGTGGTTTAAGTCCGGTTTGGTGAGTTTTTAACGAGATTCAAGAACAAACCAGACTTCGTGTCGCCACCTACCAGTTACGTCTGCATATGGCTTCCAATGGCCTGTGGCAGATCGCATAATCATTGAACCCTACGCCACTTGCCCCTGAGCAAGGCATAGCGATTCAAACCTCCCCTTAATCCTTTGTCGTTTCAACGTCAGTAGTTCCAGCTTCATAAGGCTGGACCCTGGCCATTTACATGCGCGCCCTCACTCAGCACGACACTGCATGACCTGCCATAATAAAAGGCTATAATAATTAGTATAAACTGACTTCAAAGCGAAATTTGTATATTTATCTAAGTAATTAGATTTTTTTAGAGCATATAAAGTTAATTATTACTTCAATAAAATTAACAATTACATTATTTACCGATAGGTAAAATGTATTCGGCAAAATTTTCCTAGCATTTATTATCATTTTCTCCGCCTGATTATTGCGACCGGTCCGTTTGTTAACTAAAGGGACCAGTTTCAAAGCGCCAGCAGCGCCCGATTTGGCCCCACCATGCACGATCAATCATGCGGGGCCCGCAACGTGAGCATTTCTTCGGTAAACTACGACAGCACCACGAGCAGCACGGCATCTACAAAGAGCGATACAGATCTGGGCATTACCAGCACAGATTTCCTTCAATTGATGGTGCAGCAGCTTCAAAATCAAAATCCACTCGACCCCATGGACGCCAACAGCTACGTCGACAAGCTTGTCTCCTATGCCAGCTACGATGCGCAGACAGATACCGCAGACAACACCGAAGCTCTCGCGAACGGGCAGTCCAGTTCAATTTCCGAAAACGGGCTGGGCTATATCGGCCAAAAAATTGAAGCGACGGGAAATACAAACACCCTGACCGACGGCGCTGCGACCTGGAATTACAAGCTCGGCTCTAATGCAGAGAGTTCCAAAATCAGCATAAGCGACGAAAACGGCAAGGTGGTCTGGTCAGGCGATGGCGAAACCACAGTCGGAAGTCATTCCTTCACTTGGGACGGAAAGACCACGAGCGGCGTTCAGCTGGACGACGGCGCCTCCTACACACTTAGCGTCAATGCAACAGATGCAGATGGAGATGACGTCAACGGCTCTACGTCAGTCGTTGGGACAGTCACCGGCATTGATATGACCGGGGATGAAAGCCTTCTGATGATCGGAAGCTCCAGCGTATCCGTCAAAAACGTCCTCTCAATTCAAGAAATTTAAGGAGAGACTCATGAGCCTCATGGGTGCATTGAATGCCGCTACGTCTTCGCTCTCTGCGCAGAGCAAGGCCTTGGCGAATATATCGGACAACCTCGCCAACTCCCAGACAACAGCCTACAAAGCGGGAAACACGAGTTTTTCCAGTCTGGTCGCAGGAAGTGGCAGCAGCTCGAGTGGTGGTGTTACGGCAACGAACAGGTCAAACAATACAGTAGGCGGCCTGCTTGCAGAATCAACAAATGCCACTGATCTGGCCATCGAGGGCGATGGGTATTTCATTGTTACCGACGACAATCAGAACGGTCAAACCTATTACACTCGCAATGGTGAGTTTGATATCGATAGCGACGGCTATCTGGAAAACAACGGCTACTATCTTATGGGGTGGCCAACAGATAACGCAGGTAATGTAACCGGCGGAGCCAGCGAAAACGCTTTAGCCCCAATTGATCTGGACAGCGTCCAGAGTTCGGTGGAAGCGACCACTTCAATCGAAATTCAAGCCAATTTGCCCGCCGATGCAGTAGGGCCTGAGACGATTGAGACATCTCCATCCATCACCACCGCCCTTTCGTCCGATATCGCAGCTGATGATGGTGACACCCTCTCGTTCGATATTAATGGGACGTCGATCACAGCAACAGCTGGCACAAGCACGACCGGCGCGATTACCGTCAGCGACATTGCCGCAGCCATTAATGCGGAGACCGCCACAACTGGCGTAAGTGCATCGATCGATGCAGGCGGCAGCTTAATACTGGCAAGTAATGCAGCCGGTGCAACCGCCAGCATCACCATAGACAATGTCAGTGTCGGCGGAACAAACACCGGACTAACGACTGCCAATCTTGCAACTATTGGCATCGCTGATGCTGGAGCAGATGGCACAGAGACGGTTACGGGCACGACGACCAACAATGACGGCTCGACCTTTACCACATCGCTTGAAGTCTTTGATTCCCTCGGCACCGGTGCAACGGTTGAAGCGCGTTGGACAAAGACAGGAGAGAACTCATGGGAAATGGTTCTCTCTGATCCTGTTCTGTCCTCTTCCGGCGGAGCAGCAGGCACAACATCCTCAACTCCGATAGCGATCACCTTCAATGAGGACGGCTCGCTTGCGTCAACCAATCCTTCTCCGCCAACATTTGAGATCTCAAACTGGACAACCGGGGCCGCTGACAGTGAAATTTCACTGAACCTTGGAACGGTTGGTGATGACAATGGCCTGACTCAGCACGCCTCTGATGAAACCACACCAGATATCAATTTGAAAAAGGTGACGCAGGACGGTCTTGCCTACGGCACACTGAGCGCGGTTGAAATCTCAGATGATGGATCAGTCATAGCCTTCTTCGACAACGGTGAAGATCGCGTCATTTACAAGATCCCGGTTGCAACTTTCGGCAACCCGAATGGGTTGTCTGAAAGCAGCGGCGGCATCTATTCACGCAGCTCCACGTCTGGAAACAGCACCTTACACGAAGCTGGAGATGACGGTGCCGGGTCCATCAAAGGGTTTCGGCTTGAATCGAGCACGACCGATACGAGCGAAGAATTCAGCAGTATGTTGACCGCTCAGCAGGCTTATTCAGCCTCTTCGCAGATCATGTCGACGGCCAACAGCATGTTCGACAAGCTGCTGGATGCGGTTAGATAATGACACCTCCCGCCAGCCCTGATGACCACGTGCTTCGCTTGCGCCGACTGACTTCGGAACTTGGTCAGCTGGAGAAGCGAGCCGAAACTCAGGCAGGTCAGCTCAACTTGCTTTTGCTCAAACATGAGCTTCAGGAGCTTATTCGCGAGATGAAAGCAAAAGGCCATGAAATCACTGCAGAGCTCTCACTTGCACATTCAGCCAGTCAGGCAGCTGGAGCCTATCTCAACCAGGCAAATAGGGCGCGGTCAAACCGTTCCTGATACGTTTTGAAACCAAGGACACATCACATGCAAGTTTCCCTTTCTCCGGACACCCTGGCCAAACTCGACGCCTCGATACTGCATATGATTAAGGTTGCTGAAGACATCATCTCAGTGACGGAGGAAGAAAACGAGCGCCTTCAGGCAGGCGGACGCATCGAAATCGCGGATCTTGTAGTGCGCAAACAAGCCTTGGTTAAAGAATACGAAAACTGGATCACGACCGTAAGAACACAAAAGCACGTCCTGCTGCAGGCAACTCCGGTGCTGTTTGAAGAAATGCTGGAGCGCAATCGGGAACTGTCTGTCGCCCTGGCCGAGAACACGCGCCATCTCGAAAAAGCGAAACTGACCAGCCACCGCCGTGTCGAGACCATCATGCGGGTCGTGCGAGAAGAAAGCCAAACCCAATCTGCCTATTCAGGAAATGGAAAATACGATTCCCGGCCTGCGGAACCCGTATCGCTGCGGCCTGTAAGAGAGGCTTGACCCGCCTGCAAGGAGCTATCTGCTTATGACAACGCTCAGCGCCTCCAGCCAAATTGCATCGAGCTCTCTTTCAGCAATTCAGGTGCAACTATCCGTCACCTCGTCGAACATCGCAAATGCCGACACCGAGGGCTACACTCGCAAAGAAGCTTCGACGACCGCTGAGAAATACGTTGGCGGAAGCAGTGGCGTATCAGTTGGTGCGATCCAATCCGGAGTGAACCGCCTCCTTACAAAACAGCTCACATCGGCCACCTCAGAAACGGCCGCTGCACAGAAGACGGCTGACTATCTCGACAGCCTCCAGTCGGCACTCGGTGTGACAACAAGCAGCGACGACACAGGCGTCTCTCTTGCCAGTAAAATTGCAGACCTCGAAACGTCTGTCTCTGATCTGCTTGGAACGCCAGAAAGCACGAGCCTAGCCTATGCGACCTTGAGCAGCCTGGACACAGTAACATCGGAACTGAACACCCTGTCCACAAAGGTCCAGGCGTTGCGGGAAGACGCTGACAGTGAAATCGAATCCAGCGTCCGCTCAGCCAACATCGCAATCGTCGAGATTGATCGTCTTAACGACCAGATCCTTGAGGCGAAAGCTCAGGGACAAAGCACTGCAAACCTTGAAGATCAACGCAGTACAGCCCTGGTCTCCCTGTCCGAAAGTCTCGGAGTAACAAGCTTCGAGAGTTCTAACGGAACCATGAAGGTCTATACAACGTCTGGTCAGGTCCTCGTTGGAGCCGACGCACATACGTTGGAGTTCGACAACTCAAGCACCATCAACGCTGGCAAAACCTATAATGGTCCAGATTCCAATTCTGGCCTGTCCGGAATATCGGTAGATGGCACTGACATCACGGATAGCATCAACACAGGCGCAATCGGCGGACTACTTGAGCTGAGAGATGAAACCCTTCCAGCATCGCAAGACATGATTGATGAGCTGGCAACAAGCTTGATCACCAGTCTCAACGCAGTCATTCCTGATCTTCTGACCGGCTCGGATTCTTCCGACATTGCAGTGAATGAAGACCTGCTTGCCAATCCGGAAACGCTGCTGGACATTGGACGGCCAGAAGAAACAGTCAAATCCATGCTCGATGCCCTTCAAGGGGATACGGATTTTGACGAAGCTGGAAAACTGGGAGCAAGAACAACAGATTTCGCCTCCTACGCCTCAGACATCTTGTCTCAAATAGTGTCCGAAACGAACATGGCTTCCAGTGACCTTGAGCAGACACAAACTGAGCTGAGAACCATTACAGACACGATCTCCTCATCCTATGGCGTCAACGTCGATGAGGAAGTAACGCGCATGTCAGAACTTGAGCAGCTTTATTCAGTCTCATCGCAAATCCTCAGCATCATCCAGGAAATGTTTGATGATCTGCTAGCAGCCGTTCGATAGGAGATCAGATCATGGGCATGCGAGTGTCTACTTTTGCCCAAACCTCCAACGTCTTGCAGAACGCAATGACGACACAGGCCCGGCTGGCGGAAAAGCAAATGCAGCAGTCAACCGGCAGGGTCTCAACAGACTATGCCGGACTGGGCAGCACCGCGGGCAAAGTCGTCAATCTGGAAGTCTCTGTCTCACGCGCAGAGGCAACCCTCTCGGCTGCAGAACAAGCTCAAACGCGCATTGAGGTCATTTATGATGCACTTGGGTCAATGAGCGACAACCTGACAAAGTTACGCTCCGACCTGTCATCCGCCTCAACAGGGGTGTCGACAGAGACGCTGCAGACAACAGCAGAGGCCATGCTGGAAGATATGTCCTCACTGCTGAACACTCAGCTTAACGGACGCTATCTGTTCGCCGGAAGCGCGACCGAAACAGCCCCGGTGGACATCTCAGGCTATTCTGTAACATCACTCAGCGTCGTAGACAGCTCCTACTACAATGGTGACGACTACACTCAAACTGTCCATCTTGGACAAGACCGCAGCATAGACTATGGCATCACTGCAGATGCATCTGGTCTTGAAAAATCCATGCGTGTCTTATCCTACATCGCCAATGCATCCCCTCTCGAATCGGAAGATCTCGAAGAGGCTAATACCCTTTTGATCGAGGCTCAGGACCAGATCATAGCCATGCAGAGTACAGCTGGCACAAAGTCTTCAGTCTTGGATTCCTATATCGAAAACCAGAAAGATTACATCGCCTCGACGAAGGAAATGGCCACTACACTTGCTTCCGTGGACATCGCTGCCGTGGCAGTCGAGGCCACAAATTATGAGACCCAGTTAGAGGCCAGCTATGCGGCCCTCGGCAAGCTCACCAGCCTCAGCGTTCTCGAGTATCTGCGCTAAAACGCCAGGACGCTAAAACAGGCCCAGGTTTGCTGTTTCGCGTAGCAAGTTATTGAGGATTCGCCCCCGATCAATTCGGAATGGATCTCAACTTGCCAATGAAGTTATCAGGAAATCAGAGCGCATCGAAGTCTCTTTGATCGGCTTCATGTATTTCTTGGCAACGAAGGGAGAGGTCATGGCGCGCAGCAATGCGCTGTAATTGAGTTGAAACTCAATCTCCGAGCCCACCGCCACTGAGTGTTTGCCAGTGTTCAGCATAAGGTGATCACTGCTGGCACCTAGAATTTCAATACCGTGCGGCGGTGTGAGGCCATCAGGGTCTATGTCTTGCTGTCCAATGGCCAGAATGGATTGATTGATGGTGCCGCAGTCTCTCGTCTCAACCTGATCATCAAATGCGGTCTGTGCGATCACGCCCCAAGCCTGGGATGGCTTTAACTTGGATTCAATAACCTCCGCGACCAGCGTAATGGCATCAGTGTGAAGGCCAGCGATGGGCGACCGGTCAAGTGGATCCAGCCCGAGAAGAATGGCCTCGCCCAGCCTGAGGTTGTTGATCCGGCCGATGTCGGCCCCTGACAGGGCCCACTTCAGATTGCTCGAATTTCCGCCTGAAACAACGCTGGTGACAGGGCCGCAAGCGGTATCAAGCATATCTGCCAGACGAGACAACTCGCCCATGTTCTTGCTGTCGGGTGCAACACCGCTCCGGCAGGCCAGGTTCGTGCCAATGCCCCTCAGGTCAATATTCGGACAATCAAGGGTTTGTCGTGCGACTGCCAAAAGGTCCCTTGGCAATATTCCTTCCCGCAGATCGCCCAGCTCAACCATGAGCACGACACTATGACGACACTTGGCTTTTAAGGCCGCAGCCGACAGTGCGCTGATGACATCTTGCTCAGAATTGAAGCTTGTGTCCGCATGCCTGACGACACGATCAACCTGACTCAGCATCGGCGAGCGTATCAGAGTGATTGGCGCAGATACGCCCCCTCGCCGCATCGTCTCGATGTTTTCAATACGGGAGTCGCCGAGCGAGCTTACGCCAGATGAAAGCAGTATGTTTGCGTAGCGCGGTTGCCCCATGCAGGCTTTCGTCACGCCGGTGACAGAAATCCCCAAGCGCTCAAGTCGAGCGCCCAGGGCAGATGCATTATGGTGGATCTTCTTGAGATCAAACTCCAGTCGTGGCGTGCTCACACCACTGCAGCAGTTTGCTTCCTTTCAAGTTCCGGGAATGACGACAGAACCATGTCCACCAGATGCTCGGTTGGACGCGTCAGGGCATCAGTGACCGGAATACCAAGTTCAGCTTCATAGCGCGTGATGGCGGCACTCACATCCGTATCAGACATGTGCTCATGATTGACCGTCAGTCCAATGACCGTAGTGTCAGCAAAAGCCTGAATGAGATCAATCTCGGATCGTGGTGTCGGCATTTTCATGGTCTCAAAATCACAACGATGCGCCCGACGGGGTGCATGTTGCAAGATCACACCGTCAGGAACACTGCCGCGCAAAATGAAAGCCGAGGTGCAAAATGCCGGATGGCTAAGTGCGCCCTGCCCTTCGATGATGATAACGTCCGGGTTTTCACCTTCGCTGGCTTCAATAATGGTCGCCTCTAACTCGCCGCAGCAGAACTGTGAAGGGACTGCATCAAGTGCAACGCCATAGCGTCCCCCCTGGATTTTACCCGTCTGCCCAGTGGTAACCATCACAGTTTTGATGCCGTGTTTGTTGAGCGCCCGGGTCAAAATGCTGGCAGTCGTCCGCTTGCCAATGGCGCAGTCCGTACCAAGGACTGCAATGCGGCGACACTTCAGGTCATTGATACGGGCACTAAACTGCCGGAGTTCATTCTTGGGTCGGGGCTTACGGATATCCTGAATGACAACATTTGCCGTATTGGCGGCCGCTACAAATTCCGGATCGTCATTGAGAAACTCATGCAGCCCATTGACAATGTTCATACCACGATTGATCGCATCAAGCACGACCGCACGTTCACTGGTCGACAACATGCCTGTTGCGGGCGCCATTCCATAGATAAAATAATCCGGAATGCCGTCGGTCTTTTCCAAAGCATCATCAAGATCTCGATATATCGGAATTGCGTTGGGCTTATCGTCCAGCACAGAACCGGCATCAAGACCGGCTTTCATACTGTCGATGACCGATAGGATTGTGTACTTTTCAGAATGTCGCACCAGGCCGTTGGCTGTCTTGCCATCGAGCGCACCGAAGTTCGCTTCGCAATAGACAATCGCTGTAGCATTCGTCTTGTCTGCCAGAGGTGAGCCCGACATGTCCCGCGGTGCAGCAGGTTTCTGCGCAAAGGGTAGGTGAATGACTTGGCCTGCAGTTTCAGGTCCATTAAGTGGAAGTTTGGTCATTGCGGCTCCTTGGCGCGGACACTTAAAAATGCAGAATTGCGTATTCAATCGAGCGCCTTGACGCCTGCTGAAGAGCAAAGCGAAGGTACATTCGCCGTAAGACGAAACCGTCATTTTTGAATGATAGCGGCTCCGCAGTGGCGGATAAGTTTGCTTGTCAGCTCAACAAGACGGAGCATTTCAACCCGTTCTGGCAGATCAAATAGCGATCCAGGCTAAACGGGAAATTCTCAGGAATTTGGCTATGCTACTCTTGTCTGTTGTTCTCGATTTTTTAGAGAATATCAGGCGCATGATTGCGCACCAAAGGTCGCAATCACCGGTCTGAAAACTTGTTTCAGCCGATTAATATCGTCGTCAGTTTCACGACCGCACACGCACTGTGCGGTCGCTTGCTCGTTGATTATTTCAAGTCGTTGAGGATTGCAGCGCAGGCTCTTGCAACGCCGCTTTCAGCTTTTTCATTGCCAGGCAGGATGGCCCATCCGCCCTTTTCAACAAAACTGGCTTGCTGATAAGATGACTCTTTCTTGAGACTTTCCAGATTGCCAGCAGCGTCATTGGCGTTCTGGAATTTATCCACGCAGATTGGCGCCAGAACAGCAACGACAGCGCTCTTTGCACCATCAGCAGTCTGTTTCGCCGCAGTTCCGCCGAGCACCCAACCACCCCATCCAAATCCAACAGTTATCGCAATCACAGCACCTAAAGCCGTTCCTTGCAGAAGACGAGTTAACGACTCACCTTGAAGTATTTGTGGGAATTGCATGGAACAACCTTTCGTTTGACAAACGTCAAAACGCGAAAACTGGCGTCAGAATTAACGCTCAGTCAAATTATTTAATTTTATGAAAGCACAAAATTAGAATTTAGAAAATATATAATGAAACAAAAACTCAATAATGTCTATATCTATTTTCAATCAATTTTATTTCGACATAAATATCTCAAAAAAACACTTAAAACAATTACAGTATATTCCTGAATTATTTTCTATAATATTTTCCAATTACTTTGGGTTGACCCTCTAATAAGGAAACGTGCATTCAATTCCCTAGCAGCAGAGATAACCGAACCAATCACTGACGCAGAAAATTTATCCAATCAGAAATAGAATAATCCTATAAAATCATTATCTTAAGAGCATAACTGCGAATTTGAAGCTAAGTTAAAACTAATCCGGACAATGCTTCCAAAGACTTCATGAAACGTGTAGGTCTTTGACGCTAATTCTTGACGATCCGGAGACCCGATCATGCGACCAACTTTGCTCAGCATCACCTTGAGCCTTATCATAGTGTGCCTGGTCGGATGGCTGCTGGTGACCGGGCGAGCCCTGCTCCTCCCCTTCGTCATTGCATTGATCGTCTGGTATCTGATCAACGCGCTATCCCATGGCTTTAAGCACATTCCGTTGGGACCGTGGCATCTTCCGGGCTGGGTCGCCTTTCCACTATCACTCCTGTCGATCTTCATCGCGGCCACGTTTGTGCTCGACATGGTGGCAGTCAATCTCGCCCAGCTGACACGCGATGCACCAACCTACCAGGCGCGACTGGAAGAAATCTTCCATCACGTGGCCTCCCTGGTCAAATTGAACGACCCGCTGGAGCTAAAGGATTTTCTCCCTGATGCCATGGTGCCGAAAATGGTCACCGCTGGCGCCAGTTTCCTGACGACAATCGCCGGATCAGCGTCTCTTGTGTTCATCTATGTGCTGTTCTTGCTGTTAGAGCAGTCCACCTTTGACCGGAAATTCGAGAAGCTGTTTGCCAACAAGGAACTGGCAAAGTCCGCCTTTGCTGTACGTGAAGAAATCAATCGATCAATCATGCATTACTTTGGCATCAAGTCGGTTGTCAGCCTGGCCACCGGCTTGCTGACCAGCATTGCCTTGACAACCATCGGCCTGCCCTATGCCGCGCTCTTTGGCTTTATTGCCTTCCTGCTGAACTACATCCCGACCATTGGATCAATGATCAGCGTGATTTTCCCCGCACTGCTGTCACTGGCCTATTTCGATACGCTCGGGCCTTTCGTCATAATTGTTGCCGGACTTGGTGCAATCCAGTTCGCGATCGGAAACCTCATTGAGCCAAAACTGATGGGCTCGAGCCTAAATCTATCCGGCATCGTGATCATGCTTTCGCTGGCCTTCTGGGGAGCAATCTGGGGTGTTGTGGGCATGGTGCTCTGCGTGCCCCTGACCGTGCTCATCCTGATCGTCTGCTCGAAATTCAGCGGCTCCAGACCCATTGCAGTGCTGCTCTCAGCAAATGGCGACATTGGCGATCTTACGGAAAAATAGTTCGAAGCCTTCGCCTAACCTGAACCGATGCTGAACCGGACCGCCTTGGCTGTGACGCAATCAACCGTCACGGTAGGCATCTCGATAACAGCGGCTCAGGTTATGCCGCAGCGTTCGGGTTCATAAAATTGTCCCGGACGTTAAGCAAACGCATTCATTTCGTGAGGTTTCATGTTCAAATTCCCGCTCCATTCTGCAAACCGGTCTTCCGCATCAAAATGGCCAACTGCAGCACTATTGCTCGCAGCACTTATGGTTGCGGCTCCCCTCACAACAGCGCCTGCACATGCCCAGAACCAACAGGAGCCTGCGACAATCACAATCTCAGGTCAGGGCAAAATTTCTCTGGCTCCTGATATGGGCGTCGTGACAACACGAGTCGTAACACCTGCGAAAACAGCTCCTGAAGCCCTCTCCATGAACACCGAAGCCATGAACAAGGTGATTGCCGACATCAAGGCAGCCGGGATTGAGGCAAGAGATATTCAAACCAACGGCTTTTCAATTTTCCCACGCTATGCAGACCGTCGGAACGAACCTGATCAGCCGCTCAAAATCATAGGTTACCAAGTCTCAAACGGTGTAACGGTGAACATTCGGGATCTCAGCAAGCTCGGCTCTGTTCTCGACACAGTCGTCCGCTCAGGTGCCAATGAAATCAATGGCATCAACTTCCAGGTGAGCAACGCAGACAAAATGCTGGACACAGCCCGCAAGGCCGCTGTTGCGAATGCAAAGGCAAAAGCTGAACTCTATGCAGAGGCCGCTGGTGTCAAGCTTGGCCGTATCCTGTCCATCTCGGAAGCAGGCACAGCCGCTCCTCGCCCCTATGCCATGCGCGCGGAAAAAATGATGATGAACAGTGCACCCGTGCCGATCCAGGCTGGTGAAGAGACTCTCAGCTCAAACATAACCATTGTTTGGGAACTCGTTCAGTAAGCGGCGTATCAACCGAAAATGACCTGACAAAATAAGAAGACGGCCGGACGAGAGACCGGCCGTCTTCATGTCAATTTCTGGGTCCTTAAATCCTGAGACAAGATGATTGCCTTCGCACCCCGGGTCTCATCTGATCAGATCTCGGCATAGCCTTTGTAAAAGGCATATTCAGAACTACGCATTCCTCGCCCTCATCGATCAGCGCACAGCTCTTGAATAAAGACACTGAACAAGGATCTAAAGAGTGCGGATCCACACCTGCATAGGCTTCTCTGTTTCCGAAGTATCCCCAACGTCCTGCCAGGGAAAGTGTACGATCCCGCCGGCCATTTTTTCGTAGCCGCGTTTGCGCCAAAATCCATCGAGAGAAGTATAATCATCGGGTTTCAAAGGATGATTGTCCGGGCGGATTACTGCGCAAAAGGCAGCATTGGCAAACCCCAATGACCTTGCATGTTTTTCCCGTTCATCAAAAAACAGATGGCCTATCCCCTGGCCTCGATAAGCCGGCTCCAGCAACGATTCAGCCAGGTAGAAAATTTCTTTGGGACTGAGACCCTTGTCTTCGAATGGCGCACGGAACTGGATGACTTCCTGTTCGAGAGGCTCGCCTGTTGCAGCCCCCACAAGACGTCCCTCATCAAACGCCCCCACGATCAAGGCACCTTCAGTGTCGGCATATCGTGACAGATAGCCAACCTCATAGTCCATGTTGCCATCGTAAATATAAGGCCAGTCTCTAAAAACCTTGATCCTGAGCTCCGCAAGCTCCGGCAATGCAGCCTTGAGCTCGTCCCCCTTCAAGATCTTGATTTGAATTGCCATATTAACCCCTAACGTCTCCCAAGCTGACAAACATCAATGGCATCGAACTAAAAATCAACAGGCAAACGTACGATTTTGCCCGGAAGCGACCTCCTTCACTCACTCAGGAGATCAAACCATGCGAAAACCTGACCGACAGAAAAAATCCTCTGCGTCAATCTCTGGCTTCAAGCCAGATACGGGCATCATCCACCTTGTTGTTCAAGATCCCAGAGGCAATTCGCCGACCGACGGCAGCGCCGAATTTATATCCATGACCGGAGCAAGCAGATACAGCGATCACCTTGCCTACTTCTCTGACAAAGAAATGAGTGTCAGCGGTAAAGGTGTAGGCGCACGTCACAACATCACTGACGCGGTATTCCTCAATACGTGCGAAAGGCGGTCCAAAATAATTGCGCACAATCGTGCCTTCTCCCGGCGCGGCCACGCGGTCCTGATCAGGTTCGCTCTTCCGTTTGTGAATACCGGCACCGACTTTCAGACCGGTACCTGCCACCGGAGGCAACACATAGCCATCAACCTTACCGCCGACATCCAGAATAACCGGGGCTTTTTCCCAGTGAGATCTCAGGTCTTCAGGCGGCACCAGATAGGCAACCGCTGTTCGATACGTGGTCAAGGACGTCCCAAGCTCAGGCAACAATCCCAGGACCCAGGCCCCCGCAGTAACCACAACACGGTCACTGGTAAGCTCTTCACCATTCTCAAGTCGCACCACACCGTTCTCTGCATCAAGTGAGGCAACCCGGCAATTCTCGCGAACATCTGCGCCAGCTTTGCGCAACCAATCACGCAATGAGACAGCGATCTTTTGGCATAGAAGAACCCCGCCTTCCGCGCTGACAGCCCCAAACCGGATTGTGTCCGGATCAACGAACGGATAGCGCGCAGCAGTCTCAACCGAACTCATGTCTTCAAAAGCATAACCGCCTTGCACAAGCCCCTCGCGGTATTCCTCAGCCTCGTCACCAGGTTCCTGGGACAACAGCAGAAATCCGGTTTCGACAAGATGCTTGGAGCCGACGTCGCCCCACATTTCATCCCAAGCATCATAGGCTTCGCTAATCCGCCGTTGATACCCGCCCTGACCACCATAGGCGCGCCGGATAATCCTGTGCTGATCGCCTGACGCTGATAGCGGATTAGGGATAGGTCCCTGTTCCAACAGCGTGACAGACGCCCCTTTTTTGACCAGGGACCATGCGGTGGAAAGCCCAGAGATACCGGCTCCGACAACGATGACATGCATGAAAGAACTTTCTGAAATTGCGCCAGAAAACACTACGCGCGTTGCAGCGTCGCGCAAACCATAACCGGTCGCAAGGTCATTCCATATCCTCAGGAAGCAGGCGCGTCAGCAAATAAGGCCACGCATTCCAACTCTTTCGACAAGACCACACTGGACTGAAAAGCAAACTGGCCGCAACCGATGGCTCAGCCCGTCACCTGCGCCATCCAGTCTTCCAGGTTATAATAGGTGGTGATACGCGATATCTTTCCATCGCGCAGGTCAAAAAACGTTCCTGCGGGAAGCCGATACGTCTGACCGTTCGCCGCTGGAAGCCCTTCATCCGTCGCGAGGTATTCGCCGTTGACGATAAACTCGGAGGCAGCTCTTGCACCGGCTTCATCAACGAAAATCACGATATCGGTCAGCTTCTCCCGATAGCAGCGGGTCATATGAGCATTGAACTCGGCAAAAAGTCCCTTGCCCGACCGGCGTTCACCCTGGTTCACATCATGAGCGACATCATCGGTCACCAAGGACAGCATCGCATCGGTATCGCCCGCATTAAAGGCTGCGTAATAGGCTTCGATCAGCTGGCGACTGGACTTGTTGGGCATTTCGCAATCTCTCATTGGGATGATCATCAGGTAGATTTAACAACAACTTTGCCCTCAGCATCGCCGGTTCGCAAGCGCTGCGATGGTCTGCAATGGCTGAACAGATAAGCTTATGAACGTAAAGTCACGCTTCGAGTGGTTGAAGATATTCCCGGCCAGCTTTTCGAACCGCATCTGTCAGCGAGACAAGGCCTTTGGATGCAGATCGGCTGACATGCCAATAAAGCGGCACGGACAAGGATGCGTCCGGCACCAGTTCAACCAGGTCCCCCGCCTTGATCAAATCGCGCACAAGTGGTTCCGGGTTCATGCCCCAGCCAAGGCCCGCCACAGCGGCATCGACAAATGCATGAGTTGAGGCAAGCCAGTGGCACGGCGGAGAGACTTCATGCCCGAAGGTTTGCTTCATCCAGTTGGACTGCAAATTGTCTTTCGAATTGTAGATCATCGCCGGGGCCATCAAAAGTGTCTCCAACGTAACTTCTGCCGAGAACCAACGCGCCATAAACTCCGGGCTCGCTGTCGCCCGATAAGACAGGGTTCCAAGGGGAACACAGTCACAGCCTTGCACCGGGGCCTCATCAGCGCTGATCGCAGCCCGCACATCACCGTGACGAAGCCAGTGGGCACTGTGGTCCTGGTCATCGATTTGCAAATCGAACAGGAGATCACCAGACGCCGCCATCGCCGGTACTAACCAGGTCGCCAGACTGTCCGCATTCACCGCAATTCGAACAGTTGGGAACGCCTCACTATGATCCGCCCCGCCAATATCCGCACTCAACGAACGCTCCAGCAAAGCCACTTCTTCTGCATGCCGCAAAATGCGACTACCCGCGGGTGTCGCATGACACGGCAAGCCGCGCACAATCAACACAACACCAAGCTGCTCCTCCAGCACCTTGACCCGTTGCGAGATTGCAGAAGGCGTCACCGACAGCCGTTGAGCTGCCTTTTCAAAGCTGCCACTGCGCAGAACTGCCGCGACCGCATTCAATTGTCCAGGATCAATCTTCATTAGAACAACTTAATCAGAGATAATATTATTAATTTTTCTAATCATTCCAGTTCCAATAGTCAAAGGTTCGTCACATCTTGAGGAACTTTCCATGGTGCCCGCCGCATTCACTGCTGCCGTTTCCGGTTTTTTGCTGTCCCTGGGGCTGATCGTCGCCATTGGCGCGCAGAATGCTTTTGTCTTGCGTCAGGGACTGAGAGGCGAGCACGTCTTCTGGGTCTGCGCCACATGCGCGCTATGTGACGCGTTACTGATCATTTTGGGCGTCACGAGCCTGACCATAATCTCCGCTTATTTGCCAGGAATTGAACCTGCATTGCGGTATGGCGGAGCAGTCTTTTTGGCACTCTACGGGCTGCGCAGTTTGTTTCAGGGCATACGCGGAAGTAAGGCTCTGGCGCCGGCAGACGCACGGCCCATGAGCCTTGCAGCAACCCTTGCGATCTTACTGTCCCTGACGTTTTTGAACCCACACGTCTATCTCGACACGGTCATCCTGATCGGGTCGATTGCGAGCCGATATCCGGGTCACCAACCTGCCTTTACAATTGGAGCCTGCCTCGGCTCGCTGGTGTTCTTCTTCACGCTGGGCTACGGCGCGCAGCTCCTGCGCCCGATCTTCGCCCGCCCCTCGGCCTGGCGGGTCCTCGACGCAATCATAGCTGTCGTGATGTTCACGTTAGCATTGAGTCTGGTAACTAATGGCGCATAGATAGATCACGGTTAATCAGATCCTTCCTCCGGCCTCATGCTTATTTCGAGCGAGGACTTGTAAAGTGCGCCGCCCTCCCCCACCCAGACCGGCTCGGCCAGCAGCTTTGCTTCGACAACGCCCAGTTCAGGAAAGTCCAGACCCATGGAGTGGGCCATGGCGACACGCTGGCCGGGCTTGGGATTAAGCCCACAGCAGATTTCTTTTTTGCCCATTTTCATATGGTGGGCGATGTCCCATTCCAGAACCACGCCATCATGTCGAGTCACCACCCAACAATGCATGTCGGAGCAGGTGCCATTCTTTTCCACCGGGAAGAAATAACCTGTGACATACCCTGCTTCGAACCCGGCAGAACGAAGAGAAGCGATCAGGTAAGTGTTAATATCAACGCAAGAGCCCTTCGTCAGGCCGCAGCCAAGATGAGGGATGACATCCAGCCCATCATTGAACCGCACATCCACATGGCCATAGGTGAACTTCTCTGCTGTCTCTGCCACGATAGTCGCAATCGCGGCATGGCCATCAGCGGCAAGGTTCGCCGTCCGCCTTGCATCAGCGACAAGTGCCTCAGCTGCCCGTGTAAAACGGCTCGGTCGCGACTGAAACATGTTGTCAGGATAGGTCAATCCCATCTCACCGAAACGATAGGCCAGCGTGACATCACTGCCGCCCTCCGGCTGGATCACGGCGGCCATCTGGCCGGTCGTCGTTTCACAACTCAGGCTGAACCTGCCACCGGTAACCGCAAAATGCAGAGGCATCTGATGCGCGGTCGTTATCCCAACGGGTACGAGCAGCTTTTGGCCGTCACGCCCCGCTGTATTCACTTTGACTTCAACAACAATCACAGACACCAAACGACTCTTTTCAAACCACCCATTGAAAGATCAACCCTGAGGTAACAGCCCCAAACAAGCCAAGCCCAAGATAGGCTGCAAAGACTTGCGGTCGAACCAGTGACCAAACAGCCGCCATGGCCGGAATTGAGCTGACAGCTCCCGCAATCATGAACGACATCGCTGCACCATTGCTCATCCCCTGCTCGACCAACCCGGCCAGAAGCGGCGGAGCCACATAGCTGTTGAGATAGGCTGGCATTCCGACCAGCGCAGCAACAAAGATCGGAACCACGCCCTCACCGCCGACAATACCTGCAATCAGGGTGGCTGGAACATAGGTCACCAGAAGCGCTTCCAGCACATAGGCCAGCGCAAGCCATTTGGCCAGAAACAAGGCGTTGATCTTCAACTCAGTACGAAACTGGGATACCCGCTCCGGCTCAGACCAGAACCGCCAGACAGGCTTGCCCGTCTTCGCGGATGCACCACAGCAGCTTGCCGTCGAAGGACCTCCGACCCGCACCGGGTTGCCAAACCAACCGACCCGCAGCGCAACAGCCACCATCAAACCACCAAACAATCCGAGGCTGACAGCAAAGACTGCTTTGCCAATCGCGAAGGACCAGCCAAGGGCAGCAGCCGTGATCAGAACCGTCGGAGGATCAATCAGCGGCGAGGACAACCAGAAAGCCATGATTGCAGAAAGAGGCGCGCGAACAGCCAGCAGTCCGGCCACAAACGGAATGACTTCACAAGAACAGAACGGTGCGAGCCCGCCAAACAGTGCTGCCAGACAGATCGCTTGCCACTCCCGCCCTTCAAAGGCTTTGGCAATATACCCTTCAGCCCCGGCAGCCTTCAGCCAAGCGATCAAAAGCACGGCAAAAACAACATAGGGCAGCGTGCTGGCGAAGGCCCGAACCGCGAATTCGATCACCTCCAAAGTCCGCGCCTGATCCCACACAAAGACCAGAACCGGAACCACAAAAACCACCGTCCAGGGCGTCATCACCCACGGCTTCCACCTTTGCCAATCGGCCCAACTGGACGTCTCGACTTTGCCGGAACAACAGCTATCGCCTTCCGGCGCGCAGCATCCTGATTTTGTCGGTGAAAAGGGAGCATCAGTCATTCGTCAATCTCCTCATCGGCGCAACAGTTCTGCGGACTTTCGCGCTCATCCACGCAACATTCCTTCATGATGTAGCTGGCCAGACCCTCAAGATGATCAAAGGCCGCACGATTGATCACGGCCCGGCCAACTTTTTCCTGCATGACCAGCCCGGCTGACGACAAGAACTTCAAATGATGGGCCAAAGTGGAGGCCGCCATGCCTGTCCGGGTTTGAATATCGCCAACCGTCAATCCCGTTTTCCCGGCTTTGACCAGAGTGAGCACAACCTCCAGCCGCGACTCTGACCCCAGAGCCGCAAAGCCTTGCGCGGCGACCTCGATGTCCGGACACGCTGCGGGAGGCCCATAAGGAATCTGGCCAGCCCCATGATTGGAATTCACCTCAGGAACGTTGACGTTTTGGTCGTGCCCGGATGAGCGATGAGCAGTCTTTTGTGATATAACCATATTTCTAGTTATTTAGTTTCTTTTGCAAGCAGTCAAGAGAAAATTTGCCACAAACACACCAAAGGCTGGTCGAACGCGCCGAAAGCACCTAGCCTGTACTCTGATATAATGAGCTGGCACATAGCAAAACGACGGCAAAGCAGCGTCGGACAGTCACTCAGAGCAATTGTCGGAGAGGCAATTTGAAACTGGTTTTAAAAGGCAAAACAAACAGTCGGACCAACAGAGGTCTAGCCTCCGCAAAGGTTCTGGCCTTTGGCCTCGCTCTTGGAGCAGCAGCGCCCAACGCACACGGCCATGGCTTTGCCGGCACAGATTTTTTGCGGAAAAATGAGACGAATTACTGCGTCTCGAAGGTCGCCATGTATGGCAAGGCACCAGTGCTGGATCACCCGGATGGACATAACGTCCTCTACCGGTTGGCCCTTGGCCGCTGCGACCTGCGCATCACCGACACCTGTCAGGGTCTTTGGTGCCACGTGACTTTCAAAGGCGGCAAAGGCTGGATGTTCCGAACATTTTTAAAAGAAAGCAAAACCTGAAAGGGCGCTGACCACTCTTGGTACAGCGCCCCTAAATTAGTTCATATCAGATCAAACAGAACCCGTTAGCCGCGGCCCCGTTAGCCACGGCACCCTTTACCCGCGACCAATGATCCGGTCGAGGCTGATCGGGCCTGGGCCAGCCGCTGCCAGATAGACAAAGACAAAGCTGTAAAGCGCTGCCAACTCGCCGCCATTCAGGATCGGGTAAAGGCTGTTCGGCGCATGAACCATGAAATAGGCAACGGCCATGGTGCCACTGGCCAAAAACGCTGCAAACCGAGTGAACAGGCCAGCAACAATCAACACACCACAGATCAACTCGATGCCGCCTGCGATTCCCGGCAGGGATGTCGGCTCAACACCGGACATCTGCGTCACAGGAATACTGAGATATTTCGATGCGCCATGCTGCAGGAACAAAAGACCCGCCGCGATCCGCATCGCACTGAGCAGATAGGGCGAAAAAGGTTTTAGAAAAGTCATCGGCGTTTCTTCCACTTGAATGTTTTTATCTTGCGTCCGACTGGACGTTAATCTGCCGCTGCGGCGCACGCAAAGCACCGATTGACAAAACCCGCCAAGCAACCGGGGAAAACCGTCATTTCACAGATCCACGTGTTATTGCCGAAACGGCTTTGCCCGACTGCCCCCCCCCGGAGCGTTAGACGAAACACGCTGAGGAAAAGATGCCAAGACACCAAGCGCTCAAAAACTCGGCAGGCCCCGTTCGGACCATTGGCTGCGCGGAATGGGGGGGCCGATGCGGAAGGAGAAAGTCTCGACCCGCCTCACCCCCTGATCGGTCTTACAACGGAACCCCAGATCATACCAGACACCGCGCGAACGATAGGCCGCACGGCCCGGTTCCAGCACGGTTCCCGGACTTGGCCGGAATGACGGCAACATGTCCGGCGGGCGGCTGGGGTCAAAGTTGGTCAGCTGCGCTTTAAGCTCGGTCATGCAAAGAAGGTTCAGCCGTTGCTCCGCTGGCATTCCGTTCATCGCGGTCTGCGCTCGCGTGTCGCCCAGAATATCGCGAGAAAAAAGCTGACGTGCCCGTGCAAGCGGCGGTTTGTTGCCTGATCGAGGCGACTGCTGGCTTTTTGCCGTGCGCTTCGTTGGCGCGTCGCGCTTGGGCGCGGGTGGCTTGGGTGAAGGTGCCGCTTTGGTTTCAATCTTCCCTACGACGCCGAAGTCTTCAACCACCGGTGCCGCGTCCGTCGCCACATCGCCCAGCGGATCCGGCTCAGCCAGAACAACCGTCTCTGGATCCGACGCATCAGCATCATCGCTTGGATTGGCCGCTGCGTCTTCAACCGGAGGCTCTTCTGAAAGCTCAGATACTTCTGGCGCATCTGCAGCGTCTTCGATCTCAGGCTCAGCCTCCGTCTCTGCAACCTCCGCCTCGGCCTCTTCCGGCTCGGTCTCCGTCACCTCAGCCTGCTCGGCTTCAGATTCCGAAGTCTCAAGTTCCTCGGCTGTGACCTCTTCCGATCCAGCGAGCTCAGGTTCGGGCTCGACAACATCCGGCTCCGTCACGTCGGGCTTTGCCAGATCCTCACTTTCGACCTCTTCCGCCGAATTTCCGTCCGGGGCATCTTCGGACCCACCGTCCTTATCTCCGAACTCCACGACCGGCTGCAACACGGGCAGCGTCGTCGGGACACTGTCAGCCTGCTCTTGCGGCTCTGGCGCTTCTTGCTGCTCAGGTGCGGGCTCGGGCGGGAGCGGTGCTTCCGCAGGCTCAGGCACCTCCTCCTCTGTGACTTCAGGTTCAGGTGGTTCAGGCTTCTCTGGCGGCTCGGGCAATTCCTCTGGCTCTACCGCTTGTTCTTCCGGCGCTTTCTCAGCTTCTGGCTCAACTTCTGGCGCAGGCTCTAGTGGCGGAACCAGCTCAACCTCAATCGGGGTCTGGGTCGGTTCAGGCAGAGGAATATTCACATTGAAAATCAGCACAGCCGCGATCAGCAGATGCAGGGCCAAAGACACAGCTCCACCCCAGCTGAGCATTGCCAGCCAAGAGGACCGCGCCTCTTCCACCGGCGCATCCTTCGTCGCAATTGTGTTCGAAAGGTTGGCGTCAGAAGCCAAAAAGCTGTTGCCTTTACATGGGATTCAAGAAACCTGACCGGGCGCTCCGAATCCGGCCAAAATAGGACCAAATCAATACCGTCAATTGAGCCAAACAAAAAGCCCGACGTCACCGCCAGGCTTTTTGTTGAATGGTAAAAACCTATTCCTTCACCAAGTTAGCGAAGGATGGGCTGAGTTTCCCCTCATCCAAAGACAATTTCGACGCGCCGGTTAGCCTCTTCGTTGCCCGCAAAGCGCAGAACCTCTTTGGTAACAGACAAAGGTGTATTGGCAGCTTCAGAGACGCTCTGTACGTCGCTCGTAGCAAACGCCGATGTGGCGGCGATAGTGGCAGAAGACGTTGCCAAAACAGCAACTGCAATCGCAGAAATCATGGACTTCTTAAACATGGTGTTTCCCTTACTTCCGAATTTGGGGCGCAGGCTTTTCCTGCACCGATGGCCAATAGGTAGCCTGCCCTGCAGACGCGTGCCTGTGACGCCCAACACACCGAAACAAAAAAGCCCGGCGTTTCCACCGGGCTTTGTCACATTTGAAAATCCAGATGGACTTAGCTGTCCAGGAAAGACCGGAGCTTGCGAGAGCGGCTCGGGTGCTTGAGCTTGCGCAGGGCCTTGGCTTCGATCTGACGGATACGTTCGCGGGTCACCGAGAACTGCTGTCCGACTTCTTCCAGCGTATGATCGGTGTTCATGCCGATGCCGAAGCGCATGCGTAGAACACGTTCTTCGCGCGGCGTAAGTGAAGCCAGAACCCGTGTCGTTGTTTCACGCAGGTTCGACTGGATCGCCGCATCGATTGGAAGAATGGCGTTCTTATCCTCGATGAAGTCACCCAGATGTGAATCTTCCTCATCGCCGATTGGCGTTTCAAGGGAGATAGGCTCCTTGGCAATCTTCAGGACCTTACGGACCTTTTCCAGCGGCATCTGCAGCTTTTCAGCCAGCTCTTCAGGGGTTGGCTCACGGCCGATCTCATGCAGCATCTGGCGCGAAGTCCGGACGATCTTGTTGATCGTCTCGATCATATGCACCGGAATACGGATCGTGCGGGCCTGATCGGCAATCGAGCGGGTGATCGCCTGCCGGATCCACCAGGTCGCATAGGTGGAGAACTTGTAACCACGGCGGTATTCGAACTTGTCGACCGCCTTCATCAGGCCGATGTTGCCTTCCTGAATGAGATCGAGGAACTGCAGGCCACGGTTGGTGTATTTCTTGGCGATGGAAATCACGAGACGCAAGTTGGCCTCAACCATTTCCTTCTTGGCAATGCGTGCTTCACGCTCGCCTTTTTGAACCATCGAAACAATGCGGCGGAATTCTGTAATCTCAAGACCGGTTTCAGTGGCCAGCGTCTGGATTTCATGACGCAGGTCGCGAATGTGGTCTTTTTCCTTGGCAACGAAGTTCTTCCAGCCGCGTGTCGACAGACTTGCAACCTTGCGCAGCCAGTTCGGGTCAAGCTCAGCGCCCTGATACTGCTTCAGGAAGTCGCCCCGGTCGACGTTGTAGCTGTCGGCAAGACGAAGCAAACGGCCTTCATAACCCATCAAGCGCTTATTGATGTCATAGAGCTGGGCAACCAGAGCATCGATACGATGCTGGTTCAACGACAGGCTCTTGACGTCAACAATGATCTCTTCCTTGAGCTTCTTGTAACGACGCTCCTGGGACGGCGAGAGAGTCTTGTTGGCCAGCTTGTTTTCAACCAGCTGATCCTGCAGGCGGCGCAGTTTCTTGTAGCTGTCAGCAACACGGTCGAAGGTTTCCAGAACCGCAGGCTTCAGCTCGGCTTCCATAGCCGACAGGGAGACATTGGACTCGAACTCATCATCGTCCTCGTCATCATCATTGTCGTTGTTGGATTCTGCTTCGCCGTCTTTTGCTTCTTCGTCTTCCGGCTTATCTTCACCGTTCTCATCATCGTCATTGGCAACGGCAGGGCCGTTCTTGGCATCAGGGCCAGCATAAGTCGCTTCAAGGTCAATGATGTCACGCAGCAGCACCTGAGCTTCATTCAACTCATCCCGCCAGATGATAATGGCCTGGAAGGTCAGCGGGCTTTCGCACAGCCCTGCAATCATCGCCTCGCGGCCAGCCTCAATGCGCTTGGCAATCGCAATTTCGCCCTCGCGAGACAGAAGCTCAACAGAGCCCATTTCGCGAAGGTACATGCGAACCGGATCATCGGTTCGGTCCGTCGGCTCTTTTGTCGTGGTTGTCTTTGTAACCGCAGTCGCACCGGCTGCAACAAGGTCGCCGCCTTCGACTTCGCTCGCGCTCTCTTCAGCTTCTTCTGCTTCGATGACATTGATGCCCATGTCGGACAACATGGACATTATGTCTTCGATTTTTTCCGAAGAATTCTGATCCGAAGGCAGAACTTCATTGAGCTCGTCGTAAGTGACATAGCCGCGCTTTTTTGCGGCTTTGATCATCTTCTTTACGGCAGCATGCGACAGATCAAGCAAAGGACCATCCTGGCCTTCTGCACTGCTCTCCTGAGTGTCGTCTGCTTTTTTCGCCTTGGTTACCATATTTCGCTCCAGAATCGCGGCCCAATGGACCACGTCGCGCCTGAATTGTCTTAACCCCCGAACCACCCTCAGCGCGCAAAGCTTAAAGCTGCGCAGCCGTAGACGGTTACCTGTGATTCGGTTTGTAAGCCTTGTCCCTTAAGTCCCGATTAACCGTGAAAATTTTACGCCGCGCAAATTTTACGCAATCATCAATTTACACGTAACCTAACTCGCGGAAATGCCAAGCATTCACCGCAAGGTGCATCGAATGGATTTGCAGCGTCCTGATAAGACTATTCGCCGGGGGCACTTTGGCCCGTCCAAGGCGTTTCACGCTACAAGGTCTCTATGTAGCTCGACGTTTGCGATTCGCAAGTGTGATTCGGCACAGGTCAATCAAAAACAGGCAAAAAAATGCATATTCCAAGACCTTAGCCATCAAAAAGAGGTTTATTAGCCGACTGCAACATCTCCGGACGGCTGGTCATTGGAAATCAGAGGCACAGCAGCTGGAGGCGAAATACGGATTTTCTTCGCGCGCTCGGCAAGCTCAGCTTCTTCCCGCGCGCATTCTTCACGCCTCCGCTTCAGGTCCTGAGTCAAAGCCTGCACACGCGCCCAGGTCGTTTCATCCAACTCTGTCTCGATAGCCTGCATTTCCATGTCCAGCTCATTTTCAAGGGCCGTCAATTCCAGGACGTCCAGAAAATGAATGAAAACCGCCTCGATAAAGTCTTCGGGAGGACTGTTTCGCAAAAGTGGAAACCGCTGAACGAGAGCTGAAAATCCGTCAGACTTTTCCCGTGGTTCGCCCGGAAGTGCCGTTTCCTCAATAACTTCAGACAAAAGCTTGTGCAAAGGCTCATCAAATGAGCGGACCAATACGGATGCCGGAGTGTCATCAAGGTTGTCTGCAAGACGGCAGAGCGCATCTCGGAACCGCCTGTGCAAGTCTTCCGAAAACCAAGTGCTGGAAATGCGTTCCAGATGGCGATCAAGCAACAGCGGGTAGCGGACACAAAGCCCGCACACCAGGCGTTCGATGCCAAACATCGGACTATCCGGCGCAGAAATGCGCGCAGGCCGACCAACCGGCTGCTCTTCATGCTGGTCTCGGCCCTTGCCCGTACCCCTGCCTTTTTGTGAAAAGGAATTGCCCTGACTGCCGCTTTTTCGACCGCCCTGCCGCGCTTGCTGGAAGAATAAATTCGACAGTTTGAACTTGAGATCGAGTTGATAGCGCCGCTTGACACGATCATCCCGAATTGACTCGACCAGATCTTCAAACCGTTTTTCCAGAGCAGCCTTGCGCTCTGGCGTATCGATCCGGGCCGCATTGATTTCACGATCCCAAACCACATCGGACAGCGGCTGCGCACCCGCGATTTCAGCCTCGAAGCCGACAAGGCCCCTTTGCTTGATCAGATCGTCCGGATCCATTCCGTCTGGCAAAAAGCAGAACTGAAAGGAATAACCGCTTTTCAAAACCGGGAAAATCCGGTCAATCGCGCGATGCGCTGCTGACGCTCCAGCGGCATCACCATCGAAACAAACAACCGGCTCGGCGGCAAATTTCCAAAGGCGAACCACCTGGTCTTCCGTGAAGGCCGTCCCAAGGGTCGCAACAACATGGCGAACATCCGCCTGCCATAAGGCAATCGCATCAAGATAGCCTTCAACAGCGATAGCCTGACCTGATTTGAAAGCAGGTTCGCGAGCCCGATGAGCATTGAACAGCATCGCGCCTTTGTGAAAAAGCGGCGTTTCCGGTGAATTAAGATATTTGGGCTGACCTTCCGGGTTCAAGGTTCTGCCACCAAAGGCCACCACCCGGCCTCGATCATCCTGGATCGGGATCATCAAACGCCCGCGAAAGCGGTCATAAGAGGGCCGCCCGTCCTCAGGCTTGATGAGCAATCCCGCTTCGATCATCATATCTTCGCTGATATTTTTCTCAGTCAGATATTTCTTCAAAGCATCACGGCTTTCGGGGGCAAATCCGAAACGGAATTCGGCAAGTGTCTCGGGCAGCAGGTCGCGCTTTTTCGTATAGGCCCGCGCCTGCACACCTCTGGGACCAGCGTATTCTCCCTGAAAGAACCTGGCCGCCATCTCGCAGACATCTGCAAGGCTGGCCCGCTTCTGCTCTCTGCGGGCAGCTTGAGGATCAGGTGCTGGCAAGGCGACACCTGCTTGTTCAGCAAGCCGCTCGACAGCCTCAGGAAAACTCAGCCCCTCAGTCTCGGTCACAAACCGGAAATGATCGCCTGACGCCCCACAGCCAAAACACTTGTAACGATTACGGCGGTCATCGACGTGAAAACTTGGACTTTTCTCCTGGTGAAATGGACAGCATGCCCAGTAATCCCCCTTGCCGGGCTGGGTTTTTCGTCTGTCCCAGCTCACGCGTCGCCCAACCAGGTCGGACAACGTCAAGCGGGCTCTTATTTCATCCAGAAGATGGTTGTCGAAACGCATTTAATTCGCCGGACTGCCCAAAGACGGGGCAAGTTTTTATATAAGGGAGTTCAGAAAGGACCTTATTCCAGTCCCATAGCTGAGCCGATGGCCTATATGCCATCTAAGATGCCAGAATAGCAAAGAAGGAATAGGAGGGGAACGCCAAGCGGCTTCAAACCGCACAACAGATCGCAGAGCTAAAAACTGCTCAGTCCTTGGTCTCTGTTCGCAGAAGATCCTTCACCACACAGGACGCCTGAACAAAGTCCATTTTCCCTGGATAGCGAGACTTCAGTTCAGACATGCAACGCCCAATATCGCGCAAACCCTGAGCATTGATTTCCCGAACGGTTTCCTCGCATAGAGCCTTCATGTCATCGCCGTTGATTTGAACGGGAAGGAACTCACGAATGATCAAACTTTCGACGCGCTCCTGCTCGGCAAGGTCAATTTGTCCGGCCTCTTCGAATTCACGAATGGACACGTTTCTCTGCCGCACCATTTTTCGAAGGATATCCAGAATTTCTTCGTCAACCACCCCGTCACGGCCGTTTTCACGCGCAGCGGTATCACGATCATTGATCGCAGCCTGGACCAACCGCAGCGTCGCCTGACGACGCTTGTCTCCGGAGGCTTTCGCCTCCTTGAGCGCAGTAACAATCTTATCGCGCATGTTTAAACCCCGACCCGGAACAATCGACGGACATTAATCCGCATTCATAAAGCCCGCAACCCATATACGACCAAGCCTTTGAATAGTAAGGACTTATTTTAACATCATGATTATTGACGATTAAGCCCGCATCCCATAGAGTCCCGACCTTAATGCAGGTGGCTTATGCTGGGCTCAGAATCACGATCCCGCTCGCCTTACTGCAGCGCATGATGTCACCAACAACACCTGGAAACAAGACATGACGACTGCAGACGCATGGTCGCTGAAACCCGCGACCGCCCTTCTCGTACTTGCCGACGGCAGTGTTATTGAAGGCGAAGGGCTCGGAGCCACCGGCGCAGCTGTTGGAGAAGTCTGTTTTAACACCGCGATTACCGGGTATCAGGAAATCCTGACCGACCCGTCTTACGCTGGGCAGATCATTACCTTCACATTCCCGCACATCGGTAATGTTGGCGCCAATGACGAAGATATTGAAACCGTGGACATGGCGTCCAAGACAGGCATCCGCGGCTGTGTCTTGAACGCGAGCGTCACAGACCCGGTAAACTACCGCTCCTCCGGTCACCTTGATCAGTGGCTGAAAGAACGCCAGCTTATTGGCATTTCTGGCGTCGACACACGTGCTCTGACAGCCCTCATTCGTGAAAAAGGCATGCCCCACGGCGTTATTGCCCACTCTCCGGATGGTAAATTTGATATTCCGGCCTTGAAAAAAATGGCCGCGGAATGGCCTGGCCTTGAAGGCATGGACCTTGCCAAGGACGTGACAGCCGCCAAAGCCCATGACTGGTCTGAAACAATCTGGGAATGGAACAAGGGTTACGGCGCATCTGATACGGCTAAATTCAACGTCGTCGCCCTGGATTTCGGCGTAAAGCGTAACATTTTGCGCCTTCTGACGGATGCTGGCTGCAATGTCACCGTGCTCCCCGCCACCTCATCAGCCGAGGAAATCCTGTCGCACAATCCAGACGGTGTTTTTCTGTCGAATGGCCCCGGAGATCCGGCAGCAACGGGTGAATATGCAACAAAAGCCATCAAGGCAATTGTTGACAAAGGTATTCCGACATTCGGCATTTGCCTCGGCCACCAGATGCTGGCACTTGCACTAGGTGGAACCACCGTGAAGATGCATCAGGGCCACCACGGTGCAAACCACCCGGTTCATGATCATACGACCGGCAAGGTCGAGATCACATCGATGAACCATGGCTTTGCAGTCGATTCAGCCAGCCTGCCAGATTCAGTGGAAGAAACACATGTCTCACTGTTCGATGGGTCCAATTGCGGATTGAAGCTCAAGGGAAAACCGGTCTTCTCAGTCCAGTATCACCCTGAAGCCTCCCCTGGCCCGCGCGACAGCCATTACCTGTTCCAGCGGTTCACAGACTACATGCAGGAAGCAAAGTCGGCCTAGGGTGCAGACCCATAAAATGGCATGCACTGGTCGATCTGGAGCAGGTTGAATGCGAGACCAAAAAACGATCGAAACCTGGATGGTTTTCGAGTTTTTGCAACACTGCAGACGGCGTGTTCCAAATCGATCCGAAGGACTATGAACCTTCTGCGGATGGCGGGTTTAACGCCATTGGATCCAATTTTATGAGTCCAAACCCTAACTCTCAGGTCTTTTGTTGAGACAACCAAACCTAATAAAACTGCAGACTGATCCAAAATTAAAGCGCAAAAAAGCCCGGTTCCAGTGAGCCGGGCTTATTTATTTTCTGAGTGATTTTGCACCGCACGCGGCAAGCTCACATGACAGTCACCTTGCAAGCGAATGCGCACTCCCCAAGAGTGATCAGCCTACAGACATCAATGCACCTAGAGCACCCAGGACGTCTTCGACCTCGGCAACCTGCTCATCAAGCATTACCTTTTGCTCGCTCAAAATCTGCTGCTGGCCCGCACAGATCGTTTGCAACTCGCCGAGCTGCTCAGATCTAGGAACATCACTTTCCACCAATTTGATGACACGTCGGATCTCCGCAAGGGTCAGACCAATTTTCTTGGCCTGCAAGATCACGCGCATGCGCCCCACGTCACGAGCTCCATAGAAGCGACGCGCGCCTCTGCGAACTGGATTCAGGAGGCCTTTTTCCTCGTAAAAACGAAGTGTCCGAAGCGTTACATTGAAAAGTTCTGACATTTCGGAAATTGCCAGCACTTTTCCTTCTTCATTAACATTGTCAATAGGCCCCGCGATATCAGGTACGACGACCATTTTTGTAGCTACACTGTTCATTTTTGTTGCCCGATATTGTTTTTGTTTTGCGCTTACCGACCCACAACAAACTTTTGAACATCACAGCCCACCTCCGCTTTGCCCAAACCCCAAACAGCCTGCAGTGATAAACTCGTTCTCACGCGAATTTAATTATGACACTAAAAAATCGCAAAATGGTACTCAATTAACGCCTATTTTTGTGCTTTCCGTTCGCTTTATTGATTTACCAACATCATAAATCAATATTCGATGGGCATAAAAAATTTTAATTTATAAATTATAGCAAATCAAAAAAATGAACTCATAGGAAGACGTCAAGTAATACTAAATTATATTTATTATCGATAATCTCATGGAAAGTTATACAATATAGATCTTCTTAAATATTAATTATAGATAATTCAACAGCATAGTGAAGTTAATGTAGATTACTGTTGTCAGGATTTATTATTTACTAGAAAATTTCGAAAAATTGTCAAAAATACCAATGCTAAGATTGATTTCGTCTCTTGAGGGAGCAAATGTCAACACGCAGCAACGCAAAATCGCTCGAACAACTTAGGGCTCGGATTGATAACGCTGGGTCCAAAGGCGGCAGAACTGCAAAGTATGGGTCCGCAACCTAATTGCACCGCGATGGTTATCTCACAGAGATGAAGGGCAGCTACGTAAATTGGTGCGACTGTAAAAACGGTAAAAACCCAAAATGGATTTCAGAATCAAAAGCTGAGTGAGACCAAAAAGCCCAGCGTCCCAGTCAGGGGCATCCAACAACCAAATGGACAAGGGCATATATTGTCATTTTATGCATACTCGGATGACTTCAAAATCCACCTACTCGCACACAGTGCACATGAAGATTGACAATCAGCTCGGTTCCCGATTTCTCTGACGATGACACGGGGTCCGAAGATTAAGATTGCGGGGCTCTCAATTGGCGCATTTTGCTGATGGCAAGGAATGCAGAAAGCAATACCGCCGAAAGACCGGATAAAACGCACCAGCACGATGACAGACCGACATACTAATGACAGCAGACCTGTAATGACACCCGAGCAATTCCGCGATTGGCGTCGATCCCTTGGACTGAAGCAGAAGGACGCAGCCGATCAGCTTGGCTTGAAAAAGCGCATGATTCAGTACTACGAAAAAGGCAAGCGCGACGGTCGCCCGGTTGAAATCCCGAAGTCCATTCGCCTCGCCTGTTATGCTCTTTCGTCAGGAATCGATGACTTCGACGGCAAGACAGCCCTCCCGGACACTCAAGGCGAAACAACCTCTTGAAGCCCAAAATGCGTATTTTCGGACTTGATGCCCACAACTCAGACTGAAACACGCAAATAAGCTGCTCAGCGGGGTTCCTTATTGGCAACCTTTTGCCTATAACACGCGCTCAGCTGACATTGACATTCATCATGGAACGAGCCAACCCGACAGGTGCGACCTGAACGGCAATGGCCGCTGCGAGCTCCGATGCCAAAACGTACCGACATCTCCTCCATTCTCATCATTGGCGCAGGCCCGATTGTAATCGGTCAGGCATGCGAATTTGACTACTCTGGAACGCAAGCCTGCAAGGCGCTGCGAGAAGAGGGCTTTCGCATCATCTTGGTGAATTCGAATCCTGCGACGATCATGACGGATCCGGATCTGGCCGATGCCACTTACATCGAGCCGATCACGCCAGAGATCGTTGCCAAGATCATCGAAAAGGAACGCCCGGACGCTCTTCTGCCCACAATGGGTGGCCAGACTGCATTGAACTGCGCTCTGGACCTTGAAGAAATGGGCATCCTCGAAAAATTCGGTGTCGAGATGATCGGCGCACGAGCCGAAGTCATTGAAAAAGCCGAAGACAGGGAAAAATTTCGGGCGGCGATGGATGCCATCGGCCTGGAAAACCCGCGCGCATGTATTGCCTCCTCACCTGCGATCCGGAACGAAGAGGGCAAGATCAAGGGCTATGACCGGGCAACCGGCTTCATGGAAGCCATGAAGGCTCTGGAAGAAATCGGCCTGCCAGCAATCATACGCCCCGCCTTCACCATGGGTGGAACGGGCGGCGGCGTTGCCTACAACCGTGAAGAGTTCGAGACCATCGCTCGCTCAGGCTTGGACGCTTCTCCAAACGGCCAGATTCTGATCGATGAAAGCCTGATTGGCTGGAAAGAATACGAGATGGAAGTCGTCCGCGACACAGCGGACAACTGCATCATCATCTGCTCCATCGAAAATGTAGACCCTATGGGGGTCCACACCGGTGATTCCATAACTGTCGCGCCAGCACTGACGCTGACCGACAAGGAATACCAGATCATGCGGGACGCCTCGATTGCGGTCTTGCGTGAGATCGGCGTCGAAACTGGCGGCTCCAACGTTCAGTTTGCCGTCAACCCAGCAGATGGCCGTCTGGTCGTCATCGAAATGAACCCACGCGTGTCGCGGTCTTCGGCCCTCGCTTCCAAGGCAACGGGCTTTCCAATCGCAAAGATCGCCGCGAAACTTGCCGTCGGTTACACCCTCGATGAGCTGGAGAACGACATCACCGGCGGAGCAACTCCCGCATCGTTCGAACCGTCTATCGACTATGTTGTGACAAAGATTCCGCGCTTTGCCTTCGAAAAGTTCCCGGGCTCTGAGCCAACCCTGACCACCGCCATGAAATCTGTCGGCGAAGTCATGGCCATTGGCCGGAACTTCGCAGAGAGCTTTCAAAAAGCCCTGCGCGGCCTGGAAACCGGGCTCAACGGTCTTGATGAAACGGAAATTCCGGGCCTTGGACAGGGCGATGACACCAATTCCATCCGCTCTGCTATTGCAACGCCGACCCCTACCCGCATTTTGCATGTGGCACAGGCCATGCGCCTTGGCATGAGCTTGGAGGACATCCACAGCGCAAGCGGCATCAATGAATGGTTCCTCGAACAAATGCATGCCATCGTTGAAATGGAAGCAAAGGTTCGCGAACACGGTCTGCCTGACAATGCTCCAATGCTGCGTAAGCTGAAATCCATGGGTTTTTCAGACGCGCGCCTGGCCAGCCTTGCCGAGTTGAATGAGAAAGATATCGCCAAGCTTCGTGGCGACCTGGATGTCCATCCCGTTTACAAGCGGATCGACACCTGCGCGGCAGAGTTCGCTTCTCCTACGGCCTATATGTACTCCACCTATGAAGCCCCCTTCATGGGCGCTCTTGTTTGCGAATCCAAACCGACAGATCGCAAAAAGGTGGTCATTCTTGGTGGCGGGCCGAACCGGATCGGCCAGGGTATTGAATTCGATTATTGTTGCTGCCATGCGGCCTTCGCCTTGAAGGAAGCGGGCTATGAAACCATCATGGTCAATTGTAATCCCGAAACCGTATCAACGGATTACGACACATCTGATCGGCTTTATTTCGAACCTCTGACAGCTGAAGACGTGCTTGAAGTTATTCGCAAGGAACAGGAAAACGGCACCCTTCATGGCGTCATTGTCCAGTTCGGTGGACAGACGCCTTTGAAACTCGCGCAATTCCTGGTCCAGGCCGGTGTGCCGATCCTTGGCACATCTCCTGACATGATCGATCTTGCAGAAGATCGCGACCGCTTCCAGAAGCTGCTGGTCAAGCTTGACCTCAAGCAACCGGAAAACGGCATAGCCTACTCTGTTGAACAGGGCCGTCTGATTGCCAGTAATCTGGGTCTGCCTCTCGTTGTCCGCCCGTCCTACGTTCTGGGCGGTAGAGCCATGCAGATCATCCGGAGTGAGGAAGCCCTCAATTCCTACCTGCTGGGCACGCTTCCAGAACTTGTGCCTGCTGAAGTGCGGGCAAAGTACCCGAATGACAAGACAGGCCAGATCAACACAGTTCTCGGGACGAACCCACTGCTGTTTGACCGTTACATTGAGGGCGCCATCGAAGTTGATGTCGATGCCCTATGCGACGGGAAAGACGTTTTCGTCTGCGCCATCATGGAGCATATTGAAGAAGCTGGCATTCATTCTGGAGACAGTGCCTGTTCCCTGCCACCATTCTCTTTGTCTGCAGAATTGATCGCAGAACTGAAGCGCCAAACAGAAGCCATGGCACTTGCCCTGGAAGTCGGTGGCCTCATGAACGTTCAGTATGCGATCAAGGACGACGAAATCTACGTTCTTGAAGTCAACCCGCGTGCATCCCGGACAGTTCCGTTTGTTGCCAAGACCATTGGTGATCCGGTTGCGAAGATCGCCAGCCGCATCATGGCCGGTGAAAGTCTTGCCTCATTCGGCTTGAAAGAGAAGAAACTGCAGCACGTTGCCGTCAAAGAAGCCGTTTTCCCGTTTGCCCGTTTCCCTGGCGTCGACACGATTTTGGGACCGGAAATGCGCTCAACAGGCGAAGTCATGGGACTGGACACGGCTTTTTCCACTGCTTTCGCCAAATCGCAAATTGGATGTGGAACCGGCGTGCCAGAACAAGGCACGGTCTTCGTTTCCATGCGAGACACTGACAAGAGTGGCGTGCTCGAAGCGGTCCGGTCCCTGGAAAGCGCAGGCTTCAAGATCATCGCGACGACAGGAACTCAAAAGTACCTTGAGGAACAAGGCGTTACCTGCTCAAAAATCAACAAGGTGCTCGAAGGTCGTCCGCATATTGTTGACGTCATCAAAAATGGTGAGGTGCAGCTGGTCTTCAACACGACTGAAGGGGCTCAGGCATTGTCTGACAGCCGTTCAATGCGCAGGGCAGCCCTGTTGAACAAAGTTCCTTATTACACCACGCTTTCCGGCTCTGTAGCCGCCGCAAAGGGCATTATCGCTTACAAAACGGACAGCCTTGAAGTCAGGCCTTTGCAATCCTACTTCGGCTAAGGCTAGTATGAGACAGCACCGACCGGGAAAGATATCTTTCCCGGTCGGGTTATTTTTGTGACGGGTGGTCCTCAGAAGGGGGACCTAAAAAGCTGAAGGTCTGTGACAAATGGAAAAAGTTCCGATGACCTCCGCCGGACATGTGGCGCTTCAGGTTGAACTGAAGGAACGCACGTCAGGTGAGCGGCCACGAATTGTAGAAGCGATTTCAGAAGCGCGCGCTCATGGTGACCTTTCGGAAAATGCCGAATATCACGCTGCCAAGGAAGCGCAGAGCCACAACGAAGGCCGTATCGCTGAACTGGAAGATAAACTTTCTCGCGCCGAAGTGATCGACGTAACCAAACTCTCTGGAGACGTGATCAAATTTGGCGCAACGGTCTCGCTCATCGATGAGGACACCGAAGAAAAAAAGCAATACATGATCGTCGGCGATGTCGAATCCGACGTAAAGCAGAACAAGATTTCAATTTCGTCCCCAATTGCGCGCGCCCTTATAGGCAAGAGCACGGGCGACAGTGTTGAAGTTACCGCCCCCGGCGGCGCACGTGCCTATGAAATTACCGACGTCAAGTTCGTCTGATAAACGGCTGTTCCCCTATCCGGTTTGACGCAACGAAAGTTCAAGCTAGAGTGCTTGAATGATTGCGGCACAACCGGGGAGGGCGAGGGGATGGACATCGCGACTACAATTAGCCTGATTATGATCGCCATTGCGGTACCACTTTGGGCGTATCGCACAATTTGCTTCTATCGCCTCAATTACCGCGCCAAGTCCATATTACGCCGCCTGATCGCACGCCATGAAAGTGTCACGCTGTTTGGAACAAGAGTCTTCGGTTTTCTTGTTGTCCTTTCAGGGGTGATTTTCAGTTTTCTTTACGCGCTAGCCTATTTGAAGACCGGCCGACTTCACTTTCATACGTTCAAAGATATCTTTCCAAGACGCATCTATTCCGGAATCAACAATATAGATTCTCATATCGATGCTCTGCTGTATGATCAGATCATGCCAATCATGGTCCTCGTGACAGCTTTCATGTTATCTTTCAGCTTCACGGTGCTGATGACCGCGTTGCGAGACATCCAAATGATCCGGCGTCTGCAACGAAGAATTTCTAAATTAAATGAACAAATGCCGGTTTCATCAAGCTAGGGTTCGGAGCCTATCATTTCTAGATACTACCGCCGAAAGCCTGAGGACCGGATCTAAATGGCCCTGCCACAAGGCCGAGGGCAGTTTAAAGCATGTCAGCGGGCTCGAGAACCTTCGCACTAAGAAATGTCGATAGGAACAACCGGATCGTCTTTGGTCCGACGGATCGTCAAGGCCGTACGAACACTTTCCACATTCGGTGCAGCGGTCAGCTCACGTATGATGAAATTCTGGAACGTCTGCAGATCCGGGGTGACGCACTTCAGTAGAAAATCAACTTCACCTGACAGCATGTAGCTCTCACGAACGATCGACCAGCCTTTGACCGTTTCCTCAAATGCGATCAGATCTGCCTCGGTCTGGCTGTGCAAACCAACCATGGCGAATGCAGTCACATCATAACCAAGCTGCTTTTCATCCAGCAGAGTCCTGTATCCACGAATCAAACCCGCTTCTTCCAGAGCCCTGACACGACGCAGGCACGGCGGCGCAGATATCCCAACCCGACGTGCCAACTCAACGTTGGTCATCCGGCCGTCTTCCTGCAGTTCCTTCAAAATGTGCCAATCAATGGTGTCAAGCCGCGCTTTCAATACAATCTCCTTCACTCGCCACAACCTTGTTCATTCCACAGGGATCATGGTGATCGGATCATATGACCCGGATATCTCTGAGAATCTGAAAACGCCCGAGAGACATATTATGTTACGCCGAAGTATGATTTTTTGCGCGCTCGTGCAAGACTATAACAAATTTGCGCATGAATCGAAAAGATAACAATAGGGACCCGGCATCCGGGCAAAGTGATTTGACGGCCCAACTCGAGAGCTGCTGGGTTTTGACCGACGGAAAGGCAGGCGACCAGGCCCAGTGCATTGGCGTTGCCGAAGCCATCAACATCCCCTTTCAGATTCGGACCGTCCAACCTGGCCCCCTCTTTGCCTGGGCCATGCCATACGGCCCGATTGATCCCAGAGAGCGTCCTTCAGCCGCCCAAAGCCCACTGTCCCCCCCTTATCCAGACCTGGCAATTGGTTCAGGCCGTCGCGCAATCCCTTATTTGCGTCATGTAAAAAAGGCCAGCGGCGGTCGCACCTTCACAGTCTGCCTGAAGGACCCGCGCACAGGCACAGGCGCTGCCGACCTGATCTGGGTTCCACAGCATGACCCTTTGCGTGGACCTAACGTCCTAACCTCTCCCACGGCTCCCCATCGTTTCTCGCAAGAATTGCTGGCCAGCCTTAAAGCCAAGCCCTATCCGGACATTGACCGGCTTTCAGAACCGCGCATCGCCGTCCTCGTCGGCGGGGACAGCAGACATCACACATTTACAGACGCTGACAGCACACGGTTCCAGGAGGCGCTTGAGGCTCTGGCCAACGGATCTGATGCTCACCTTATGATCACCACCTCGCGCCGCAGCCCGAAGCGTTTATCAGAAACCCTCGCGGAGTTTGCTGCAGCAAACGGCCATTACTTTTGGAACGGAACGGGCGAAAATCCTCTCGCTCCCATGCTCGCCAAAGCTGATGCCATTGTGGTCACAGCTGATTCCACCAACATGATCGGAGAGGCCGCCAGCACGGGAAAGCCAATCCATGTTTTCCATCCAACCGGTGGTCACGCAAAAATTGACCGCTTTCTGGGGACGTTGAACCAACTTGGGGTTATTCACCCCTTCCCCGGACCGCTGAAAACCACTACCTACGAGCCACAAGATCCGACGCCCATGATCGCCTATGCCATTCGCAAGGCAATGATTGATCATCAGGGCGCAACACGGACAACGACACGATAGAACTGAAGGCACAGCGCAGATGACCACAGAGCACACCAAGCTTCTCATAATCGGTTCAGGCCCGGCGGGTTACACCGCTGCCGTTTACGCAGCACGTGCGATGATGGAACCAACATTGCTGGCCGGTATTCAGCCAGGTGGTCAGCTTACAATAACCACCGACGTCGAAAACTACCCTGGCTTTGCTGACCCAATCCAGGGTCCATGGCTGATGGAGCAAATGCAGAAGCAAGCCGAGAACGTCGGCACCAAGGTCGTCTATGACACGGTCACCAAGGCCGATCTTTCTGAACGCCCGTTTCGGATCGAAACGGACAGCGGCACGATTTATATCGCTGAGGCTGTCGTGATCTGCACAGGGGCACAGGCCCGCTGGCTTGGCCTGCCTTCCGAACAAGACTTCATGGGCGCTGGTGTCTCCGCATGTGCGACCTGCGATGGCTTTTTCTATCGCAACAAGGAAGTTGCAGTGGTTGGCGGCGGCAACACCGCCGTTGAAGAAGCCCTCTATCTGGCAAACCTCGCCTCTAAAGTGACACTGATTCACCGCCGTGACAGCCTGCGTGCAGAGCGCATCCTGCAAGAACGCCTGTTTAAGCATCCAAAGATCGAAGTGATCTGGGATCACTCTCTCGAAGAGATTTTGGGCGGAGGAATACCTAAAGGCGTGACGGGCCTTCGATTGAAGAATACCAACACCGCAGATACACAAGAAATCTCCGTAGATGGTGTTTTCATTGCGATTGGTCACGCACCGTCCGTAGATCTGTTTCGCGGACAACTTGAACTCAAAACGGGCGATTATCTCGTCACAGAGCCAGATTCCACCAAGACATCAATTCCCGGCGTCTTTGCAGCAGGCGATGTGACTGACGATATTTACCGTCAGGCTGTAACAGCCGCGGGCATGGGATGTATGGCAGCGCTTGAAGCAGAGCGCTTTCTGGCCGAGCATGAACAGGCAGAATCGGCAGCAGCAGAATAAGCATCAAGCTTGACTGCGGCGCGGCATGGAGAACGCGACATGGACTGGGACAAACTGCGCATTTTTCACGCTGCGGCACAGGCAGGAAGCTTCACCCACGCTGGTGATGCCTTGAACATGAGCCAGTCGGCTGTCAGCCGACAGGTTAGCTCTCTGGAGCACGAAATCGGCGTCCCCCTGTTTCACAGACACGCCCGGGGCTTGTTACTGACCGAACAGGGGGAATTGCTGTTCCGAACGGCCCGAGACGTTCTGATGAAGCTTGAAGCTGTTCAGGGGCGGCTTACGGACAGCAAGGAAAAACCATCTGGCGTGCTCAAGGTGACAACCACTGTTGGGCTTGGCTCTACATGGCTCACCTCCCGGATCGTTGATTTCATTGATCTGTATCCGGATGTCGAGCTCCAGCTCATCTTCGATGATGATGAACTGGATCTGAGCATGCGTGAGGCCGATGTTGCCATTCGCCTGCGTCAGCCGACCCAGCCAGACCTGATCCAGCGCAAATTGTTCACCGTGCATTTCCACGTCTTTGCGTCGCCACACTATCTTAAGCGTTTCGGCACGCCGACCTCTATTGAAGAAATCGACAACCACCGCATTGTGACTTTTGGCGAACCCGCACCAGCCTATCTTCGAGACATGAATTGGTTGGAAAAAGCAGGCCTCCCCGCTCTCGAACATCGCAAGTCCGTCTTGAAAGTGAACAACCTGGTTGCGATCAAGCGCGCAGTTCAGGCAGGGGTCGGAATTGCCATCCTGCCTGATTACATCATCGAGAAAGACACAAACCTGGTGCAGGTGCTCAGTGAGCTGGAAGACACCGTGCCGTCGTTCGACACCTATTTTGTCTATCCGTCAGAACTGAAGAACACAGCCCGTATTACAGCCTTCCGGGATTTCCTCGTGAGCAATGCTGAGCACTGGGCATTCTAGAAAATCACTGAGATATTGAATTTGCCCGCACAGCACAGGCGGGCAGGTTTTCGCCGAATTGAGATTAGAAGAACAGCTGGCAGTGCGGCATCGCAGCAATTTCAGCCACCTACGCGCGGAAATTTAAGCAGTTTCACAAAACGATTAGGCGCTAAAGATCATTCATACACTCTTAAACGTCCGGAATTTGAAGAGTAACCACTGTTTTTTAGACCTAGAAACCCCAGATTTCTGAGGTTTCGGTAAAATATGGACAAGCCATTAACTTTTTGCATAGCTGCCCTGCGGGGCTGCCTCTTGTTTCGGCAGCTATTGCACTGCATATAACCATTACTGTTGGTTCTCCGGCGTCGCACCTTCCTCCCAGTGACGTCGAAGCATCAGCTGTTCCCCTCTGGAAGGTGATTCCGCTGCTTTTTGCAGTGAATCAAACAAACTGCCGGATCCTCGGATCCGGCATTTTTTTTGCCTTGAGCGATGCCAATGACCGAACATTAAACTTTGTTCACCTAGACCTAAAAACATCATTCTGCACTGGCAAAACCAGATTGATCCCCCCACATTAAAAGTGCAGGTGAATAACCCGCACCCCTCCCCGACGGAGATGCGTTTCCCCCCAACGCATCTCAAAAAGGGCCGGACGTCGCATGACGCCGGCCCTTCTTTTTATGATCAGGTAGTCTGGGGGCCGGACGTCGCAAGACGCCAAACCTTCTTTTAATCATCAGCTTATTTTTTGGGGGCCACACGTAATAGCGCATCGCCCCTTTCTTTAATCCCAGTGTTTCAGCCCTCACATATAGAGTGCTTCGCCTTTAAGGTCCTTGTACAAGTCAGCGACCTGCTCGCCATATCCATTGAACATCAGCGTATTGCGCCGCTCGCTCGTGCCAAGCAACCGCTCACTCGCCTGGCTCCACCTTGGATGGGGAACCCCAGGGTTCACATTGGCCCAAAAGCCATATTCACTGGACTGGATAGCCTCCCACAGCCCCACAGGGCGCTCCTTGACGAAGGAAATACGCACAATCGACTTGATCGACTTGAATCCGTATTTCCATGGCAAAGCGAGACGGAGCGGCGCACCAAATTGTTTGGCAAGCGGCTTGCCATAAACACCCGTGACCATGAACGCCAGATCATTGGTCGCTTCTGCCAAGGTCAGCCCTTCAACATAGGGCCAAGGATACCAGCCTTGTTTCTGACCAGGGGCAATCTTGGGATCATTGAATGTCTCGAACCGAAGATATTTTGCATCTGAAGTAGGCCCAGCCAATTTCACCAGCTCTGACAATGGAAATCCGGACCAGGGCACAGCCATCGACCAAGCCTCAACACAGCGATGACGATAAAGTCGCTCTTCCAGAGGCATCTTTGCAAGCATATCGTCAATGTCGATTGTCTGCGGATTGTCGACCAACCCATCGACCACAACGGACCAAGGGCGGATCGGCAGGGCTTGCGCCGCTTTGGAAATCTGTTTGCTCGTTCCGAACTCGTAGAAATTATTATAGGTCGATGACGCCGATTCTGCTGTCACATCGCGATCAAGCGTGAAGGCCTTATTACGCTGAACAGGATATAGCCCAGCGCTCGGATCCTCTTCTGCAAGCGCCCTAGCTGGATTGGCAGCCATCGCGCCAAGACCCAAAACACCACCGGCCACACCAGCCATGAACGACCGGCGGTTCCAGAAGACATCTTCAGGCGTTGCTTCCCGTTCGGGTATTGCCCAAGCCTTTTTGTGAATGACATTCATAACATTGCTCCTTTGATTGCCAGAAAAGCTGAACGGCCCTTCAAGTGCAAATAACGCCCTGGTGACCATACCTGACCTCCAGAGGCAATATCATGGCAACCGCACACTCCGTCCCGCTTCAGGCCTTCAACTTAACGTCAAAGGCCTGCTGCAAAAGGGAGGTCGTTATGGGCCAGTGGCCTAGGCAGCCTGCCCTCCGGCCCGTTTCAGCGCGCTCTCGGCAACACGCCCATTTAATTCAGTCATATGGTCAAACGTGCTGCTGTAACTCGCAACTCCTGATGACGCGGATCGCAACTCGACTATCAAATCGCTAATTTCGGCCTGGGGGATCATAGCATCGACTCGATCCCAACCGGCCCAGTCTGGACGTGCATCAAAGCCAAGAATCTGGCCGCGTCGCCCGGAAACGATCCCGTTGATCCGGGCAGTCACCTCGCTGGGACAAACAACAGACACCTTGTGAACCGGCTCAAGCAAGACCGGGCCGCAATCCGCCAAGCCGTCTCTCACTGCCGCAATCCCGGCCATCTTGAAAGCCTGATCAGAACTGTCGACAGAATGAAAGGATCCATCCGTCAGACAGACCGAGATGTCGACCACGGGAAATCCCAATTGACCCCGCTGCAGCGCTTCCAAAACACCCTCGCGAACCGAAGAAATATACTGTTTGGGCACGACGCCTCCGGTAATCTTGTCTGTGAAGACAATGCCCTCTCCGCGCGGCAATGGCGCGATTTCGAGCACCACATCACCAAATTGCCCGTGCCCCCCGGACTGTTTCTTGTGACGGGCACGAACGCTCGTCCCGTGCCGGATTGTCTCCAAATACGGCACCTGTGGACCACCCACAACGATGGATAGCCCAAATTTGCCAGCCAGCCGCTCCTGCGCCACACGCAGGTGCATTTCCCCCTGTCCGCCCAACAGGGTTTCTCCGCTGTGTTGGCTTTGCAGCAATCTCAGGCCTGGGTCTTCCTCAGCGAGTTTGGCCAGGGCTGACGACAACCGCACCTCGTCCTGCCGCTTTGCCGCCCGCACCGAGATAGACAAAACCGGGTCTGGCAGCTCCTTATTCTGCCATGCGTGAGGTGAACCGCCAGGTGACTGCAATAGATCGCCCGTCCGGACACTCTCAAGACGCCCCAACCCAACAAGGTCGCCCGCCTCGGCAGGTGCACGCTTGATCGCCTGCTGTCCAAAAAGCGTAAAGGTTCCAGACACGCGTGTCTCATTTCCATCAGCAGAACGCAGACTGTCGCCGTCTCCCACTTTTCCACTCAGCAATCTTGCAATCGACAGTTTCCCGCCATGCAAAGTGTGCACTGTCTTCAAGACGCAAAGGGCAGTTGCTTCTCTGTCAGACACAATGTCCATGCGTTTGCATGTAGTGGATATGCTTGGCGCTTCATGCCGCAATGCCTTCAAGAGACGCCCAATCCCGTTGCCATGCTCTGCAGATCCGAAGAAGACCGGACAAATCAGACCGTCGTGCATCTCCTGGACAAGATCAGAGAAAATCAACTCAGGGTCCGGCGCGATATCCTCGAGCAGCTTTTCCATCAGAGTGTCATCGTGATCGGCCAGCGTTTCCAGCATGGTAAAGCGAGCTTCCAGCTCCCGGGTGCGGTCCACATCCGACATGTCAATGCGCGTACTTGCCTCGCGCTCGTGATAAACGTGAGCACGTTCAAGCGCCAAATCGATAAATCCGGTGGCCTGGCCATCTTCCCAAATCGGCAACTGCCGTAGCACAAGTGGCACCGAAGAAGCAGTCTGCAGGCTCTCCAGTACACTGCGGACGCCCCGGCTCCCCTTGTCTATCTTGTTCAAAAACAAAACCCGCGGGATGGCGCGGGCTTCAAGGTTTTTCAGGATCAATTGCAGGGCGGGTAGTTTGCGGTCATCGTCCTCCGCGACCACGATGGCCATGTCGACCCCGGGCAACACCCCCTCCATTTCCGACAGGAACTCAACCGAGCCAGGGCAATCAACAAAACAGTAGCGATCTCCCATAAAATCCGTTTCAGCGAAATTCGGCTCCACGCTCATGCCATGACTGCGTGCCTCCGGCCCGGAATCCCCGACCGTGTTGTTGTCAGCGGCGCTTCCCTGCCGAGCAATGGCACCTGTCCGGGCTAGAAAGGCTTCCAGCAAACTGGTCTTGCCACTGCCAAATGGCCCAACGAGTGCAATACACTTTGTTCCGGAAACACCGGCAGCTTGTCTGTCCGCGAGGTGTTTACTGCCTCCATTATCTTTGCTTGTCATCCATCATCTCCCGCATGTTGACTTGGCGCCATCATGAGACCGACCAGACGGGCGCGGCCCTTTAACGCCTCACCCGCCGATCATCTGTCCATAAGAACCGGAGAGCGGAACAATCATCGTCGCGCCGATTATCGGGCGAACGCAAGGAAATCTTATACGGCAGCGCAGCATGACCAGAGTTTCACGCAGGCTGACAAACTCATAAATAGGCTTCAGATGTCATTTGAGGTTCGAACCCCAGGAAATCCGCAATAAAAAGGGTCGGCACAAGGCCGACCCAAACAGAAAACCAAATGAAGGTTATTCAACAGCCGTAAGCGTCAGCTTGCTAACACCAAGCGTCAGATTGGTTCCGGTCTGACTGGCAAGGCTGAACGGGTTAAGCGCGATGGATTTATCCAAGCCGCCAATCAACGCATTGGCTGAAATTCCTGCACCAATGCCCGCACCTGCTGTGAGACCAGCATAATTACCGGCCAAAGCACCGGGATCCATGTCTGCGCTGGGAGCCAAAACACCCCAAACCAATGTGGCGTCGCTGGTCTTGCCGATATCAAGGCCATATTCCTTGATCGTCCCAGCATAGAATTGAACAGGCCCATCTCCAGCAGGCTTGTAGTTGCAAGCCAGCGTAGAGGTGGATCCGACAATGAAACTGCTCTCGCCTTCAATAGAACAGGTGAGTGTGCCAACGGTTACACCCGGACCTTTGTCCTCGGCGAGAGCTGGCGAAACCAGCAATGAACCGGAAATGGCAATAAGGGCAAGAGTTGCACGAGGGAACATATAAATCTCCTGAATGTGTTTGGCCGACTTTAATGCTCTGAAAGCAAAAGCCTCAGCTAAAACCAGTCGACCAGAAGCGATGAAACTCGCTTCAAGGATCAAGCATCACACCCAATATTGTCAAAATCACGAAGGCAATAAAAAAGGGCGGATTGCTCCGCCCTTTTCATCATTCAGTTTCGACAACGACTTAGCGCAGATTGCCGCAGAAGCGCTGGATACGCGTACACGCTTCTTCCAAGGCTTCGGTCGCTGTTGCGTAGGAAATGCGGAAGTTCGGACCAAGACCGAAGGCCGACCCTTGAACCACGGCGACTCCTTCAGTTTCCAGAAGCTCGGTTACAAAATCCTCATCCGTCTTGATAACGTTGCCAGATGGAGCGGTCTTGCCAATGGTACCTGCACAAGACGGAAACACGTAGAAAGCCCCTTCCGGATTCGGACAGGAAATTCCATTCGCCTGGTTGAGCATGGAAACCACAAGATCCCGGCGTCCCTTGAACACGTCATTGTTCTTCGGAATAAAGTCCTGAGTGCCATTGAGCGCTTCAACAGCAGCCCACTGCGCAATGGACGAAGGGTTTGATGTCGACTGTGACTGAACCTTTGCCATCGCCTTGATGAGTTCAACTGGACCGCCAGCATAGCCAATCCGCCAACCGGTCATCGCATAGGCCTTGGACACACCATTCACTGTAAGCGTGCGATCATATAGAGCTGGCTCTACCTGCGCAGGCGTCGTGAACTCAAAATTGTCATAGACAAGATGCTCATACATGTCATCCGTCATGATCCAAACATGCGGATGCTTGAGCAGGACGTCTGTGAGCCCTTTCAGTTCACTGCGGGTATAAGCTGCACCGGACGGGTTCGATGGAGAGTTGAAAATGACCCACTTGGTGCGCTCTGTGATCGCAGCATCCAGAGCCTCGGGTGTGATTTTGAAGGTGGATTTGTCCGCCTCTACAATCACCGGCTCGCCGCCTGCCAGAAGCACCATATCGGGATAGCTGACCCAATATGGCGTCGGGATAATAACTTCATCGCCCGGATTGATCGTGGCAACAAGGGCGTTGTACAGCACCTGTTTCCCTCCGGTGCCCACTGTGATCTGGTTTGCCTCATAAGACAGGCCATTTTCCCGGCTGAACTTGGCGCAGATCGCGGCCTTCAGCTCTGGAATACCGTCGACAGCGGTGTATTTTGTCTTACCTTCGGTAATCGCGGCAATCGCCGCAGCCTTGATGTTGTCCGGAGTATCAAAGTCCGGCTCACCGGCTCCAAGTCCAATAACATCGCGCCCGGCAGCCTTAAGCTCGCGAGCCTTGTTGGTAACAGCAATCGTAGCGGATGGTTTCACACGCGTCAGTGCATCAGCGATAAAGCCCATTGTGCCCTCCATGGCAAAGGCGAAAATTCAAGCGCGCGGACCGTAGTCCCGCAGGCAATGCTTCGCAAGTGCAACAGAAGATGAACTGGCAAAAAAGCTCAAAAAAGGGCTGCTCGACCGAATTGCAAGCAAAGCCTCTCAGGCTTGATCACGCCCTGCAATCAACACAGTGCAATTAAGGATTATCTTCTAGGAACGCGCTTCAAGCACCAGTTTAGGCACCTTGTCATCGGACAGGAAACTGGCTTTCAAGCGCTTCGTCTTCGATTTCCCGTTCAAACTATTCACGACAGTTGCCTGTGGCACTTCTATGCCCTTCTCTGCAGTTTGCAGGAGTGAGGTATAGCTCTTGGGATGCAATAAGGTATCTGTAATCGCATTTTGAGAGATGTGCTCAGAGGTCAAATGATAGGACTTCATCGCCGCTTTGTTAGCAGCAATAATCATGCGGTTTTGTGTATTCACAACCAGCATGGGTGAACTGCACATATCAAAAATGCGCGTGTAATCGAGGTCTCCGGTCGCCTTCCCGGCAGAAAACAGAACTCCGCCAAAAGTTCCTGAGATCAGGAAATACATCGCGTTGTAAATCAGCTCTGTCGTATCTCCCGATGCAAGCAGAAACTTGCCGCGTCCGGTGGCACTGGCCCGCCGTGTCAGGGCTTCAATCGTTAGGGACACAAGTGTCCGGCCAACCCGGTTCTGGATATGTGCGATGTTCCGGCCGAGTATGAGCTTTGCGTCCAATATTCCAAAGCTCTGCAAGAAGCCTTCGCTGGCGAAGCGGACATAACCAAAGTTATCGATCAAACATACGCTGCGGTTTGAGTTTGCGACAAAGTGCTGCAAGATTGGAGCAAGACCAAGAGCGATTTTCCCGGGATTTCCGGCCCCTTCCCCCATGGAGGGAAAACACACCACAATCACTTTGCCGTCTTCGAGTTCATGGCGATAAGCCATAATCGGAATGCCGGGAATGCGGTGGTCAACACCACCACCAACATCGTAAGGTCCAGACTTGCCATTTCGAATAGCGCCTTGGATCAAACGCAAGATCGTGGTCCTGTCCTCCTGGGTCAGGAGCCGCAACGCCTCTGCCGAGGGGGCCTCCTGCAGGTCAAGAACCTGGTTTTCGAAACTGCGCGACCCACTTTCGTGCCATACGATGACTTTACGAGCGATGTCAGCGAAAAAGAACTGCAGTCCGGAAAGGCTCAAAGCCGGAGCCTCAGCAACTGGCGCTGTCCCATCAGCTTTTTGTTCTTTGACTTCTGTCATTCTCTCCGCTGTCCGATCTTGAGCCAATTTAACATTCATTTACAGGAGCACCCATAGACGGCCAGATATCAAAATATGTGCCGACTATGATTTCCAAAAGCAAAAAAGTTATGAATTTCGCGTTTTCAATCTTCAATACACCAGGCCAGACTTGCCATGGGCGAACATGTTTCCACCGCCCAGCTCTGAAGCCAGCTCCTGTCAAAAGTGCGACAGCATTTCCAGCTTCCTGAGGGACAGTGACCTTGACCACTGCACGATGAGCCTAAACTGCATAAATCGCGTTAATTCATTAAAATCACATGTCAATTCATTCATCATTGTGGCAATGGGATGGCGGCAAAAAACCTCCCAAACGTAGAGTGCTCTCAGGTTACACCAACCGGAAGCCCTTACTTGGCTCCCGATCAATATGCCTGACACAATCTCGCCTTAAAATGGCACTGGAACAGCCAGAAAGCCGTCTTTGGCCTGACCCAATCCCAAGGCATTTTCTGCTCATCAACCGGGTTGATTGTTCGTCGTCAAGCGATCCGGTTGAAACAAAGTCCATGAAGCGAGAGCATTTTACATGACCAAGTTTCCAAGCACGCAGCCCACTTCCAGCGAACCGAGCCAATCGGAAGACCTGCAGCGCTTTGTGCCAGCTGGCCTTTTGACGTTGGCGTTAATCGCAACAGTCATCGGGATCGCCCATGGCATTGAACTGACGCTGCCTGCACTCTTTACCGCTTTGGCAGCTATGCTCATCACCACAACATATCTTGCTGCCCGGCTCATTCAAGGCCTGACAGCTGTTGAATCAGACATGATGACAACAGCTATTCCTGTTCAGCGGACAATGACTAAGTCATGATCAAGCGTATTCTTTCTTGGCTTAGCGCAAAAAACACACAGCAGGCCGAACCAGACCCCGTTTCTTGGCCTAAATCACGCGCCAAAGATACGTCGAACACACGTGCCTTGCTTGGTGCCATTGCACTTGGCCTCGTCTTCGCCTTCGCACTGACCATTGCAGCCTCCTGGGCGCCGAGTTCTTTCGCCAAGCACGGTCCCGACCACTCCCTGTCATCTCAACTGCACGGAAAGACTCACGTCTTTCGGAAACCCACAACAATTCAGTTCTCATTGTGAAAATGGCCAGAACAGGTAAAACTGGAGGCGAATAATGGGCAAGACATGAACAGGAGCGCTCTATGGATATTAATCTCAGCTTGTCTGCCGATACGATCCGCCTGCTTGCCCAAAAGGCACGTGCCGTTTCGACCTCCTTGCCAGATAGCTTTGAAGACGGCCATGAAGGTGACGTCGAGTTCGACAAGGACACTCTGTCGGACGCCCACAGCCATGATGGATTGGCTGAGGAAGAAAACGACGACATGTCAGAGGATGAATTGCGGGAATTGATCGCAGACCTCAACGTCGATGAAGCCGCTGAACTGGTCGCAGTCACCTGGATCGGTCGCGGTGATTTCGAAGCAACGGACTTTGATCAGACCGTTCAAGAGGCCAAAGAACGCGCGATCGGCACAACTGCAGATTATCTCATCGGCCTCCCCCTGTTTCCTGATTATCTTGAAGCAGGGCTCGACGCGCTGGAACTCTAGTCTCGGCCCCATCAATTGCATCGACTGGATGACCGGTTCAGAACATCTCGCAGAGGCCCGCTTTCTGCTGACTGGATAAAACATAGCGGTTTTCTTTGGAAAACCTGTTAACATAACATTTACCATCTTTCCCCCAAAGCAATCGTCAGACACGCTCACTAGGTTCCTGTGTCGAGATTATTGTTGAAGCGAAGGGAAGTCGGACGAATGTTCAACGATCACTCCAAGCAAGACGTCGTTTCCATGGACAAACCATCTCCATGGCCATTGGTTGCCGGGTTCATTGCCTTTTCAGCAATCTGTAGCGTACTCCTGATCGCCTTTGGCAGCTGACCGAAGGTCCAAAGGTTTCAGAAATCGCATGCCGTTGTCATGAAGCCACTTCGTATCGCTGGAATAGACGCCCTGCGCGGCATCGCCGTCGTGGCCATGGCCTCTTATCATTTGTCCTGGGATCTCTCCTGGTTCGGGCATGTCGGTTGGCAGGTCAATCAGGACCCGACCTGGCGCATATTTGCTGGATCGATTGCCGGAACCTTTCTCTTTCTTGCAGGCGTGAGCCTGGCGCTCTCCCATAGAGATGGCATCCGCTGGCGGCCCTTTTGGAAACGGGAGGCTGTGCTGGTGGCCGCGGCGGCTGGCGTCTCACTCGCCACTTATTTCGCATTCGGCAACACATTCGTTCGCTTTGGTATTCTGCACGCGATTGCCGCCAGCAGCCTCATTGCCTTGCCGTTCTTGCGCGCGCCAGCCTTGATCTCATTTGCCGCAGCGCTCTTCATCGGCAGCCTACCTCTATGGGCCTCACATCCAGCCTTTGACGGACAGTTGCTTTTGTGGAGCGGACTGGGCGAACCGGATTTTGGATCTGTTGATTACGTGCCGGTCGCCCCCTGGACAGGCCTCACCTTGCTCGGCCTGTCCATCACGAAAGCCTTCGGGACCGATCAAACCCTGGCCCGGCTTGCAGCCTTCGGTGTTGGCAGATGCGGCCGCCTTGGCAACATGCTTGTGATCCTTGGAAAGGATTCACTCGCAATTTACCTGATCCACCAGCCACTTCTCTATGGTATCGTCTGGTCTGCAACAGCCATCGGCTTGGCTCCAGAGCGAAGCGCAAATATCTTTATCCGCGACTGCACGCAAAGCTGCGCGATCACATTTGGTGATGAAGACGTTTGCCACAGCTCCTGCAGCTGCACTTTGTCTTCATTACAGGAGCAAGGCGTTTGGAAGCCTCTTGTAGACAAGCCGGAAGATCCGGACTTGCGCCTCAAACTCAATGAGACTTATGCGCAATGCCTGCGAGCCACGCCGCCAGCAACCGCACCCTCAGCTTCTACAGACTAGGCGTCCCATCTGCCGCCTTCAACGCCCGAGCTATCCGCAGATCAGCGAACGCAACAAAATCTCCCGCATCATTGCCTTGCGCGGACTGCGCAAGAGCCCAAAGCGCTGACAACGCATCACAGCGAACTTTCATCGACCGCAGCTCACCAACAGACGGAACAGCCCTTCCTGTCTCGCAATAGCCTTGCAAAAAATTCGCCTCATCCCGCGGTCCATACGCGTGCTCCAGAACGGCATAGGCAAGATCCCATGCAGCCGGCCCCATCGCGGCATACTCAAAATCAATCAGGATTGGACCAGCTGCACTCGACAGCACATTTCCTGGCGACAAATCACAATGACTGCAAACCAAGCCGGTTTCTTCCACGGGCAGCAAGCCAGCAAGGGCTGCGGCAAGCGGAGCAAACCGGATCAACAAATCCTCCCTCCCTGTCAAGAGGGCCATTTGAGCGGCCACAAGCTTGGCAAAATCAAACTCGCCCTTGAACCTTGTTTCGCACTGATGCAAACGCCCAACCAATCGACCCAAGTCTGCCGGCAACACTGGCTCTTGTTTCTGAGTGATCGCAATGCTGAGCAATACTCCGGACGCTGGATCACAAAAGACAGGGGACAGGGCAACACCAGCATTAGCTGCGACCTCAAGGTTGAATTTCTCCGCTGCACGATCAATCAAGCCAAGCGTTTCAGGGCGGGGCAGTCGCAGGACAAAAGCCCCCTCTACGCTGTCAAGCCAGAACACCTGATTGGTCAAACCAGGCAATCTGGTCGCCGAGTGAACCTCACCAAGATGACCTTGAAGCACCGAATGCTCGAGAATGACCAGCCGACACAGATCAAGCCCAGCTTGCGAAGACGAGCAAACTCCCTCGGCAATGTCTTGAAAAACCTCTGAGCCAGAGACACTATGCGAAAGATGTGTCAAATGTTCACCATTCTTTCCGGGCAGCTACTGCCAATCCTCAAATCGACAGCGAAATCACATGCAATCAGCGAATGGTCCTCATATCACCATCACCTATTGTCGCCAATGCGGCTGGCTGCTGCGCTCGGCGTGGATGGCGCAGGAAATCCTGTCGACATTCTCTGAGGAAGTCGGCGCGCTGACCCTCATTCCCGGAACAGGTGGGATCTTTATCATCACATGCGATGGGACAACGATCTGGGATCGTACAATTGACGGCGGCTTCCCGGAAGCCAAAGTGCTGAAACAACGCGTGCGCGATCTCGTTTGGCCGGAAAAGGACCTGGGTCATTCTGACCGCTGAAGCCCCATAAAATCCGGGCCAAGGGCGGTGCCGGGAGAAAACATCCCAACACCGCCTTTTCTTGTCAGCCCTTACCTAACCTGGTCTTCTGCAGCGAACACATCCATCGCTGCGTTCAGACCATTGATCGCGGCGGGCAACCCTCCATAGACCGCCATTTGCCAGATGGCCTCGACCACTTCAGCGCGGCTCGCACCAGCGGCCAGCGTATGCTCTATGTTGATTTTCAACTGCGGCCCGGTCTGGCCACCTAAAACCGTCAGGGCTGCGATTGTGCAGAGCTGTCGGGTTTTCAAGTCCAGACCTGGACGCGCGTAATGGCGTCCATAAGCCCATTCCATCAGGCTTTCGGCGAACTCTGGCAAGATCTCGCCGTATCGGTCATTCAGAACCTCTTCCAGGTTCGGGTTCAGCTGTTGCGCGACCTCACGGCCACGTTCCAATGCAGTGCTCATAGATTGTCCTCAACGACATTACTGCAATCCGTGTTCGGTCCGGGCGCAGTTTTCGAAAGACGGGTCAACGGCTTGTCCAGCCTCCATCTTCCGGTAGAGAATGATTTTATCGTCCAGAACAGTCAGCATATCGGTCAAACGCTCGAGATCCACGCGGACTTTATCACGATGCTCCTCAAGCAGTTCTCTGCGGCCTGTCAGGGAAGAGGCCCCTTCTACGCGCATCTGCGCATACCGGAGCCGGTCCTTTATCCCCATTCCCGTCGCTTTCAAACGCCCCAGAAAATCAACCCAGCGCAAGATGGCTTGGTCATAAACCCGCCGTCCGCCCTGATCCCGTAAAGGCTTCGGGATAAGGCCGATCTTTTCATAATAACGCAGCGTGTCGACGCTCAGCCCACACTTTTGCGCCAAGTCTCCAATCAGCATGAAATGTCTCCGAACAGGACGATGTTAGGGAAGCTAGGTGCTGGAGTGCACTCCAGGTCAAGCTCTTAATCTCGCTGAGGCCTTAAATTGAATTGTGGATCGGCAAACACATCGAAGAAGACCTGATTTTACACGCCAGCTAAGTCAATTTAGCTGAAAGTGAAATATCTGATCAAACATTGAATATAAAGGCACAATAAATAGGCAGAAATTAAATACACTTTCATCATAAACTCAAATTTATTCGTACTTTATTAGAGGTTTAGCGCCTTTTATTGACTCAGCAGGCTCACACGCGAGCAACTGATGGGGTGATAAGAGTGATTTCCCAAAAACCTGAAAATCATGCAGCCCAGGGAAACCCAGTTTCTGTAGGCAAGGCAAAGACCAAACGAGCCACCCGCATCAATCTGTCCATCAAAACCCAATTCTTGGGTGGGCTGGCAATCATGTTGCTCTGTGCAGTCGGGGTTGGCGTCAGTGGCTTGATTGCCTCCAATCAGGTCCAACACACTGTCGCCGTTGCGAATGAAGCCAGCGACATCATGGACAATGTTCCGCGTCTGCTGCGAAGTGTGAATACATTCGCCCAATCTGGCGCCACGACAGCAGCCGATGAAGTTCGCACTGAAATCGCAACCGTGACCCAGCTGTCTAATAAGCTTGCTGTTGACCAACCAAGCGAAGCTCACGTTCTCACGGCCCTCACAGGCGAAATGGGATCGGCGTTCGATACTTTTGTCAGCGCTCGTAAAACCCGGGACGAAACAGCGAACGCTTTGAATCAGATGACCACCAGTCTGACCCAAGCCTCCAATGAAACGTATCGGCAAATCGATGCTCTTGCGACGCAGCGAACAGCCAGCAGTCTTTTAAATGAGAGCAAGCTGCAGAAATTATCTGCTCTGGTGCCACGCCTGGCAAACATGCGCGTGGCAATGGTGATGATCGAAAGGGATGCTGCAGCCATTGCAGAATCCCCGAACAAGAAACAGACCGCCAAGCTGATCAAGGCGATCAAAGCCATTGAAAAAGACGCGAAGGCTGCTCGCCGGGGCATCAAGACACCAGCCATGAAAGGTTTGGCTGGCGATTTTCTCAAGCAAACCAAAAAGCTTGCAAAAGACCTGAAGACTCAGCCGGAAGCCTCGACCGAAAAAGCAGTCGCGTCCCTGTCGAAGCTTGTCAATGAAATGGCTGAAGCCGCGAAGAAGCCGGTGAAAGACATGACGGTGAAATTACGAGGTTTCGCCGCCGAAAACAGCATCGTCAGCCGCCTGTCAACGGACACACAATCCTTGAGCCGAAGCGTTGTCAGCAGTCAGAGCATTTACGCACACTACCTAAAGACTTCCGATACAACCTCGGTAGACCTTCTGCGCGCTGAAGCCGACGTGGTCAGCACACTTCTGGCGCATATGAATGAAAACATTAGCAGCACCGCGGCCGAGACCGACAACAAGGATTTGAAAAAACTGTTGAATGGCCCGCTTACGGATCTGGTTCAAACTGCCTCTGTGACATCCGCCAGAATTCCAGAGACATTTTTGCAGGTCGCCGCGGCAACAGACGCGCTTCGCACCGCAGAAGGCGCGTTTTCAAACGCCGTTGCAAGCCTGGCAAATGCTGCAAGCAACATTAGCCAAACAGCAGGCAGCAAGGCCGTTAAAGCCGGCCAGAATGCCAATTTCCAGATTATTGCAGCTTTGAGCCTCGCCCTTGCGATCAGCGCAGCGCTGGCGGTCATGCTGTCTCGAACGGTCATGTCTCCGTTAAGCCGCATCACCACTGCCATGCAGTCGCTTCAGGCGGGTCAGACAGATATCGACATTCCAGCCAATGACCGACGTGATGAAATTGGAGATATGGCGCGGGCCGTGAGCATCTTCCGTGATCGCGAACGCGAACGGTTCAGCCTGGAACAGGAACAAAAAGAAAATGCCGAAACGGCTCATCGCCGCCAGCTCACCGTCGATCAACTTGTCAGTGACTTCCGCCATGATATCGGAGACTCCCTGTCTCAAGTGACATCGAACATGAAACAACTTGAGGACACCGCAGAACTTCTGGCCGACATTGCGAGCAACACGAGCAGCAAAAGCAGCGAAGTCTCATTGGCCTCTCGGGATGCGACAGACAATGTCCAGACAGTCGCATCTGCGACAGAAGAACTGGCAACCTCGGTTGAAGAAGTCGGACGCCAGGTCGGCGACACCCTGCAAAGGGTCGAAGAGGCAACCAACGCCACACGCACCTCGACAGAACAGATCAAGGGCCTGTCGAGCGCGGCAGAACGCATCGGAGATGTGGTTTCCCTGATCCAGGAGATTGCAGAGCAGACGAACCTCCTCGCCTTGAATGCCACCATCGAGGCAGCCCGCGCAGGCGAAGCCGGCAGGGGCTTTGCTGTGGTCGCGTCCGAAGTCAAATCACTGGCAGGCCAGACCGCCCGCGCCACGGATGAAATTTCCAGCCACATCACTGCGATCCAGGACTCGACCAGTTCGGCGGTGAAAGCGATCACCGGCATCATGACCATGATGGAAGCCGTCAATGAAACCGCAGCCGCAATGGCCGGATCCGTCGAGCAGCAATCCATCGCAACAGCCGAAATCTCGACAAGTGTCGGCCAGGCGGCGAAGCGCACAGCCGATGTGACAGGAAACATCGACATGGTGTCTCAAGGCTCAAATGAGACCAGCCAGTCTGCTGCACAGGTCGAGCAGGTTACAGAAGACGCCACCCAACAACTCGACACCCTGACCCAGCGCGTTGAAACCTTCCTGAAAGACGTCGCCGCAGCTTGAGTTGGGTTAGGGCTGTGGCCCTACATATGAATTTCGAAGGGCTAAGATTTTCTGCGGGTTATGAAGGTTGTCTGTTGAGCAATTGGCCGTTCACAAGCCTAGGATTTTCGGAACCGAAGCAATTTTCGAAGACACGCCTGATTGCCGTGCACCGCGACATCAAAAGCGCAAAATACCTTGCTCAAAATCCATTTGAAATAGTCAGTCGAAGCCCCTTTCGATGATAGACTTGCCCATTTTTGACCAAAAGCGGGAATGCAAAGCAATATTGCACAGGGATTACGAAGTCTAAGTCTGTTGAAGACGATCCAAAAATGCAAAGTTCCGACACAACATTTCAAAAGGCCTATGATCGAATCTGCCGCGGTACCGGCCTTCGACTCATTCTTGAAGGACCCCAGATGCGGGACTACAGCTATTTTATCAAAGCTATTGCAATTGGTCTGATCGTTGGGTTGATCGGCACTGCGTTTCATCAGTCCGCCGACTGGATCGCATGGGCCTATCGAGATTTACGTCATGCTCTACCTGGTATTGGCTGGTCCTTGGCTGCATCGATGTTGATTTCGGCAAGCGGTACTCTTGCCGCTCTATATCTGGTTCGGCGGTTCGCGCCTGAAACTGCAGGCAGCGGCATTCAAGAAATCGAAGGTGCAATGGAAGATCTGCGCCCCCTGAATTGGGGGCGCGTTTTGATCATCAAATTCACCGGCGGACTTCTGGCTCTCGGGTCAGGTCTTGTGCTTGGCCGCGAAGGCCCGACCATTCACATGGGCGCAGCCGCCGCAGAAGCCATCAGCCTGAAAACAGGCCAATCGGGGGACAACCGCAAGGGACTGCTGGCTGCCGGTGCCGCAGCGGGTCTGGCTGCGGCCTTCTATGCACCGCTCGCTGCAATCCTATTCATCATCGAAGAAACACGGCGGCAATTTCCACACAGCTACCGAACCTACATGGCGGTGATCCTGGCTTCCCTGTCCAGCGCTGTCGTCATCGGCACTCTTGTGGGCACGACCCCATCCCTCGGGATCCAGGTCGCGGAGTTGCCTGTCTGGACTTACACGATTTTTCCTGTCCTCGGCGTTTCACTCGGCCTCCTCGGCGTCGGTTTCAACAAGGCACTCATCACCGCGATGGACGCGATGCAGCGCGTTCCCGCACATCTGTGGTGGACGCCAGCGCTTGTCGTGGGCGCAATCACTGGCGCTCTCCTGATTGTGTTTCCGAAGGCAACACACGGTGGAGAGGACCTTGTCCGACTTCTGACAGAAAGTTCGCCTGGTATTGTAGTCTTGCTGCTTCTGACAGTCTTGCGATTTGCAAGTGTGCTTTTTTCCTATGCCCTTGGGGTTCCTGGCGGAATCTTTGCGCCCATGCTGTCAATCGCGACCTGCGCCGGCCTGGCTTTTGGTGGGGTCGCGACGGAACTGCTTCCGGAAACCAATGGCCTGCAACGCGCCTGCGCGATAGCGGCGATGGGCGGATTTTTTGCAGCTTCCGTGCGCGCACCAATGGTTGGAATCGTCCTCGTTCTGGAGTTGACAGGGGCTTACCAGCTTCTGATGCCTGTGCTTATCACGTGCGCGAGTGCATCTATCACCGCGCATCAGCTAGGCGGTCGTCCAATCTACGAAACATTACTGGACCGCACCTTGCGGCTCTCTGGAAAAAAAGTGCCTGTCGAACCGCCCAGAACCCCCATCCAACTCGGCACATCAGACGAATGAAGGGTCGGGCACATTGACCATGACTGCTGTCACACAGCCTGACAGGTAGGATAATCTGCAAAACCCCTTTTTAAAATCAACGTGAAAGATAATTGATCCAGATTGAAAGTTCGTGCGCGTTCGGCGTCTGGCCCATCTGAACTATGATTTTTCTCACCTGCTCAACAAGGACATGAGAGCCAAAGTTCCACCAAGTCCAGATCTTCAGCCACGCCTGGACGGCATGAGGTGGCATCGGGATAGCGTCTTCAAGAATTAGCCTCCTCCTGACACATCCTGTCAGGAACTTGCCTGTCTGCTCCCACAAACCTGCCCGCCCCCCTTTTCTCCGCTCATGACTCGGCCCATATTGCGGGAATGAGCAAAAAGACCGCCTCCACCGCCGCCAAAGACATTGACACCACCCAGACCGAAGGCTTCGGCGAAGCGCCGCAAGCCGCCTTTGAGGGCGCCCCCTTGTCTGGGTCCATCAGCGACTGGGCGAAGGAGATCGAAGACGAAGCAGCCAAGCCAGCGCCAAAGGCACCTCAAGCCAAAACGGACCGGAACGAAGGGCCAAAAGGCCGAAAGGCCGATACGAACGCAAGGCAAGCACGACCGGCTGCGAGTGAGAAAAAAGACAAACCCGCCCGCTCGGCTCGTGGAACAAGCATGGGCAAGGCGGATACGGCACGGGAGCGGGCAGCCGGTGGCATGAACCCGGTCGCGGGCATGGACATGTCTCTGGAGGACGCGGAAAAGCTCGAGCAGCACGTCAAAGACAACAAGAAGAAAAAGGGCCGCAACGCCATGCCCGAACTGGGCGGCAATCAGGGTGCGACGGCCACCGTTGAAGCTTTGGCAGCCCTGATCGAGAGCGGCGACCCGCTGATCAAGAACGGCGAGACCTGGGTGCCGCACCGTCCCGACCGACCGGACAAGTCCGAAGGCGGCGTGCCGATCAAGCTGGTGTCGGAGTATGAACCTGCTGGCGATCAGCCCACCGCCATCGCTGATCTCATCAGCGGCATCGAGACCCAGGACCAGACACAGGTGCTGCTCGGCGTCACCGGATCGGGCAAGACCTACACCATGGCGCAGGTGATCCAGCGCACTCAGCGGCCAGCCCTGATCCTGGCCCCAAACAAGACCCTGGCGGCCCAGCTCTATGGCGAGTTCAAGAGCTTCTTTCCGGACAATGCGGTAGAGTATTTCGTCTCCTACTATGATTACTATCAGCCGGAAGCCTATGTCCCTCGCACGGACACTTACATCGAGAAGGAATCCTCGATCAACGAGCAGATCGACCGGATGCGTCACTCGGCCACCCGCTCGCTTCTGGAGCGCGACGACTGTATCATCGTTGCCTCCGTCTCCTGCATTTATGGTATCGGCTCGGTCGAGACCTACACGGCCATGACGTTCCAGATCGAGGTGGGCGAGCGCATTGACCAGCGCCAGCTGATCATTGATCTGGTTGCCCTGCAGTACAAGCGCAACGACGCGGCCTTCCAGCGCGGTACCTTCCGGGTGCGCGGCGACACCATCGAGCTGTTCCCGGCCCACTATGAGGACACCGCCTGGCGGATTTCCCTGTTTGGCGACGAGATCGAAAAGATTACCGAGTTCGACCCGCTAACCGGCCAGAAGTCCGGCGAGCTGAAATCCGTCAAGATCTACGCCAATTCCCATTACGTCACACCCAAGCCGACCCTTAAACAGGCACAGACTTCGATCAAGAAAGAGCTGAAGCAACGGCTGGAAGAGCTGAACAATCACGGTCGCCTGCTGGAAGCCCAACGGCTGGAACAGCGCACCATGTTCGATCTGGAAATGCTGGAGGCCACCGGCTCCTGCCAGGGCATCGAGAACTATTCGCGTTATCTGACCGGCCGCGCGCCCGGCGAACCACCGCCGACCCTGTTCGAATATCTGCCCGACAACGCCCTTGTCTTCGCCGATGAGAGCCATGTCACCATTCCCCAGATCGGCGCGATGTACCGGGGCGATTTCCGCCGAAAGGCGACCTTGGCCGAATATGGCTTCCGTCTGCCGTCCTGCATGGACAATCGGCCTTTGCGCTTCGAGGAATGGAACGCCATGCGGCCCCAGTCCGTCTGCGTGTCGGCCACACCGGGCAAGTGGGAATTGGAAGAAGCCGGTGGCGTCTTCGCCGAACAGGTGATCCGCCCCACCGGCCTGATTGATCCGCCGGTCGAAATCCGCCCCGCCACGTCGCAGGTCGATGACTTGCTGGGCGAAGTGCGCGAGACGACGGCCAAGGGCTATCGCACGTTGGTCACCACCCTGACCAAACGCATGGCCGAGGATCTGACCGAATACCTGCATGAGAACGGCGTGCGTGTGCGCTACATGCATTCCGACATCGACACGCTGGAGCGGATCGAAATCCTGCGTGACCTGCGTCTTGGCGCCTTTGACGTGCTGGTCGGCATCAATCTGCTGCGCGAGGGGCTCGACATTCCCGAGTGCGCGCTGGTCGGCATTCTGGATGCGGATAAGGAGGGCTTCCTGCGCTCGGAAACCTCGCTGGTCCAGACCATTGGCCGTGCGGCGAGAAATGTCGACGGTAGGGTCATCCTCTACGCTGACCGCATTACCGGTTCCATGGAACGGGCGATTGCCGAGACCGACCGCCGCCGCACCAAACAGGTCGCCTATAACCTCGAGCATGGTATCACACCGGCCTCAATCAAATCGAACATCTCGGATATTCTGGGCAGCGTCTACGAGCAGGATCACGTCACCGTTGAGGCAGGCTTTGCCGAAGAAGGCAATCTGGTCGGGCACAATCTCAAGGCCCATATCGACGATCTGGAAAAGAAAATGCGCGATGCCGCGAGCGACCTCGACTTCGAGACCGCCGCCCGTCTGCGCGACGAGGTCAAGCGCTTGCGCCAGACCGAACTGGCCGTGTCGGACGATCCTCTTGCCCGCCAGCAAGCCGTGGAAGACAAGTCAGGTGGTTATAAGGGCGACAAGAAATTCGGCGCAGGCGGCACCATGGAAGGCGCCAGCGGCAAGAAGAAAGAAACTGCAAAAGACCGCGCCCGCGCAGCCAAGGGAAAAGCCTCGGGCACCTTTGACGCATCAAGCGGAAATACCTCCAGCGAAGCTGGCAAGCCCACCCCCGCGCCGGTAGGCCAGCCCGCCCCCGCGGAGGGCCGCGCGTCAACGCGAACGCCCGTGAGCGAAATCAAAACATCCCCTTCTGCGAAGGTGCGAAAAAACACCCTCGACGAAATGACGGTGGGCCGCACGGAAGTGCCCCTGTCAAAAGGCCCGCTGCCGACCAAACCTGTTGATCCGGTTGACGACGTCAAACCCATCGTGCGCAAGAAAATTGGCGTGGGTTCCTATGAAGACCCGGCAGACGAAAAACGTGCACGCGGACGCCCCAAAAAGAGCGGACGGCCGGGGCAGTAATGTCACCCTTGCCGCCCAAAGGATAGACCTCGACCTCGGAGCTTGCCTCCCATTCTTCGAGACGGCGCTGACACGTCTCCTCAGCATGAGGTCGAATGATAATCTCTCCTCCGTCTTTGCAGAACTTGTTCGGGGATCCATTCCAGCAGTCAGCATGGGCCAGAGGCCTCCGCTCAAAGGCAAAAGCGCGTTTTCCAGAAGTTCGGCACCTCCGTTTTGTCGGCTGGGACATTGGATCCCCGATCAAGTCGGGGATGACTGCGGATAGAGCAGCGAAACCTCAACCATCCTCCGTCCTTCCAGGACTTGATCCTGCAATCCCTTCCTTAGCCTTGCCTCAAGTGCGGCTGATCGAGTGGAGAGAATGAGGAGAGGGTTTATGCTCCCAAAGCGGTCATCCCCGACTTGATCGGGGATCCATTCCAGCAGTCAGCATGGGCAAGAGGCCGCCGTTCAAAGGCAAAAGCGCGTTTTCCAGAAGTTCGGCATCTCCGTTTTGTCGGTAGGGACATTGGATCCCCGATCAAGTCGGGGATGACTGCGGATAGAGCAGCGAAACCTCACCCATCCTCCGTCCTTGCAGGACTTGATCCTGCAATCCATTCCGTGGCCGTGCCTTCAAGTGCGGCTGATTGAGTGGGGAAAGAACGTTATGCAGCTGCGCTGCAGATCGTTCGAATTGACGCCCCTTGTCCAACGACGAAATCCACACCCGAGAGCCGAGCCCCCTGGATCGGTGGGGACAACAGGCATTGCAGTGCACTTGCACTGTGAAGTCAAATTCAGCCGGAAATTTGAGGAATGTATTTCAAACGGCACCGGCAAATGACAGCCAACCCAATGAAAATACAAATAAAATATATCCAAAAAGAGCTGTCATTGAACAAATTTAGAAAAATAAAAAGTATTAATTATTTTTAACAATGCCTAATTTAGATAAAATCAAATATATATTTTTTTAATTGCAATAAATACGGATATCGAGAGATATAAAAAGCTAAATTTATTGAATTTTTCCACAAACAACGTGTGAAACGTATTTTTTACCAACCTCAAAAGGTTAAAAATGTATTAACATCACCTCATGGTCAGGAGGCCGGACGGTCAAGGGAGAGTGGCCGGGGTATGAGTATGGCAGGAGCTGCGTAATGGGACTTTTCTCGAAGACACAACGACCCGAACTGGACACACAACCAGAACTAAAGACACGGGTTGAAGCGGAGACCGCAGAGATGAAAAACGCCGAAGCAGCCGCTCAAGAGATCTCGAACGTTCAGCATCTCTCGCCCTTTGCCTTGAAAATGCAGGAGAAAATACATCAGCTGGACGGCCTTAAGACACGGCTCGGCGGGCTCGGCCAGGGCTTTGAGCAAATGCATGCCATGGCTGCGGAATCGCGCCACTCGATCCAGATGCTGTCGGAATTTGTCGAGGCGTCCCGCGTGCAGGTCGAGGCGGAAATCCGGCTCAAATCAGAAAACGCCAAACTGTCCACCGACGTTCTGGATGCCAACCACAAGCTTGGCACCCTGGGCAACCAGCTGGAAGAATCCCAGGCCGAAACCCATTCCCTGCGCAAGCGCCTGACCGAAACACGAACGGCACTGGAGACTGCTCGCAATGAGCTGATATCCATCCGGGACAACAACAAGAAACTCAATGAGACCTTCCGCGGTCAAAGCGGAGAACTCGTGATTACCCAGTCAAATCTGGCTGACGTCTCCGGCGAACTGGATGACCTCAAGGCCAAGTTCAGCACCCTTGAGGATCATGCAGAAAGCCTGCAATCCAACCTGGATGAAGTTGGCAAACGCGAAAAAGAGCTGCAACAAAATCTGGCTGAAAGCGCCGCTTTGCTGGAAGAAGAAGTGCGCAAGAACAACCATGTGACCGGGGAGCTGGAAGCCAGCAAAAGGCAGTCAGTCGACTTCAGAAACGAGAATATTGATCTCAAGTCCCATCTGGATGTCGCCAGTCAGGAACTGGCCTACAGCAAATCGCGGATGGAAGAAGAACAGCGCAAGCACGACAATGAAGTCTATGCGCTGAATGCGGAAATCGAAAACCTGTCGTCCCAAAGACGCATCGGCGCGCAGTCCCTTCAGGAAATGACACGCGAAAACCAGACGATGAAGGAGCGCAAGCGCGATCTCGTCCAGCGTATGCAGGAAATCGAACATCATCTGGAAAGCGCCCAGAAAAACCACGAGCGTGATCGCAATGAATTGGTGAACACAAACGCAAAGCTGCGCGAATTGAACCTGCGCTACAACTCCACACTAACTGACCTCAACCACGAGCGGAACCAGAACCAGAAGTATGCCGATCGCCTCGAAGAAATCATCGAGGAAAACAAGAAGCTGCAGAAGTACAAGATCCAGGTCGACAGCAGCAACGATCAGATCATGCAGCTCAAGGGCGTCATCAACAATTATCAACGTGCGATGGAAGGGCGCGGTCCTGCCGAGGAGCTGGGCCTTACCCGCAGCTATGACCCCGCCGAAGACCTCGGCCTCATCAGCAGCAGTGACACCCCGGAGGGCACCACCGAGATCCTTGCACAGGACGCAAAAAGCACCAGCAAGGACGATATTGTGGTGCGCCTGCACGACTGACTGAAGCGGTCACGATAAATAACTGAGCCACACAAATCGCAAGATTTATACCAGACCGCCAGCAGAAGGGCTTCAAGCCCTAGCTGGCGTTTTGCAGTCCCGGATCCTAAGGGCGCGCGCATACATCAGCGGATCTTTTGGGATCTGAGCAAGTGCTGTCGGCCCAACGAGGAACCGCACCAAAGCGCTCTATTCCTCACGGCACATGCGCAAGACTTGCCTAGGTCCTTGATGTCATTGGTGGCGCCTGTTGGCAGATTTTCTTTATGCTGCCCCCACATGGCCTGCAGTATCATGCTTGTGTCTCCGGCATACGGTACCGAGTACGGCCACACTCCATGGAAAGGCCGACCCGGTGCAAGAGACCGGATCTCCAGCTCTGATCCAGCTGCCAGGCAGCAGGCCAGAGCCGATGGGTCGCAAAAACGGGAAAGGCAAGCGGGTTCAGGCGCCAGTGTTTTCCGGACGGTCGTCACAACTGGCAAGCCGGAGGCCTCACACCTCCTTCGGGGCGCAGAAAAGGCGGACGGCCAGACGCGGTTCATATGGATCATGGACATCCGGGCAGGCGCGAACGCCCTTGTCAAACATTAACGACACACACCCAGCGCACGCGACAAGGTCGCAGAGCGCCTGCCATCCCGTCCTTCAGCAGACGGAGCAGACAGAAAAGTGCCCCAAACGCTCCAAAACGCCAGGGAGAGATCCTGCGGCGAATTTTGCGCTGGGAGCGTTTCCGCCCCCTTTCCTACCCTTTCGTTTCCGGCCTCATGTATTGCTGCCATGCTGCTTCCCGGCTTCAGCAAATCCGAAACCACACCCGCTGCGTAAAGTCTCCATAGGATACAGCCGTTGCGCTCGCCACACTGCGGACGAACCTCGCGGCCCAGCCCGGAGAAAAGCATGCCGCCCATTCCCTCTTTTGAAGCTTGTTATAGATCTTCCGGTGTAAAGGAACGGGCCGCGCACTCCCAGTCCGGATATCTCATGCGCATCATGGGTCTTCTTTTGGTCATGGCACTCCTTTCCACCGTGGCACTGATGCCCAAGTCAGCAAGTGCTGATATCGGCCCGGCAAAAACGCTCGTGCCATCCGCTGCACTCGTCGGCGAAGGTCGCATGACCGTCCTGGGGTTCCGGATTTTTGATGCAGCTCTCTTCGCCCCTTCCGGCTCGTTCAAACAAAACAAACCTTTCGCCCTGAAACTCACCTACTTGCGGAAGTTCACCGGCGAGGCCATCGCGGAACGAACGGCAAAGGAAATGCGCCGGCAAGGTATGAAAGAAGGTCCACGACTGACTGACTGGACCTTGGCCCTCAAAGCCATTTTACCGAACGTCAGTGCGGGCAGCTCAATCACCGGTGTACGAAACAACAAGGCGCAGACAGTCTTATACGCCAACAATCAACCCATCGGACAGATCGCAGATCCCGAGTTCACTCGGCGTTTTTTCGACATCTGGCTTGGCAGCAACACAAATGATCCGGCCCTGCGCAACAAGCTGATCGGCAAAGGGTCCTGAGTGTGGCGCCAGCCATTGCCAGCACCCAATGCACATCAATGAAAAGATAGCCAACAGTGTCCGGTTCTCATATTGTCCCCCTGTCGATGAAGAACCTGGCCGCCTATGGCTTGATGGGTTTTCCGCTCGCCTTCGCAGGGTTGCCCGTTTATTTGCATGCACCAGATTTTTACGCCACGGTCCTTGGTCAATCCCTGACGTCGCTGGGACTTGTGTTGCTTGCCCTTCGCATCATCGACGCTGTTCAGGATCCGTTGATTGGCAGCTTAAGCGACCGGTTCCATGGTCAGCGCTCCATCATCCTAGTGCTTGGAGTTATCATGCTGGGCGCAGGTTTCTGGATGATATTTCATCCCCTTGAATCCAACCCACTCACCTGGTTCGCCTCTGCAGTCTTTATCTGCACCACCGGCTTTTCCATTGTCTCCATAAACCTCCAGACCCTTGGCGGCATCTGGAGAGCCAGTCAGAATGATCGAACCAAGATCACCAGCTGGCGGGAGGCATTCGGACTGTTCGGACTGCTAGTGGCAGCCATTAGTCCGACCCTTCTCGGCAGCACGATAAATCCAGCTGAAGGCTTTCATCGACTGACCCTGCTCTATTTGCCAGTCCTGTGCCTGGCTGCATGGCTCCTGCTGCGCTGGATGACCCGGGCCGATCTGCAACAATCAGCGCTCTCTGCAGACGGCCACACCGGCTGGTGTCAACTGTTGAAGTCGCCTTGGAGACGCACATTCTTTGGCATTATCACGCTCAACACATTTGCCAGCGCGATCCCCGCCGTTTTGGTGTTGTTTTTCATCCGTGACCGCCTCGGAGCACCAGAGCAGTCAGGACTTTTTCTGCTGGTCTATTTTTCCGCAGGCATTCTTGCCATGCCGATTTGGCTGCAGCTTTCCAAACGCTTTGGCAAAATGCGCAGCTGGGCCCTGTCCATTGCGCTCGCCATAGCCACGTTCTTCTGGGCAGCCTTCCTGCAAACAGGTCAGGTGGAAGCCTATGCAATCATCTGCGCTCTGTCGGGCCTGGCGCTAGGAGCTGATCTCGCATTGCCACCCTCGATCCTGGCAGATCACATTGCAGCAGATAAACGACAAGCCGAGGCAGGTCGCTTGTTCGCCTGCATGACATTGCTGTCCAAGGGGGCTTTAGCACTTGCCACGGGCTTGGCACTTCCAGTTTTAGGTATCGCAGGGTATCAGCCAGGCATCTTGATGACTGCGGACATGGATATGACACTCAGCCTTGCCTACGCAGCATCCCCTTGCATTTTGAAGATATTGACGTTGATTTGGCTGCTCAGGCAAAACCAGTTTTGATTGCAAGGTGTGAGAAGCCCGGATCAAGTCACGAAAATGTGCTGAAAGTCACAGATCGCAGTTGTGAACGCACCATGATAGACGTCTTGTCAAAATGGTGGTGAAACGACGCATGACACACACGACTCCTGCCGCAGCATTGGCATTCCCGGAACACAGGAAAGCTCCCCATCGCGCAGAAAGAGTGCTGATTGAAGATGAAATCCCCAAGAGCTTTTTGGAGATTGGCATCAACATCTCAAGACAGCTTGCAAGTGCCGTTAGGGGATGTTCTTTTGTGCGCGTAGTTTGGGCAGGATTCGTGTTTGCAGCGGGACTGGCTCGTCGTTCTCGCTGTTGGCCAGCCGCTGGTCATCATATCTGGCAATCACTGATTGGCACAATTAGAACAAGACCTGCAGCTCTGTATAAGGGCTTGGAGTTCGGGCAATGCTAGGAAGAGCTATTTATAAACTGTCGCGCCATGCGATGAGCGCCTTCATGTGCGCAGCTCTCGCAATTACCCTTTTGCCCGGTCCTTTTTCCATTGCCATGTCCAGCTCCGCCTACGCTGCCGGCGTCCGCGCTGTCCCCGAAGGCAATCGTTATCGAAAACAGCCGAAGATTCCTTATGCATCCTCACGGCGAACAGCTGCATCCAAGTCCAACTACGATGCAAAATTCGAAAAGGTTCTCGCCGTTCTGAAACGTGACAAGCGGCTCATTTCATCCATCAAACGCGTGGCCGGACGCTATAATATCGATCCGATCCACATGATCGGTGCAATTGTCGGCGAGCATACTTATAATTACGACACTCTGGACAGCGCGCAGTCCTACTACGTCAAGGCACTGGCCTATGCCGGTATTGATATAAGCTTCGAATATGATGGCGAACATGTCGACACCTTCGTCGAAAGGCCTCAGTTCGACCGCTGTAGAAAGACCAAACAGGGAAACACCAGTGACAAGCGCTGGTCATGCTATGAGCGGATCTGGAACACGCAGTTCCGTGGCAAGCGCGTTGATGGGAAGCGTTTTCCCAAGACTAATTTCAACGAAACATTTTTTCAGCCGCTGTTTTCAGGTCAAAGTTTTGGCCTTGGCCAGCTGAGCCCGCTGACAGTGCTGAAGATGACGGACCGGGTCGCCCGCCAGAGCGGAAACAGAAAGCTGAGTGCTTCCAACGAGGAAGACGTTTACAAGGCGACTATGGACCCGAATGTCTCGCTCCATTACATGGCCGCGGTCATTCAGGATGCCATCGAAGCCTACAAATCGGTTGGCAAAGTTGATATTTCAAATAATCCCGGCCTGACCGCAACCCTCTACAATCTTGGCGATCCATGGAGCCGCGCAGCGAAATACCGCCGCAGTGGAACCGCTTGGCCCAAGGAAAATTACTACGGCTGGCTGGTCAACGACCGGATCGAAGACCTCAGATCCCTGCTCTAATCTGCCGCCTTCTAGAGGCCCGCGGCTGGCCTGAAGCGCATGTCGACATTGCGCTTCAGGCTACAGGACAAGACCGGATTTGCGGCTATTTAAGGAACGGGTTGTTCAACCGTTCCTGCCCGATGGTCGATGCTGGTCCATGGCCGGGCAAAAAAGAAACATCATCGCCGAGCGGCAGCAACTTGTCCTTGATGGAAGCAATAAGCGTTTCGGCATCTCCACCAGGCAGATCCGTTCGCCCGACAGAGCCAGCAAACAAGACGTCACCTGAAATCGCCAAACGCAATTCCCGGTCGAAGAAAACGACATGCCCAGGAGCATGACCAGGGCAATGAAGCACTTCGAAAGTCCGCCCAGCCATTTCCAGAGTATCGCCTTCCACCAGCCACCGATCAGGATCGACGGGCTTGGCATCCGAAAGACCGAATTGCAGCGCCTGGTCCTTGACCCGCTCAATCAACATCCGATCCGCTTCATGTGGCCCTTCGACGGGCACTTTAAGGCTCTCAGCCAGATCAGCGGCACCGCCAATGTGATCAAGATGCCCATGGGTCAGCACGATTTTCTCGACGACGACTTCGTATTCCGCAATCGCCTTGAGGATCAACGGCACGTCGCCACCAGGATCTACAACCGCTCCCCGCTTGGTCTTCGGGTTCCAGACAAGTGAACAATTTTGCTGGAAAGACGTAACCGGAATCACCACTATCTGGATGGGCGGAAGGTCAGTTTCATGATTGGCTTGATTGGTTTCGGACAAGATACAGGCTCCGTGTGCCCCAATGGAACTGAGGACAAGACAAATGCTGGGCAAATGCGACCGGACGAACGCTTTATCGTCTGGCATCGCTTCACCTTCGGTGACACTTTTCGTACAAGAAGATACGCTTGCTGAACAGTGGCAGGACCAAACAGGCTGTAAACACCCATGAAGCTAACGCTGATCCGGATCCTGATCGCCACCGCCCTTGCCTGGGCAGCACCGGCAACTGCGACGTCGAAAACGCGTATTGACGCACCGACTTTCGGAAAATGGTCTCTCGGGTGCAGCAATTCCGGTCTGTGCTTTACGTCGACGTTTATTCGTGACCAATCGACATGGCTCGATCTTCGCATCGTGCGGGATTGGCCTGCTGCAGCAGGCCCCTTACTGCGCATGACTGCAAATGCTCCTCTCGACAGCGATGGCACAATACAGTTCCGCGTTGATGGCGTTGCAGTTGAAGCCCTGCCTGTGACCCAGCTGCGCGAAATACAAAGTTCAATTCCCGTGCCCGATGGCTTTCGTCCTTTGGGAGGCGCTGGCTTTTGGTATCCATCCGGACCTGCAACGGTCACAATGCTGAATGCCATGGCCAAAGGAGCAACGCTCGCCATCGACCTTCCAATCGACGGCAGCATCGTTACAACGGCAATCCCGCTTGAGGGTATTCGCTTGGCCCTGAATTGGCTCGACGACCGTCAGAACCGCGCAAAAACGGTTACAGCGATTGCCAACCCCGGGACCGAGCCCGCCCAAGACGCCCCCCACGCAATTCCTGTTTTATCGCCAGATTCACTGCCTCCTGCGGTCCTTGCAGCCTGGAACACAAATAAACTTTGCTCTGGAATTGACCCTGCCATTTTCGCCAGCCTCGACGCAGTTGCCGCCCCAATGGCCAGCAATTCGACGCTCTACATTCTTCCATGTGGAGCACCGAGTGCCTACAACACGCCCTATGTTGCAATACAGTCGCTCAATGGCGGAACCGCGCGCCAACTCTACCTCGCGCGCATGTCAGAGCAGGGCCCTCTGGCCACAGACCTGATCTATAATGCCAAGTGGAATACCAAAACCAACGAGCTGGACGGCCTGTTCAAAGGGTCAGGCGTTGCCGACTGCGGAACATGGAGTCGCTGGACCTGGACCGGAGCGACCTTCGTCCTGAAGCAAGAACTAACCCGCCAAAAGTGTGACGGTCAAGAGACACCTATCAGTGATTGGTCAAGCTCATGGCCTATCAAAACGACAGACAAATAGCTCTTTTACCTAGGATTAACTTGCGATTTTGCCATTCTCAGCTTTATTATGCTCACGCAGCGGACTGGATCGGGGGACAGCAACCTTGTTTCAACCCAATCCCGAAAGTGTAGACAGACACGGCAGTGGTGTCTGACGGGAGCTCCTCGCAAAAATTTGCGAGTTAAGTCAATGGGTTACGTGTCTTTAAGCGTTTGACACACAGTTGGGGTGATTTAGTAATGCACGATGGCGATTCGGACCGGCGCTCACGGCGGCGCGGTGGCAAACGAGAGTTTGGCGGTCCTGAGGACTTCGGCAGCGATTTCAGCGGCGGTGATTTTGGTGGCGGTTTCGGCGGCGGTCGTGACGGTGGTTACGGTGGCGGCCGTGACGGCGGTTACGGTGGTGGTCGTGATGGCGGATACGGCGGCGGCAATCGTGAAGGCGGCGGCGACCGGTTTGGCGCAAATCGCAGCGGCGGTTACGGCGGTGCAAGCCGTGAAGGCGGCGGCGACAGATTCGGTGCAAACCGAGAAGGTGGTGGAGACCGGTTCGGCGCAAATCGCAGTGGCGGTTACGGCGGTGGCAATCGTGAAGGTGGCGGCGACAGGTTCGGTGCCAACCGCAGCGGCGGCGAAGGGTCTCGCTCTCAGTCAACAGATGCTCCCGCAGAACGCGGCCCACGTCAGGACGGAACTGTAAAGTTCTTCAAATCTGACAAGGGCTTCGGCTTTGTAACGCCGGATTCCGGTGAAGCTGATGTCTTCGTGCACATCTCGGCAGTTGAACGCTCCGGCCTGACGACACTCGAAAGCGGACAGCGGGTTTCGTTCGAAACGGAGCCTGATCGTCGCGGCAAGGGACCAAAAGCTGTTGATCTGAAAGAGCTTCCCGAAGGCAGCGCATAGGCAGCATCTGAACGCTATGCAGGTTAGAATGTCATCCAGCGCATTCTACAAGCAGGGCTTCAAACCAAGACGTCAAGACGGCGGCCAATCGGCCGTCGTCTTCTGTTTTTATCAGGTGAAATACGTGATTTGGGTTAAGAGGCGTGAGGCTAAGCCAGATCTCGAAGTGCAAAGCTACAAAGCAGCGACATCCTGCCCCCCGTATTCGAGTCATCCCTTGATGACCTTCACCAAACCTCTTTTCCGGAACCTGATCCGCACAATGGCAAACGCAACTCCCTCGACCCCAACTGCTCATATTCGCCCGGTTCAAACGACGGACTTGCCGCAACTTCTGAACATGAACAATGCAGCTGTCCCCGCAGTGAATACATTGTCCCTCGATGAACTCACGAAGCTGACAACGGATGCACTTGCCTGTCTTGTTGCAGAAGTCGGGGGCCAGCCGGCAGGGTTCCTGCTATGCCTTGCAGAAGGCACAAATTACGACAGCCGCAACTACGCTTGGCTCACGGGCAAGTTGGAACGGTTTGCCTACACTGACAGGATCTGCATTGCAGAAGGTGCCCGCGGCCAGCGTCTTGGGGAAGCCCTCTATGCAACTCTCTTTGATCATCCCAACATCAAGGGCAGACCCTATGCATGCGAGGTGAACACAAGGCCGCCAAACCCTGGTTCCCTGCGATTCCACAAACGTCTTGGGTTTTCCGAAATCGGCGAACAGGACAATGGCGACAAAGCCGTCGTCTTCTTAAAGCGCGAGCCGTCAAAAATTAAAGGAACATCGTCATGAACTACCGCCATGCCTATCATGCAGGCAACATCGGCGATGTGCTCAAGCACGCAGTCTTCTCCCGCCTAATTCTCTATTTTCAGCGCAAGGACAAACCTTTTCGCATCATAGACACCCATGCGGGCATTGGCGGCTATGATCTGACATCTGAAGAGACTCAGAAAACCGGCGAATATCGAGATGGCATCGCCAAAGTCCTCGACGCTGCTATTCCCGAAGACGTTGATGCCATTCTATCCCCTTGGTTGAACCTTATTCGGCAAGAAAATCCAACCGGAAAACTGGCTCACTATCCCGGTTCCCCGCTGCTGGCGCGCAAGCTCATGCGGTCAATCGACCGATTGACGCTGACAGAACTGCACCCGGCTGACTTTGAGACCCTGGCAAAATGTTTTGCCGGTGATCATCAGGTCAAAACCATTCATCTGGATGGCTGGCTGGCTCTTGGCAGTTTTCTGCCACCGAAGGAAAAACGCGGCCTTGTCATGATAGACCCGGCTTTTGAGCAGGCGTATGAGTTTGATCGTATGGCCGAAGCCATCATCAAGGGCTGGCGCAAATTCACCACCGGAACATATGCCTGCTGGTATCCGCTCAAGGACAGACGCGGATTGGCCGATTTCCATAACGCGCTCCGGGAAGCTGGCGTAAAAGACGTTTTGACCCTGGAACTCAAGATCGGCAAAAGCGGTCCAGATACCATCATGCTCGGTTCGGGAATGACCATTATCAATCCGCCTTTCACGCTGGCAGATGAAATGCAAATCGTCTTGCCCTGGCTCGCCGATACACTCCACAAAGGCCATGGATCCGGTTGGTCCATCGATCAACTGATCTCTGAATAGTAGACTTGCACGTCCAGTCGATGGCCTAACGGCTTGACGGGGAGCATCTGCTCCCCCATCGTCTGACGAATTATTCAACTGGCTCGGAGAGATGACCGTGACTCAATTTCGCATTGCCAATTTCGCCATTTCTGCGTTGTTTCTCAGCGCCGCATTTCTGATTGGCCCCGTTTCCGCTTCTGAAACAAACGACTCCCGCCTGCCCGCATGCACGTCGGGTTCCGTTCAGTCTGCAGTCTCAGGCGCACTGGCACGAGCTGAGGCCTACTACGCCGTCCACCGCACCGTTACCGGCATTGATGACATCCGGGAAATAAATGGCCGTGACGATGGTGTCAGTCCACTTGCCCGCCGGTTCTGCACCGGTACCGCAACACTGACTGATGGAACCCAACAGACGGTTCACTACAAGCTTGTCGAACATGCTGGATTTGTAGGCGTAAGTTGGAAGGTTGACGCCTGTATTTCCTCTCTCGACGAATGGCACATCTACGGCGCACATTGCAGCACCACCATGCCGCGTTGAAACTCAAGTTATCGGTAGTCACTCATGATACGCTCCGGTCTCGGCACTGCGTTGCCTCAGGGTCTTATCAAACTGGGTTTGTCACTGGCGATAGGCCTTGCCGGTCTCACAGCGCTTTATCTTCCCGTGGCGAAGGCCGGTGGAACCTCTGGTGACTTTGACTATTACGTTTTGTCGCTCTCATGGTCGCCAACCTATTGCAAGGCAAAGGGACGAAATGCAGACCCATTACAGTGTCGTGCATCCAAGCCTCATAGGTTTGTTGTCCATGGCCTCTGGCCGCAATATGAGCGTGGCTGGCCAGACTTCTGCCGAACACGGGAAAACGGCCCGAGCCGGCACACGGTGACAGATATTCTGGATATCATGCCAAGCAGAAGCCTGGCTGCTCATCAATGGCGTAAACACGGGACTTGCTCAGGTCTGGATCCACAGGATTACTTCGATAAAACCCGCGCCGCCTTTAACAAAATACACATTCCTGCCGCCTTTAGCAGCTTGAATAGAACAGGGCGGATCGCACCTGATGCGGTTGAAAAAGCCTTCCGATTGGCAAATCCGGGTCTGCACGATTCAGCCATGGCCGTCACATGTTCCAAGGGTGATCTGAAGGAAGTCAAAATTTGCCTGACCAAAGACTTGAAGTTCCGCACGTGTCGCGCAGTCGACCGGTCTGGCTGCAGGGCCAGCAAGATCTCTGTGTCACCGCCGAAATAAACGGATTTTAGGTCCACACTTACCCCTCGCTTCTGGCAACATCTCTCACCCAATATCTAGAAACCTTCAATTGGTCTCCAGAACCCTCTGGACCAGACATTACAAGGGTCTCAACATGCTTGTTCTCCGCTCATCTCCCGCTTCACCGTTTGGCCGCAAGGCGAAACTGGCTGCAACCATTCTCGGCTTGAAAGACCAGATCACGGTCGAGGCAACCAACACAGCGTCTCCGGAAGACAGCATTCGCCAGCAGAACCCTCTCGGTAAAATTCCTGCTCTGATCCTAGAAGACGGCAGTGCTCTCTACGACAGCCGGGTGATCGTGGAATATCTGGACCATATGGCCGGTGGCGCCAAAATTTTTCCAACAGGAGCCGCTCGCTTCCGCGTGCTGACCATGCAGGCGCTCGCAGATGGCATGATGGATGCGGGTATTTCGCAAGTCTATGAAAGCCGTTTCCGTCCCAAGGAATTCCGTTTCAAGGACTGGACAGACTATCAGTCGGCCAAGGTCTCCCGTGCCCTCAACATGCTGGAAGCAACACCTCCAGCAAACCTCAAGACCCAGGACGACGCGGACGCAGGGAGCATCGCACTGGCCTGTGCTCTTGGCTATCTGGACCTGCGCTTCGGCGGAGAATGGCGCGCAAACTATCCAAAACTGGTCGCCTGGCTCGACACCTTTGAAGCCGCCGTTCCGTCCTATGCAGCAACACGTGTTGACCCTGCTCCAATCCCGGACAAGGAAAGCCCGCTCCGCTAATCAAGCGAAGCACTTTGAAACACGACGCGTCCAGACGGAGCTTGCATCGCTCAGTCTGGACGCGCTCCGGTTACTCTAACTGGCTCACGCGCTGCCCAGCGCTTTTCTGCGCTTCATTCCGTGCCGTGCCAGCCTCCTGCCGGAACGCAGGAAACCACCGAAGTCATGCTGGATTGCAAGCAGCGCGGGGGTGACCAGAATGACCACAAACAAGCCAAACCCCAAACCATAAGCCAGCGTAATTACCGTTGGCATCAGGAACTGAGCCTGTCGGCTGGTCTCGAACAACAGCGGTGCCAGACCAAACACGGTTGTTGCACTGGTCAGAACGACCGGGCGCAGACGATCTGAGACACCATCAACCAGCGCCTGTCGAAACGGCCTATCTCCGGCATACTCATCAATTGTTGTCACAAGCACGATGCTGTCATTGATGATGATCCCCGCCATCCCGATAAATCCGATGATGGAAAACATGCTCAACGGCAACTGATGCCAATGATGCCCCCAGATCATACCGATCAGGCCAAAAGGTATGATGAGCATGATGATCATAGGTCGCGTCCAGGACGCAAAGATCCAGCACAGGGTCAGATAAATTCCGCCAAGGCAAAATGCAAAGGCAATCACCGCATCAGACAGGAAGTCCTGCTCCTGCTCGGCTAGCCCAGACAACTCGCTTTTAACGTCATATCTGGCCGTCACTTCAGGCAACAACACATCTCGCAGCATGGAGATGACACGATCGGCTGCAACCGGATCATCCTCGGAAATATCGCCGGTCACGCTAAGCGTCTGCAGGCCATTTTCCCGCCGCACCGAGGCAAAGCCAAAGCTGCTTTCAACGTCGACAATTTCGCTCAGGGACACATAGGCCCCCGTCGGAGATTTCAGCCGCGTATCATAAACGAAAGCCGCATCCGTCTCGTCCTCGGGCAAGTTCACCTTGACCGTGGCCGTTCGGCGGCCGACCGGGAACTCGGCCACTTTAATGCCTTCCAGGCGGTCTCTGAGCACACTGGCGACTTGATCCGTGGTGAAGCCCAGCGCCTCGCCTTTCGGAGTAAGTTTCAGGCTCAACTCCGCCTTGTCATAGGGCAGAGTGTCTTCCAGAGCACTGACGCCCGGCATGGCCCCAAGCGCCTGTTTCAGATACTCGGACGCTTCCTTGAGCTCAGACGTTGAAGAGCCATACAGCCTGACATCAATAGCATCGCCGCCAGGGCCAGATCGACCACCGCGCAGGGCAAGGGTCTCCAACAGCGGCCCTCTGCGAATTTCCTTCTGCCAATCGCCAATAAACCGAAAGGCGGAATAAGGCCTCAGATCCGGATCAATCAACTCAATAGACAACCCGCCAAGCTGGTCTTCATCCTTGGTATCTGCCCCACTCAGAGAGCGCCAGCCCGCATTGGCTCCAACGGTCGCAAGAGCAAAGGAAACCGGCGTACGGCCGTATTTTTCACCATAGCGCTGATCAACTTCATCGAGTGCCCGTTCCATTTCGGCCAGCATGGCTTTGGTGTCCTCCCGGCTCGCGCCGGGCATCATCGCGATATTGGCGTTGATGACATTGCGCTCAGGCGCATTGAAGAACCGCCACCGCACAGTACCGTCAAAAAACAGACTGGCGGAGATCAGCAGGATCATCACCGCAACGCCCATCACCGGGTACCGGAAGACGATGACAGACTTGATGAAAGGGCGGAACAAGCTGCGCTTGAACCGCGAGAAGCCTTTGTTAAAGGCCCTGTTAGGCCAATCGTACCATTTTGGCTTCTGATCCGCAGCCAAAGCATGCCGCATATGAGCGGGCAAGATCAGGAAGGATTCCACCAGACTTGCGACCAGCACCAATCCCACTGTGAACGGAATATCTGCAATCAACTCGCCAAAGCGCCCACCAATCGCCAGAAGCCCGGAGAATGCAATGATCGTGGTGATAGATGCTGACAGCACCGGCGCTGCCATGCGCTTTGCAGACAAGATCGCCGCATCCGTCGGGCTGTATCCCTTGCGCGCCAGAAAATCGGCATGCTCCCCCACGACGATGGCGTCATCAACGACGATGCCAAGGCAGATAATCAGGGCAAAGAGGGAGAACATGTTCAACGTAATGCCGAACACATACATCAGCGCAATCGTCGCTGCCATGGCGACCGGAATACCTGCGGCCACCCAAAAGGCCGTGCGAGACGACAGGAAAAGAAACAAAAACCCAACCACCAGGGCAAGGCCGAATATCCCGTTCTCGACCAGAATATTCAACCGGTCGACGATGTTCTTCGCCCGGGTTTGGGTCAACTGGACAACAACGCCCTTAGGCAACTCCGCCTGAACATCCGCGACAATGGCTTCAACAATGCGCTGAATTTCAATCGTATCGCCTGCGGCATCACGATCAACGCGCAAAAGCACGGCCGGCAAGCCCTTATGAGAGTAAGACTTGCCGCTTTCCGGTCCCTCAGTGACGATGCTGGCAACAGACCGCAGCTCAAGCTTCTCACCATCCGCAGGCGAGCGCAGGACGATTTCACCCAGCGCCTGCTCAGACCGCCGGGTCTGGCCTGTGCGCAGTCTTGCTGCCCCTCCGGCTACATCGCCTGCAGGGGTCGTTTCCATCTCGGATTCAACGACCTCTGCGATGTCCCGAAGGGACAGGTTATGCCGAATGAGCATCGCCTCAGAGGCATTGATACGAACAACCGGATTGGAGATGCCTGTGATGCTGACACGGGTCACCCCAGCACGAAACAACGCGGACTGCAGGTCTTCGGCGTATCGCGAAAGCTGGTCCGGATCGACCGGCCCATAAATCACGACATTGGTCACCCGATCACGAAATGCCCTGCGCACAACGGTCGGCTCGTCGACGTCTGCTGGCAAGCTTGAGCGGGCCTGGTCCACAGCTGCCTTTACGTCGTCAACAGCCTGGCCCATATCCCAGCCAGCCTCGAATTCAAGCGTCATCGTGGCACTGCCCTCACGGGCAAGGGAGCTGCCTTCTTCCACACCTTCGACCGCCAACAACGATGGCCCCAAAAGCTCCACAACAGACAGATCCATGTCTCGTGGCCCAGCTCCGGGCCAAGACACCGTCACAGTCACGCTTTCATGGATGATATCCGGGAAATACTGCGTCCGGATTTTCAGCCCCGCAGCAATGCCACCCAGCAACATTAAGGCAAGCAGCAAATTCGCGGCAGTCCGGTGACGAACCATATAGTCAAAAACGGATGAAAATTTGGAAGGGGTCGACAGTTTCATGACTAACTCCGCTCGCCTCCTCGCTGCCCGCCGCTTTCAAGACGGTCCACCAGCTTGGCAGAGACTTCCGGCTGCTTCAGCAGATCCAGCAACTGCGCCTTGCGATCCTCGGGTATCCGGCTTTTGTTCAGGCGTGCAATCAAGGCATCCCGGCGTGCAGGCTCAAGCACAACCAGATCCTCAGCCACCTCGGGTAAAGGCTTTTCGCTGCCCAGAGCAGGCGCAGTGGCATCTTCATCTACGAGCCGTGGGGTCACTTTCAAACCAGCCCCCAAATGAGGCAGTCGTTCCCGAACATAGACGCGCCCGAATGGTACATCGGCCACAACAAGCTCGTCCCCCATGCGCCGGAGTACACGCACTCTCGCATCCTCCAGCCGGTCATCATCGCCAACCACCAGGATGCGACCATCTTCGCTGGCAGCCGATGCCGGTATGACAACGACATTGTCCAGGGCCGGTTCTTCAAGCTTCACTGTAACGAAGTCACCCGGCCGCAGGGCTGTATCCGGGGAAACATCCAGAGATGCATACAGGCTGCGTCCGGCTTCACCTGCAGCCACGACAGCAGCAGCCCTGTCCAAGGTTCCCGGGATCGAGATGGTGCGTTCGCCCAAATCCAGTTCAGCAACAATCGGCACTTGAATGAGACTGCCATTTTCATCCAGAAACCGCGAGAACTGACCGGTCGACACGGAAAAGCGAACTTCCAGTGCGGTCGGATCGATCAGAACGGCAAGAGTTTCGCTCGGCGTAACCCTGCGTCCTAGTGTGCCGTTCACCTGATCCAGTGTGCCGGCGAAAGGAGCCGTGATCGTCGTTTCTTCCAGCGTCCGCTTGGCATCTTCAACTGAGATCTGCGCACGCTCGACCACCAGCTCCATGCGCTCGATCTTCTTTCGCGCCGTGATGGCAGATTGCAGACGGTTGGACATGGCTTGTTCCAGTGCAGCAAGAGACAATTGTTCCTGCTCCACCTGCACCATTGTGGAGTAGCCTTTCTCGCGCAGCTGAAGCTGTCGATCCAAAGCCTGACGGCGCAGAACCTGCTGTTTGCGTGCCGCATCCAGTTCCTGTTCAGCAACAACGATGGCTTCATCGGCTTCAGCTTTCTGCGCTTCCGCATCAGCGAGCCCAGCCTGTGCATCCAAAAGCCCGGATTGAGCATCTGCAGGATCAATCCGGACGAGCAACTCACCACCAAGAACTGAAGCTCCATCGCGAAACTTGGAGGCGACGCCAACCAAAAGCCCTTCGGAACTTGCCCGGATTTCAAGGCTGCGCCAGCTTTCAATTTGCCCATAGGCCGTTGTGACAGGCGTGACAGTCTCAGCCACCAGCCCGGCGGCATTGACCGCATAAGTGCGCTCACTGACTGGAGAACGACGGCTGGCCTCCTCCTTGTTCATCGCAACATAAACACGATAAACTCCGTAGCTGATCGTTGACGCCATAATTGCCAAAAGCAAAAGACCGACCAACCCCCGTGTCAGGAACCGCATCCCATTCTCCCTCAAGTCTCGACGCTCCAGCTTAATAAATAAGCTGCGTGTAATCATTGATCAATTTCTACCATCGCACTGCAGAAATTTGCGGAAAAACATGTAACCAGTTGTAACAAAAAAGCCCGATGCGATGCACCGGGCCAATCATTTTTCACGTCAGAAGCTACAAATCAGAATTTGTAGCTAATGCCCGCCCTGAGAAGGTTGTCATCAAGATCGGATTTATAGCGCGTTCCGCCAATGTCAAACGTCTGCGATCCAAAGTCCTGATGCACATATTCAAGACGCGCAGTCACATTCTGGGTGATCGCACCTTCTACACCCGCGCCAGCTGTCCAGCCGACCGCTGTTGCACTGTCCTTGGCGCCATTGGCCTTGAAGTTCAGGTCTGCAATCGCAAGACCGCCCGTTCCATAAACCAGGAACCGGTCGAAGGTGTAGCCAAGTCGGCCACGAATGCTGGAATTCCAGGATGAGCTGGTTTCAGTCGTAACACCGCCAGCTGTCGCCGTATCATCCAGGTCGGAAAACTGAAAATCAGCTTCTGCACCCACGAGGACATTCGGCATTGCCATAAAGTTATACCCAGCGTGAATACCGCCCTGAATGCCATTGCCGTCCGTATCCGGGGCATTCGAATTATCAAAATCTCCCCAACCCCAGCCGATATTACCACCGACATAGGCTCCACCCCAATCAAAGCGGGCAGCAGAAACCGGATCATTGTAGAATGTCGGTGCCGGGTCCGCCGGCTGCGGAAGGTCAGCCGCAAGAACGGGCGCAACGAAGCTGGAAACAGCCACTGCGGTCAAACCTGCAAATGCAAGACGCTTCATATCATGTTACTCCAGATGAACTTATCCCGAATGAAATGCAGACGGCCATATGGCTCATCCCCATTCTCACCCCGAAGTCTGTATGCCAGACGTTTGTGGCCGTTAAGGTCAGCAATTGGGGAGTCTTTAGGGCGAATTAAGGTCATTGTTCGACAGGGTGAATGAAGCGTAAACAAGTGGGGCAATCCGCATTTCTGATAGAAACATAACTTGTAGGCCGCTTTCGCCGTACCAATCTATTGCGTATAAGGCGCCAGCCACCACGTACACATCGACCAATCGAGATGATTCTCGTTTAACACCAACCCTGACCGGATCCCTTAGATGCTGTTTGACTATGTAAGCCTCGCAGGTGGCCTCGTCGTGTTGATCATCGCCGGTGATATTCTCGTCAGAGGATCCGTTGGCGTGGCACAGCGTCTTGGCATTCCGAACCTTGTGATTGGTCTTACAATTGTTGCATTCGGCACATCCGCTCCCGAATTGGTGATTTCGCTGAAAGCCGCCACGGAAGGCGCAGGTGGCATTGCAATCGGAAATGTCGTTGGGTCGAACATCGCAAATGTGCTGCTCGTACTGGGCATGCCAGCCATGATCGCGGCCACACCTTGCGGTGAGGATGGTGCAACGAAAAACGCGATCTTCATGTTCGCTGTATCGATCATTTTCGTAATCCTTTGCTTTTTCTCTCCCTTGGGTCTCATCAGCAGCCTGATCTTGCTCGCATTGCTGGCCGTCTTTCTGGGTGATTCCGCTTTGTCAGCCCTCAAGCACCGGAAAGAAAAAAAGGCCTCAGACTTTGCCGCGGCGAAAATCGCTGAAGAAGAAGGCAATGAAGGTCTGGAAGACGTCGAAGGTGTTCCGGACGCCATGGCGGTTGCCGGTGTTTACATTGTCCTTGGCCTGATCGGACTACCACTCGGTGCGCACTTCACGATTGAAGGCGCAACCTCTGTTGCCCAGGATTGGGGTGTCAGTGATGCCGTGATTGCTCTGACCGTGATTGCGCTTGGGACTTCTTTGCCTGAACTGGCAACAACCGTCATGGCCGCCGTTCGCCAGCACGGCGCGGTTGCCATCGGCAACGTCATCGGTTCCAATATCTTCAATCTCGTGGCAATCATGGGCATCACCACAGCGGTCGTCCCCGTCGATGTTCCTGCAGAAATCCTGAAGTTCGACATTTGGGTCATGCTCGCTTGCGCCATGCTCCTGCTGGGTCTGGCAGCGCGCCGGGTCTGTCTGGGCAGGGTTTCTGGTTTCGTGCTGTTTTCGTCCTACTGCCTTTATATCTTTGCCGTTTATTGGTTCAGCCCAACGATCTGATACACGGTTTGGCGCGTATTCATGTCATCCTTAGAACAGCACTGGACGACATCATGACTGGCAGGGCCACAACAGCAATAATCACCGGAGCATCAAGTCGCCTTGGAGATGCCCTCGCCCGTGATCTCAGCGCCCATGGCTGGCAACTGATCCTTCATGCCAACGCCAACAAGACCAAGGCAGATCAGCTTGCACAAGAGCTTCCAACAAGCTCTGCGGTGATCACCTCCGATCTGACAAACCCTGATGACCTGGCCAGCTTCATAGATCGGGCGTCTGTGCCATACGGCCTGCCAGATATCTTGATCAACAATGCATCGATCTTCGAAGATGATGGCATCGGAAGCCTCGATCCAGCCCTCTTTGATGCCCATTTTGCCATTCACACAAAAGCCCCTCTTTTCCTGTCCAATGACATGGCAACGCGGCTTGCGGCGGACAAGAGAGCAATGATTGTCAATGTCATCGATCAGCGGGTCTGGAAGCTGACACCCCAAGCCATGAGCTACACTTTGTCAAAGTCGGCGCTTTGGTCCGCGACGCAGGTTTTGGCACAGGCGCTTGCCCCGCGCATTCGCGTCAACGCCATCGGGCCCGGACCAAGTTTCAAGAACGAGCGCCAAAGTCAGGAAGAATTTGACAAGCAGACCGGTGCGGTTCCCTTGGGCAGAGGCCCGAATCCAGACTCATTCGGACGCACCGTTCGCTATCTATGGGACAGCCCATCTGTGACCGGTCAAATGATCGCTCTGGACGGCGGGCAACATTTGGCCTGGCAAACACCGGATGTGATCGGCGTCGGGGAATGATTGCGGTAGAAGAAAATCTGTTAGACTAGCCAACACTCACACCTACACCCGCACTGGGATAAACGGCGCACAGCCGGAATGATTGATGCAAGACAGCTCCACACCAGAACACATGACCTCAGACCCAGCGGACACGCAGGCACCAGCAGCCCCTCCTGTGCCCAAGGGCGTGGAGGTGATTGCTGATCAGGTCAAGCGTCTGCCCATGGGGCCCGGCGTCTATCGCATGTTCGATGAAAATGGCGATGTGCTCTATGTCGGCAAAGCGCGCAGCCTGAAAAAACGGGTCACCAGTTACACCCGGTTGCAGGGACAGTCGAACCGCATCATGCGCATGATCATGTCAACGGCTGCCATGGAATTCGTGGTTACGGAGACCGAGGCCGAAGCCCTCTTGCTGGAAGCCAACCTGATCAAGCGACTGCGCCCACGTTTCAACGTGCTGTTGCGGGACGACAAATCCTTTCCCTACATCCTGATTGCTGGCGACCACGCCTCACCGGCCATTAACAAGCATCGCGGCGCTCGGAAGCGCAAAGGCGATTACTTCGGCCCCTTTGCATCAGCTGGCGCGGTAGATCGCACGATCAATGCTCTGCAGAAGGCCTTCTTGATCCGGAACTGTTCGGACAGCTACTACGAGAACCGCTCTCGCCCATGTCTTCTGTATCAAATCAAGCGATGCTCAGGCCCCTGTACAGGAGAGATAGGCGCAGAGGACTATGCTGGCCTCGTCAGCGAAGCCAAGGCTTTCCTGTCAGGCCGCAGCCAGCTTGTGAAAAAGCAACTGGCCCAGCAGATGGAAGCCGCCTCTGAATCCCTCGACTTCGAACGCGCGGCCATTTACCGAGATCGACTGGCGTCCTTGTCTCATACCCAGGCCCATCAAGGTATCAATCCGCAAACGGTTGAAGAGGCCGATGTCTTTGCCATCCATCAGGAAGGCGGCCAGACCTGTGTGCAGGTGTTCTTCTTCCGAACCGGACAAAACTGGGGCAACCGCGCTTATTTCCCGAAGGCCGACAAGACAATTGAAGAACCTGCCGTTCTGGAGAGTTTCCTGGCCCAGTTTTATGATGAACGACCTGCGCCCAGAATGATCCTTCTGTCCCACGAAATTGAGGATCAGGCATTGCTCGCCGAAGCGCTCGGGCAGCGCGCCGAACGCAAGGTTGAAGTGGCCACACCCAAACGCGGAGAAAAGAAAGAGCTGGTAGACAATGCTCTGACCAATGCGCGCGAAGCACTTGGCCGCCGTCTTGCCGAAACATCCAGCCAGGCGCGCTTGCTCAAAGGTGTCGCAGAAGCATTCGATCTACCGGCGCCGCCGCGCCGTATCGAGGTCTACGATAACTCCCACATCATGGGCACAAATGCTGTTGGCGGCATGATCGTCGCGAGCGAAGAAGGCTTCGCCAAAGGCCACTATCGCAAGTTCAACATCAAGTCAGAAGACCTCGTGCCGGGCGATGACTACGGCATGATGCGGGAAGTCATGACACGGCGGTTCTCCCGTTTGATGAAGGAACACCCGCGCGAAATTGCGCCGCAGACGGCACCTCCACCTGCGCCAGAACACAGCACTGGCGGTCCGAACCCCGGCGAACCAGCAATCCTCAGCGAAAACATCAGTAATGCCCCACCAATTCCATCAGATATTCCAGCCTGGCCGGACCTTGTTCTGATTGATGGCGGGAAAGGCCAGCTTACTGCCGTACGCGAGACACTGGAAGAACTTGGGCTGACCGACGTTCCCCTTGTCGGCATAGCCAAAGGCCCGGACAGAGACGCTGGCCGTGAAAAATTCTTCATCACCGGCAAGCAAGCCTTCATGTTGCCAGAACGCGATCCTGTTCTCTACTTCGTGCAGCGCTTGCGAGACGAAGCCCACCGCTTTGCCATCGGCTCTCACCGCGCACGGCGCAAGAAAGACATCACCAAAAATCCACTCGACGATATCGCGGGTGTCGGGCCGACACGAAAACGCGCCTTGCTGCGCCACTTCGGAACCGCAAAAGCTGTCTCCAAGGCAGGCATGGAAGACTTGTCTACCGTACCGGGCATCTCAGCCGCGATTGCCAAACTCGTCTACGATCATTTCCACGAGTAGGCAGACAGACACATCCCCAAGTGCTAGGAAATGCTGCAGAGCAAAATCCAGCTATTCCCGGAAGAACACCCGATCTGATGTCGCATTCCTCTCCTCCCGATGAGACTGGCCAGCAGACACCTTCTGCCGGCAACCCAAGACAACAGCCACTGCTGTCTCGATGGATTTCTCTTAGCGGATGGATGGGCCTCATTGGCGGAATTGCCGTCAGCCTGCTCGCCCTCTCCGCATTTATTGCGCCGAATTTTTGGTTCACCGACAATATGAGTTTCTTCCAGCGTCAGTTTCTGGGAGCTGGGATTTGCGGTTTTATCGGTGGGCTTGCAGGGCTCACAGTTCCACACCGTTTGCCGCTGCTTTATCGCAAGATCCTCGTGGTTTTACTGGTTTTTCTGGTGACCGTCGGTGGCCTGATGATGGCCCGTATCGCCACAGTGTCCAAGCCCATGGATGAGACGCAACACTTGAATGAGCCCGGCCGGAAATCCATTCGCGTCGTCTCAATCAATCTGGAACGTCTGTTCCTCGCTGACGGCGGGTTGGCGTCATATCTGGCAGAGGTCCGGCCCGATGTCATCATTGTGGAAGAAGTTGCCTGGCGCTGGCAGGAAGAACGCCGACGTCGGCAGTTGGACAATACCCAGCTGACAGGCTATCGCGCTTACCCGTCCCAACTCGCGGTCGGCGAACTCGGCGATATTGCCATTTTCTCACGATTTCCAATTCTCCGTAATGAACCCATTCTGGTCCCAGGCGAAGCTGAGGGGACTTCTGAGGCCGCGCGCGAGATCATGTCTTTGACGCTCGACGTTGATGGAACGCCTCTCAATCTCCTCGCCGTCCATCCCGCCAGCCCAAGATCCAAGCCTCGCTGGCAAGATCGTCAGACATATTTGCAAACGCTCACCAGTGAAGTCAGCCGACTTCAGAAAACGGAAACCAACAACACACTGGTGATTGGAGACTGGAACCTGTCTCCCTGGTCCGGACATTTTCTGAAGTTTTTAACAGACCAGAACATGTCCACCGCCTTTCCGGGTGGGTTCCCCCAGACCACACGGTTCTTCTTTGACTACCGCTTGCATTGGCTTTTGGGGGCCGTCGTTGATCACTTCGCGGTCTCACCCGGTATCGATATCCTGAACGTAAGCCTTGGACCAGACATCAGGTCTGATCATCTGCCTCTTGTTGTCGATCTGGCACTCAGCGATACAACGAAGGCTCCAGTGATCCAGCCTGAGAGCGAAGCTGGGCGCGCATCAGGCAATACATCGGGAAACTAACCCTTGCATAAGTCGTGTTTCCCAATTGAGCCGGCTCACCCCCGTGTGAACAATCGCCCCAACATAATTGGCGATTCTGGATCGACGACAAAAGCACAATGGCAAAGTTATATTTCAACTACTCCTCCATGAATGCAGGCAAATCAACAGTCTTGCTGCAAGCTGCCTACAACTATGAAGAACGGGGAATGAACAGCCTCCTTCTGATTGCGGCCTTCGACGACCGCGCAGGCAAGGGCAGGATCGCTTCGCGCATCGGCCTTGGAGCAGACGCTGATATCTTTGGATCGGGAGACAATCTGTTTGCCCATGTTGAGGCAAAACGCGCGGTCCGTGAAATCCATGCCATCTTTATTGATGAAGCTCAGTTCTTGAGTGAAGAACAGGTCTGGCAGCTCGCCCGCGTAGCCGACAAACTGCGCATTCCTGTTATGTGTTTCGGCCTTCGCACCGATTTTCAAGGCAAGTTGTTTCCAGGGTCAGCAGCCCTTTTGGCCTTGGCCGACAATCTCAGGGAAATCAAGACAATCTGCTGGTGTGGACGCAAGGCCACTATGGTCGCACGAATGGATGCAGCCGGAAACGTCGTCAACGAAGGTGCCCAGGTCGTGATAGGAGGAGATGAAACCTATGTTTCATTATGCCGAAGCCACTGGTCTGACAGAAGGCTAAAGGCTGACTAGGGGCGCCCCTTCTGCAACCACTGGCGGCTGTGATGGCGAACTAATCACATATTCGTAAGCGTATCAAACATGTCGCGAGACAGCATGGTATTGCCGAATGATTATTTGTTACAAAACAAATACTTAGCCAGAAAATTAAAGTATGGCAGGTACGCCCCGTTACAACTTGCCCCAATTTCGCCGAATTTCAGCCCAAGTTACGACATTTTGTAAACCTTTAAGTTTACCTAACGAATTTGTGGTCGCGACCTCACTGTGCTCCACCAGAAAATGGCTAACCCATGATCACCAACGTGACACGTCTCGCGCAGGATGCGCTTGCGCATCAGCATGCCGGCCGCATTGATGTAGCCCTTGCAATGTTTGCTGAAGTAATCAGCCACGAACCACGCCATCCTCAAGCCAATTTTTCTCTTGGAATAGCGGCGTATCAATCTGGCGAAATTGACGTGGCTGTTGGCTATCTGCAGACCGCATCGAGCACGGCCCGCAAGCACCCTCAGGTTCATCAGCTGCTGGGACTGGCTCTGCTCAATACCGGCAACTATTCCGGTGCGAGAACAGCACTTCAGAAGGCGGTGGCACTAGCACCACGAACTGCTGATTTCCATGCACATCTTGGAGACCTTTACCGCCTCCAGCACAAACCGGGCCTGTCTCGTCAAAGTTTCGAGCGAGCTCTTCGGCTGGATCCCGAAAACGGATATGGCCTGCTGGGCATAGGGCAACTTGAAATATCACTGGGCAACATCGACGAAGCTGTTAAATGGTTCGAAAAAGCCATTTCCGCCGGAAAGGAGCTTCCTTCCGTGCTCCATCGTCTGGCCTTTGCCCAAACTCATACTGAGGCACCACCCGCACTCAACCAGATCGAAAACCTGATCGCTGAAGACATTCCCAGAGCAAAACCTGATCTGGCCGAACTGCATTGGGCGGCAGGCAAAATATATCACGACCTTGGCGACAGCCAGCACGCCTCAGATCACTATCGCAAGGCTCGCCGCCTGCGATATGACCCATTCGATCAGGCTGCCCATGAAGATCGCCTGGCCTTCATGAAACAGGTCTTTAACAAAGACTATTTCGCAGCCAGACAAGGCATCAGCGACCCATCAGAGCGGCCGATTTTCATATTCGGCATGCCTCGATCCGGCACCACGCTTGTTGAACAGATCTTTGCCCGGCACACTGAAATTGCAAGCGGTGGCGAGCTTGAGTATTTTCGCCAGACCCAACACACCCTAGGCCTGATGGGGCCACCTAGCGCGGCGTTGGAGCGTCAGTTGACAGAGATGGACGCAGCTGAATTCAAACTCCTGGCACGCGACTATCTGAAAACCATCAGCGCAATCGACAAGCGAGCACGCCGGGTCACCGACAAGATGCCGCATAATTTCGAAATGCTGTGGTTGATGTCCCTGATCTTCCCGAAGGCGACTTTCGTCCATTGCGTTCGCTCACCAGCCGACACATGCATCTCCCTGCTGTCCCATGCACTCTCGCCTGCGCATAATTATTGCCGCACACAGGAAAGCGTCGGCGCATACTTCCAATCCTATGACAGCTTGATGAAGCATTGGTATTCAGTACTGCCTGTGCGACTGCACACTCTAACCTATGAGACACTGGTCCATAATCAGGAAGGTGAAAGCCGGCGCCTCATCGAAGAAGCCGATCTTGAATGGCAGAACCAATGCATGGAGTTCTACAACGGCGACACCCCTGTCACGACATTCTCGGACATGCAGGTCCGCCGCCCAATGTACAGTTCGTCCATTGGCCGCTGGAAACGCCACAAAGATGTTCTGACGAGAATGCTCGATGCCCTCGGCCCCTTGGCCCCTGAAGACGCAGACCTGACAACAGCCGCTTTGAAGCAAGATCGCCCATTTTCCATGCCGGACACGGCAAATGACCAGATCCGTTCAGTTAAAACGGGCTGAAAACAGCACTGCTGCTTGAAGGCGATAGCCCGAACGCGATAGACCATATGGAGAGAAGATCACTTTAGGTGCACGGAAGGAATTGCAGCATGCTTGGCAAACTGTTCAAGGGGCTTTTTGGCTCATCCAATGAGACAATAAAATCCACAGCCTCCGCAGCAGTGCTTTATGATGGTTATGAAATCATCTCTGATCCACGTCAGATCGGCGGTCAGTGGCAAATTGCAGGGCGGATCGAAAAAGAAGATGCCGGCGAGCGCAAAGTTCATATGTTTATTCGAGCTGATACCCTTCCCAATGCAGATGAAGCCTCGGAGCATATGGTCCGGAAAGCAAAATTGCTGATCGACCAACAAGGAAGCAAAATTTTCGAATAGCCCTACATGGCATTTCGAAAATCTGATGCCTGCAAGCCTTAAGCGCCGTTGACACCCAATTGGCCCCATGCTTGTGTCCGCTCTATCAAGACGTGACATCTCCGAGTTCGAAAGCACACATGAAACGCAACGTTGCTCTCAGCCTGCCAAACCTCCTCACTTACGGACGTATTGCAGCAGTCCCGGCGGTCTCTTTTTGCTTTTACTTTGAAGGCGACATGGCCCGCTGGATTGCTCTGGGTATTTTTGTTGTCGCCGCGATCACAGACTTTTTCGATGGCTATCTCGCACGCGCATGGCAACAGCAATCTGCACTCGGCCGCATGCTCGATCCCATTGCAGATAAGCTGCTGGTGTCCGTTTCCCTGTTAATGCTAGCGGCCTACGGAACCATCGGCGGCTGGTCTCTTGTGGCTGCGATCATTATCCTTTGCCGTGAAATCCTGGTATCAGGCTTGCGGGAATTCCTGGCTGAACTTCAAGTCAGCGTACCCGTCACACAGCTCGCAAAATGGAAAACCACATTTCAGCTTGTCGCAATTGCCTTGCTTTTGGTTGGACCTGCTGGAGAGGCCGTCTTGCCAGGAACAGTGCTTGCTGGCCTGATTGCGCTCTGGCTCGCAGCTATACTCACCCTGTATACTGGGTATGATTATTTTCGGGCAGGCATCGGCCACCTGATAGAGGAATGACCAACTGTCTTTTGTTCAACATCTCGTTTAGAGGGCTGCTTCCTTGAATATCCGCTATTTTGCCTGGGTTCGCGAAAAGGTAGGCATTGAAGAGGAAACTCTGGATCTGCCTGACTCTGTCAAAACGGTGGCGGACCTCATTGCTTTGCTCAAGACGATTGATGATCGCCACGCAGCAGCCTTTGAAGAAGAAGAAGCGATCCGCGTTGCGCTGGATCAGATGCATGTCGAGCATGATGAAGTTCTTGGCACCGCAACCGAAGCTGCCTTCTTTCCCCCTATGACAGGCGGATAAGAATGAGCACGAAATCGCCGATCTCGCCCACAGTGCGGGTCCAGTCCGAAGATTTTGACCCGGGACTTGAAGGACAACGGCTCACCGCAGGACGAAAAGACGTCGGTGCACTTGTCTCCTTCACCGGACTGTGCCGCGATGAATCTGGCCGCCTATCAGCTCTTGAGCTGGAACATTACCCTGGAATGGCCGAGGCGGAGTTGACCCGCATTGCAGAAGAGGCTTGTAGACGATGGCCATTGACCGGGCTGACCGTTATTCACCGCTTCGGCAAGATTACCCCCGGAAACAATATCGTGCTGGTGATCGCAGCCTCGTCCCACCGCCGAGCCTCTTTTGAGGCTGCAGACTTTCTGATGGACTACCTGAAGACACGAGCCCCGTTCTGGAAAAAGGAACACTTGGCTTCAGGACAAGACGATGGCTGGGTCAAGGCAAAAAACGCTGACGATGAAGCCATGAAACGCTGGACTTGACGCCAACCTTGAGCGAAAGTGCACTCCGCAGTGCATTTTGAGGTCATAAAACACGAAATCACTCTAAGAATACCCTTTTAAACAACACAACTATTGCGCTAACAGACATAAAATTACAAATGCACAGTGGTTAGCAAAACAATCCCGTTTCGAGGAGGGCTCATGCCCGCACCAAGCTCCCCCAAAGTTCCCGGGACACAGATCTCTCTGGGGATGCCATTCGTAGAATTCGTCGTGATGATTGCAGCATTGATGGCGCTGAACGCGTTAGCGATGGACGTTATGCTGCCAGCGCTGCCTGAAATCGGCACTGCTTTGAACATTGCAAATGAAAATGATCGGCAACAGGTTCTCATTGCCTACTTGATAGGGTTTGGCGGCGCACAACTGTTTTATGGCCCGATCTCGGACTCATACGGACGTCGGAAAATCCTCCTCGGCGGCCTTATGCTTTACGCTCTGGCCAGCATTGCGTCCTTGATGTCCAACACGCTTGACCACCTCCTGTTGGCGCGGCTGGTACAGGGCATTGGCTGTGCCGCAACGCGCGTCATCGCCGTGTCTGTCGTGCGTGATTGCTACACAGGACGCCAGATGGGCAAAGTCATGTCTCTGGTCATGATGATTTTCATGGCTGTACCTATTGTGGCTCCGTCAATCGGCCAGGCGATCTTGCTGATGTCAAATTGGCACTGGATTTTTTCAATGCTTCTGATCGCTGGCCTTATCATGCTTGTCTGGTGCTGGATCCGCTTGCCCGAGACCTTGCCCCCGTCCGCTCGCGCACCATTCAATGTCAAAAACATCCTGCAAGCCTACATTAAGTCGATAACTACAAGAGTCAGCCTAGGCTACATGCTGGCGACGACCTTTGTCTTTGGCGGACTGTTTTCCTTCATCACCATGTCCCAGCAAATATTCGTCGATGTTTTTGACCTTGGCGTCTATTTCCCAGTCGTTTTTGCCGGGATAGCCATCGCCATGTCTGTGTCCTCGTTTCTAAACTCAAGATTGGTTGAAGCCATCGGCATGCGCCGTTTGTCACATACAGCAACACTGGCATACACAGCCTGCGGCATTGTGCTTTTGACGCTAGCTACATTGGGTGTCGAAAACCTCGTTATCTTCACAATACTGGCGGCTCTTCTCATGGCCTGCTTCGGCTTCATAGGGGCAAACTTCAACACGATGGCAATGGAACCACTCGGAGAAATCGCAGGCACCGCCTCATCTGTCATCGGGTTCGTCACAACACTTGGTGGCGCGATGCTTGGCTATGTCATGGGACAATACTTCGATGGTACGATCCAGCCACTTGGCTTCGCCTTTGCCATTTATGGACTATGCGCCCTAGCCTGTATTTTGGTCGCCGAAAAAGGCAACCTTTTCAAAGCACAACACGGAAAATGATACAAAATCCCTTGCACGCTGCAAGACCAGGTGCAGCCCTAAATTATTGAGGTTCAACCGGTCCAAGGCCAATACGAAAAAGGGTCAAAACCTGTCGGTTTTGACCCTTTTCTCAATCTCAATTCACAAAGATCAACCAGCTGCGACCTCAGCCTTGGCTGGCTTGGGCCGCACCGCGGCATCATAATCTTCCATCAGAGACTTGGTGATGTCGCCGACCTCGAACGAATACGGACCAATCTCGGAAACAGGTGTCACTTCAGCAGCTGTCCCGGTCAAAAAGCACTGTTCAAACTCCGCCATCTCTTCAGGCATGATCACCCGTTCGATCACATCGATCCCGCGCGCCTTTGCAAGGCCGATGACGGTCCGTCTGGTAATACCATCCAGGAAGCAATCCGGCGTCGGAGTATGGATCTGTCCGTCCTTGATGAAGAAAACATTCGCACCGGTCGCTTCAGCCACCTGTCCGCGCCAATCCAGCATCATCGCATCGGCGTAACCTTTACGCTCCGCTTCATGCTTCGACAACGTGCAGATCATGTAGAGGCCAGCTGCCTTAGATTTGAAGGGAGCCGTCCTTGGATCCGGTCTGCGGTATGTCGCCATATCGAGGCGAATACCCTTCAAACGCTCTTCCGGCTTGAAATAGCTCGGCCATTCCCAGGCTGCGATTGCCAGATGGATTGTATTGTCCTGAGCCGAAACCCCCATCATTTCACTTCCGCGCCAAGCAATCGGCCGCAGATATGCATCCACCAGGTTCATTCGGGTCAGCAATTCTTCTTTAGCTGCATTGATGGCAGCCTGTGACCATGGAATATCAAAGCCCAGAACATTTGCCGACGCATGAAGGCGTGCAGTGTGTTCTCCGGATTTGAAAATTCTGCCACCATAAGCCCGTTCGCCCTCGAACACGCTGCTGGCGTAGTGGAGACCATGGCTCAGAACGTGCAACTTGGCATCTGCCCAGGGCACAAAGGCACCGTCAAACCAGATTTCGCCATCGCGCTGATCAAAAGGCAGTCCTGCCATCGTTTTCACTCCCGGGAGCCTGCTTTGGGCCTTGTTGGTATTATGTATCATGTATAGTCATCAGATGGTTTGCGTGTCAGGCTTGCGCCTAACAGCTCACCCGTGTTTTGCACCCTGCTAAAACTATAGGTATTCTCTTCTGGACGGAATTGAATGGATGGATTCGTTTTGTATCAATGCTCAAAACAACGCCAAACCGTTCAAACATTTCGTTCACAATGCGCGTTACGTAACAATCGGCACGAATTAAGTCAATATGACTGACGTAAATTACAAAAAGCGATCGAATGGCGCTCTGATGAGCCTCAACTCCATGCCTGATGCCGTGGATAACGGCGAAACGGATGCCCTTCCTTATGATCTGATCGAACTGCTTTTTTTCGCCTATCGCGACTTCACAGCAGACCCAGACGATCAACTCGCTCAATTCGAGTTCGGTCGCGCGCATCATCGTGTTTTGCATTTCGTCGATAGAAACCCGGGCATCATGGTCACAGACCTGCTCAGTATTCTGCGGATCACCAAGCAAAGTCTCGGGCGGGTTCTGAAGCAACTTGTAGACCAGGATTTCATTGAGCAGCACCCCGGTCCGATTGATCGCCGCCAAAGGCTTTTGTATACCACCACCAAGGGGCACGACCTTGCTGGCAGGCTTGCCGTTTTGCAATCAAAACGCCTTGAGCGTGCCATAAACGGGCTGCCAGATAACGGAGCTGATGTCGTTCGCCAATTTCTGTTCCAGATGATCAACGAGGATATCAGGCCGGACGTGGCCAAGCTCGTGAACAAGAAATACAAACCACCGGCCCCCACCACCACCAAAGGTCTTCCAGACTCATTGACGGGAAAATGACGTGAGCGCAACACCACCCGATGACAATGCCAGCCACATCCTTCTGGTCGATGATGACAACCGGATCCGCGAACTGCTGAGCCGCGTTCTTGTCGAGCATGGCTATCGGGTAACATCTGCAGCCAATGCAGCTGACGCCAGAAAGTTCCTGGGTGGTCTGGCATTCGACCTGCTCATACTCGACATCATGATGCCGGGTGAGACCGGGCTTGAGCTGGCAACTTGGATACGCCAGCATTCCAGTATCCCGATCCTGATGCTGACGGCCCGATCAGAAGCACCTGACCGCATTGCAGGACTGGAAGCAGGTGCAGACGACTACCTGGCAAAGCCATTTGAGCCACGCGAGCTTCTCTTGCGTCTTTCAGCAATTCTGCGGCGTGGTGGACCCAAGCGTGCTCAGGCCGCTGCGGAAATCCGGTTCGGGCCTTTTTCCTACAATGCAGCACGCGGTGAATTGAAAAATGGCGACAATCTGGTTCGGCTGACCGACAGGGAAAAACAAATCCTCGGCATTTTTTCAGAACAACCTGGAGCAACTGTGCCACGCCACAAGATCGTTGGCGATGACAGCGGGCTTGGAGAACGCACTGTCGACGTTCAGATTAACCGCTTGCGCCGCAAGATCGAAACCGACCCGGGAAACCCGATCTACCTGCAGACGGTCCGCGGTATTGGATATCGTCTGGCCTGCGACTGAAACAGGAGTAGCTCAAGCACGCTCTCCATCTGAAGGACTTCAATGGCCAATCTGAACCGATATCTGGATGCATTGCGACTGCCGGTTCCCTTGAAGCCCATGTTTTGGCTGTATCGGCGCGCAACGAAATTGATCCACAAGATCATGCCAAAGCGCCTCTACACGCGCGCGCTTCTGATAATTGTGATGCCAATTGTCATCCTTCAGTCTGTCCTCGTCTTCGTCTTCATGGAACGCCATTACGACCTTGTATCGCGCCGCATGTCAGAAGCAGTCGTGCGCGAAATCGCTGCGATTGCGTTTGTGCTGGACAACTATCCTCAGGACGATGGCCTCGCCAAAGTCGAAAACCTGGCAAGTGGGGTTCTTGGCCTCTCCGTCACAATCATGCCGCTTGAGCCTCTGCCGCCTCCTGCCCCAAAACCGTATTTCGATGTCATCGATCAGGCACTCAGCCGCGCGATCAGCCAGAAGATAGGCAAACCTTTCTGGATCGACACGGTCGGGCGATCCAGTTTTGTTGAAATCAGGATTCAGCTGGAAGACTCGGTCTTGCGCATATTTGCCAGACGCAGCCAGACGTTCGCATCAAACTCACATATTTTCCTGGTCTGGATGTTCTCAACATCTCTTGTCTTGGTCATCATTGCCATGCTGTTCCTGAGAAACCAGATCCGGCCCATTGTGCGGCTTGCCAATGCGGCCGAGAGCTTCGGCAAGGGGCGCCCTCAGGAGGATTTCAAGGCCAGCGGTGCCCGTGAAGTCCGTCAGGCCGCGCAGTCTTTCATCGAAATGCGCCGACGTATTGAGCGACAGATCGAGCAGAGAACCACCATGCTTGCCGGCGTCAGTCATGACCTTCGAACAATCCTGACCCGCTTCAAATTACAACTCGCCCTGTTTGAGGACGGCTCTGAGAGCGACGCGATGCGCAAGGACGTCAACGAGATGAACACCATGCTCGAAGACTATCTTGCCTTTGCCCGTGGCGACGGCGATGAAGCCGTTCAGGAAACAGATATGTCCTTGATGCTGGAAGAAATCGAGGAAGAGGCCGAGATATCCGGCACAAACATCAAGGCGGCATTCACTGGCTCACCTGATGTTTCCTTGCGACGCCTTGCCATGAAACGGTGTCTGTCCAATCTTGTCATCAACGCCTCAAAATTTGGCGAAAGAGTCGAGGTCAATGGGCGCTATGAAAAAGGCTGGCTGACAATCTGTATTGATGACGATGGTCCAGGAATTCCATCGGAAGAGCGGGACAGAGCGGTCCGCGCCTTCCAGCGGCTGGACAGCGCCCGTAATCAGGATCATCCAGGCAGCGGACTAGGGCTCGCAATCGCACGCGACATCGCACGTGGCCATGGCGGAGATCTCTATCTGGAAGACAGCCCCCTTGGCGGGCTCAGGGCACGGGTCAGAATTCCCGGTTAAAGCGAGACGCCCGACAAACTCAGTAGAGCCGACCACCAATCGGGACGTCCTTGTTCGGCGTCAAAAGCACAACCTCGCCGTCTTCATCGGGAACCCCCAACGTGAGGACTTCAGAACGAATGGGGCCGATCTGGCGTGGAGGGAAATTCACAACAGCCATCACCAATCGCCCGACCAGGCCATCAGGTTGATAGTGTTTGGTGATCTGCGCAGATGTTTTCTTGATCCCAATTTCCGCGCCGAAATCGATCATCATTTTGTAGGCAGGCTTGCGGGCTTCGGCAAAAACCTCTGCTTCAATCACACGCCCGACACGAACATCAACCTTCATAAAATCATCAAAAGAAACTTCGTCACTCATAAACGCACTCTCAGTTCGGTCAATTATTCAGTCCTTGCCCGCTCATTTTGGAAGGCAAAGACTATATTAAAATTCAGCTGGCTTCGTGTAACGCGCTGGCAGGAATATCGCCATCACCATCCGTAGGCTCGGACTTCCGTGAACGACGTACTCCCTGCCCCATTTTACGAAACGACCTGGACATTTTTTCTGCCTTGCCCAGAAATTTCAACCAGCTTTCGCCTTGATCCAGCTCTTTATCCAACCGCGCCATGGTGCGTGGCATGCCCTTGTCGTCTTCCTTCAGCCATGTATCGATAACTCTGGCAAAGGCAACGGCAAGACCTTGGGTAACGAGACGGCCCTTGAGGCCCGAGACCTCAATGCCAGCAGCAACCAGCATCCACCTTTGCGACCGAACCGTAATAGAGTTGAATTCCAGCGCCAGTCCCGGGTCCTTTCTCACAGCAGAATGAAGCGTACCAATTGCTTCCTTATAAGGAGCAAGATGGTCAATTCTCGTCATCAGCACATCGAACAGCCGATCCCTGGCAGGCTGACCTTCCATGTCCTCATCCCGATCATCAAGCACACCTCTGTCGATCATCTCCCCAAAGGCTTCAACAAGCGCCTTTTTGGATGAGAACTCTGCGCGAATGTCCGACAGTTTGACGCCCACATGCTCTGCCAGAGAGGCAAAGCTAACCTCCTCATAGGAATGAGCCTTCAGCAACTCCAGAAAGCCAAGAAGAATTTTTTGCTGTGTCTTCGCATTCGCCATAAGCAGTCTCCAGGGACAGGAACTCGTTACGCATACGATAGATAGGTAAAAAAAGCTAAAGAAGAAAGAGCGGCCTTCCGCCACAGCATGTCATCGCGCTCTGTCAGACGTGATCTAACCTGCCAGTTCACGAGCCCTGCGGGCTGCTGCGGCCACCGCTTTCGTCATGACAGGCTGCACGCCATCAGGCGCCATGAGAACCTCGAGTGCGGCAGCCGTCGTGCCATTGGGCGACGTCACATTCTTCCTCAAGGTCGACGTCGTATCGGAAGATTGATGCATCAATTCGCCAGCGCCGCTGACCGTTGCATCCGCCAATTCCCTCGCGATAGCCTCGGGTAAGCCCAACTCCCGTCCAGCCTCAGCAAGACATTCAGCCAACCAGAACACATAGGCAGGACCGGAACCGCTAACAGCCGTCACCTGATCAATCTGCTCTTCCCGGTCCAGCCAGACAACTTTTCCAACCGCCGACAACAGTTCGTCGATGGTGTCTTTCTGCGCATCTGTAACCGCAGCATTTGGGAAAACACCGGTAATGCCACGCCCGACCATTGAAGGGGTATTGGGCATGGCACGAGCAATCGGCACATCACCAAACTCTGACGCAAACCGGGAAATAGGCGTGCCGGCAGCAACAGACAGGATCACCGTATCTGAACTTACGATGGCGGCCAGAGAGGGTAGAACGACATCCATCATCTGCGGTTTGACAGCAACCAGCACAAGTCCCGGATTCACATCTTCGGGAGCAGCTGTCACATGACGAATCGCATGCTTCGAAAGCAAGGCTACCATCTCCGGGCCGGGACCAGGGTCACATACGACAATCGCAGCAGGATCGACACCGTCCGCCATCCAACCGGACAGCATTGCACCACCCATTTTCCCTGCACCTACAAGGAGAAATGGTCTTTCAACGCTAAAAATCATGCTTCGCCCATAGTCTCGAACAATGCTGTTTCTACAGCTTCGGTCGCAGTTTTACCTGCCCATAATACAAATTGAAAGGCTTGGTAGTAACGCTCGCAACTGTCTACCGCATTCGCCAACAGGCCTTCAATTTGACCAGGCGTTGCATCCGCCCCACCTGCCAAAAGCAGGGACTGCCGAAACATGACAACGCCCTCCTGGTTCCAAAGGTCGAAATGCCCCATCCAGAGCTGTTCGTTGGCAAGCGCCAGAAGCCGAACAACTTCAGTTCTATGTTGCTCGCTGACTTTGAGATCAAATGCACAGGCCACGTGCAGTGCCTCAACTTCTTCCATCCAGGAGAAGGAGGCATGGTAATCGCACCAGGTTCCCCCGACAGAAACCGTGATCTCATCCTCGTCTGAACGCTCGAAAGTCCAGTCGTTCAATGCGGCAACGGCTTCAATTGTATCGACAGGATTGTCAGGTCGCTCGAATTCGAATTCGATGAGACTCATGGAGCTCTTCCTTCTCGGCCCTGGCGCAGATGATACCGCAGATGCAAAGTATCAATGCTTGCGGGTATAACCCAAGCTACAAAGGAACGGCTCTCTCAGTCGGCATTCAAGAAGCCGTTCCGACGAATCCATTTACAATTCAGTATAGGGTCAAGAAGGACTTAAACGATACCAGAAGTGTTGTTTTAAGAACCCCACCTTGTGGAAGGTATCGTCAAAAACACAGAACCCCGCAGAAATCTGCAGGGTTCTAATAAATCATCGTCGACGAAAATTATGCGCCGTCTGCCTTAGGAGCAGCCTTTGCCCGACCAGCAGGCTTCTTCTCAAGCGCTTCCAGGCGCGCTTCCAGCTCTTCAACTTTATCGAGCGCGCGAACGGCAATCTCTTTAACTGCTTCATGTTCGTCACGCGAAACAAGGTCCATGTCGGACAGGAAACGCTCTGCCTGCGCGGTAAACGCAGTTCCTACTTCTCTGCGTGCACCCTGTGCAACGCCAGCAGCATCAGTCATCAACTTTGCGAAATCATCAAAAAGGCGATTTGGACCCTGAGTCATAGCGATCTCCTGAAGTTCCTTACATATTAGCACACACCTAAGGGGGACAGCCAACAACTTCAAGACAACATCACAATCAATCATAGGACTTCACCCCATGAAACGGTCCTGAGACTTGACGCCCATAGGCCGAATAGGACAGCGTGGCCCCGGTCGCAGATGTTATTCTGCGGCTATCCGTTTTCCGCAGACAAGGCTGTCAAACCGAACAGCTGCCTGGAGCTTTCTGGCCGATGCCGCTTTTAGTCCTGCCTTTTCCGGCAATCGACCCGATCCTTTTCGAGATCGGCCCCTATGCGCTACGTTGGTATGCACTGGCTTATATTGCCGGAATTATGCTGGCATGGCGCTATATGCGCACTTTGGTGTTGAATGATGTCTTGTGGGGGAAAATGGCCCGCCCGACACCTTTGGATCTGGATGACTTCGTTGTCTGGGGAACATTCGGCATCATTCTTGGCGGACGGATCGGCTATGTGCTGTTCTACAATCCCGCCTACTACTTCCAAAATCCCATGGAAAGCTTTGCCATATGGACCGGAGGCATGTCGTTCCATGGCGGTTTCACAGGGACTGTTGTTGCAATGATCCTGTTCGCAAGGCTGAGAAAGCTCTCAATCTGGCGGCTTTTTGACCTTGCAGGGGCAGCAGCCCCGATTGGCTTGTTTTTCGGGCGCATTGCCAACTTCATCAATGCCGAGCTTTGGGGCCGTCCAACGGATGTGCCCTGGGCCGTTGTATTTCCAGGTGGCGGTCCAGAGCCACGTCATCCAAGTCAGCTCTATGAGGCCGCCCTTGAGGGCGTTGTTCTCTTCCTGATCATTCGTATATTGACGCATCGCTTCAAAATGCTTCAGCGCCCCGGCTTCGTTGCAGGCGCGTTTGCAGCAGGTTATGGCATCGCGCGCTGTATTGCAGAGCTTTACCGCGTTCCCGACGCTCAGATCGGATATCTGTCCGGCTTCCTGACCATGGGCATTCTCTTGTCACTTCCAATGGTTCTGATTGGTGTCGCTGCAATGATCTGGTCTTCTCGGAAAGCCCCCAAACAAGCATGACAATTGAAGATCTTAAAACCCGTCTCCGTCACAGAATTCAGACTCAGGGTCCGATTTCCATCGCCGATTACATGGCGTCATGCCTCACAGATCCAACCGCTGGATACTATACGACCCGGGATCCCTTCGGCCAAAAGGGCGATTTCATCACCGCCCCGGAAGTCAGCCAGATGTTTGGCGAATTGATCGGCGCATTCTTTCTGCAAGCTTATGAGCGCATGGGATCGCCCGATCATTTTCAACTGGTAGAACTCGGGCCAGGTCGGGGCACGCTTATGGCCGATCTTCTGCGCATGGCTTCTCTGCGCCCCAAGTTTATCAATGCCGCCAATCTCACTTTGGTTGAAATGAGCCTGAAGCTCCAGAAAATCCAAACAAAAACGCTTTCCAAAAGCCCGCTAAGGCCTGGTTTTGCCGAGCAATTTGACCAGGTTGCCGACGGTCCGGTCCTGCTGATTGCCAATGAATTCTTTGATGCCTTACCAATTCACCAATTTGTAAAGACCCCGAATGGCTGGGTAGAACGAATGGTCGGACTGAATGAGACGGGCGATCTCGCATTCGGGCTTGGCACCGGACGGCTTTCCGACCGGGATATTCCTGCAACGGCCTTAGGGGCTGCAGATGGGGCAATTTTGGAGACCCAACCAGCTTCCAATGCCATCGCAGAAGCAATCGGTCACCGGATCAAGGAGCACGGCGGAGCAGCTCTGTTCATTGACTACGGCTATCTGAAGTCGGCTCCTGGCGACACTCTGCAGGCCATCAGGAAGCATGCATTTGACGACGTTCTGGCCAATCCCGGCAAAGCTGACATCACGGCACATGTGAATTTCGGAGCCCTTGCATCCGCTTGCCATCAAGCGGGCTCAATTTTCTGCCCACCCTTGGAGCAAGGCGAATTCCTCTTGAGATTGGGCCTTCTGGAGCGCGCGGGCGTTCTGGGCAACGGCAAAAGCCATAAACAACAGGAAACCATCCGCAATGATGTCGAACGACTCGCAGCTCCAGACAAGATGGGCCAGCTTTTCAAGGTACTGGCGGTCAGCGACACAAGTGCACCACTCGCTCCATTTGATCCGGCAACTCAAGGCAAGCAGTGATGATCAAATCTGAAGACCTCGACGCTCCCGGAATCGCTCACGGCTTTTTCACCCGGCAAGGCGGCGTGTCCACTGACATCTATGGCAGCCTCAACATTGGCTTTGGCTCAGACGATGAGCAGCACAACGTCGCCGAGAACAGAAGACGCATCGCACAGCGCCTCTCTGTTGAGTCTGACCATCTTATTTCGCCACATCAAATCCACTCCCCCGATGTCATCGCAGTCAATGGACCATGGTCACCGGAAGATGATCGGAGAGCTGATGCTCTCGTAACGAACAAGCCTGGTGTCGCCATAGGGATCGCGACGGCAGACTGCGGCCCGGTTCTGTTTGCTGACGCACAAGCAGGCGTGATTGGTGCTGCGCATTCTGGCTGGAAAGGTGCAGTTGGCGGTGTTCTCGAAAACACAATCATGGCTATGGAAGGCCTAGGCGCGCAAAGAAGCCGTGTGACCGCCGTTCTGGGCCCGACTATTTCGCAAAAGGCCTATGAAGTCGGGCCAGAGTTCTTTGCACGCTTCGTTACAGAGCACCCAGACAACAAACGGTTTTTCATCGCCTCACAAAAGCCCGACCACCACCAGTTTGACCTTCCAGCCTTTATCATTGACCGTCTTGGGAAGAGTGGCATCAAACAGGCAAAAAGCCTTGGCCATTGCACCTATGGCGACGAAGACCGCTTTTTTTCATACCGTCGGACCACTCATCGCGGTGAACCCGACTACGGCCGACTGATGTCCGCCATTGTTCTGACAGGAAAATAACCATGGCATTGCATTTTTCATCTGAAGAGTTCGACGCCCGAATGGATCGGCTCAAAGCCAGCATGGCCGAGAACAAACTGGACGCCATGCTGCTGTTTGCCCAAGAAAGCATGTACTGGCTTTCAGGCTATGACACATTCGGCTTCTGTTTCTTCCAGTGCCTGGTCGTGACCGCCGATGGCCGCAAGATCTTGCTGACCCGGTCCGCTGATCAACGTCAAGCACGGCACACGTCCAATATCTCCGACATTCGCATCTGGGTCGATCGCGGCGAAGCCAGCCCGGTCAGCCAGCTCAAGGATCTCCTGTTTGAATTGGACCTCCTGGGATCCAGGGTCGGGGTTGAATATGACACCCATGGCATGACGGGCGCGATTGGGATCGAGCTCAACGCCCAACTGAACAGTTTCGCCGACCTGAAAGACACCTCGCGTCTCATCCCCATGTTGAGAGCAGTGAAAAGCCCTGCCGAGATTGCATACGTTCGCAAAGCCGCAGAACTGGCAGACAGAGCCTTTGATGCTGCCATGGATGAAATCAGACCCGGCGCCGATGAAGGTAAGATCCTGGCTGCCATGCAGGGGGCGATATTCGAAGGTGGAGGGGATTATCCTGGCAATGAATTCATCATTGGATCAGGCAATGATGCATTGCTATGCCGCTATCAGTCCGGTCGAAAAACCCTACAAGACAATGACCAGCTAACCCTGGAGTGGGCAGGCGCTTACCGACATTATCATGCCGCGCTAATGCGCACGGTCATTATCGGAATGCCCACAAACAGACATTTGGAAATGTATGCCGCCACCCGCGACGCGCTTGCAGCTGTGGAAACCAAACTCCGTCCAGGATGCACCTTTGGTGATATTTTCGATGCACACGCAACAGCTGTCGATAACCACAACATGATGGCCCACCGCCTTAATGCCTGTGGTTATTCTCTGGGCGCCCGCTTTACACCAAGTTGGATGGATCCGCCTATGGCCTATAAGGACAATCCGGCGGTGGTTGAGCCCAACATGATCATCTTTCAGCACATGATCTTGATGGATTCCGTCTCCGAGACAGCCATGACACTTGGCCGAACCTATCTGACGACAGAAGGTGATCCAGAAAGCCTTTCTGCCCTCCCCCTCGACCTGCCGATAAAGTCGGGCTAAACGTACTTTAAATTGCAGCAGGTTGGCCGATTCTCAAATATGGAAACGCAACCTTGCCGCCCTTCGGATCAAAGTACGCCAATCAAGAGCCAATGCAGATGACCATACCAAACTCTCTTCGATGGTGCCTTGTCGTTGCATCGGTTCTAGGTCTGGCCGCTTGCCAGGCAAGACCAGAGCCGCCCGTGTTGATCAGCACTCCTGCTCCTGCATTGCTGTCACCGGCCAGCCTGCCAGATGCAGACCCTTCCCGCACGACCTTTGCCTTTGAGCCTTTCACAGGTGCACCAGGCAATATCGCCGACAACTTGTCGAAGGCGATTGGCGAGGAAGCCAGCAAGCAGGGACTTGTGCTCGTGCGCCGGATCGGCGCGCCAGCTACCTATCGGGTCAACGGATACCTGTCCGCAACCGGCGAAACTTCTTCGGCGTCAATTTTCTATGTGTTTGACATCGTCGACAACAGCGGAAAACGACTGAAAAGAATTTCCGGCATTGAAAGAATTTCCGGCACGAACGGCGATCCTTGGGAAGCTGTCAATTCGGCCGCGCTTGAGCGTATTGCAGCCCGATCTGTGGTAGAAATGAATGCTTGGATCAACCGCCAGTGACATCTTCGCCAGCGAAACAATGAATGCGCATTAGCTATTTTTAGAAAAGCGTACAAACTGTGCGTCGCTGCTGTTGTATGATGACAGAACGGTTGTTACAACGCCGCCGTCTGCTAAGGGTAGCTGGACGCTAATCGGGCACCAGCACCCGCTGCAACAGGATCTCACACTTGGTTTTCATGCAGCTGCAGGACTGTATGAAAGTCGGTGTCGCACCAGAAGGACTGGCGGCCAATGAAAATCGTCGCGGGCAATTCCAATCGCGCCCTCGCTGAAGAGATTTCCAAATATCTGGACGCACCGCTGGCAAAGTGCCAGGTACGCCGGTTTGCGGATCAGGAAATCTTCGTCGAAATCCAGGAAAATGTGCGCGGCGAGGACGTCTTCATCGTTCAGCCGACCAGTTACCCGGCCAACGACCACCTCATGGAACTGCTGATCATCATTGATGCATTACGCAGGTCTTCAGCGCGCCGTATCACAGCGGTTCTTCCCTATTTTGGCTACGCCCGGCAGGACCGCCGCGCTTCTGGGCGAACGCCCATATCGGCCAAGCTGGTGGCAAACCTGATCACCGAGGCGGGGGCAGATCGCATTCTCACCCTTGATCTCCATGCAGGCCAGATCCAGGGGTTCTTCGATATCCCGACGGACAACCTGTTTGCAGCTCCGGTCATGACCCGAGACATCAAAGAGCGCTACGCCACAGACAATGTCATGGTCGTATCTCCCGATGTTGGCGGTGTGGTGCGTGCGCGGGCTCTGGCCAAGCGCATTGAGGCTCCACTGGCCATCGTTGACAAACGCCGGGACAAGCCTGGGGAATCTGAAGTCATGAACATTATCGGTGATGTTCATGGTCGCGACTGCATACTGGTCGATGATATCGTCGACAGTGGCGGCACCCTTTGTAATGCAGCAGAAGCGCTGCTCAACAAGGGCGCCCAATCTGTCACCGCGTATATCACCCATGGCGTGCTCTCAGGCGGTGCTGTGGCGCGGGTGTCCTCATCAAAACTCAAGGAACTGGTGATTACCAATTCCATCGAGCCGACTGCGGCAATCACCGCTGCGCCAAATATCCGGGCGATCTCAATCGCACCACTGCTCGGTGAAGCAATCAACCGCACAGCGCTGGAAAAATCGGTTTCAAGCCTATTCGTTTAAAGGCTGACATTAACAACAAAAAGCCGGCCCTTGTGGCCGGCTTTTTAATTCATAGACAGACGAAACAGCAAGTTCAGATCTTATGCAGCTGCAACTGCCGACAAGAAACGATCTACCGTTGTTCTGAGCTCAGTCGTACGTTCATTGACGATACTTGATGAATCCAGAACCTGTCCCGCAGAACTACTGGTGCCACGGATCTTTTCAGAAATTGTCTCCATTGACTGTGCAACGTCTCGCGTGCCTTGAGCCGCTTCTTGTACATTGGATGAAATCTCACGGGTCGCGGAGCCCTGCTCATCGACTGCTGAAGAGATCGAGCCTGTGTATTCGTTGACCTCACTCATCGTTTCAGTAATCGCTGCAATCGCCTCAACCGCTTCCTCGGTCGCAGCTTGAACTTCGGCTATCTGAGAACTGATATCCTCAGTTGCCTTAGCGGTCTGTGTCGCCAACTCCTTCACTTCAGACGCAACAACGGCAAACCCTTTCCCAGCATCCCCGGCTCGCGCAGCTTCAATCGTTGCATTTAGAGCCAGCAAATTGGTCTGCTCCGCAATTGCGGAAATCAAACTGACAACATCTCCGATACGTTGAGCTGCGACAGCCAAGCCTTCAATCTTCTTGTTGGTATTGGCAGCATTTTCGACCGCCCCACCAACAATTTCCGTGGTTTTGGAAACCTGGCGAGAAATCTCCTGAATGGAGGCAGACAGTTCTTCAGCCGCAGACGCAACAGTTTGAACATTGTTGGAAGCCTGCTCCGATGCTGCCGATGCACCTGATGCTTCGCCTGCAGTGTCATCAGCCAGTGCATTGAGTTCCTCTGCAGTCACGCGCATCTGATCAGAGTTCCCGGCAACCGCATCCAGCATACTTGTAATATCCTGACGAAAGGCATCCACCAGACCGCGAACCTGAGTTGCCTTGTTATCACGCGTCTCAGTCGCCAACCTCTGATCATCTTCAAGGCGAACCCGTTCAAGCTCGTTGTCTCGAAACACAATCACGGTTTCTGTCATGACATCAATTTCATCACCGCCTGTGCCTGCATGCAACTCGACGTCAGTGTTCCCAGCGGCCAGGTCCGTCATGGCCGATGACAAGCCATTGATCCGACCTGTCAATGCACGGGAGAAGACAAAACCTATCGCACCTGCAAGCACCGAAGAGAACAAGGCGATGGTCAAGATCCAGTTGCGCAATGAACCAAGCGGAGAAAGGACTTCTGCCGTATCCTGCACAACGACCAACGCATAGGGTTTCGACATGAAGTCGAAAGGCGTGATCGCAGCCTCGACATCCCGACCTTCGAAATCAGGTAGTTTCGTAAAGATCGGGGCACCACCCAGACTCGCCCGAACGTCATCTCGATCCAGGATGCCGCTTAACAGCTCAGACGCGTCAGCTGTTCTCAGGCTGTCATTCTGGACCACAAGCTTTTCATTTACAAGAAACACGTTTCCAGTATCGCCAAGGCCAGCGTATCGACCGAGAACTCCGGATATTTTGCCGGTTGGCAGCAGGTAAACAAGAACGCCAATTTTCTTTTTGCCGATAGCGACTGGCGTCGCCATCAAGCCAACAGGCTGTCCTTCCTGCGCGGCGTAGCTTTCAAGATCCATGAGGTATGCTGCGGTTGGATCCCCCGCAATTGCCATTTCAAAAGCAGATGCAAGAATGGAGTTTTTCCATCCATCCGAGCGCAGGTTGACAGCAAAATCGTCATATTTGTTGACGGAATATACGACATTGCCTTGAGTATCGATCAGGAACAGATCCTTGTAGCCGCTGTCGGAGACATAGCGGCGCAGAACTGGATGATATTTGGCATGCGCCTTGTCGTAAGGTTTGCGACCTGCCTTGGAGAGTTGGTCACGGGCGCCCTTCGGATGCTTATTCTTAGTGATGTAGGTATCGATGAGCTTGTCGGAGGCCTGATCTCCGTATTTTGTCCAGCCCTTGCCAAACTCCGCCATTGCAGCGCGAACCGTCTTTCCTTGCGCAGCAGATAAAAGAGCTTCTCGAACTGTATCCATATAGTCGGTCAAGGCGTTCATCCGACTTTCGGAAAGCGCCATCAGACGATCTTCAGAGAGTGTACGAACGGCATTAGCACCCGACAAATAGCTTGCTGTACCAACCCCCGCCGAACACAGCAGGGCGATTCCTATCAAAATCGCTGGCAGCTTGACCGATACTTTCAACGCGCAAACTCCTGTTGCAACACACAGAGCATTACCTGGTGGCTTGGATCGCCTTGTGATCCGCCCAAACAGGCAAAGAATGTTCTATCTTTGAAAAGGACGGAAAAGACCCGGACGAAAACCCCGTCCGGGTCTTCACCATCAAAGGCCTTCGACATTCACACCGAAGGTCACGGCACCAATATTTTTGCCGGTTGCCGGATCCGTGACCGGAACGCTGACCTGGCTCTGCAACTGCTGCGTGGAATCATCTTCCTCGAGATCGCCGATGTGAACCGCGCCCTTACCAACTAAATAGGTTTCTTGCCATTTGGCTTCGTCGCCCTGCCAATAGTCGGACGTGACGTCGCTTTGACCCACATTGAGACCCTTGGCGTCCATTACGAAGATTTCAGTGAACAGCCCATCGCTGCCATCTTGCAGCTCTGCCAGATGCATCGACAGGCTATTATCAAGAACCGCATCAATCATCGGCTGGTCTGCAGCATCGGTCTCAGACCGCCAAGCCGTGTCCAGCTCATCAATTTTTGATTGATCGTAATCAGCTGTAACCCCGTTTTGAGCCTTCACGGCGTCAACAACAACTGAAGAACTTACTATTTCTGCGATTTGACCATTTGCCAATGCAACGAGCTCATCACGAAACTCGTTGGACTGTGCAGCACTCACGCTGAGTGCGAATGTCAAGAATGTGCTTACAAGAAACTTCATGGAATTCCCCTTCTGAATTCCCCTACTATTTCCCGATCCTATTAAAACAAAGTAATCAGGAAGCATAAAAGAATTAAATACGCAGAGGAAGAATATATAAATCATTGTTTTAAATCATCAAAAAAACAATAATTTATTACAGCATTCCCAAATCTCGTAAAATTTTACAATCAATAGTATAATTTGTTATTTTTACCACCAATCAAAAGCATAAGACCTACGTTCGGCAGACTAAGCATTCCAACGGATATCCCGCTTCACTGCAGACCTTGCACCTCTCGGCTGTTTCCGCTATAGCACCGGCGCGCCTGCACCCCTGGAGGAGGCGTATTTGGGCTGATTCCGGATTTGAAGCTTTCTGCTGAAAGATACGCCAGCCCTTTTCTTTACATCCGAAGGAGTTTTGCCATGGCTAACAGCTATGAGCTGAAGGCGTCGGCTCGGGACCGAGTGGGCAAGGGGGCTGCACGGTCACTGCGTCGCGAAGGCCTTCTACCAGCCGTAATTTACGGCGACAAAAAAGCCGCAATGCCGATTACTATACCTGTCAAGGAAACCACACTGACCCTACGCAAGGGCGGCTTCCTGACACACGTCGGCACTGTTGAAGTAGACGGCAAAAAGCATAAAGTTATTGCCAAGGACTATCAACTGCACCCAGTTCGCGATGAGCTGATGCACGTCGATTTCCTCCGTGTTTCTGCAAACACCACTTTGACAGTTGATATCCCGGTTGTCTTCATCAATGAAGAGGGATGCCCGGGCATCAAACGCGGCGGCATGCTGAATGTTGTTCGCCACACTGTGGAAATGAACGTTCCTGCAGACGCAATTCCGGAATCGCTGGTATTCGACCTGTCAAAAGCTGACATTGGCGATGCCCTGCACATTTCGGCAACGACCCTGCCTGAAGGCGCACATCCGACAATCACAGACCGTGACTTCACGGTTGCTACGATTGCATCACCGGGTGGTTCTCAGGATGCAGACGAAGACAGCGAAGAGGCTGCGGCAACCCCAGCAGCTTCCGCAGAATAATCTTCTGCCTCAAGGGGCGGTTTATCCGCCCCTTGATCGGCTCTGCCTTGATCAGGTCCCTGCCCATCGAAATCAGGCAACCTGACGGCACCCAAAAATGTGCCGAGCAGTGCGACATCACACACCAAAGACCACGAACGTCTACGCAAGGACAGAACCATGCGGCTGATCGTTGGCCTCGGAAATCCGGGCGGAAAATACGAGCGCAATCGGCACAACATCGGTTTTATGGCCGTCGACGAAATTCACCGACGCCATTCCTCGTTTTCGCCATGGAAAGCACGCTTTCAAGGACAAGTGTCCGAAGGACGCCTTGGGACTGAAAAGGTCCTGTTGCTCAAGCCATCCACCTTCATGAATGAATCGGGTCGCTCAATTAGCGAAGCCATACGCTTCTTCAAGATCGAACCGGAAGACATTGTCGTCATCTATGACGAACTGGACTTGCCTCCCGCAAAGTTTCGCATGAAGGCCGGAGGCGGACATGGCGGCCATAATGGCTTGCGCTCCATGACCGCCCACATTGGGGCCGATTATCGCAGACTTCGGCTTGGCATTGGCCATCCCGGCGACAAGAAACTCGTCGCCAATTATGTCCTGGGTGACTTCGCGAAGAAGGATTCAGACTGGCTGGATCCACTCCTGTCCCAGGTCGCCGACAATGCGGACCTGCTGGCCGACAAAAAAGACAGCCAGTTCGCAAACAAACTGACGCTTGCCCTGGAACCGGAGAAAGCCAGACGCAACGACAAACCAGCCAAACCAGTGACTGGGAGCACTCCTCTCAAAGAAGGCACTGGGCGGCAAGCACCAGCCAAGCCCAAGGGGCAAAGCCATATCCGCCAGGCGCGCCAGCCGCACACGACCAACCTGCCAAAGTCAGGCCCAATGGCGGAGATGCTGAAAAAACTACTTGGCAACAAAGACAGCTAGGCCCCTGCCAGCAAAGCATGGCTTCACCTGGCTGTGCCCAACAAATTTCCCAGACCCCTTCCTCAGATACGGTCCATGGATCAGTGGATGACCAAGGCCAAGTATAGCTTTCAGTCTTCTATTAGTTGCGATAATTTCAACCTTGGCTATTCTCTGCGTCAGCTCAAGAAATAATGGAAAAATTTCCAGAATTTGGAAGGAAAACGCATGGACATCTCAATCGATCAGGTCAGCGCTTATGCACCTTTGATCCTCAATGCAGTAAAAGCCATTATCGTACTGATTATCGGTTGGGCGATCGCAGGGTTCTTGAGCGGCATGATCCGCAAACGCGTGATGTCAAATCCGAAGATCGACGACACACTCGGCGCATTTGCAGCCTCACTCGTCAAATGGCTCGTCCTGCTCGTCACTCTCATTGCTGTCCTTCAGCTGTTCGGCATCCAGGCAACCAGCCTTGTCGCCGTATTGGGCGCTGCAACTCTGGCCATTGGCTTCGCGCTGCAAGGCACGTTGAGCGATCTGGCAGCGGGCGTGATGCTGATTTTCTTCCGCCCCTACAAGCTTGGGCAATTTGTCGATATTGGCGGCACAGCAGGCACGGTCAAAGACATCAACCTGTTCATGACCGAACTGGTCACTCCGGACAACGTCCAGATCGTCATGCCCAACGGCAAGGCCTGGGGCTCTGTTGTCACCAATTACTCAGCCCACCCAACACGTCGTGTCGATTTCACCTTTGGCATTGATTATTCCGACGATGCTGACAAAGCCATGGCCTTGATCCTGGACCTGGCAAAGGCAGACGACCGCGTCCATAGCGACCCTGAGCCTTGGGTTCGCATGGTCAACCTCGGCGACTCTTCAGTCGACCTGGGTGTTCGCCTTTGGTGTAACGCCGCAGACTATTGGGAACTGAAATTCTCTATGACCAAAAAGGTCAAGGAAGCGTTCGATGCAAATGGTGTGTCCATTCCTTATCCGCACACCGTGGAAATTCAGAAAAAAGCCGACTGAATACAAACACCGGCGAAATGACCAAAAGGCCGCGCATCTGCGCGGCCTTGATTGTATCTGCAGCCTTGTAGCACTTGACCTTGCCCGCCCCATCCGGCACATAGCGGCAACGTTTCAAGCTAGCTAACCGAAAGCGATCACCCATGGGTTTCCAGTGCGGCATCGTCGGACTGCCCAATGTCGGCAAGTCCACGCTCTTCAATGCGCTCACCAAGACCGCAGCCGCCCAGGCGGCGAATTATCCGTTTTGTACGATCGAGCCCAATACCGGCGAAGTCGGCGTCCCTGATGTGCGTCTTGAAGCGATCCGGGCGGTTGCGGGTTCCAAGGAAATCATTCCGACCCGTATCACCTTCGTCGATATCGCAGGCCTTGTGCGCGGCGCATCAAAGGGCGAAGGGCTTGGCAACCAGTTCCTTGCCAACATCCGCGAAGTTGATGCTATCGTACACGTCCTGCGTTGCTTTGAAGACGATGACATCACTCACGTCGAAGGCACGATCGATCCGATTGCCGATGCCGAGACTGTTGAAACAGAGCTGATGGTCTCCGATCTGGATAGCCTTGAGCGCCGCCTCAATCCTCTGAAGAAAAAAGCATCTGGCGGCGACAAGGAAGCCAAGGCGCTCTTGCCGATCATGGAAGCAGCCCTCGCCCTCCTTCAGGACGGCAAGCCAGTGCGTTACATCAAACTGGATGACCCCGACGAGCGCAAAATGCTCAATGGCCTTGACCTTCTGACGTCAAAGCCTGTCCTCTACGTTTGCAACGTGGAAGAAGCATCAGCTGGCGAGGGAAATGCCCTGTCCGCCAAAGTTGCCGAAATGGCAAAAGAGCAAGGCGCTGCCTCCGTTGTAATTTCCGCAGCCATTGAGGCCGAGATCTCCCAGCTCGACAAGGAAGAGCAGGAAGAGTTTCTGGAAACCATCGGTCTGGAAGAACCTGGTCTCGACCGTTTGATCCGCTCCGGTTACGGATTGCTCGGTCTGATCACATATTTCACAGCTGGACCAAAGGAAACACGCGCCTGGACCATCACTGATGGAACAAAGGCGCCCGGAGCAGCTGGCGTCATCCACACTGATTTTGAGCGCGGTTTCATTCGCGCCCAGACAATCGCCTTTGAAGATTACACCACCCTGGGCGGCGAAACTGCAGCCAAGGAAGCTGGCAAGGCGCGGGACGAGGGCAAGGAATATATCGTCAAGGACGGCGACATATTGATGTTCAAGTTCAACACCTGATCCCAGCCACACAGATGCCGGACGGTCGCCCAAACGAAGGATTTAGGTTTTTGGTGTAAATCAAACCTAAGACCGGCGGGGCGCCGGTCCGATCTGGGGGATGATATGGGTACAGGACGGAAACGCGCAGGAAATATTTTCGCAGGAACTGTCGGAAATACGCTGGAATGGTATGACTTTGCCATTTACGGCTATCTCGCGCCGATCATCGCACAGCAGTTCTTTCCAACCGGCAGCCACGCCGTCGGCCTGATCAGCACATTTGGAATTTTCGCAGCCGGCTTCCTGATGCGTCCGATCGGCAGCCTGCTGCTTGGCCACATTGCAGACCGTGCCGGCCGCCGCACCGCCCTCCTGCTATCGGTGACATTGATGGCCATCCCGACAACCTTGATTGCCTTCTTGCCAACCTACCATATGGTCGGTGTCGCAGCTCCAATTAGCCTGACGATCCTGCGTCTTCTGCAAGGCCTGTCTGTCGGCGGAGAATACACAGGATCTTCTGTCTATCTCTATGAGATCGCGCCAAAGCGCTGGAGAACATTTACCGTCTCCTGGGCTTTGGTTGGTGCTGTATTCGGCGTTCTTCTGGGCTCAGGCGTCGCAGCACTCGTGACCAGCATCGTGCCGAGCGAAGATTTGCATGTCTGGGGCTGGCGCGTCCCCTTTGCCTGCGGCGTAGTACTCGGACTTGTCGGCTTTGTCATTCGCTCGAACAATAAGTCCAGTGAAGCGGATCTTCCCCCAACAGCGCGTGAGCCAGTTGCCGTCCCGGTTCGCGAAGTCATCACCCATCACCGAACAGCCTTGCTCAGAACCGCCGCCTGCAACATCCTCAATGGTGTCGGGTTCTACATCACCTTCGTTTACCTGACGACCTATCTGGTGGACTATAGCAAACTCACCGAAAGCAGAACCTTGATCATTAACACAGGCGTCATGGTCGCGTTCATGCTGCTGGTGCCTTTACTTGGATATCTGGCCGACATCATTGGCCGTCGCATTCTGCTGTTGATCGGCTCCGGAGGGATCGTGCTATTCGGCTATCCCTTGTTCTGGCTGATCCACCATCCCGACCCTCGAATGGTCATACTCGGACAGCTGGGATTGGCCACGGTACTCGCCTGCTATTTTGCACCGCTGCTGGCTGCGATGATCGCTCAGTTCCCGGCATCAATAAGGGTTACTGGCTATTCCATCGGTTACAATATTCCGTTGGCAATCTTTGGCGGTACATCTCCCCTCGTTGCCACTTATCTCATTCATTATACAAACATGCCGCTCGCACCGGCCTACTACCTGATCGCCGCAGGATTGCTTGCATTTGTCGTCGTCCTGTTCACCCCAAATCTTGATGAAAATGAACAAACCTGAGACGAAACAGGCCCGGGACACGGGCAAGACTGGCAATGCAATGTAAAGGTCCGCAGCATATTGATGTTTGAGCTAACGGCATTGCACAAAACATGCTCCGGATAACCGGAGCTGAGACGGTCTGCGGGACTTCTGAATTGAATTCGTGGCTGGGTCTTCAGATCTCAGTCACGAGTCTGCCTAGCCGAGAATCTTGGCGCCGTTCCAGGTCAATCTGAGTCCTGCTTTGGTATCAGTTTTCCAGGCAACTTGTCCTCGGACCGGTTTATCAAAACCGTCCATATAGACCAAGAGATCATCGGGCAGGTGTCCTATCCCCTCCCCCTCAATCCGGCAGCCCGAACGACTTGCATCAGTCACGATGCAGCACAATTCAAACGATCTGCCAAGGTCTTGTACCTTGGCAGCCACAGTGACCGGGAACCTGGGTTCAGACCGCTTTTCCCTTGCCTGGTGTTCTTCCGGCGAAAAGACCACAGTCACATAACCAGACTTGTGCGATGTTATCTTACCCTTTTGGAACTCATCGGCGTCATCCAACTTCAGGGCAATATTCTTGGTCAAAACACTCAGGCCCTCGCCCACAAGCTTACAGCCCCAATCACTGAAATTCACAGCTTTGGTTTGCACGCACTTTAAACTAACAAGATCCAGAGCCAAAACAGGAATGGCAATTTCCAATTCAAGTTCGCCAGATGGATCTGTTGTAGGCTGCTCCGCAAGCATTGAACCCTCGAAAGTATTGATATAAATAACAATGAAGAATTTATATCTCATACGTAAAAATATGATTACTATTTATCACTACATATCTTCAACAAAACCGTGTTGCAGAGCAATATAAAATGATAATTTCCCTGCAACTCAAATGTATTTATACTGAGCTACCAAGTCAAAATACAAACAAATGAAACGCAGGAAATCTCCTTGAAGCACGTTATTACGCCCCCAAATACTCCAGTCCTTCCTGTCAGCGGCACCCAAAACACATTTCCGGTAAGGCGGGTCTATTGCATCGGACGCAATTACGCGGCCCATGCCATCGAGATGGGACATGACCCGGACCGGGATCCTCCGTTCTTTTTTCAAAAGAACCCGGACAATCTGGACCCTTCAGGCGATTTTCCCTACCCAGCTCAATCTGTCCATGTTCACCACGAGATTGAACTGGCCGTCGCCTTGAAAACGGGTGGAACAAACATTCCTGTCGATAAGGCCCTTGGCCATGTCTATGGCTATGCCGTCGCGCTCGATATGACCCGCCGTGACCGTCAAGCAGAAGCAAAAAAGGCAGGGCGTCCCTGGGATGTTGCAAAAGCGTTCGAACGCTCAGCCCCCATTGCCCCCATCGTTCCGTCCAGTGTCATCGGTCATCCGTCAAAAGGCAAAATCCAACTCCTTGTCAATGGAACGGAGCGTCAGCTCGGTGATCTCGATCAGATGATATGGAAGGTGCCTGAGATGATTTCTTATCTGTCGGACTACTTCACCCTTTCAGCCGGCGACGTGATCCTGACAGGAACACCCTCCGGTGTCGGCCCAGTCCAGAAAGGTGACGTAATGGAAGCCCACATCGAAGGCTTTGAGACATTGACTGTCACCGTGTCCTGATAGGCTCGCAGCACAAGACTTATTTTGACGCAGCGTCGTCAATGACCTCGACGTCTGCTTATTATCTGACTTATGGTCAGGGCCTTCCAGTAGTCAAGATTCGGTCCCGCAGGAGTGGTTTCTAGTGACATTTGACCAAACCGCACTGTTCATTCTGCTCGGTACTCTCTTTGCATTGCTGATCTGGGGCAGGATCCGCTACGACCTTCTCGCTTTCGCAGCCCTGGTGGTGGCCACCCTTCTTGGCTTGGTCCCAACGGATCAGGTCTTTTCAGGCTTTGGGCATCCAGCAGTCATCATCATCGCACTTGTTTTGATTGTCTCACGTGGCCTGATGAACTCCGGTGCCATCGAGTTTACAGCCAGATACGTTCTTTCAGCTTCTGCCGGTCTGTCACGCCATATCGGGGTCATGGCGGTTGTTGGGGCTGCGCTGTCCGCGATTATTAACAATGTTGCTGCGCTTGCCCTTCTCATGCCCTTGGACATGGAGGCTGCCCGGAAGGCAGGGCGCGCCATCGGCCTGTCGCTCATGCCCCTGTCCTTTGCAACAATACTCGGCGGAATGATCACGCTGATTGGAACGCCGCCCAATATTGTCATCGCCCAGTATCGACAGGAGGCCCTCGGCGAGCCCTTCACTATGTTCGCCTTCGCCCCGGTCGGTCTTGTGGTGGCGACCACTGGCATCCTCTTCGTAGCCCTGATCGGGTGGCGTCTGCTGCCTGCACGACTTAGCCAAAAGCCGACAGATGAAGATCCAGTTTCTAGCCTTTATGTTGCAGAACTGCGAGTTGGCGACGACGCCAAGGAAAACGAAACCACAGTCGCCGATCTCTATCCGATAGCAGACGAAAAAGACGTCAATATCCTGGGTCTCATTCGCCATGGCCGTCGCCTGCGGGGCTTTGCCCGCCGCGAACAGGTATTACCTGGCGACTTCCTCGTCGTCGAAGGCGAGCCCAAAGGCATAGAAGCCTTCATGGGGGCCGCAAAGCTGGACTTCGCAGGATCGGAAAAGCACAAACCCGGCCTGACTGGCGGCAGCTTGGCACTCAGCGAAGCCATTGTGCCCGACAGCGCCAGAATTGTCGGGCACAGTTCATTCGATTTAAGCCTGCTGCATGGCCATGGCGTCACACTGCTCGGGGTGTCCAGGCAAGGCAGACGCCTGCACGCCCGGGTCCGTCATTTGACCCTGCAAACCGGCGACGTCCTGTTGTTGCTTGGATCTTCTGAAAGGCTGGAAGCTGCAATCAACTGGCTTGGCGTCCTGCCACTCGAAGGCAAACGGACAGGCGTCATTCAGCGAAACAAGGCGCTGTTATCCATCGGCGCATTCGCGCTGGCCATTGCTGCAGCTGTTTCGGGCTTGGTCTATCTTCCAATAGCGCTGGCGGCCTGTGTTCTCGTCTATGCCGTATCCGGGCTAATTGGCGGGGCAGAAGTTTATGAGGCCGTCGAATGGAAGGTCATCGTTCTGCTCGGCTCGCTCATACCATTGGGACAGGCCTTTGAATCATCTGGCAGCGCCCAACTGATCGCCTCCAACATCGTATCCCTTACGGACGGATACCCGGTTTGGGTTGCCCTTGCCGTACTTATGATCGTCACAATGACGCTGTCTGATTTCCTGAACAATGTGGCAACGGTTCTGATCGCTGCTCCAATCGGGATGCAGATAGCCAAAGCCCTTGATGCCAATCCGGACCCATTTTTGATGGGTGTCGCTGTCGCGGCCTCCTGTGCATTCCTGACCCCGATCGGGCACAAGAACAACACTATCATCATGGGCCCCGGCGGATACCGTTTTGGTGACTATTGGCGCATGGGGCTGCCACTGGAGCTTCTGGTTCTTTGCGTGTCATTGCCAGCAATCCTGGTTTTCTGGCCGCTTTAGGACCTGCGGGCCAAAACACTCAGCCAAGAGCCTGCCTCCACATGCCTTTAGCACACGCATCACAAGAGTTTTTCCAAGCTTCGCCGGTCCGCACCGCTGACATCACCTGGAAAATTGGCCATGATGTCCCACAAACGAACAAGGGGAAACGCCATGGACACCAAAAACGAGACCAACACTTCAAAACGAATTCTCTTCACTGGAGGCACGGGAAAGGCTGGACGGCATGTCATTCCCTATCTGCTCGAACGTGGCCACCAAGTGGTCAATGTTGACCTCAAGCCGCTAGACCACCCCGGCGTCGACAACCTCATTGCAGACATCACCCAGTCCGGCGAAATGTTCAATGTAATGACGAGCTATGCCAATTTCTCAGAATTGGAGCCAGGGACAGGAGTTCCATCTTTTGATGCTGTTGTTCATTTTGCCGCCGTGCCTCGCATCCTGATCAACCCGGACAACAAGACGTTCGAGACCAATACGATGGGCACCTACAACGTCATTGAAGCCGCCGTTAAGCTCGGCATAAAGAAGATCGTCATAGCCTCCTCAGAAACCACCTATGGGGTGTGTTTTGCCGATGGTATCGCCGACCCGGATGTGCTGCCCGTTGAAGAAGATTACGACGTCAATCCAATGGACAGCTACGGCCTGTCAAAAGTCGTCAATGAAAAGACAGCCCGTTCGTTCCAGCGCCGCTCTGAAGCTGATATTTACGCCCTGCGGATCGGCAATGTCATTGAACCGCATGAGTACGGTCGCTTCCGCGATTTCTGCGCAAACCCGGCACAGCGCCGCCGCAACATTTTCTGCTACATCGACGCTCGTGATCTGGGCCAGATCGTCGATCGCTGTCTCGAAAAGGATGGTCTCGGATATCAGGTGTTCAATGCAGGAAACGACACCAATTCGGTCGACATGCCCAATTCGGAAATTCTGAAGCGCTTCTTCCCGAATGTCCCTCTCAGCCGAGAGCTTGGTGACAACGAAGCCTTGTTCTCCAACAAGAAAATTCGAGACGTCCTCGGCTTCAAGGAAGAACACGACTGGCGTCAGTACGTCGATAAATAAGAGACCGACTCTGTGTCTTTAAATCATTTAATCAAATTATGCGGGTGAGCTTACAAAAAAGCGCACCCGCAGATTATTCTCTTAAACGAGCTCAATGATCACGCAGGCTTGGTCGCATGGACCAACATGGTCATTCCGGGGATCATCTCACCCACTTCAATGTTCTCAAAACCAGCAGCTTCCATCAGATCCCTGACATAGCTTGACGTGATCGACCGTGCCTTGGGATTGAAAGCTGTGTGCTGCAATTGCCAGAGGGCTGCCAATTTCGGCCCCTCACGGTTTTCATCGACCATAAAGTCATGAACAACAAAGCGCCCGCCTGGCGTCAGGGTTTCCTTGGCTTTGCGAACAAGACCGGCGATTTCATCCCCAGGCACGCCGGAAAACAGATAGGACATCAACACGACATCCGTCTTCTGGGGCCACGTGTCTTCAAGCGCATTGCCTGGCTGGTAAGAAATACGCTCTGACAATTCCGCTTCGGCGATAAACTCACGGCCAACCACCGCGACATTGGGAAAATCGAGAATCGTCGACTTGAGATCTCCATAGGCCTTGCACAAGGAGATAGAAAAAGCCCCTGTTCCACCACCGACATCCAGAAGTGTCCGCGCATTCGACAGGTCAACCATCTTTGCCAGCCCACGCCCTGGCCCAAGAGAGCCTGCATGCTGCGATTTGGAGTAAAGCCGCGCCTGCTCTGGATCCGAGAACCATTCTGCATATGAAGACACCTGATCAGGTTTCAGCGTCCCGGTGATCGCTTCATTCAGTTGCGTCAGGAACGGATACATCTGCTTGTCGATCTGAAAACGCAGATAGTCACCAAAATCATATTTCCTCCCCTTCACCAGATAGGCCTCGGCAGCCGACGAATTTGCAAAGCCAGATCCATCTCGCCGCACAAGACCCAAAACGGTCAAGGCAGTCAGGAGTGTGGTGACACGATCAACTTCAAGTTCAGTTGCCCTAGCGAGTTGCTCGGCAGTCAGTGTCTTTTCAGAAAGCGCAGAGAACAAGCCTACGTGAAGTGCCGCAAAAAGAGCCTTCGACCCCATGAAGGCAAAGGCGATATCAGAAATGGACTCAGCAGTTTCAAGCGGCGCAACGGCAGACATAAAAAGCTCCAAAAATCAGGAAATTAAAAACGAGCCGAAGGAACGGCAGGCGGGACTAAACCATCATAGGCCGGACTTTGCTGCATTGCAAAATATACGGCAAAAAAGAAATACTCAGTCGTCGTCAGTAGATCGATTTCAAGAGGGCTTCTCAATTAATCGCTAATAAAAAACCTAGCAGACGAGCAATATATTCATTAGGATTCGAGTATGATGACACGCTATTTCTTTGAAGACCTGGAACCCGGGCAATTTTTCGAACTCGGAACCTACACGGTAACAAAGGCCGAGATTATCGAGTTCGCAAACGAATTTGACCCCCAACCATTTCATCTTGATGAGACCGCGGGCAAGGCATCCATTCTAGGTGGGTTGGCGGCCTCTGGTTGGCACACTGCTTCCATCACAATGAGACTTCTCGCACTCGGATTTCTGAACAATAGTTCCTGCCAAGGCTCGCCCGGCGTCGACAAGCTGGTCTGGAGAAAACCCGTTTTGGCCGGCGATACATTGGCTGTTCGGATGGAAATCACTTCAGCACGGCTTCTGAAGTCCCGGCCAGGCTTCGGCATGATCAACATGGCGCTGGAAACCCGAAACCAAACAGGCGCGGTTGTCATGACCTACAACAATCCCGCAATGTTCACATTGCGCGGAGAGGCCGTATGACACAATTTTTCGAAGACATCTGTATAGGCGATGTTCTCGACATCGGTGTGCACACCTTCAGCCCTGAAGAAATCATACGCTACGCTGAAAAATTTGACCCGCAGCCCTACCATCTGAGTGAGGAGGCGGCGCAACAAACCCATTTTGGTCGGCTTTGCGCATCGGGTTGGCATACAGCTTCGATTTACATGCGCCTGCTGGTTCTGAAAAACCAGGAAATCGAGAGAGCGGCAAGGCAGCGCGGCGCGCCAATCGCATTGATTGGTCCATCCCCTGGACTGGAAGAGTTGAAATGGCGTCTTCCGGTATTTGCGGGCGACACCATTTCATACAAGCGTTGCGTGTCCGGCAAAACTGAAAGTCGTAGCCGCCCGGATTGGGGCATTGTTCATGGTGAAAACCACGGAACGAACCAAAACGGGGAAACCGTATTTTCCTTCAAGAGCAATGTCTTTGTCCAAAGATCCCCGCGCTGAAAGGCGGGGCTCACGTTCTTTGAAACAAAGACGATTGTGATCATAAATTATTGACATGCCCGCGGCACTTAAAGTGCGCGGGCAAACAGAACCTCATCATGGATTGGAATTCCGTGATCGCCTCTAACAGGAATTTCAGGCTTCTGCTCTCGTTCCCTGTCGATTACGCCCTGAGCAACACGCTCCATCCGAAATCCGCGGCGTTGGTAAAACCGGAAGGCATCGAGGTTATCGTTCGATGTGCGAACAGTCAGTCGCGGTACATCCGTTTCCCGCGCTTCCTTGACCACCGCATCCAGAAGTAGCGTTCCCGTTCCAGCCCAACGGTTGAGAGAATCCAGTGTCAGGATTTCCCATTCGCCTTCTCGTTTTATCACTGTCACAAGACCGGCGAATTCATCGCCCACAACAGCGACATAACCGGGCAACCGGGATGCATCTACCGTTTGGTCATCCAGCATGATTTCTGGGCCTGTCCAGCGTTCCACAAGCAGTTGGCGCACCGCAACATGATCTTCATCTTGGATCTGTCTGATTTCCACGCTCACGAATTATTCCTTCTGCATCAGTCCATGGAAATTACGTCCCGTTCTCTGAATAGCGTTATCATAGCCAGCCAGAACTATATTGCGAAACGGTAAAGTTGCATCAGCACATTTGAATAGACAGCCGCAAAGTCGACAAAACATACAGGTCCGACGGTCTATTTAAGAAAAATCCGCATCTCCAAGTCGGTTTTCTCCTGCCAGCCATAGCGCACCAACTCAGGGTCCACGTGTTCTTCCTCAGGATATCCCAGGCAGAGATAGGCAATAAACTGCCAGCCCTCTTCAGCCTCAAGGTCTGCGCAGAGACGCGCGGGATCAAGGATAGACACCCATCCAAGACCGATTCCATGGGCGCGGGCGGACAACCAAAGCGTCTGGATCATGCCAACAACGGAATAGGCCAGGGTTTCCGGCATCGTCGCCCGGCCAAGCCCATGGCCTTGCAGTGTCTTGTCATCACAGAAAACGGCCAGATGGACGGGCGCTTCTTTCAATCCTGCGAGCTTGAGTTGCGCATAATGGCCGGCCTCCGCGTCGCTGTAACTCTCCAAAGCTGTTCGGTTCTCAGTTTCGAAGTTTTTCAGAACCGCAGCACGCGCTTCCTTGCTTTCAACACATACAAACCGCCAAGGCTGGCTGTTGCCAACGGAAGGGGCCTGATCTGCGCAGACCAGCAGCTTGTCGAGAAGCCCCTCAGGCAACGGATCTTGCCGAAACCGCCGAACATCTCGGCGCCAGAGCAGAAGCTCTTCAAATTGAGATCGAAAGGCTTCGTCGAAAACTGGAGGTAATGTCAACGAAGCGTTCTTCATCACTCAGTGACCTGGAAAGTCGACGAGTGTCCGAACAGGCACATTCAGCGCCTCAAGTTTCGCCCGACCACCAAGGTCAGGCAGATCAACAATGAAACATGCCGCCACGATGTCAGCGCCCATCGACTGCAGGAGCTTACAGGCAGCCTCTGCTGTGCCGCCAGTCGCAATCAGATCATCAACAACAATGACTTTGTCGCCAGGCTTGATGGCGTCCCTGTGCATCTCCATCTCATCCAGCCCGTATTCCAAAGAATAAGCGATCGTAACCGTTTCAAAAGGAAGCTTTCCTTTCTTGCGGATCGGTACGAAGCCAGCCGACAACTGATGCGCCACAGCCCCGCCAAGAATAAAACCGCGCGCTTCTATGCCTGCGATCTGATCAACCTTGGATCCAGCCCACGGCTGAACCAAAGCATCTACGGCGCGCCGGAAAGCCCGGGCGTTGCCCAGGAGCGTGGTGATATCGCGGAAGATGATCCCATCCTTGGGGTAATTCGGAATGGTCCGAATTGCTTCTTTCAGTTCGTCCTGAACACTCTTGTCGGTCATCGTTTTTGTCTTTCAGTCTTAACTTAGAATTGGATTGAGGTAGGGCGGTCTCAGGATTTAAGAACCCGGCCGGCAACAGCATCCAGGCGGGACAACAGCTCCGCATCCCTTGCCTCCGGGACCGTCATGATCGCGAACTCAAGCGCTTTGTCGGACCCGATTGGACAAGCATTACGCTCAACAGGAAAATCTCGGGCAATCCGGGCGACAAGGCTTTGCGCATTGCTTGCATTGTCATGCACAACCTTGAGGATTGCCTGGATGTCGACTTCGCCGTGATCGGGGTGCCAACTGTCATAGTCAGTAATCATGGCCACAGACGAATAGCAAATCTCAGCTTCCCGAGCCAATTTTGCCTCTGGCATATTCGTCATGCCGATCACATCACAGCCCCAGGAACGATAGAGCTGGCTTTCCGCCAGCGATGAGAACTGCGGCCCCTCCATGGCAAGATAAGTCCCACCCCGGCTGTAGCTGAGGTCTTCAGCCTTGGCTGCATCCTCGACGCGGTCCACCAGCTCCGGGCTCACCGGATAGGCCATCGAGACATGGGCAACACAGCCCTGCCCGAAAAAGCTTTTCTCGCGTGCAAACGTCCGGTCAATAAATTGATCAACCAGAACAAACGTACCAGGAGCCAACTCTTCTTTCAAAGATCCACAAGCTGAAACAGACACCAGGTCCGTAACGCCGCAGCGCTTCAAAACGTCAATATTGGCGCGATAATTGATATCCGAAGGGGCGTAAACGTGCCCACGCCCGTGACGCGGCAAGAACACCACCTTGAGTTCGCCGATATACCCGATGCGCACGCTATCGGATGGTTGACCCCAAGGGCTTTCGACGGCGATCCATTGTGCATTCTCAAGACCGGGAAGATCATAGATGCCGGAGCCGCCAACCACACCAAGTACCGATTTCAACATCTGTATCTCCGATTTTATCCAAGCGGATTAGCCGGGGTTTTATCGCGGCTGTCAAACAGGAACCGACTTTGAATCCACCCATTTCAAAAGAAAAAGGCCACCAGTTTCCCAGCGGCCTTTCAAAATTTCAGTCAACAAAAGAGCTTAATGCTCAACGTTGCGCCATAGCTTCTTTTTAGTGAAGTAGAGCAGACCAGCGAAGACAATCAGGAAGATCATCACGCGAAAGCCTGTCTTCTTGCGCTGTTCCAAATGCGGCTCTGCAGCCCACATCATGAATGCCGAAACATCCTTGGCGTATTGATCGACCGTCATCGGAGTATCATCGGTGTACTCAACCAGCTCATCACTGAGAGGGTTCGCCATACCAATCGGACCACCGGTCAGGTGAAGATCTTGACAGGCTTTTTCAGTAACGGAGCCGCCGAGGAAGGCCGGGTTATAGTTGCCAGAGAAATCTTCGCCAAAACAGGCAGGAGCCTCTTCCGGATAGCTTGTCAGAAGTGTGTAGATATAATCCGCACCCTGTTCCTGATACTGCGTGAAAGCGTCAAAGACGAACCACGGGAAACCACGGTGTCCCGCACGCGCCTTCGCAAGCAGAGAGAAATCAGGCGGATAAGCCCCACCATTCGATGCACGAGCAGCCTGCTCGTTCGGGAACGGTGAAGGGAACTTGTCGGACGGAACAGCGGGGCGCTCATACATGTCGCCTTCGTCATTCGGTCCGTCAATCACAGTATAATCAGCCGCAAGAAACTTCACTTCTTCTTCGCTGAAGCTCGGTCCACCGTCCTGTGCCAACGTCCGGAAAGCCACCTGACGCAAGCCGTGACAAGCTGCACAGACTTCCTGATAGACCTTGAAGCCGCGTTGCAACTGACCGCGTTCAAATGTCCCGAAAGGACCAGCGAAAGACCACTGATGCCGTTCGATATGGGGTCCGTCACCAGCAGCCAGGGCTGGTGTGACGACCGCAATTGCTGCGACCGTCGTAAGGGCACGAACCATTTTGATCATGGTGCTCATTTTCGAAAAACTCCCGATCCCGTCCGTGTTCACTTGGTACCCGGCGCGGAGACCGCACCAGCTGGAGTACCCGAGCCGCCCTTAAGCACAGCTTCCGAAATGGAGGCTGGTAACGGCAGCGGTTTTTCCATGAACCCGAGCATCGGCAGGATGATCAGGAAATGTGCGAAGTAATAGATTGTGCAGATGCGGGAAAGGACGACATAGACGCCTTCCGCAGGCATTGCACCGAGGTAGCCAAGTGCAAGCGCATTGATCGCGAAAATCCAGAAGAACTGCTTGAACAATGGACGGTATGAACCGGAACGAACCTTGGAAGTATCCAGCCAAGGCAGGACAAACAAGACCGCAATCGCGCCAAACATGGCAAGAACACCACCGAGCTTGTCCGGCACAGCACGCAGGATTGCGTAGAATGGCAGGAAGTACCATTCAGGAACAATATGCGCTGGCGTAACCAATGGGTTCGCCTCGATATAGTTATCCGGGTGGCCCATGTAGTTCGGTGCGTAGAATGCAAACCAGGAGAACAGGATCATGAAGACCACGATCGCGAACAGATCCTTGATTGTATAATACGGATGGAATGGCAGCGTGTCCTTCTTGGACTTGGGCTGCACACCCGTCGGGTTGTTGTTGCCCGTCGTGTGGAAAGCCCACACATGCAGGATGACAACGCCGAGGATCATGAACGGCAGCAGATAATGCAGCGAGAAGAACCGGTTCAGCGTCGGATTATCGACAGCAAAACCGCCCCACAGCCATGTCCGGATGGCTTCGCCAACAATCGGGATCGCCGAGAACAGGTTCGTGATCACCGTTGCGCCCCAGAAAGACATCTGTCCCCATGGAAGAACGTAGCCCATGAAGGCCGTGCCCATCATCATCAGGAAGATGACAACACCCAGGATCCACGAAATTTCGCGCGGTGCCTTGTATGAACCGTAATAGAGACCGCGGAAGATATGGATATAGACCGCGATAAAGAACATCGACGCGCCATTGGCGTGCAGGTAGCGCAGCATCCAGCCAAAGTTCACATCACGCATGATGTGTTCCACACTGTCGAAGGCCAACAGGGTGCTTGGTGTATAATGCATCGCCAGCACAATACCGGTGAGGATCTGAGCCATCAGCATGACGGCCAAAATTCCGCCGAAGGTCCACCAGTAGTTGAGGTTCTTCGGGGTTGGGAAGTCAACGAAAGATCCGCGAACAAGCGAGATGACCGGAAGGCGGCTTTCAAGCCACTTTGCCGGTGCACTTTGCGGTACGTAGTTAGAATGTCCAGCCATGGCTGTCTCCTCAAATTCCTGCCGTTAGCCGATCAAGATCGTTGTGTCAGACACGAACTCATACGGTGGAATGAGCAAATTCTCGGGAGCCGGTCCTTTGCGGATACGACCAGCGGTATCGTAGTGCGAGCCATGACAAGGGCAGAACCAGCCACCAAAGTCACCGGATGAGCCCAGCGGCACACACCCAAGGTGGGTACAAATCCCCACTTGGATCAACCACTGCTCTTTGCCTTCGGCTGAACGATTGAGATCAGTCGCCTCTGCATCCGCTGGCAAATTTGAATTTCTGGCATTTTGATCCGGCAGATCTGCAACCGGAACACTGTTTGCCTCTTCGACCTCTGTCGGCGTGCGATAACGGATAAACACCGGCTTCCCGCGCCATTTGACTGTGACCGACTGCCCCTCTTCCACGGCAGAAACATCGACCTCGATAGAAGCGAGAGCCAATGCTGAAGCGTCCGGGTTCATCTGATCGACGAACGGCCAGACAAGCGCGCCTGCGCCTACTGCGCCCATTGCGCCAGTCGCTATATAGAGGAAATCGCGGCGAGTAGGTTCCGCCGTATCCGAATGTGCCAAGGTCGCGTCCTCTCGAAACCTGTTCAACCTATACCGAAAGCCAACATCGCGTCTGCCGACCAACTGCAAACGCAGAAAGATAGGCAGAACGAAGCTGGGCTCAAGGTTGAACGGGTGCGGCAAGTTCCCGCACCAATTCAATTAGCTCGTCTTTTTGCATCGATAGGACGCCATGTCCAGATCGACAAATGATGCAAACCACAAATGTCGCAGGTAAAAAACGATCTATGACCTTTTTCTGACCTTATTTTAGGAGTTGGCGCAAGCCGCTGCGCATGAAAACCACGCGCAACGGCTCATTTTTCTAGGTCAGAGTTTAGACTTATGGAGAAGGATCAAGAAAACCACCAGACTGTCGGGCCCAAAGCTGCGCATAGAGGCCATTTTGCTTCAACAGCTCATCATGACTGCCTTCTTCAATGATTCGCCCCTTGTCCATGACGATCAGACGGTCCATCGCGGATATGGTCGACAAACGGTGTGCAATCGCAATGACTGTCTTGCCCTTCATCAAATCGAACAAACTGTCCTGGATCGCACTTTCAACTTCTGAATCAAGCGCGGATGTCGCCTCGTCCAAAATCAGGATCGGCGCATTTTTCAACAAAACCCGCGCAATCGCGATCCGCTGACGCTGACCACCAGACAGTTTGACACCCCGCTCACCGACGTGCGCATCCAGGCCAATGCGGCCAGACGGGTCGGACAGCTCCTGAACAAACTCAAAGGCATGGGCTTTCAGGAGCGCGGCTTTGACGTCTTCACGGCTGACTTCAGGCCGACCATAGGCAACGTTGTCCAGAATAGAGCGGTGCAAGAGCGACGTGTCCTGTGTCACGACGCCGATGTTCTCCCGAAGGCCATCTTGAAGCACATTGGAAATCTCCTGACCGTCAATCAGGATTTTACCGCTCTCCAAGTCATAAAACCGCAGAAGCAGGTTCACCATTGTGGATTTACCGGCCCCAGAACGCCCAATCAGGCCGATTTTCTCCCCCGGCTTGATGGTCAAGGAGAGATCATCGATGACCCCGCCTGTTTTGCCATAGTGAAAACACACAGACTGAAACTGGATCTCACCCTTGGAAACAGTAATGGCCGACGCATTTTCAACATCAGACACATCCCGCGCTCTGGAAATCGTGGTGATACCATCCTGAACAGTGCCGACGTTCTCAAATAGTCCTGAGACTTCCCAGAGGATCCACTGCGACATGCCCTGCAACCGAAGCACCAACGCCACGGCGATGGCAACATCCCCGGTGGTCACAACTTCATTTTGCCAAAGCACGATGGACAGGCCACCCACTGACGTCAGAAGCAGCATGTTGATCGCAGTCAAACTGATGTTGAGCACCGTCACCAACCGCATCTGACGCAAGACAGTGGCGAGAAACGCTGCCATAGACCCCTTGGCATAATCCTCCTCACGTGAGGCATGAGAGAACAGCTTCACCGTCGATATATTGGTATAGGCATCGACTACATGACCGGTCATGAAAGATCTCGCATCGGCCTGTTTCTTCGACGTCTTGCGAAGCTTGGGAACGAAAACTCTCAGCACCAAAACATAGGCAATCACCCAGCACAGGAAAGGCGCGGCAAAAATTGGATTCGCCGAACTGACCACCAATACAGCTGCAGTGAAATAGACCAACACATAGACAAGAATATCAGCAATCCGGGTCACCACTTCCCGAACGGCCAAGGCCGTTTGCATCAGCTTGTTGGCAATCCGGCCCGCAAAATCATCCTGATAGAATGAAATGCTCTGCCGCAACAAATAGCGATGAACCCGCCAGCGGATGGACATGGGATAGGTTCCCATCAGCCCCTGGTGAAACAACAACTGCCAAGCCGCTTCAACAATCGGATACACCACAAGGAGCACGGCGGCCATGCCAAGCAGAGATGGCCAGTTATTCTCCCAAAAGAACGCACGATCCTGTTCGGAAAGCCAATTCACCAGATCTCCGAGGAAGGTGAATATGGTCACCTCAAGGACTGCAATCATCGCCCCAAGTACTGACACCAGAACCAAAATCCGCCAAATCGGTTTTGTGTAATACCAACAAAAGGCAACAAAACCCTTTGGTGGCATATCAAGTTCTGTCTCGGCAAAAGGGTCTGTCAGGTTTTCAAAGCGAGCGAACATAGGTCGCCTCCATCTTCACTGCATGGTCTTTAAGCCCGTCGCGCTGAAGCCGAGAGCTTAAAGACCCAGGCGTTCGCCAGTGACCATCCTGCCCTGCAGCCAAAGCTGCGCTGGCAAGAATGCTCATGAAAGCCACTGCAAACACCAAAGTTCCAAAAAACAACGCGCCCAATCTTGATAGGAAGTGAGCGAGTTCAAAGGCCCGACCTCCCTGAACGACAGTTTCAATTTGCCCGATCTCATTCATCAAGATAGGCACAAACAGAACCACCGCGATCACAACACTCGCCAGGCCAAAACCGGCAAGCATCAAGAAGCCGCGCAACAAACTGCGAAAAACCGACCTGCGGCCGACACCCGCAGGAAGGGCAATATCAGGACGGTCCGGCAAAGCGAACGGGTCCAAGGGATAACGGGCCGACATTTCATCGCCTCCGAAACAGGGGAATTTGAACATCCTGACGAGACGTAGCCCAAAGACCACGCAGCCGCGCTAAACCATTGGGCTCAAGCAGCAGGCTTCACGAAGGATGATGAATTAAAGAGGGAAATTATCGAGAACGCTTAGCTATCTAGCACGGGGAGTGATGTGCCAGCAGGAGCGCAGCTGATAAACAAATGACAAGTAATATTCATAGTCGCCCTCCTTCTAAATCGAGCTCAAAGATCGCAGACCACCGCGACGTCTCCAAACTACATGCCTCTGAAATCTTTGCAACCAAAGAGCAGTCCGAAAACCAACCCAACTCAAGGCCGTTGCAAAAAGGCAACAAAACCAAGTCGAAAATTTGGAGCTCAACTGATCTGCACGCTTCTCAGCCGAGCAGAAGTCGCGTCAAATAGGTTCCAAGCAAAGCGGACACCCCGGATAAAACCGTACCCCACAGGACATCAACGGCAACCACGACAAATGGCCAACCACGCAAGGTTGCGTAGTTCGTCATGTCGTAAGTGGCATAGGTGAAAAACCCGAACAGTGCACCATAGAAAAGTGCGACAGTAAGGCTGTCACTCTTCAGTGCAGGAGCGACCGCGAAAACCACGATGCCGACCACATACATAACATAAAACCCACCAGCTGCAGGCAAGTTAGGCTTGTCCATCAGAAGGTGACCTATACGGTCGGCATAAAATCGTGACGCAATCTTGGCTAGCCAAACATAATCAATAGCGAGAAATACACACGCAGTTGCGAAATAGGCGACAATATATTGCAACATAATGGCTCCATCGTCCGACTCTCTGCATACGCGGATGAAATCAATCTGGATCAGCCCAAGTGAGGGCCTTCAGACTAATCAACCATGTCAGGCGTGTCTGGCAACTCGACATCGTCAGGCAGGAAGCCACCAGACTGACGTGCCCAAAGCTGGGCATAGAGACCCTGACCATCCGTCAGAAGCTCTGCATGCGTGCCCTCCTGAACAATCGCGCCCTTATCCATAACGATAAGTCGGTCCATTGCAGCGATCGTCGAGAGCCGATGAGCAATCGCTATGACGGTTTTACCCTGCATCAGCTCAGTGAAGTTGGCCTGAATACCAGCCTCCGTCTCCGAATCCAGCGCCGAGGTTGCCTCATCCATCACCAGAATGGGAGCATCCTTCAATAGCACCCGCGCGATGGCGATGCGCTGACGTTGCCCCCCTGAAAGTTTAACGCCTCGCTCGCCGACATGAGCATCAAAACCCCGTCGGCCCCTGCGATCTTCAAGCTCTTCAATGAATTCCAATGCATGCGCACGCTCTGCCGCCTTGCGCAGATCGTCGTCGGTCGCTTCCGGACGTCCATAGAGGATATTTTCACGTACGGAGCGATGCAGTAACGACGTGTCTTGAGTCACCAGCCCGATAGACTGGCGCAAAGACTGTTGCGTCACCTCGCAAATGCCCTGACCGTCGACGGAAATTTTCCCACCTTGAACATCGTAGAACCGCAAGAGCAGGTTCACGAGCGTCGTTTTGCCCGCCCCAGACGGACCGACTACCCCGACACGTTCTCCAGGCGTAATCGCAAGAGACAGACTGTCGATCACACCGCCAGCCTTGCCATAATGGAACCGGATATCCTGAAATGAAACAGCTCCTTGCGACACCAGCAGATCAGGTGCATCGGGAAGGTCCTCGATCTCAACAGGCTGAATGATCGTCTCCATACTGTCCTGAAAGGTCCCCATAGTCCGGAACAGGCCATTCAGTTGGCCGAGCAAACGGCTGAGCAAGAGGTTCAAGCGCAACACAAGCCCAAGCGAGAAGGCCACCTGTCCAGTGGAAACAGCTCCCTGCTGCCAAAGCCAAAGGCAGGTACCAGCAATCAACACGATCATCGTACCGCCAAGGAACGCCATCCTTATCCGGACCGATGTTAGATGCCGCGTAAAGTGTCTCAACTTGTTCAAAAAGTGGTCGTAGCTGGACCGCACGCCGCGGTTCTCTTCCTGCGATGATCCGAAGAGCTTTACGGTTTGAATGTTCGTATACGCATCCACCAACCTGCCGGTCACACCCGATGCGGCATTGGCAACTTCCTTGGCCGACTTGCGCACCCGAGGCACAAAGTAAAACGCGATGAGACAAAAGCCCGCGAGCCAGACAACAACCAAAACTCCGAGTCGCCAGTCCAGGTCACCAACCAGAACCAACGTCGATAGCGCATAAACTACGATGTACCAGGCGGTTTGAAGCAAGGTGACCATGAATTCACCAGCTGCAAAGCCCGATTGCCAGACCTTTGCCGACAACCGGCCCGAAAAATCATCCTGAAAGTAGCCGAGACTTTGACGCATCACCTGATGATGGGACTGCCATCGCACCAGGTTGTAGAAACCTGGAACAACAGTCTGCTCCTCCACCAGCGCGGTCAGGACGGCAACAACAGCCCGCGCAACAAGCACCACAAACGCCATAACCAAAAGAGTAGAACCGTATTGAGCAAACAGTTCGGCTCTTGGCACCTCATCCAGCATGTCCACGATCTTACCGATAAAAGTATAAATCGAGACCTCAATCCCGGCAGTCAAACCGCCAAGAATAAGCATCGACACAAACGCCCAGCGCGCTTGCCGCACAAAATAAAACAGCATTGCCAATCCGCCGGGAGATGATGGCGGCATCTTCTCAACCCGAAAGGGATCAATCCATCTTTCAAACAGGCGAAACACTGGATCCAACAAACGTCTCCGGAATGGAAAAAAGAAATGCAGCCAAACGGGGCAACGGTTTGGCCCCGTCACTTTAAGGCCGAATAGCCAGTTTTGAAATCCCCAAGCTCATGACAACAGCACATATGAGGTGCTAAACATCCTCAATGATTTAAAGCTTTTCGCAAGTTCTCAAAAGCCGACGGACATCGTAAAACAGAAATGCCAGACATCGCTCTTTTCCAGCCGGACATCCCTCAAAACACGGGTACGATCCTTAGGCTGGCAGCCTGCATGGGCGTGACCGTGCATATGATTGAGCCCGCAGGGTTCCCCTTATCAGACAGTGCGCTGAAACGTGCTGGCATGGACTATTTGGAACGTGCGGCTCTCATGCGGCATCTGAACTGGGATGCTTTTGAGGGCTGGCGGCAACAGGAAGATCGCCGTCTGATCCTTCTGACAACGAAAACCAGCACCCCCTACCATGCCTTCAACTTCCAGCCTTCAGACATATTATTGCTGGGGCGGGAGTCTTCTGGTGCACCCGATGCCATCCACAAGATCTGTGATGCACGGCTGACCATTCCCATGGCTGAAGGGATGCGTTCGATCAATGTCGCAATCTCCACAGGGATGGTGCTTGGAGAAGCCTTGCGGCAAACCAACAGCTTTCCCAAATCCGAGATTTGACATAAGAGCTTGGGCAAAGCCCTAACCAGAACCAAGGACCTTCTCATGAGCGCCCCTTCTCCAGAACTACGCGGCGGCCCGATCCCCGACGGGATCGAAGAGAAGAAAGTGGCTGCACCGCTCTGGTTTGCGGAACTCAGAGACAAGATTTGCGCCAGCTTCGAAAAGCTAGAAGATGAAGTAGGCGAATTGAATGGTCCGCTTGCCGATCTTCCTGCCGGACGCTTTGAACGCACCCCTTGGGACCGCACGGACTCCACTGGAGCCAAGGGCGGCGGAGGCGTGATGTCCATGATGCACGGCCGGGTATTCGAAAAGGTCGGCGTTCACATCTCAACCGTCCATGGTGAATTCTCGCCAGAATTCCGCGGACAAATTCCAGGTGCCAGCGAAGATCCGCGGTTTTGGGCATCCGGCGTCAGCCTGATTGCGCATCCCCAGAATCCTCATGTCCCCGCAGTTCACATGAACACCCGCATGGTGGTCACTACCTGCCAGTGGTTCGGTGGCGGTGCTGATCTCACACCGGTTCTGGACGCTAGACGAACTCAGGAAGACCCGGACACACAGGCCTTTCATGCCGCCATGCAAGCCGCCTGCGATGCACACGATTGCGCCGATTATGATGCATACAAGAAGTGGTGTGAAGAATATTTCTTTCTCAAACATCGCAATGAGCAGCGCGGCGTCGGCGGTATTTTTTATGATTACTTACATTCGGGAGATTGGGATGCAGACCTTGCATTCACCCGCGATGTAGGGCTGAGTTTCCTTGATATCTATCCAAAGCTGGTACGGGAAAATTTCAGTAAGCCATGGAGCGAAGCTGAACGCGACGAGCAGCTGATACGGCGTGGCCGTTACGTTGAATACAATCTACTGTTCGACAGAGGAACAATATTTGGACTAAAGACAGGAGGAAACGTTGCCTCGATCCTGTCATCCATGCCGCCAGTCGTAAAATGGCCCTGATACAGGCAACCCTGCACTTCAGGCTGAGATCATTCAGCCAAAACCAGCATCCTAGCGAACCACACGCTCTCGCGGCCTTCTTTTGACAGCGCCCACATCCGCCTTAAAAATCACAGGCTGGAATTTACGAAGAAGATCCTGATCAACCTTCTCCGTCATATCAAATAAGATTCCGTATGCTTGACGCGGAGCATAGCTCTGTTTGTACGATCGCTTTTCAGTCAAGGCTGAGTAGATGTCACAAATTGTAGTAATGCGAACGAGATGACTTATCTGATCGCCCGAAAGTCCTTCCGGATATCCTGTACCATCAAGAAACTCATGATGCTGAAGTGCGATATCTCTAACTGCGGGGAATATCTCAGGCCGACCGTCCAAAATCTCCTTCGAATAGACCGGGTGACGTTTGACCAGCGCATATTCTTCACGGGTCAATTTTCCCGGCTTGTCGAGGATCGCAAGAGGAATGCGGACCTTCCCCACATCATGTACCAAAGCGCCAAGCCCCAGAAGCGTTTGCTCCTCTTCGCTCAGCCCTAATAGTTTCGCAAAAGCAACCGCATACCCGGCTACCAACATCGAATGGCAAAATGTATGACTATGATGGCTCTGCACTGCTGTAAGCCAATTGTCCATGCCATCAGATTGGAGCACAGCCATCACACTTTGAACCGACATTGCAACACTTCTGATCGGAAATGGCTTTTGCGTTATAGCCGCCAAAGCCAGCTGATCCATGGTATTGCAACAGTCAACGACTGCTTCCCGGGTTGCTGCAGGTGTTGCCTCAGGCAGAACCGAAATCGCGTAATTACCCGCCAAAGCCCGAAGCTTTACGACAAGTCCATCAAAATCGCGTTCAAGTAACTCAGACAGACCAATCGCTTTTGCCTGAACCACTTGCTGTCGATTGGACAAATCAACACACCCGATGCTCACGGTCTCGGTGAGCTGCTCCAAAACCCCCTTCAGGTGAGCAAGCTGTGCCCCGCTTGCCGAAGCAAAATCGACAACAACAACCGAGCTGCTGCACAGCATCTCAGCGTTCACGTTATCAATGGCAAAAACTTGCGCCGCTAAGATAGAAGATACTTTAGAGAATAAACTATTAGTTGCACTTACGTCACTTACAACAAGTGATATTTTCTTCATGAGAAACGCCAGGTTAAGACAATCATTTTTAGTTAGCCAAATAAAGTAAATTAAAAATTACCTCGTACAAAATACTACACATCTGCAGAAATTTAAAATCTAAATCATTGTTAAAAATAACATGTTTTAGCTAATTTTCCGCTTTATGGTTTACGTCTCCGCAAAAGTTCATCCGAGCTATGGACGAACCCTCCATCGAACCACTCCGTCTCCAAGTCAGACAGTTTTTTACCCAATTCCGGCCCGACATCAAACCCAGCGGCAATCAGATCGCGCCCACGAATGGGAAATACCGGAACCGGGTTCTGGCGCATTAATAGCAGTAATTTTCGGTAGTCTGTACCCTCTGAAGAGCCAAGACACCTTGCCCAATTCAGCAAAACTCCGTCGACAGAGGCTTGACGCCCATGCCGGTACAAATATCTCAATCCTTCGACTGGAGACAGTCTTGCCCCACGAACCGCCAGCTCTGAAGATGATAACAACGCACATTGCATTCGCTTGCGCTCAGCACCCGACAATCGCAATCGATCACTGAGCCGAATGATATCTTCTTCGTCCCCAACCGAAAGTGCGACCAATGCCAATGCTGGCTCATCAATTTCCGGAGCCTCTCCAGCAAGACGTCTGAAGGCCTCAAAGTCAGAAAGCCGGGAAACGCCTCCGGTAACGATCTCCATCAAACCATTGATTTCCATGGACGTCACCACCGAAGCAGCGAGTGGAGCAACGACTAGTCTCTTCATCTCCATACCAATGCGTTCAGCAGAAAGACGTCTCAGACCATCACGCTCCTGAACGCAAGCCAGCAGTCCAGACGCATCCAGATCCCCCGCCCCATAAGCAGCATGAATGCGAAAGAACCTCAATATGCGCAGGTAATCCTCTTGGATCCGGTGGTTTGGGTTTCCAATGAACCGCACCCGGCGCTCCAGGCAATCCGGCAAGCCCCCCAACGGATCGTGAAGGGCACCTGTGCGATCACAGTAAATGGCATTCATCGTGAAATCGCGCCGACGCGCATCTTCCATCCAGTCACGACCAAATCGGACTGTAGCCTGTCGGCCAAAGGTCTCCACGTCCTGCCGAAGCGTCGTGATTTCATAGCCGATACCGCCGCTCACAACGGTGACAGTGCCATGATCAATTCCGGTTGGAACAACCTTCAAACCTTGCCGTAAAGCGCGCTCGGAAACCACATTGGGCAATGCCGTTGTCGCAATATCAACATCGGCGACCGGTTTGTTCAGCAAAGTGTCACGTATGGCGCCTCCAACCACAAGGGCTTGATCACCGTCCTGCTCAATCGCCTCAAAAACAGCTTGAATACTGTCTGCTTCCAACCAAACCGCAGAGCCAAGTTCCGGTCCCATTTTATTCGTATCCACCAGGAATAAAAACACCGTTTTCCATGCGAGACGGTCGGTACTCGGTTCCGTCCGGCATTCTCTGGAAACTTGCGAACACGACAAGGCTGCCCAAAACGAGCAAAACGCCAGCCAAAGCCAACCACCCCGTCGGTCCGTTTCTCCAATTCTCAGAGGTTTGCGATTTTTTGTTCAGCCAAAGCCAAATCGCATAACCCAGAAAGGGCAAAAGAAACAAAAAAGCATGAGACAAAAGCACTCGAAACATCAGCCATACACCGTTTCATAAAGAGAGCGGACAATCCCGGCTGTGACGCCCCAGATGTATCTCTCGCCATAGGGGATTTCATAGAAATAGCGCTGTTTGTCATTCCAACTGCGACTCTGCTTCCTGTGGTTGTCAGGATTCATCAGAAACGACAATGGCACTTCGAATACATCTTCCACTTCGCCCGGATTTGGCACAAGGGTCAACCCGGATTGAATTTCAGCAACGACTGGAACAACCCGATAGCCAGATCCTGTCAGATACGGCGCAAGTTCCCCAATGGGTTGCACATAAGCAGGATCGAGGCCGATCTCCTCTTGAGCTTCCCGCAAGGCCGCCTCCCGCGGCCCCTTGTCCTGCAGATCGATCTTGCCACCTGGAAACGCAATCTGCCCAGCATGAGACGATAGATGCGCAGTCCGGGTGGTGAAAATAACGCTTGGCTCGTCATTGCTGGCAATCACACCGATAAGCACAGCAGCACCTTTAGGCTGTCCCTTCGACCGTGCGTAGGGACCAAGGTCCGGATTGAGGACATGATCCCCCGTGTCCCGCACCAGCCAGTCAGGATGTTGGCCCAGAACCCGGGTCCGAAAGTCATTCAGCGAAGCCTCTTTGCCATCCACACTCAGCACCTGCATCGCCTCTAAAGTCATACCAGGTCACGACCTCATTAATGAGGTTCCATTGTATCTAATCAGATAGGAACTCCGGAGCGAGAGAAAAGAAGGTTCCCGAACTCCAAACACCAGTGGCCAACTGTCCATCAACCTCGGTCTCTTCAAATAGCTCTGCCAACTCATAGAGCAAGGCACGGGACAGACGCGCTTCAAGACGCCCGCGTACCAGAACATAAGGCTTCAGCCCATCATTCTCAGGCGCCCTTTCAAACCGAAGTGCGTGCTCCCCATCAAGGACAGTTACATCTCCAACATTCGTCCGGAGCGTCAACACTTGTTCTTTTCCGACGCCCTCCACATGAAGCTCAACCCCGATAAAAGGTGCATCATCGACAGTGATTCCAATTTTTTCCACAGGTGTCACGAGATAGTGACGGCCGTCGTCTTCCTTGCGCAGAACTGAGGAAAATAATTTGACCAAAGCCTCTCGCCCAATTTTGCTGCCCATATATGACCAGCTACCATCGCGGAAAATTCGAATATCCAAATCGCCGCAAAAAGGGGGATTCCACTTCTCAACCGGAGGCTTAGCCTTGCCTTGTTCATTGGCCCGGCTCATCAGGGCCGCCAATCCCTTCGGCATATTTCGTGTATCGATCTCAGGCAAATTATGTCTCCAAACGGCAAGGCGAAAGCTTCTCAATAGACAAGGTAGCAGTTCCCAGGCGGCTGCAATTATACAATTGCCCAATGGCAGAAATACACGCGCCCCCTGTCTGGATAGAATTTGCGACTTATCTAACGCTTAATATGGTGCCAAACTGAATGAGTCGCGACAAATGCGTGCCACAGATTTGGATTAGATCCGGCCGCGCCGCACCCGCAAACTGGTTCTGTCGATCAGAACCCGAGCCCGCGAAGGTGAATGATGAGCGTAATCAGCCCGCCCCCTGGTGGCACAGCCGAAAACGATATGGATGCAATTGCCGAAGTTGCAGAGAAGGCACTTGAGCGAATTACCGCTGCAAAGGCCGATATCTCCCGCATCATCTTTGGTCAGGAAAAAGTGGTGGAGCAAACGCTTGTCACCATATTGGCAGGAGGTCATGGACTACTTGTCGGTGTGCCCGGACTTGCGAAGACCAAACTGGTTGAGACACTGGGAACCGTACTTGGGCTGAATGCCAGCCGAATCCAGTTCACACCCGACCTGATGCCTTCAGACATCCTTGGCGCTGAGGTGATGGAACAGGCCAGCGACGGCACCCGTGCTTTCCGGTTTCTGCCCGGACCCATATTTTCCCAGCTCCTGATGGCCGATGAGATCAACCGCGCCAGTCCGCGCACCCAATCCGCATTGCTACAGGCAATGCAGGAATATCACATCACTGTCGCCGGTCAGCGCTATGACCTGCCACGACCGTTTCACGTTCTGGCAACACAGAACCCGCTGGAGCAAGAAGGCACATATCCCTTGCCTGAAGCCCAGCTTGACCGGTTTTTGATGCAGATAGATGTCCACTATCCGGACATTGAAGCTGAACGCAGAATTCTTTTGGAAACCACTGGTGCCGAGCAAACCGTTGCCCAGACTGCAATGACAGCTGATGAACTGGCCAGCTATCAACAACTGGTGCGCCGCATGCCTGTGGGCGAATCCGTCGTCGACGCGATCTTGAAACTTGTGCGTGGAGCGCGTCCATCCGAGGATGGATCTGGCAGCGACATCAAGAAACTCATCGCCTGGGGCCCCGGCCCTCGCGCAAGTCAGTCCTTGATGCTGACTGTAAGAGCCCGCGCTCTTGTGGAAGGGCGACTGGCCCCGTCAATTGATGACGTGCTGGCGCTCGCAGGACCTATCCTTCAACACCGGATGGCGCTGACATTTGCAGCCCGCGCAGACGGACACACAATTCGCGACGTGATTGAACAGGTTAAAGCAACTATCAGCTAAAGCTGAGGGGCAAGGCAATCGAAATGGCTTTAACGCCAAACGCCAAGGTTCGAAACGATCAGATGGACGATGGGTCCTGGCCGAACATCATCGGCGAGGCCCGGTCTGTTGCGGATGCGCTGCCGGATCTGCTGGTTGAGGCAAGCCATATCGCCAGCTCTGTTGCTGCAGGCTGGCACGGCAGACGACGCGCTGGTGCGGGCGAGAGTTTTTGGCAATTCCGCCCATTCAACATGGGCGAACCCGCAAAAAGGATTGACTGGCGAAGGTCCGCCCGTGACGATCATTTGTATGTCCGAGAAAGAGAATGGGAGGCCGCCCATACAATCTGGCTCTGGGCAGACCTGTCATCGTCCATGGTGTTCCAGTCCAGGCTCGGCAATGCGTCCAAGCGCGACCGGGCGATTGTTCTTATGCTTGGCCTTGCCGACATGCTTGCCTATTCCGGTGAGCGAATAGGCTTGCCCGGGATTACCCGCCCGATCTCTGACAGAAAGGCTGCCGAGCGCATTGCGGATTCCCTCATGCACTTGGGGCAACCCAAAGCCTTTCCTGACACTGCACCGATCCAGCGCTTCTCGGATGTTGTTCTGATTTCGGATCTTTTGGATCCAATTGAGGAAATCTCCAATTGGGTCTCACGCGTCGCCGGCACAGGGGCGAAGGGCCATATCGTTCAGGTTCTCGACCCGATTGAGGAAACATTCCCCTTCGATGGCCGCGTGGAGTTTCGCGACCCGGAACACGGAACCCTTCTGACAACGGGCCGCGCGCAAGGATGGCGGGAAGCCTATCAGCAGCGTATGGAACGCCACCGGGCAGAAATCAGGGACTTGGCACGCCGGGCAGGTTGGACCTACGTTCTGCATCATACAGATCGCCCGGCCTCTGAACCTCTTTTGGTCTTGCACAGCGCCTTGTCTGGCTCTGTTGACGCCATCATGCAAAGGGGAACCTGAGTATGGCCGGTCTTCTGCCAATTGCCTTTGCGACTCCCTGGTTACTTGGGGCCTTGCTCCTGCTTCCCGCCATATGGTGGCTGCTGCGCCTGACCCCACCTCGCCCGCAGGAAGTGAATTTTCCGCCGACGCGATTACTGCTGGATATCGACAAGCACGAAGAAACACCCCAACGCAGCCCATGGTGGTTGACTGTTCTGCGTCTGACATTGGCAGCGCTGCTGATTCTCGCACTGGCAGGCCCCATCTGGCGCCCGGCCAAAGAGGTCACAACAGGCGATGGCACGCTTTGGATGTTGCTCGACAATGGTTGGATGTCTGCGCGGGATTGGACAACCCAGGTTGAAACAGCTGAAAGGCTGTTGGCTCTTTCCGAAGCCTCCGGCCAACCGGTCTTGTTTGCCGCCACCGCCGAAGGTCCAAACCAACCTCTGACACCGAGCGATGCAGCAACAGCTCTGGAGCATTTGCGCGCGCTTGAGCCGCGACCCTGGGCAACATACCGGAGTGAGCTGACCACTGCCTTGCGCAAAAGTGCAGCCACGTCTCCGCCAAGCGCTGTGATTTGGCTATCAGACGGCACGCAATCTTCAGAGGGCAATCTTTTTCAGGCAGATCTGGCAGCGATTGTCAAAGAAGCGCCGATTACCATCTACAATGGCCTTGAAACGCCGATTGCGCTCAAGGCCATTACCAATGATGCGGATGCCTTAACCGTCACTGCAGAACGCCATCCAGATGACCAACGCAGCTCTGCAGCAGTTCGAGCTCTTGATCTGAAAGGTCTCGTTCTGGGTCAAACAGAAGCCATTTTTGCAGCTGACACTCTCGAGACAGAAGCACGCTTTGAACTGCCGAGCGAACTCAGAAATGACATCGCCCGCATCGAAGTCACTGGCGAAAACGCAGCTGGTGCCGTTCAACTGATCGATGACAGCTGGCGTCGCCGGATAGTTGGGCTTTTGTCCGGGCAATCGGGTGACCTTGCGCAACCGCTGCTGTCACCGCTCTACTATCTGCAACGTGCTCTGGGGCCTTTCTCTGATCTACGTGTCCCGCGCGAAAGCGATCTTGCCGTTGCAGTGCCGGAGCTATTGGATGAAGGTCTTTCCGTTTTGGTGCTCGCTGACGTTGGACGTTTGCCAGAAAGCACTGTTGATGTGCTCACGGACTGGATCGAAGGGGGTGGCATGTTGGTCCGGTTTGCCGGGCCCAGAACTGCTGGCGGAACTGATGCTCTCATTCCTGTCACACTTAGAGCAGGTGACCGATCTCTTGGTGGCAGCCTTTCGTGGAAACAACCGCAAAAGCTCGCGGCCTTCTCTGCTGAATCACCGTTCAGTGGATTAAAAGTCCCACCTGAAGTGACCGTTAATCGGCAGGTTCTGGCAGAACCTACCGCTGATCTGCCTGACAAGACCTGGGCGATGCTTGAAGACGGTACCCCTCTGGTCACCGCCAGCAAACTTGGCAGAGGCAGTATAGTTCTCTTTCATGTCACAGCAGATTCAGCCTGGTCCAATCTACCTCTATCCGGGATCTTCCTGGATATGCTGAGGCGCATCCTGTCTGTTTCCAACTCGGCTCAATCAGTCCTCGATAATAGCTCACAAACTGTTGAGGCCGTAACGCAAAGCGTCCTTCCGCCGCTCCGGCTTCTGGATGGATACGGTCGCTATGCATCGCCGGCAGCAGATGTTGCCCCCATCACGGAACAGGCTTTCAGAACCGCGGTCGCCGGACGCAAGACACCGCCTGGCCTATATGGAACGGAAGACGGGTTTCAGGCGCTCAATTTGATGTCAGCCAGCGACATTCTCGCACCACTGGACATCCAGCCCCTGGAAGAGACCGCAAGCTTGCAGCCTTACCCAAACAATGAGACCGTTGACCTCAGAGCAACATTTTTCTCCCTGGCATTCATGCTTCTCATTCTCGATGCCATCGCCGTCATTCTGCTGGCCGGTGGGCTCAGCCGACTGCGCCTTCAAAGGACCACCTCAGCTGTTATCATGGCTTTCGCAGTCTTCTTGAGCCTCCCAACACAAAACGCGAAAGCTCAATCCAGCTCCGATGATCTGAAAGCACTTGAAGCCTCCCTTGAAACGCATCTGGCCTATGTTCTGACCGGCTCTGCCGAGATCGACGACACCAGTGCCGCTGGGCTTTTCGGCCTCAGCCAGTTTCTTGCCGAACGGACAGCGCTTGAACCTGGCATCCCGATGGCCGTGGATATCAGCCGCGATGAATTGGCCTTTTACTCACTGCTTTACTGGCCAATAGATCCGGCAGCAGACAAGCCCGATGACAGAACCATGGCGCGCATTGATACGTTCATGCGCAATGGTGGCAGCATCCTGTTCGACACCCGCGATCACATAACCTCTTCCACCACCGGGTTTGGCTCTAGCCCGGCAACGCTCAAGCTTCGAGAAATCCTGGAAGACCTGGACATTCCCCCCCTAGAACCGGTTCCCGCCGATCATGTTCTGACAAAGGCCTTTTACATTCTCGACAGTTTTCCCGGACGCTACGCCACCAGTCCACTATGGGTACAAGGCCTCGATCAGCAGACCGCAGCTTCCGACAGACCTGTGCGCGCCAGCGATGGCGTCTCACCGGTTCTGATCACCGGAAATGACTTTGCAGCTGCATGGGCCATTGATGAGGGTGGGAACTTTATCTATCCGACAGTCCCGAACGATCCTGGCCAGCGCGACTATGCCTTCCGGGCCGGGGTCAACATGGTCATGTACAGCCTGACAGGAAACTATAAGGCAGATCAGGTCCATATCCCTGCCCTCCTTGAACGGCTTGGCCAATGAAGAGAGAAGATAGACGATGATCTGGTCCCTCTCTTTTGATCCATTGATCCCGCTTTCCATGCTGGCGGCAGCGGCAGCCGTGATCCTGCTGATTGCTCTGGTCACAGGATTTATGCGCGTCCGCGGTTGGCCGCTACGTGTCTTGACCATGGCGCTGGTCGCGCTGGCGCTGGCAAACCCGGCTATTGAACGCGAAGACCGTGAGCCTTTGAGCAGTGTCGTTGCCGTGATCAATGACCGCAGCCAAAGCCAACTATTGGCCAACCGTTCAGACACAACAGATGAAGCACTCAAAATCCTGACCGACCGACTTGCAGCCCTGCCCGGCTTTGAAGTCAGAGTGCTGGAAAGCCGGAACAGCGGCACAGGCGATGGAACAGAACTGTTCAAGACGCTGGTCAATGGACTTTCAGACGTACCGCCAGACCGGGTGGGGGGGGCAATCCTCATTACGGACGGGCAAATCCACGACATCCCGGACAATGCTGCAGCACTCGGCTTTGACGCGCCTGTACATGGCCTGATCACCGGACAAGCTGATGAACGCGACCGACAGCTTGTCCTGCACAAATCCCCTCGTTTTGGCTTGGTTGGCTCTGAACAAATTGTCTCGGTCCGCATTCTGGAGCAAGGCTTTGGCACCAACTCATCCGGGCGCGTAGGCCTCAAGGTCATGCGCGATGGCGATCTGATCAGCGAGCGCCAAGTGGGAATTGGGCAGACCATCGACATCCCTGTCGAGATCGCTCACGGCGGAGACAATATCTTTGAATTCGAAGCAGAGTCGCTGGACGGCGAACTGACGACTTTGAACAATAGGGCCGTCGTAACCATTGATGGAATTCGTGAAAACCTGAGGGTGCTTCTGGTGTCCGGATCGCCTCATGCAGGTGAGAGAACTTGGCGCAATTTGCTCAAGTCCGATGCATCAGTCGATCTGGTTCATTTCACCATTCTGCGCCCGCCCGAGAAACAGGACGGGACGCCGATCAACCAACTGTCGCTGATCGCTTTTCCAACAAGAGAGCTGTTCTCCGTCAAGATTGACGAATTCGACCTGATTATCTTTGATCGCTATGTCCGCCGCGGCGTTCTTCCCATGCTCTATTTCGACAATATCGCCAGATATGTCAGAGCGGGCGGAGCTGTCTTGCTGGCAGGTGGCCCGGACTACGCCGAAGCTGGCAGCCTATACCGCACACCGCTGGCGCCAATCCTGCCAGCCCGGCCAACAGGAGCCATCCTGGAGCAACCGTTCTACGCAACGCTCGCCAACATTGGCGAACGCCACCCAGTCACGCGCGGTTTGCCCGGCTCCAAACAATCTCCACCAGGCTGGAGCCGCTGGTTCCGGCTTGTAGAGACGGAGCTGGATAGCGGTCAGACCTTGATGACAGGGCCTAATGATATGCCGCTTCTGGTCTTGAACCGTGAAGGAGAAGGCCGGGTCGCAATGCTTCTTTCCGACCATGTCTGGCTTTGGGCACGAGGCTTTGAAGGCGGCGGACCGCATGTTCCCCTGCTCAGGCGTCTGGGCCACTGGCTGATGCAAGAACCCGATCTGGACGAGGAAGCCCTTCGCGTCTCTATGCGCGGACCAGAATTGATCGCAGAACGTCAAACCCTCGGCGACACTATCGGCCCAGTGACTGTAACGTCACCTTCCGGGAGCCTCTCCACCCTGTCAATGACCGAAGTCGAACCAGGCCTGTGGCGTGGAAGCGTGCCAACGACTGAGACCGGTCTTTTCACCGTCACCGAGAGCGAGAAGAGCGCCTTGGTCCACGTCGGGCCGCAAAACCCGCGCGAATACACTGATGTTCTTTCAACACCAGAAAAGCTCGCCTCATTATCATCCGAGACCGGTGGCCAAAGTCTGAGGCTTGCCGATGTTGGCGGCGATATCGCCGTGCCACAGGTCGTGCCTTTGAGACAAGCGGCGCAATACTCCGGCAATGGCTGGATCGGGCTCAAAACCTCAGATGCGAGCATCTTGAATGGCGTCGACCGCTATCCGCTGCTGATGGGTCTTCTTGGCCTTGCCTTGTTGTTGGGGCTGCTGTCTCTTACCTGGTACCGTGAAGGCCGGTGAAGCTAAACGTCACCGCCGCGTACATCACCCGATGGCATCACTGCGCCGTTCAGGCAAGCCACCAGCAAACGGGCGGGATCAACGGGACCGGGCAGCGAAATTTGGCCAAATGGCACGACATTGAATCCAAAAGGACCATAATAGGGCTGATCACCGACCAGAAGTATGGCGGTTTCACCTTCCGAACGAGCAGCATCGATCACGGTATTGAGCAGTTTTTTACCCAAACCTCTGTTCTTATATTTCGGAGAAACGGTTAAAGGACCAAGAAGCAGCGCCTGCGTGGACCCGATCATAATGCGCGTCAGACGAACCGACCCGGCAAGATCAGCGCCATTAATGCCGACAAAGCAAAGGCTTGAATGAGGTTCGATGCCCTCGCGGATCTTGAAGGCTGTTCTGGCAAAACGGCCCGGACCAAAGGCCTCTGATTGAAGCGCTTCAACATCCGCCTCATCGGCGGCTTCTTCAACACGAATGAACCAATTGGAAGATTTCATAATCATGGCACCTGACTGGCAAACAACACTTGGCACCAGACGGTCACACTCTCAATTCGAAGCAAGATCCGGTCAGGCGCACGAAAACAGACGAGAGTTTTCTCGTCGGATGCTTCGTCGTCGCAATGTCGAACCGCTTATCATCAGGTGCTTCTCATTGATTCCACGGCTCTATCTCAAACCGTCGGTCAGCCGATAGCACGGAGGAACATGAAAGGTCCAGCGTCTTTCAATGTCATCTACCAAAAACCCCGCATGCCCGGGGACCAGACAGTGGAGGTGAACAGTGCTTTCACCCTCCCGCCCATGGTGCAAGGCTCCTTTCAGCCTAAATATGCATCACAACACAGGAGATGCGCATGGGACTTCTCGTCGACGGAAAATGGCAAGATAAGTGGTACGACACGGAAACAAATGGCGGAAAGTTCGTTCGCAAAGAATCGTCCTTTCGCAATTGGATCACAGCCGATGGATCCGCAGGGCCGACCGGTTCTGGAGGCTTCAAGGCCGAAGCTGATCGCTACCATCTCTACGTCTCCTACGCTTGCCCATGGGCACACCGCGCCTTGATATTTCGGCAGCTGAAACAGCTGACGCCCTTGATTGATGTCACCGCTGTTGAACCACTCATGCTTGAAAATGGCTGGACATTTGCCGAGCCGGACCCGATCAATGGCGCACATTATTCTTGGCAGATCTACACGGCTGCAGACCCCGCCTACAACGGCAGGGCAACCGTTCCAATCCTTTGGGACAAGCAGACCAAAACAATCGTCTCGAACGAGTCTTCTGAAATCATTCGGATGTTCAACAGCGCGTTCGATCATATCACGGGCTCCGAGTTGGATTTCTATCCTGAAAGCCTGCGACCCGACATCAACGCTATCAATGAGCGGATTTATCACACGGTCAACAATGGTGTTTACAAGGCCGGCTTCGCCACCTCAAAATCAGCTTATGAAGAAGCCGTAACGGCCTTGTTTAACACGCTGGATGATCTGGAAGAGCTCCTGTCTGGTTCCCGTTATCTCACCGGAGACAAGCTGACAGAAGCCGATTGGCGCCTGTTCACCACATTGGTTCGCTTCGATGCAGTTTATGTCGACCACTTCAAATGTAACATCCGGCGGATTGACGACTACCCTGCCCTGTCCAGCTATCTACGAGAGCTCTATCAGACCCCCGGTGTCGCTGAGACTGTCCAGTTGGACGTTATAAAAGCCCACTATTATGGCTCCCATGACACCATCAATCCGACTGGAATTGTCCCGATTGGCCCAAAACTGAATTTTGATCGCCCGCACGACCGCGATCTTGGTTAATCAAGCTGGATATTATATCGCCGATTTTTGGCTCAATTTTCCCCTGAATTGGGCCAAAAAGCAGTAAGTATCATGGGCATCGGCGCCCAAATAATTTGCCAGTGAAGTAAAGCCGTTAACGAGGCATGCGCTGGTTGCAGACCAGCCCCTGCGTTAAACCCACTACTCATTTTTTGTGAAGCTGCATATGTATTGCGCACACTGAATAAATTTCAGGCAGACACATTGCCGCTGGCATGGGCCATCGGGTCAACCAAAAAGAGTATAGATCATGCTTCGGGCATATTTCGCAAACCGTCGTCGTCGCCGCGCTTACAACTGGAAGCCTGCTGTTGATCTGAGCAATCCGCGTATCACAGCTGCTCTGACGACATTCGCCAGCAACTGATTATGACGAGCAGCTGGTGCTGTCAGTCGCATACGTGAAACTTTCGACTCGGCTCAGCGTTTTGGCTTGACGCCGAGGACCTTGCGTTCAAAATGCGTCACCATGCTAAAACTCGCACATCTGTCAGATCCGCACCTTGGGCCTCTTCCAGACCCCAAGCTATTGCAACTGTTCTCCAAGAGAATTCTCGGATATCTGAACTGGCGACGCAATCGTGCCAGCGCAATGACCGGAAATCATCTTGAACAGCTTGTCTCTGATATAAAGATGCAAAAACCAGATCATATTGCCGTCACAGGCGATCTGGTGAACATCGCACTTCCCCTTGAAATTATCGGAGCACGCGCCTGGCTGGAAGAGGTCGGGGAGAGTGACTTTGTCTCTGTTGTTCCAGGTAATCACGATGCCTATGTTCCTGGCGCTTTGAAAAAAGCGCGGACAGCTTGGCTCGATTACATGATTGGTGACAATAAAGAGCCACCCACGGACTCTGACGGTGAAGCTCACTTTCCCTATGTACGCAAACGCGGCGAGATTGCGCTTGTCGGCGTTTCGACCGCGCGCGCATCTGCCCCCTGGTTCGCAACCGGCCGTGTTGGCAGTGCCCAGGCACAGCGTTTGCGCACCACACTAGATCAGTTGAAAGACGAAGGCCTGTTCCGCGTCGTGATGATCCACCATCCTCCGTTCCGCAAGGCCACCCACTGGCACAAGCGGCTTTCAGATGCCTCACGCGTGCGCGCTGTCATCAAGCGTGCCGGAGCTGAATTGATCCTGCATGGCCACACCCATATCGACAGCCAGGCCGAAATTGAGGGCCCCAATGGCCCAGTACCGGCGATAGGCGTGCCCTCAGCAACGAACGCGCCCGGCGGTAAAAAGCCTGGAGCGCGTTACAATCTCTTTTCCATTGAACGGGTAAATGGCCAATGGTCATGCCGCTTTCAGGAGCGAGGTTTTACCGAAAAGGGTCTGCCCATTTCACAGATAGCTGATCGGGAACTGTTAATCCCCAGAACCTGACCCGGCTCGTCACGCACAAGAGCAATGCTCTTAAAACGGGTTGGCGAACCAAGCGTAGGCAACAAGGCTGCCAATGCCTGCCAGCATACCGACAATGAAAGTCGTGACAAAAATTAAGGCAGGGTGCCAACCTTTTCGCGCAGCCGTTTTGGCATCAGCATGTGATGAAGCCTGACTCAGGCGATTGTTTAACCAGTCACCTTCAAGCGCCTTTTCGCGCTCCAGAATACGTTCAGCAATATATTCGGTCAGGCAATCAGCCATGTCGTCCAGCTCTGCTGTCTCCAGAACAACAACACGACCAAGTCGGGTATCTTTCAAAAACCGATACGTCTTGCGATCACTGCCAACGACCACATGGCTGGTGACATCAATCCACAAACGAGACGTGGAGCCTGCCATGATTTGCAGAGAGAATTGATCGTCGTCTTCCGGAATTTCCTTGAAGACATCTTTCATTTCTTCGCAAAGAAGTTCCAGACGCGCCCGTTCAGTGTCCTGAAGCTCAACCACAACGTCAGATCTTTCGACTTCGCCAAGCTGAACCTTGCGGATCGCCTCCCGAAGAGACCGCACCCGCGTATGCGGCACTACGTTATCCTGCATTTCAGACATGGGTTGTCCGACTCCGTTAAACTTCGTGTTAAGTATATTCTTAACCAATTCTTACGAAGGCGGAACCAGAACAACCTGCGCTCAAGCGGTCATCCACCGACATTCCATCCAAAATGGTTAATGAAGATTAACCCATTTACCGCCGAAATGCCAGAAGCTGAGAGCTGACTGTTGCGTCAGCAAGTGGCATGTGAACAATCACTGCCAATCGGGAAACAATCGGAAGGTAGCTTGGGATGTTGGTGAATGGAGAAAAGTACCGCACAATCTGGCTGGCGGAAGATGGCTGGGCTGTACATATCATTGACCAAACCCGGTTTCCCTACGCCTTCGAAATCATCCGGCTGGAAACATTGCAGCAGACCGTACATGCGATCCGCGAGATGCAAGTGCGCGGAGCACCGTTGATCGGGGCAACGGCGGCCTACGGCATATGTCTGGCCATGCGGGACGACACATCTGACAGTGCCTTGATGGGAGCATCAGCCGCTCTTCTCGAAACCCGCCCCACCGCTGTGAACCTCAAATGGGCCCTGGACTTGATGCTGAAAGCCCTTTTGCCCATAGATCCCGAGCAAAGAATGGCGCGCGCCTACAGTCTTGCCAACCAGATCTGCGACGAAGACATCGCAACAAATATGGCAATTGGGCTGAATGGTGCAGAGATCATCGCCAACATCGCGCGGACAAAAAAGCCTGGCTCAAGCGTCAACATTCTAACGCACTGCAATGCTGGCTGGCTCGCGACAGTGGATTGGGGCACCGCAACAGCACCAATTTACATGTCACATGACAGCGGCGTTCCAGTGCATGTCTGGGTGGATGAGACGCGCCCGCGAAATCAGGGCGCCTTTCTCACCGCATGGGAATTGGGCCAGCACGGCGTCCCCCACACAGTCATCGTTGACAATGCCGGAGGCCACCTGATGCAACACGAAGAGGTTGATCTCGTCATCGTTGGAACAGATCGGACGACCTCAAGCGGCGACGTCTGCAATAAGATCGGGACATATTTGAAAGCGCTCGCCGCAAAAGACTGTGGCGTTCCATTTTATGTCGCCCTGCCCTCATCCACCATAGACTTCACGCTTCAGGACGGACTGAAGGAAATCCCGATTGAAGAGAGGAGCGGAGATGAGGTCAAGCGCATCACAGGCAGAAGCAAAACGGGTTCGATCGAAACAATCGAAATTGTCGCCCAAGGCTCGCATGTTGCCAATCCTGCCTTTGACGTCACCCCAGCGCGCCTGGTGACCGGGCTGATCACCGAGCGTGGCGTGCTTGAGGCTAATCGTCAGTCAATCATTACCGCATTTCCGGATCGGGTAGCTGCACCAAACTGACGCCGATAACATTCGACTACTCAATGACAGGAACGTGAGGTCCTGCAGTGCGTGGCAAGTGGCCGCTGCAACGCGGATCATCAACCACTTCAACTGCCCGTTTGAAAGCGCGATAACCGCAGGATTGATAGAAGTGGATCGCCTGCGGGCTATCGCCTGTGCAAGTGTGCAACCACAGCCGCTTGGTCTCGGCTCGTGACCAGGCGATTTGAACGGCATTTGCCATCAGCCATCGCCCTTTTCCGGAGCCAATTGCCGATGGAACGAGGCCAAAATATGCGACCTCGACGTTCTGAGGATCTTTGAATGACAACTCAAGAAGTCCCACGCGTTTTCCGTCAATCATGGGGCAGTAAATCTCGCAATGCGGATCATTCAGCTTTTTATCCAGTGCTTCATCGCTGATCACAAGACGCGAGAACCAGAGCCATTCCTCACCAATTTCACGGAACAACGCCTTGAAGGCAATCCGGTCTGGCCGCTCCCAACACTCCAAATGGATATCGTTACGCGAGGTGCTACCCAACGAGGCCTTTTCCAGCATTTCAAGATAGGTCACAACATAGGCCAACTTCCCTTTGGGAAGATCCGTGTAACCATTTAGGCTGAGGTCTATAGTTGACATTGAAAACTCCAAAAATTTTGATCGCAACAAGCCATCCACTGATCAACCTGTCAACCGTTTCAGGGCACGATGAAAACGTCAAAATGCAAGGCTTTAACGGGCTGTTAACCCTACTGCTCGAATATTAGAAACATGGCAGCTATTGGAAACAATTACGCAAAACGGAACGAGCGCCCCAAGCGGAGCGAGATCAACAAGGCATGGGCGGCAAAACGCAGCAAGGCGGTCCAACAAGGCCAGCAACTTCGCAGCACAGTCAGCAACACGGTTTTCAGTACAACTGTGAATGCATCGGCCCAAGCTGTGAACAATGCCCTTAAAGGATCATATTCGTCGAACGCTGCTGCCCTCTCCAGGCTCAACATTCTGGTCTGAACCAGCGCAACAGACCAAACGAACATCTCAGGCAGCTTCCCTAAATTGAACCAATCGTCTTGAGTTTCACGCGAGGATGAACCTCGCTCTGGCTCATGACCGTGCTATGAGCCCGGAACCGTTCAACAATCGAACGAACGAAAGGACGGGTTTGAGGGGAGGTCAAAAGCACAGGAACTTCTCCCTGTTGAGCTGCGGCTTCAAAAGCATCGCGCACTTTGCCGACAAACTCTTGCAGCTTGCTCGGCGGCATCGCGAGCTGTTTGTCATCTCCCTCACCCACAATGGATTCCAAGAAGGCTTGCTCCCATTTGGGGGAAAGTGCGACCAGCGGCAGATACCCGCCAGGCGCAAGATTAGAAGCACAAATCTGACGACCAAGGCGACTCCGTACATGCTCGGCAATGGTACTTGTGTTGCGCGTCATGCCTGCAGCTTCCGAAACCCCCTCAAGGATAGTCCCAAGGTCCCGAACGGACACGCGCTCACCCAGCAAGGCCTGTAGAATACGCTGGATCCCGGACACCGTGATCTGTGACGGAATGAGATCATCCACAAGCTTCGCCTGTTCGCCCTTCAGTTCTTTCAGGAGGTTCTGCACATCGCCATATGTGACCAGCTCACCGACATTGCCCTTGATCGTCTCTGTGAGATGCGTTGACAGCACAGTCGCCGGATCAACAACAGTATAGCCGCGCAGAGAGGCATCTTCACGGTATTGGCTTTCAACCCAGGTTGCAGGCAAACCAAAGGTTGGTTCGGTCGTGTGCGTGCCTGGCAACTTGACCTGTCCTCCGGACGGATCCATGACCATGAAGTGGTTCGGATAGAGAAGGCCCCGTCCAGCCTCAACTTCCTTCACCTTGATCACATAGTCATTGGCACCAAGCTGGATATTATCAAGAATACGCACCGGAGGCATGATAACCCCCATATCGCCAGCGATCTGGCGACGCAAAGCCTTGATCTGCTCAGTTAGCTGATCTCCGCCGCTTTGATCCTTGCCGTTGATGAGTGGCAGCAAAGCGTATCCAAGCTCGATACGCAGCTCATCCATCTTCAACGCATCGGTGATCGGAGGCTCAGGAACAGGCTTGGGCGCCGTATCGATAGCCTGTTTCTTGGCTACGACAGCCGCAGCGTCCTTTTGCTTATTCGTTGCATTGAAGGCCAACCATCCTGCCAGGGCAGCAAGCCCGACAAACGGTATCATAGGCATGCCAGGCATGAATGACAGAACCAGCATCACTGCAGCCGACATACCAAGTGCCTTTGGGTAGCCTGTGAACTGAGCAACCAGCGCCTTGTCGGCCGCGCCCTGAACACCAGCCTTGGACACGAGAAGACCGGCCGCAGTCGAAACAATCAGCGCCGGGATCTGCGACACAAGTCCGTCACCGATGGTCAACAGCGTGTAGTTATTGGCAGCCTCTGAAAACGACAGATCCATCTGCGCAACGCCGATGAAGATCCCGCCAAGGATATTGATGAATGTGATCAAAAGCCCGGCAATCGCATCACCGCGAACGAACTTCGAGGCACCATCCATGGCACCAAAGAAAGAGCTTTCGTCTTCCAGGTCCCGGCGTCTTTGCCGCGCTTCGCCTTCTTCGATCAAACCAGCAGACAAATCCGCATCAATCGCCATCTGTTTACCGGGCATAGCATCAAGGGTAAAGCGCGCGGCGACTTCAGCGATACGTCCAGAACCCTTTGTAATAACAACAAAGTTCACGATCACCAGGATTGCGAAGACGATGATACCAATGACAAAATTCCCGCCCATGACGAGATTACCAAAGGACTGAATGACATTCCCCGCCGCCGCAGTCCCCTCATGACCATTGGCCAGGATCAACCGCGTCGATGAAATATTCAAACCAAGCCGCAGCATAGTTGCGATCAACAGGACTGTCGGAAAAGACGAGAACTCGAGCGGCTTCTGAATAAAAAGCCCCGTCATCAGGACAAGGACGGAAAAAATGATAGACACCGCCAAGAACATGTCCAGCATCACCGGCGGCATTGGCAGGATCATCAACGTCAGAATGATCAGGACGCCAACAGCAAGGCCCGTATCTCCACGTTTCAGGACGGAGATGATTTCCGTAAATGACGGCAGCTGAGAGTTCGACGCCACAGGTACGGGGGCACCGCCGACAGGCACTGTAGTCACGTCCCGATTTTCACCCGCTGTCGTATCCGACATTCACTACCCCTGACCGCAACCAAAAAACGGTCTCTTCCTGCTAAACTAGAACGTACATCACATTGCAGAGCGCACTTCACCAGGCCCCGGAACTCCGAGCCCCTCATCCGTATATTGATTCAGCTTGTTGCGCAGCGTCCGGATCGATATTCCCAAGATCTTTGCAGCATGTGTCCTATTGCCCAGGCAATGATCCAGCGTATCCAGGATCAAATCTCGTTCCATGTCGGATACGGTGCGACCCACAAAGTTTCTGGAAACAGCTTCCGCTGTCTGAGCAGCCCGTTCTGCTGGGCCCTTCGTCACAACAATAGGACTGCCGTCCGGCAGCCTGATTGCCTCAACGCCAATCTCATCACCATGTGCAAGCAAGACGGCGCGATGCATGGTGTTTTCCAGCTCGCGAACGTTGCCCGGCCAAGGGTTGACCGCCAATGCCTGCCTGGCTTCAACGGAGAGCGGACGCACTGCAACACCATTGGCTTCCGCGTAATGTCCAACGAAAAATTTCGCCAGTTCCAGAACATCAGCCGGACGCTCCCGCAAAGGCGGCAGCTTCAGGTTCACAACATTCAAACGAAAGAGAAGATCCTCACGAAAGGCTCCCTGACGAACACTCTCCGCCAGATCCCGATTGGACGTAGCAAGAATGCGGATATCCACGGGAACAGGACGTGTACCGCCGACACGGTCGATCACCCGTTCCTGAATAGCACGTAGCAGCTTTGCCTGCAGGCGCACATCCATTTCGGAAATCTCATCAAGCAGCAACGTGCCACCATCAGCCTCCTCGAACTTTCCGATCCGGCGCGCTACAGCGCCTGTAAAAGCACCTTTTTCATGGCCAAAAAGTTCAGACTCAAGCAGATGTTCAGGAATCGCGGCACAGTTGATCGAAATGAATGATTTGCTGGCCCGATTGGACGACTTGTGAACGTGACGAGCGATCACTTCCTTGCCCGTACCCGATTCCCCAGTGATCAGAACGGATGCATCTGACGGAGCGACCTGCTCTGCCAAACGAACAACAACGGCCATTGCCTCATCCCGGTAGATGAGATCGCCGCGCTCCTGGGCAACTGCTGCCAGGACAGCTGCAATCATCTCGGCATCAGGCGGCAGCGGAATGTATTCCTTGGCCCCTGCACGAATAGCAGAGACGGCTGCCTGGGCATCAGTCTCAACGCCACACGCCACAATCGGCACATGAACCCGCTCGTTCTGCAGTTTCAGCAGCAGCCCGGCAATATCAAGGCCGACATCGACCATAAGAAGATCAGCACCACGTCCGGAGCGAAGCTCCTTCATGGCACTTTCCACATCATCAGCTTGCACGACCTTCGCGCCGCGTTGCATGGCAATTTGGGTCGCTGCGGTGAGCTGACCGCCCAGGGTACCAACTATCAAAAGTCTCATGGTCGGTTCCTAATCCTCAACGATCCGTCTTGATGATTTCAGTCATAGTCACGCCAAGCTTGTTCTCGACAAGCACGACTTCGCCGCGGGCGACAAGACGATCGTTCACATAAATATCAATTGCTTCTCCGACCTTGCGGTCGAGCTCCAGGACCGTGCCAGACCCAAGTTTCAAGAGTTCCGAAACATGCATCTTGGAATGCCCAAGAACGGCTGAGATCCGAACTGGGACGTCGAATACAGCCTCTAGATCGCCAGCGGAGTTAACACTGTTCGCACTGGTGTCATCACCGTCTCTCCGAGCGGGAGCCTCAAGTTCATCAAGCGGGATGCCGGTTTCCTGTTCGTCGCTCATGCGTCAGTATCCTTTGCAGCAGCTGAACTGTCAGCTTCCTGCGTCTTGTTCACCTTGTTAGCCCGGGCCTGAAGATATCCCCGGATACTGCCATCAATCTGCTTTTCGAGCGCCTTGCGATTTCGCAGAATACCCCCGTCAGCCCATTCGATTTGGCAATCGCCTCGCGCGAGATCAGCTTCCCCAAGTATGACAAGTCGTCCCTCAAAGCCTTTTTCATCAACGATGGGATCAACCCGTTTCTTGAGGCCCTCCACATCCTTCTCATTCACCCGGATCACCAGATGCGGAGCCCGGCGTAAAGGTCCCAAGCATTCCGTAACCAGTGCAACGGTCTCAGCAAGCGGCTGCCGGGCCAGCAAGTGGGCGCAAAGACGGCGGGCAACCAGGAAAGCCAAACCGACAGCGTCTTTTTCCTGCTTCGCCTGCACTTCATCCAGCTGTCCAACAACATTCATGCAGACCTGAACCAGTCGCTGCACTTCATCGGTCAGAAGCTTTTCCTGCGTCCCTACCAGGTCACTCAGCGCCTCAGCACGCCCGGCCTCAAACGCCTGCTTCTTGGCAGTAGCCAGCAATGCCTCATGCTCAGAGCAAGGCATCATCGGAATTTCAGGCTCCACAGGAGCTTCCACAACAGGCTCCTCCGGCTCCGAAAAATCGACCCCAAACAGGAACTTGGATGGGCTGGTCATTCTACCCATAACTTTAACGTCATTGACTTCCTGCATTAATAAATGATCTCGTCATCGCTCTTGGATTTGGAAATCATGATCTCGCCCTTAGCAGCCAGATCCTTAGCTGTATTCACCATGCCGGTTTGAGCTTCATCCACATCACGCAACCGCACCGGCCCAAGGGCCTCCATATCATCCGCCAGCAGCTTCGCAGCGCGTGAAGACATATTGCCAAAAAAGAACTCTCTGGCCGCGTCCGTAGAGCCTTTGAGAGCGATACCCAAACGATCCTTTTCGACATTCCGCAAAAGTGTCTGACAACTCGCAGCGTCCAGTTTCAACAGATCGTCGAAAGTGAACATCAATGTCTTGATACGATCTGCTGCTTCGCGGTTTTCTTCTTCCAGAGCAGCCAGGAAGCGAGCTTCCGTCTGCCTGTCGAAGTTGTTGAAGATGTCTGCCATCATCTCATGACTGTCACGCCGGGATGTGTTCGTCAGATTTGACATGAACTCAACGCGAAGTGTCTGCTCGACCTTTTCCAGAACGTCTTTCTGGACCGCATCCATACGCAGCATCCGGCTCACAACTTCCAGCGCGAGCTCTTCAGGCAGAATGCCAAGCACTCTGGCAGCATGTTCAGAGTTGATTTTTGACAACACCACCGAGACAGTCTGAGGATACTCGTTTTTAAGATAGTTCGCCAGAACGTTCTCCTGAACGTTCGACAGCTTCTCCCACATATTACGCCCGGCAGGCCCCCGGATCTCCTCCATGATGATGTTTACCCGATCATCAGGAAGAAACGAGTTCAGCAGGCGCTCTGTCGCGTCCACGTTTCCTGTAAGCGCGCCTTTTGATGTAATCTTGCGGACAAAATCTATGAACAGATTCTCAAGCATGCCCGGCGTAACAGGACCAAGGTTCGCCATGGCCGTGGAGACCTGCCGAACTTCGATCTCATCAAGTTTATCCCAGATCGGCTTGCCGTGCTGCTCACCAAGCGACAGCAGCAAAACAGCCGCACGCTCAGCCCCTACAAGCTCTCGTTCCTGTTGATCAGCACTAACCGTCAGGTGTTGTTGAAGTGCATCGCCAGCCATCTATGCCGCCTGGTCCAGCCAACCGCGAACGATTGTAACTGCCTCAGTTGGGTGTTCCGCAATCATTTCACCAACCTTTGTGATTGAACTGGCCTGCATGGCACCTTCTGCTTTGGCCTCTTCAAGCCATTCGATCCTGAATTCGTCTTCTTCATCAGCGGCATCAGCCGGCATATCTGTCTCAGCTATCAGCATTCCATCCGGGCCGATAACCAATTCCTGTGGCGAGCGCTCTTCCGGTGTCACAATGCGGCGGAGCAACGGACGCACCACGAAGAGAAGCAAGAGCAGGGAGATCAGAAGCAGCACGCCCAGCTCGGCAAAGCGCATGATGTCGCTACGTGTGAAGTCAAACAGGCCATCGCTGATCTCTCCCATGTCGGCAGGCGGCGGCAAGGCGAACTGAAGATTTACAACCTCGACAACATCCCCCCGCGTCTCATCAAAGCCAACTGCTGAGCGCACCAGAATGGCAATCCTGTCGAGTGTTTCCTGAGTGCGGGGAGCGTAATTAACCTCACCGTCTTCATTTGGCTCGTAAAGACCGTCAACAAGAACCGCCACAGACAACCGTTTGATCTGACCCGCCTCAACAACCTGGGTCCTGGTCGACTTGGAAATTTCGTAATTCACAATCTCTTCGGTCAGGCTGGTCTCGTCGCGATCTCCAGGCTGTTCATTCGCATCGCCACCATTGGGCAGTTGGTTGTCGACTGTGACCTGGTTCTGCGCATCGACACTGCTCGTGGCTTCTTCCTTGGACTGTGTGGAGCGAACAACCTGACCATCCGGGTCGAACGTTTCCGTTGTTTCAGTCGTCCGGTTAAAATCAACGTCAGCAGATACCCGAACGCGGGCACGGCCAGGACCTACGATACTGTTCAGGATCTCCTCGATCTGATTACGCAAACGAGATTCGACACCAACAATCCGCTCTTGCAAGGACGTGGAAACCACGCCTTCCGCATCATTATCGTTCCCGGAAGCCAACAACCGGCCTGTTTCATCAACGATCGACACCCGCTCCGGCGTCAACCCGTCGACCGCAGTAGCAACCAGATGCTGAACAGCCCGGATCTCGCCAGCCCCAAGAGCTCCACGCACATTCAAAACAATGGAGGCTGAAGGGGGGCGCCGATCCCTCTGGAACAGCTGACGTTCTGGCATCACAAGATGCACTCTGGCGGAGTTTATTCGATCCAAAGAGGCGATTGTCCGGGACAATTCCCCCTCAATGGCTCGCAACCGATTGATGTTCTGTACGAAGCTTGTGGCGCCAAGTGTATCTGTACGATCAAAAATCTCATAACCGATGGATCCACCGGTCGGGAGACCATCTTCTGCAAGCCGCATCCGAAGGCGCGCAACCTGCTCTGCAGGAACCATGATGGTACTTCCATCACCCTTGAGCACGAAGGGAACTGCGAGGGATTCCAGCTGATTAACAATCGCTCCAGAATCTTCAAGCGTAAGATCCGAATAAAGTTGCGTCATCTGGGGAGCGGTCACCCGAAAGATTATCAGTGCAAAGACGCCAATCAAAATCGCCGCAACTGCGCCCATAGCCGCAATTCGGGTTGGTCCCAGCGTTTTGATAAATTCTATAAGTCCGTTCACGTAGCCGCTCGCAATTATCGCCCCACCCAGAACCCAAATGGATCCCGATTGGCAACACACACGTTAACCAATAGGCAAAATTTGCCGCCAAGGAGGTTAACAAGAAGTTAACGCGCGTTAACGAGCCTAGTCGGATCGACACATTTCCGCCATTTACGTTTATGCATTTTGCAACTCAGGTGGGGAAAAACTGCCGCAACCATTAACCTTTTGGCAAACAAGAAAGTTCTACGGACTTAAAAAGCACAATTCGAAGCACCTCACAGGCACCAACGACTCAAAAAAACGAAAAAGGGCAGCACAAAGCCGCCCCATTCAACATGCGAAAATAACTTCACAATTCACCGGCTCGTCAGACCAGACCAGCTAGTTTCGGTACTGCTGAACCCGCGTAGCGCGAAGTCCGGCTAAACCGTGTTTTTCAATAGAGCTTTGCCACGACAGAAACTCCTCAACCGTCAGCGTATACCGCTGACAGGCTTCTTCTAATGATAAAAGACCACCGCGAACGGCTGCAACCACTTCTGCCTTTCGCCTTATCACCCAACGCTTTGTCGACGTTGGAGGAAGATCGGCGATCGTTAAGGGGCTGCCATCAGGTCCGATGACATATTTTACACGCGAACGAATTTGTTCGGCCATTTGACTCTCACACTAACCATGACCAAGGCTTATTGTGAGATTACCTACAGCTGTTTAAAATTTAGCTAAGCAGGCATAGAGATATTGTTAACTATAAAAATCAGAATCAATGAATAGAACTTAATAAAAACACGCGGAAAGATCTAATAGTCTTAACAAAAATCACAGTCGGTTAACTTTAACCCCACCTCCTCGCATTATGCGAGGTATATAGGATTTGCTAACGATAAGGCGAAGATTCAGGATGGCATATTTAAATGGAGATCGCAGACCTCAACAGCCTGTCTAGCCATCTGAATCTCTTTAAATAACGAGAAAATGTCGCAATAACGGCAAATATCAGCAAGAGAGGAGCCGATAAAGCGGACTTATCGTCTCATTGACCTCCTGCTGAGCACCTTAATAAGCAATCAGCACGACATCCGAAGTCTACGCTGCAATTAAATTTCGGGGCACCACAGGGCCAAAGCCGCAAACGCGATCTCCATTTGCATGACCGCTTTCCAGCACATGACATCCTTATCTATCAAAAACCCGCCAAGTTCCTTACGCAAACGCAAAATGGCCCGAACGATAAGTTCAGGCCCGTTAAGCATCTTTCAAAATGAGAACCCTGCTCCTAAGCGGCTCTGGTCACCGATTTTACGGCTCCAATGGGAACCCGAACATCACCAATATTCAAAAAAGCGACCCCACCCGTAAAATCAACCGTGTCGACCGTTCCTGTAATATCTGTCGAAATACTCTCTGTATTTCCTGTTCCATCCTGGACATTAAAGGCAACAGTATAAGCGCCCTCAGGAGCATCCACACCTGAATCAGTCTGGCCATCCCATGTATAGCTCCCGGAGCCAGCATCAAGCTCAACAGCACCAGCGTAAACAACAGCACCGGCAGTGTTTCTAATCTCAACAGTTCCAGATGAAGCCTCGTCTGCCGTATAATCCCAAGTGGCAGAGCCGTTGGACAACGTTGTAGTGCTCCCAATGGCCGACACCTCAGAGCCGAGGTAATTTACATAGGCATAAGCTTGGTTTGATTGGTTCATCGCAACCATTTGCTCAAGGTATTTGTTGGTCTGAATCGACTGTTCAACGGATGAATATTGCACCAGCTGGTTAGTATATTCAGCTGAATCCAGAGGATCTAGCGGATCCTGGTTCTGGATCTGCGTCGTAAGCAACGACAAGAACAGCTCATAATTGTCCGTCAGCCCGGTCGTGGAAGCAGTCGTTGATGATGCACCGCCCGTTGCGGCGCCGGTAATCGTTGCTAAGTCCGCCATACTATATACTCCTTGGTTTGACCCATGGGATCAAAACCGGGTTCCATCCTAGATTCGGATATCCAAACCAGGCTGTGTGTCTGACAGGTAAACTTGAGATATCTGTTCTTCATGATTTTCAGCGCCGTCCTCAGCCCGATCAAAAACTCGACCGCCATGGGCATCCCCCTGATCATCTTGCGACGAAGCAAATTGTTGCCCCCCCTGATCCTGAAGCGAGAATTGCAAGCTGTTTGAATCTGTATTCAGCCCTGCAGACTCCAGCGCTTTTTCAAGGCCGCGTTGATCGCGCATGAACAAATCCAGTGTTTCTGGGCGCTCCACAATCAAATGGGCCTGAACACTTCCGTCAGAAGCCATTTTCATATGAACGTCGATCCGCCCAAGTTCTGCAGGATCAAGCCGCATCTGGAAACGCGTCTGACCATTTTGAGCATTGCGAGCAATTGCACCCGCCACCTGAGCAGCTGCAGCATTCGTCTGCAGACGAGCAGCCGTCTGAGATGGATCCACCCGCGTTGCGGTTCCCAGATCGCCTTTGCCGAAGTTTCGAACATCAAGCGACGACATCTTCATGTCATCCTCACCGCCAACCGCAGCATCATCCGAAGCTAAATCCTTGTCAGGAACTATCCTGACAAGGTCAACTGCAGTCGCCTGCATGGCAGCCGCACCGCCGCTGGACGCAGTCTTGCCTGCAGCCTCCGGGCCATTGGATACTCCGGCTGAGTTCGCGGGAAGAGGCTTCCGAGAGGCACTATCGTCGTCGCTTGAAACTTCGAATTCTGGAGCACTGTCCAGCGGATCAGCCGGCGTCTGTGCTGAAGTTTGCTTTACTGCCAGACCCGGAGCGCCTGAAGTCTGAACATTACTAGATTGAGCGGCCGGAGACTGGTTGGCAGTCGTCTGGGATGCGACAGCGCGAACGCTCTCGCCATCTCGATTTGCAGCCTTTTTCAGACCATCAACATCTTCTGAGACCATTGATTGATCAGCAAGAGCACCCGCACCACCAGCCAGCACTCCAAGCTGCGCGCCAACTTCAGACGAACCGCCATTTGCCGACATCATAGAAGATGATGCTGCAGAAGACGTGACAGGAGCAGCCCATCCCTGAGCAACACCACCTCTCGCGCGGCTAATCTCCGGCAAATCCGTCTGCCACCGGCGGGAAGGCGCATCCACACTTTGAGAAGGCGCAGCCGCTGAAGCCTGCGAATTGACGGCAACGGTATTCGTCGCCTGTGGATCATTAGAAACCTGTGCCTGCGGAGCGCTTGAGACAACTGACGTTTGCGCATCCGCACCGACGAACGTCTGGCCCGCACTTGCCGCCGCCCCGGCCGCAGCCTTAACGGCATCCGCTGAAGCTATTGGAGAGTCAGAAACTACTGTACCGCCAGCCGGTGACACATCCGCATTAGCATACCCACTGAAGCCAACAAACGCCGGTGCTTTCGCAACAATGCCATCCCCTGCGGCTAGGCCACTCACACCAACTGTCGGCAGGATCGGCGGCGACGGCTTCTCAGCCAGACCGGAGCCGTCAGTCGCAGAGCCTCCAACAGGAGAGCCAGGAGTTCCAGGCACCGCAGCGCCCAGCTGCGCATCATTCAGTGCGCCGTCTGGAACAACTGCGTCACCAGAAGTAGAGACCAACGGTGACAAAGCTTCGGATACAGGCCCCTCAGCAGTGGCCGTCGAGAACTGCGCCGGATTAAGGAAAGAATAGAGCGCATTGGAAGGCGAAGGATTATCAAGCGCCAGAGCATCAAGCTCAGTCGCATCGTCGTCACGCACGCCGCCGTCACTCGCGTCCGCATCACTCACTTCGATGTCAGCATCATCAGCCACTTCGGAAGGAACACCACTTGAGCTAACGAGCATGGCAAGCCCAGGTAAATTCGTGTTCTCAACATCGCCAGATGCCCCTTGCAAGGCGACGTCACTATTAAGGGCGGCTTTCTCATTATTGATAGCGGCAGCATCAGCAGGCAGCCCAGCAGATTCATTGCCAGGCAGCACCTGGCTCGCAAGCCTTTGCTTCCCCAAGCCTTGAGCAAGTTCCGCATCAGAAAGCCCTTCAACTGCGCTTGGAACACCCCCTTCACCCTTGCCAGACTCGCCAGTAGACTGAAGGAAGGATTGAAACGCGCCAGCAACTTCTCCCTCGCCCGCGAAAGGCAAGGCACCAGCTCCACCACCAAGAGCGTTAGCCGATACATCTGTAAACATTCCAATTGGCAGCAAGTCCGCCCCCATCAATTTCGCCCAAAGAGGCAATGATCTGCGCACCACAAGATGCAAGCACCAAGCCAGTTCAGAGAATTAATCAAATACAATAAAATCAATAGGATAAAGGAATTTGATTATTTTCAGAGCGCAGCTACGGCGGCAGCCTTTTCCCATCCGGCAAAGCTTGCCCACCAATGCACGACCAAATGAACACCCCCGCACTGGTAGAATTGGCTTGGCAGCACCATTTCTGTATAGTGCGCGCAAACAAGAACGATCAGCTCGCGGCAAGCCCATCCCGATTGCATTGGCTCGCCCAAAGTCGGCATTGGAATTGCGACCGGAAATTGGCCGCATTCTGTGCCCGTGAGCGACATCAAGGTGAATTGAAATGCAGAACAGTCTGGACCTTCCAAGACGCCCTGAAGACACACGCGTCGTGGTTGCCATGTCAGGTGGGGTTGACAGCTCAGTCGTAGCAGCGCTGATGAAGCAGCAAGGCTATGACGTCGTCGGCGTCACCCTTCAACTCTATGATCATGGAGCTGCAGTCAGCCGCGCCAAATCCTGCTGCGCTGGCCAGGACATTCATGACGCACGGCGTGCTGCTGAAAAGATCGGCATACCGCATTATGTGCTGGACTATGAAAGCCGGTTCAAGGAAGCGGTTATGGATCGCTTTGCCGACAGTTATATTGCAGGCGAAACGCCGATCCCTTGCGTGTCTTGCAATCAGACCGTCAAGTTTCAGGACTTACTGAAGACCGCCAAGGATCTGGGCGCAGACATCCTTGCGACCGGCCACTACGTCCGATCCGCCGCATCAGGCAACAAGCGCGTCATGTTCCGTCCGACCGATCTGGACCGGGATCAGAGCTACTTCCTCTTCGCCACTACGCAAGAACAGCTGGATTTCCTGCGCTTCCCGCTTGGCGGCATGCCCAAGTCCAAAGTTCGGGAGCTGGCACACGACTTCGGCCTGTCAATTGCGGACAAGCCGGACAGCCAGGATATCTGTTTCGTCCCCAACGGCGACTATGCCTCCGTCATCCGCAAACTGCGCCCCAACGCTGCTGAACCCGGCGACATTGTCCATGTCGATGGCCGCGTACTGGGGAGGCACAATGGCATTATCCATTACACAATCGGCCAACGCCGCGGCATCGGCATTGCGACAGGCGATCCGATTTACGTCGTTCGACTGGACGCCGACGCCAAACGCGTTGTTGTCGGCCCACGGGAGGCTCTGGCCACCCGCAAGATTTTCCTGCGCGAAGTCAACTGGATCGGCGACACCCCGCTTGATGAGGGAACCGAGCTGGATCTCTTTGCCAAAGTCCGCTCAACCCGCCCGCCAGCACCCGCTATCCTGCGCGTTCAAGACGGCGTCACGTCGGTCGAGCTCGTTACCGGTGAAGATGGCGTCGCACCAGGTCAGGCATGCGTCTTCTTTGAAAGCGATACAGAAGAGGCTCGCGTCTATGGCGGCGGCTGGATCGCCCGTGCAGAGCGCCACGGCAGCTGGAAACTCGACGAAAAAACAACGCTCGCAGCCTCTGCTTGAAAACTGAAGTGGTCCGGCAAATTCGGAAAGCATGCTCACAAAATGTATCCACCACGCCTGTATGGATGCAAGAATGTCGAAGCGTCGGTTGGAAGAAACTGTCTTGATATTACTGCTGGATGAATAAATGAGCCATTGAAGGCCCATTGGTTCTAGCCTAATGGCGAATGCGTAATGGGCATGGAACGACTCAGGGATCTCAAACGGCTGCAGAAGGAAAACGAGCGTGCCCGCGAGCCAAACGCCAAGCATGCATTGACTTTCAATTTGGACCAATTTGATGCGATAGGCGCAGGTGAAGTAGTCCTGCTTTTTCGGACAGTCACGCTTGGCTCGACCCACTACTGTCCGGTTTAAGTTGGATTGAGGTTTAGGGCTATCTGCCTATTGTCTTTTTCCGGAGGTGGTTGGTGTGTTTTCAGTGCGTTGATTGTCCTTCGGTGCATGAGGTTCAGCCGGATGAGGCGTGTGAATGCGAGCGGTTGCGTGACTGCGGTCTGGGTCGCCTGAACCGCCCTCAGCAGAATGTGCGTTATGAGGGCAATGAAGATCTGTGTACGAACGGCATTTTCCGATGTTCCGAGGAAGTGGCGGATTTTCAGGTTTTGTTTGATCCACTTGAAGAACAGCTCGATTTGCCATCGCTGTTTATAGAGATCGGCGATTTCTTCGGCAGGAGCATCGAGATCGTTGGTGACAAGGCAAATGGTTTTGCCAGAGGAGATCCACACGGAGATCTCACGGACCGGATCGGCAAAGGGATTGCGGCGTGACCGTGCCATGCGCTGGGGCAGCAGCCCGATGCGGTCGGATAGGATTCGCTATTGTCCGGCAGGTCCAATTCTGCCGTGACCTGAAGATTTGTGTTGGTCTTCAGTCGGGAAACGAAGCGGCACCCGTTCGCGTCGAGTTTCTTCCACCATGCGTAATCGTAATAGCCAAGGTCGAACACGTAGGTCATTCCTGGCTCTATGGTCATGTCCTTGGCCGGGGTCATGTCATGAACCCTCTGGCCAGTCACCGTGGTCTCCAGCGCCGTGTCGGCTTGGGGATCATAGGTGACATGCAGCTTGATGGCCCGATGGCCCTTCACCGCATCGGCCCACCCTGCCTTGACGGACGACAACCGGATCTGGGTGGCATCAAGGATGCGCACGGCGTCGGCCAGATGCCTGCGCGTTCGGCGACTGGCGGCCACAGCCATAAGGGCGAACAGCTCGGCATAAAACGCGGCGGGCCGACGGGCATTGGCATCGGCTAGCGTGGTCCTGGCCACGCAGCGACCGCCTGCATGATAGAGCCGGGCGGATTGGCTCATCAGCCCGGTCTCGATCTCTCGAAGGCTTTCCGCGCCCGCAAGCTGACCAAACAGCAAGGCCAAAAACTGGTTTTTTGTCGTCAACCGGCGTACGCGGTGATCCGCCTTGTGCTCATCCACAAGGCGATTGAACGCGCCCCATGGAACATGCTTCAGCACTTGATGAAAAACGCTATTGTGGTGCCGCATGACATTGGTCTCCTGCTCGTGTTCAGAACGCCGCGAAACGTCTGAAATCGAGTAGAATCAATGTCATGCACCAAGTCCACAAAATTAAACCGGACAGTAGTGGGTCTCACCATCGGCACCGAACTGGATTTGGCGAGCTCTTTGGCGCAGATTTCCAAACTCATCATGTCTGCAAGTGCCGCTTGGCTTCATGGGTTTGGCGAAGGAAGAACGCCTGACAGCTCCAATATTCTCCACGGCGCATCCTGGAATGCATATTCAGCAGACGCTGGGCAGGATGCCTTCGAGGGTCAGTTAAACGTAGAAATGTCCTTCAATGATTCTCTATCTGCCTATTTGACAGGAAACTATACACACAGCGACAATGCTGAAAGTGGTCGTGTGATGGGCGGTCTCAGCCTGACGTGGTAAAAAGACGCTTGGTAAGAGGTCAGTGACAAGGAGACCATCGGCACCCCGCCTATGGTCTCCAGACCTTCACCTCGGCGAAACAACAGCTATAAATAAACCAGCAAAGCAGCCCCCAAATGCCGAAACGAATAAAAATAATTGCAGCCATTGCCTTTGTCATGAGCTCCTACTACGCCGCGCCGGTTGCCGCGCAACAGGAGACACAAGATAAGTATTGGCAAACATGGTGTTCGGGCCCCTCTCGCTCAGAAGCGATGCTGTCTTGTGTAACCACGCAAAGCTTGAGGATTAAGGAAACTGGCCAGCTCCTGTTTAAGGTCGACATCGCTTACCCCGCAAAAGCGACAGACCCTGAGTTCCGTTTACAGGCCCCGCTGGGTTTTTTCCTCCCAGGCAAGATCAAACTGACAGTTGACGGCGCTCATCCTTGGGATTTGGATATCGGAATGTGCGACAAACGCGGCTGTTTTTTGCAGACCAAACTACCAGCAGACATGCTCGGAGCAATGAAATCAGGCACGCAGCTGGAAATCGATTTCGCACCTTCCGCCGATAAACGCCAGAAAACCGGTGTGCCTTTGACAGGCTTCAGCAAGGCTATAGCTGCGATCCAATAAATCGCAGGCTCAATTACTGACTTAGTGTTGCCTTTGATGGAAAAAGCCCGCGGAAGACTTCAGCTATCGCTCACAACGCGACTACTCACTCTAACTCGCAACCAGGATCAGTTCAAAGGTGACACACACTGGTGCGCGCCCTGAAACAATTTGGCCTTCGAAGAAATTTCCTTCCGGGTCGACGCAGAAGGTCGGCAAATACGGTTCATCAGAGCTATTGACTCGGGCACCGTCCAGCAAAAGGACTTCGGATATCGGGGATTCCATGGAGGGCTCATCCCTAAAGTCCGCACCAATCAAACTCCCAATGCCCAGAACGTGAGCGTTACGAAGTCCCAGTTCTTCCGACAGCTCGGCAACAGACGTTGAGAGATCCTCATGCGGTGCCAGCGAGACAATCGCGGCGTTCTCCTGAGTTATGTTTTGGGAGTTTTCGATTATGCGAGGACGGAAAAACGAGAAGTTCGTCTCTGCATCCGGCGTGACATCGAAACAGCCGCCATCGAAGGCGTAACCTTTGCCAAAATAGGACGAAGCAACGATCACCTCGCCAGGCAAGAGATGCCCGGCGCAACGTCCACACTCAGAATCCTGCCAGACCGCGTGACAATGGAGAAACCAATCTCCGTCGCGTCTGCCGATGATGGCTGTGCCTTGCTGCAGACGCGCGGCATCACCTAAATACGTCTTACTATACCAGGCGACATGCTGGCCGTCTGGCGATTGATCCGGCATGACATAATTGTAGGGTCCAATTGACAGACCATCGAGCCGCACAACTGCGCTGTCACAGCCCGTCTCGTCCATGACTTTGGCGACCGCGGCCATCAGTGTCATGCCCTCTGGCAAATCGAACTCAAAAATCCTGGCTGCACCGGACACCACATGTCGACGCGGGGATGTTCGTGACCCAGGGTGTTGGATCAAATGTGAGCGACTCATGGAGCGTCCTCAAGCACAGGCATCAGGTCACGCTCCATCAGCTCTTCGCGGATCAGCTTCTTGGTGATCTTTCCGTAAGCCGTTTTGGGCATCTCAGGCAAAAACACAAAGTGGCTCGGCAGCTTATATTTCGCCAGCTTTCCAGCGACTGTTGACAGCAGTGACGCTTCATCAAGGTCCTGCCCGTCTTCAGCGACACAGACTGCAAGGCCGACTTCGCCCCATTTACGGCTCGGAATCCCCAGAACCGCCACTTCCTTCAATGCTGGATGGGTCAACATCAGCTCTTCGATTTCGCGCGGATAGACGTTGGAGCCGCCGGAGATGTACATGTCGGAAGCGCGGCCCGTAATATAAAGATAACCTTCCCCGTCCATATGCCCAAGATCACCGGTCCGGAACCAGCCATTGCGGAACGCCTTGGTGTTGGCTTCATCGTCCTTGTAATACCCCGCACAGACGGCCGGACCGGTGATGCATATCTCACCACTGCCCATGGCAGGCTGCTCTTTGCCAGTGTCATCCTGAATGCTGATCTGAATGCCGGTGCGCTCAAAACCGCAAGTTCCGATCCGCGCTGCCGAGACATCTTCAACATGGTGATCGTGGCGCGGCAATACGGTGATGGCACCTGTCACTTCGCCAAGCCCGAAATACTGAACCAGAACCTTGCCGAGCTTCCGAAGGGCGACTTTCTGATCCTCGCGGTACATGGGAGCGCCTGCATAAATCACATAACGCAGGCTGGAATGATCATGCACATCAACAGATGGGTGCTCGACCAGAAGCTTCACGATGGTCGGCACGGTGAACAAGTTCGTCACCTTATACCGTTCGACCAGCTGCCAAGCCACGGCAGGATCAAACCGGCCGGACGGCAGCAACACACTGACCGCTCCGACCGCCAATTGCGTGAGCTGATGCATGCCGGCGCCATGAGAGATAGGCGCAACCACCAGGCTGACATCGTCCGGCGTCGAGGCTGGCATCAGGTCGTTCAGGTGGTTGACGATGGTGAAGGTGAGCTGGCCGTGTGTCAGCACCACCGCCTTCGGCTTGCCGGTGGATCCCGAGGTGAAAAACAACCAGCAGGGATCATCCCGGTCCACATCTGCATTCAGGACATCCGCGCCCAAATGGGCACGGATCAAAGCTTCATAGGACGATCCGAAGTCCGCATCCCCAATCGCGATGACATTTTGAAGGCCCGGAATGAGCCTCTGGCAAGCGGCGGCATGAGCCGAAAATTCAGCCTCACAGAACATCAGCGTTGCTTCGGCTTTCTGGCCGAGATAGGCGACTTCCTCCGGTCCCTGACGAAAGTTGGATGGCACCCAGACAGCTCCAAGGCGGAAGCATGCGAGCATGATCTCGGTGATCTGATTGTTGTTGGGCGACTGAACCAGCACCCTGTCGCCATGCTTGACCCCAAAATCATCGCGCATGGCTGCGGCCAGAGCCGACACGCGCCCGTCCAGCTCGGCCCAAGTGATGACGTCGTCGTTCCAGATGATCGCAGGCCTTGCACCGAGGCGGCGGGCATTGCGGGTGAGAAAGTGCGCAATGTTCGACGTTCGGGTCGACCAGGGAGGCGTTCTGTCAGGGATTAAGTTCATTGAACTCATTTCAGGCGCTCCAGAATGGAAACGTAATTGGCCACAGCGGCACCGCCCATATTGAACACGCCTGCCAGCTCCACCCCGGGAAGCTGCATATCTCCAGCCTCACCACCAAGCTGCATGGCCGCCATGACATGCTGGGACACACCGGTCGCCCCAAGCGGATGACCTTTGGACTTCAAGCCACCAGACGGATTGATCGGCAGCTTGCCATCCCGGGCGCTTATGCCCTCGCGGATGACACGTCCGCCCTGCCCGCGTTTTGCAAGTCCCATGGCCTCATATTCCAGAAGCTCTGCGATGGTGAAACAGTCGTGGGTTTCAACCATATCCAGATCATCCAGTGTCAGTCCGGCCTCGGCCAACGAGGCTTTCCATGCGCCGCGGGCACCAGCAAATTCAGTTACATCGCGGCGCGACAGAGCCAGAACGTCATTCACCTGATTGCGCGCACGGAAGCCGATGGCACGCTTGAGGATTTGCGCCACATCCGGCGCAGCCACAATCATGGCTGCTGCACCATCTGAAATCAAAGAACAATCCGTGCGCCGCAGCGGACCGGCGACCAGAGGGTTTTTCTCCGTGACTGTGTTGCAGAACTCTGCATCCAGATCCTTTCGCATGTGCGCGTAAGGGTTCAACAGACCATTGCTGTGGTTTTTTGCAGCGATCATGGCCAGCTCTCTGGAATGATCACCGTTTTCCTGAAAATATGTCTCGGCGATCTTGCCGAAGATCCCGGCAAAACCCGCGTCAACCTGATCTTCCTCAGCCCGGTAACAGCCGCCGAGCATGATCTCGCCAGCACGCGCCGTCGGCACTGCGGTCATCTTCTCAGCTCCGACGACCAACGCGATCTTGCCACGTCCAGCCGCGATGAAATCCATCGCTGCATAGAGCGCTGCGGATCCCGTCGCGCAGGCATTTTCCAAACGTGCAGCCGGGACATTACGCAAGCCATCCATTGCCATTCCGACCAAGGCGCCTTCGAAGGCCTGGGGCGTAAATCCATTGTTGAAGACGCCGACGAAAATTCCGTCAACATCCTGAGCACCAACACCCGCATGGTCCAGGGCAGTCGGCACGACCTCCGCAATAAGTCCTTCCAGACTTGGTGTCTCGGATTTGCCAAACTTTGTATGGGCCCAGCCCACTATCTGCGCGTGGTTCATATTCTATCCTCCCGGAACAACCAAAGGCCCGGCTTAAGCCGTGCTTGGGCTGTTAAAATCCAGTTTTCTGTTTAATTTCTTTTCAATCGTGTGTTTTTCTCGGCTCAGAAGTGCCGCGATTTCCAGCTGACGTTCCGGCTGCATGCGCGTTTCGATAGCCGCAATGGACAGCGCACCGATCGGCTGCCCGCCCGGCGCAATAAGGGCAATGCCAAGCGCCCAGGAATTCGGCAGATAAAGCCCTGGATTGACCGACCATCCGCGCTCGCGCGTCTCGCGCATGTGCACCTTCAACAGGTCCGGCGTGTAACCCGAATAGCCGCTCGCCAGTACCTGCATGTTGTCGGCAATAATATCTTCCGCTTCCACATCCGACAGCGCCGCTAGGATCGCCATCGCCCCGGCGCCAACGCCAAGCGGGTGCATTTGCCCTGCCTGAAGAGCTTGGGTTCGGATCGGAAAAGGCCCGTCTTCTCTGTGCAGGCAAATCGAATGGGACCCACGGCGGATCGACAAAAAGCTGGTGTCCTCGCTGTCACGGGACAGCGCAACAAGACTATCGATCGCAAGGTCGAGAAGATTGAAACGTCGGTTCGCCATCAGTCCTATCACGTAACTCTCTGCACCCAGCCCATAAGTGCGGCTGCCCTCATCCTGTTCGACGAGCCCGGCCCGAATAAGAGCCAGCAGCATGCGCCGCACTGTCGGACGGCTCAATCCGCTCTGATCAACCAAAGCATTGATGGGAACAGCACTTCCCCCGGCCCGTGCGATTGCCGACAGCAGCCAAAGCGCACGATCAACGCTTTGCGCACCAGCCGCCCCACTCTTTCCTTGCTGCGATGCATTATCCATAATATGGACACATCCTTTCAATTTCTCACTTATATACTGACGTTAATTTCTAAAATACGCAAGAAAATGGATATTTTTCTTACATTTTACATTACATAGCGCTAACCTTAGTCTAGCGCATATATCCACTATATGGACATTATTCTTTAGAGGAAGGGTAATGCCCGTAATGATCGGCGCACAAACGGGAGGAAATCTAATGAAGACTTTAGCCATTGCCACTGCCACGGCTTTGTCACTCACCTGTGCTGCACAGGCAGAGACTTTGACTATGCAGAGCGTCTACCCTTCATCGCTTCCGCTTCTGGGTGACAGCGGGGTCCGGCTCACACAACAAGTGGAAGCCCTAACAGGCGGAGAGCTGAAGATTGAGTTCAACGAGCCTGGCGCCATCGTCGGCGGCAACGAAATGTGGGATGCCATTTCCACAGGTGCCGTGGATGCAGGCTGGTACAGCCCGGGCTTTGCGCAAGGCATTATTCCGTCAGCAGCCATTTTCACCGCTGTTCCCTTTGGGCCGGATGTGCGCGCGTACACAGCATGGTGGTACTTCGGCGGTGGCAAGGAAATCTGGGCCGACATCACGGCTGAGTACAACATCCATACCGAACTCTGCAGCATTCTGGTGCCAGAGGCTTCAGGCTGGTTCGCCAAGGAAATCAACACCCCTGAAGACCTCAAGGGCTTGAAAATGCGCATTTTCGGTCTGGGTGCGTCTGTGATGGGCAAACTGGGCGTTGAAGCACAGTCCATGCCGGTTTCCGACACGATGACAGGCCTGCGCCTCGGCACGATTGATGCTGCTGAAGTCTCCTTCCCGCTGATCGACAAAGCGGTCGGCATGAACGAATATGCCTCCCATTATTATTTCCCGGGCTGGCATCAGCAGACGTCTCTGGTCACATTCATCATCAATCAGGATGTTTGGGACGGTCTCACAGATCAACAGCGTTTGACCATTCAAACGGCGTGCCAGGCCAATGTGGCCTACACTGCAGCCGAAGGCGAAGCCAAACAGCTTCAACCCCTCGAAGATCTGAAGGCAGCAGGCGTGCAGGTGCATCAGTGGAACGACACCATGATGACCGCTTTCCGCACCGCTTGGGACGAAGTTGCCATGGAGCAATCTGCTGCGGATCCGAACTTCAAGCGCGCTTGGGAAAGCCTTTCCGAGTTTCGTGCAAACTTCCAGACATGGTCTGACCTTGCCTATATGAAGTAAGCGACAAAAGCCGGGCGCAGTGCGCCCGGCGACCCTTATTCTGCTCTCCAGGTAGATCCAATGAACATGCTTTTGCAGCTCTCCGATTGGCTGGCCTTGCCCTGCCGTTTTGCGGCCCGCGTCTGCGGCTGGCTGCTGCTGGTTCTGACAGCGGTCATTCTTTATGACGTCATCGGCCGGCGTTTTTTCTCCACCGGCTCCTTCAAGCTGCAGGAGCTGGAATGGCATATTCACGGCACCATCGCCGTGCTCTGTTTCGGCTGGACATACCTTGCCAATGGCCACGTGCGGATCGACGTTTTTTCCAACAACATGCAGCGCAGCAGCCGCATCTGGCTCGAGATTTTCTCCATCGTGGCTTTCCTGATCCCGTTCATGCTGCTTTTGACCTGGTTCGGCTCGGACTTCGTACTGAGGTCCTTCGCGAGTGGTGAGAGCAGTCCCGGCGGCGTCGGTCTTTCAAACCGCTGGATCATCAAATCCATGATCCCGCTCGGCGCGATCCTGACCATCTCCGGAGGCCTGGCCGTTCTTTGCAGAAATGTTGTCGCCTTGTGCCGTCCCGATCTGCTGCAAAATCCCTGGGAGCGCTGAGCAATGGTCGAGATTATTGCAGCGGTCCTGCCAGGTGCAATGTTCCTGTCGCTGATCGTGCTTCTGTTTTCCGGCGCGCCCGTCGCGATCATGCTGATGGGCGTCAGCCTGATCTTCGGTCTGCTGGCAATCTGGACCGGAGACATGAGACTGGTTCACGCAACTCTGCTTCCCAATCGAATTTTCAGCGGCACCATCGACAATGCGGTGCTGGTGGCAGCGCCCATGTTCATTTTCATGGGCCTGATCATGGAGAAAACCCGCATTGCCGAGGACCTGCTGCTAACCCTGCAACGGTTGATGCGCGTGATCCCCGGCGGGCTGGCCCTTGCCGTCATCCTGATGGGCACCATTCTGGCCGCGGCCACCGGCATTATCGGCGCTTCGGTCGTCATGCTGACGATGCTGGCGATCCCGACCATGCTGGAGCGAGGCTACGACAAAGGCCTGTCTGCAGGCACCGTGGCCTCCGCAGGAACACTCGGCATTCTCATTCCGCCATCGGTCATGCTGGTGTTCATGGGGGACCTGCTGTCCGTGTCCCTCGGACGGCTGTTTGTTGCCGCCCTCATGCCAGGATTGCTGCTGGCTGGCTGTTACGTCATCTACATCATAGCGCGCTCGTTCTTTCAGCCGTCCGTTGCGCCCAAGGCACCGCCGCCAACTGAAGAAGAAAGCCGTGGTCTTTGGCTCGAGACAATCAAATCGGTTCTTGCGCCTCTCGTCATGATCATCGCTGTGCTCGGGTCAATTCTTGGAGGTGTGGCCACGCCCACAGAAGCATCTGGCGTGGGTGTAGCGGCTGCCTTACTGCTTGGCTTATTGCGTGGTAGGTTGAACATCAAGACATTGAAGGAATCCATGGACGGATCGATCACGTCCCTTGGTATGTTGTTCTTTATTTTCGTAGGCGCGACGGCCTTCTCCTACATCTTCCGGAAAGTCGGCGGTGAGCATTTCATCGTTGATACTGCACGGACCCTGCCATTTGGCGATTGGGGCCTTCTGTTCTCGATCATGCTGATGATCTTCGTCATGGGTTTTTTCTTCGACTGGATCGAAATCACCCTGATCATGCTGCCGATTTTCGCCCCCATTGTCGCTCTGATGGATCTCGGCGATCACGTCGACAAGGCGCAGATGATCTATTGGTTTGCCATTCTGGTGTCCATCAACCTTCAAACCAGCTTCCTTACCCCGCCGTTCGGATTTGCTTTGTTTTATCTGAAGGGTGCAGCAGGTGACATGCTCTCGATGAGTGACATTTACCGAGGCGTCATTCCATTTGTGCTGGTCCAGCTCGTCATGCTCGGACTGGTGATCGCCTTTCCAGACATTGCCCTCTGGCTGCCCAACAAGGTGTTTTAATGAGCCAACAGAGGAAACCGGGCCGCTTCTCAGGCAAACGCATAGCGGTGATTGGCGCTGGCTCGGTCGGCCCTGGCTGGGGCAACGGGAAAGCCGCAGCCGTTCTTTACGCCCGCGAAGGTGGTCAGGTTCTGGTCGTGGACCAAAATGAAGTTGCGGCGCTGGAAACCGAAAACCTCATTCGCAGCGAAGGCGGCAGCGCAAACAATTTTGTCGGTGATATGACTGATGCGAACGCTGCGAAGGCAGCCATTGCAGCTGCCCTCACGGCTTTTGGCGGGCTTGATGTGTTACATTTCAATGTTGGCATCAGCACGCGTGGCGGCATTGCAGATACGTCGTTCGAAGATTGGCGGCGGGTTTTCTCAATCAATCTGGACGCCGCCTTTCATGTCACGCAAGCTGCTCTTCCAGAATTGGAACGGGGCACGGGCAGTTCGATTGTTTACATCACCACGCTCGCTGCGGAACTGAACGGCCCCTACCCTTACGTGGGCTATGAATCCTCGAAAGCTGCGCTTTGCCGCTTGTCGCGCAGCGTGGCTGCAGACTATGCAGCGCGCGGCGTACGCTCCAATACGGTGGTGCCGGGCATGATCGACACTCCGCATGTGCACGCTCATGTGGCCAGCTCTACAAACCAACAAGCAGTGGCGGATACCCGCGCCGCGCAAGTGCCCATGAAGCGACAAGGCACCGGATGGGATGTCGCAGAGGCGGCCTTGTTCCTTGCATCTGATGCTGCCGGGTTTATCACCGGGGTCGATCTAAGGGTGGACGGCGGCATGTCGATCCTCATGGGCAACGCTGCAATCTGATATTCTTTGGGAGAAAAACTGAAAATGACACAGAAAATCGCATTGGTAACCGGGGCAGCCCGAGGCATTGGCCTGGCAACTGCGAAGCTATTTCTACGAGAAGGCTGGAAAGTTGCCATGGTCGACCGCGATCAGGCAGAACTGGAGCAAGTTGCAGTCGGACTTGAAGGAACCAAGGCTTTCACTTGCGACGTTTCAGTCCCCAAAGCCGTTGATCAGCTGTTCAAGGACGTGCTCGAGCACTTCGGCCAGATCGATGCCCTTGTCAACAATGCAGGCGTTGCCGATTTCGGCCCAATTGAAGACACGGATTTTTCCCGTTGGCGGACCGTGATGGAAACCAATCTGGACGGCGTATTCCTGATGACCCAGGCAGCGACACCGGCCCTGAAAGAAACAAAAGGCGCCGTCGTCAACATCGCATCTATTTCAGGCCTGCGCGCGTCAACCCTTCGCGTAGCCTACGGCACCTCAAAAGCCGCCGTCATTCATTTGACCAAGCAACATGCAGCTGAACTTGGTGAATACGGCATCCGTGCCAACTGCGTCTGCCCTGGCCCCGTGCGCACCAAGCTGGCCATGGCCGTCCACTCGCCGGAAATCATCGCCGCCTATCATGATGCCATTCCGCTAAACCGGTACGGCTCGGAAGCAGAAATCGGTGAAGTCATCGTTTTCCTCTGCAGCGAAAAGGCCAGCTATGTCACCGGTCAGATCATTGCCTCAGATGGCGGATTTGAAAGCACTGGCGTCGGCCTTCCCGCCTTGCGAGATTAAACGCGAGACGGGCAAAACTGACCTGCTCCCCGAGAAAAGCACCACATTTCGGGGAGCAGGTCAGATTTGGAGTGTTGTCCGCTCGGCGGCAACAAGCTACCCCCCAACTGCGGGGTTCAACTTGATAAATGTCAAGCCGACACCCACGACGATTGCCAGGAACAGGGTTTCGGCGACGAGCAGGCCAGCGGCGGCTTTACCGACCTTCAACAGGTCTTTGGGAACAGTTTTCAACCCGACAGCGGCAATCGCGACCAACAGAAGCCAGCTCGACAGGGCATTGGCCCCTTCTGTGACAACTGAAGGCAAATTCACAAGGGAATTCAGCGTTGCGAGCACCACAAACCCAACAACAAACATCGGAATCAAGGGCACCTTCGCGGCCTCGGACAGAGCGGACAGGCCTGCTGAACGGATCACCAGGGCTGCCACGATCACGACTGGTGCCAACATGGACACGCGCAGCAGTTTGACCAGGGTGGCAGTCTCACCGGTTTCCTGAGACATGGAGAATCCGGCACCGACCACCTGCGCAACATCATGGATCGTTGCACCGAGGTAAATGCCCGCCGTTCGGTCGTCAAACCCAAGCCAGGACCCGAGAATGGGATAGAGGATCATTGCAACTGTCGACAGCACCGTGACACCGACAACTGTAAACACCAGCCGATCTTCAGACCGCTCGTCTCTCGGCAAGATCGCTGCAATGGCCATGGCGGCTGATGCACCGCAAATGGCGACAGATCCAGCTGACAGGAATGCAAAGCGATACTGAAATCCAAAAAGGCGCGAGATCGCCAGTCCGAAAGCGATTGTCGCCAGAACAGCGCCGACAACCAGCAGTACAATGGGCCAGCCCAGTCCGGCGACCATATCAAAACTGACCCGGAGCCCGAGCAAAGCCACGCCAACCCGGAGCAGTTTTCTCGCGGAAAATGCTATTCCAGCAGAACATTTGGCGTCGGAAGATAGAAAATTCAGGGCGATGCCGAGCAGAAGGGCAAGCAGCATCGCCGGTGCGCCATAATGCTCAGAGATGAACTTGCTCGCCAGCGCAATGATGCCAGCGACCAAGAGGCCAGGCATGATGTCTTGGACAGATGCTGTGAGCACCGATGTTGAAGGGATGCTTCTCATGCTCATCTACTCACTGATTTGACTGGCACTTGGTTTTCCATTTTTGATTCCGCCGGTTTTCATCTCGCTGGTATTTTCCGGAAATGGACTGGAGCACTGACAGTCACGCGCGATGCATCAGGCAGGTTACAGACGAGCGAAAGCTGCCCGTCACCTGAATGCGGACTGTCACAGAAGAAAAAACGACGTTTTGGCGCTGCGTGCAGAGCCCGACCTCATGGCCCGAAGTGGGAGCGGGTGACCGTTTCCAGCCACCCGGAGTGTCGTTAGGCGCTTCGATACAGTTTGGTCATCGAGAATTCGCGATGACCAAGAGCTTCCGAAGCCGTGTTGCGGCCATTTGCCGTGCGGCGGATCATTTCGATCAACTCATCGCCGGCATCATCGATGGTCATTTCACGGCGTAGAATGCCGGACACATCAACATCGACATGTTCGCTCATCGTACGTACGGTGCGCGGGTTGGCCGTGATCTTGACCACAGGCACAATCGGGTTACCGATCACATTGCCCTGCCCGGTAGGGAACGTGTGGATCACGTATCCACCAGCGGCCATCAGCGTCACACATTCTGCAGCGGCCGACGAACTGTCCATGAAATAGAGACCCTTGCCGGACGCAGGTGCTTCAGCTGGTTCCAGAATGTCGATGTACTGCGACGTCCGGCCAATCTTTTCCAGATTGCCAAGTGCTTTTTCCTCGATTGTGGTCAAGCCACCTTCGATGTTGCCCTTGGTTGGCTGACTGTCGGAAAGGTCATCTGTCTGATGCGCAAAGATGACGTCGTCCTGATAAGCCTTCCACATTTTATGCCAGCGTTCGCCAACTTCTTCGTTGATCGCACGCTTCTGGCAGATATGCTCTGCGCCGGTGATTTCAGACGTTTCACCGAAACAACCGTAAATGCCTTCAGGCAGAAGCTTGTCGTACATGTTGCCAACAGTCGGGCAGGACCCTAGACCGGTCGTGGTGTCACTTTCACCACATTTGGTCGAAATCCAAAGCTCGCTCAGAGCACATTCTTCGCGCTGCAGTTCAGACGCAAAATGGACGAATTCCTTTGCCTTGCGGCTGGCATTCATGATGGTTTTCAAGTCACCATTCTGCTCGATGGAGAATCCGACGACCGGCTTGCCGGTTTTCGCGATGCCATCCACCACACGCTGGGTCCAGCTTGGCTCGATCCCGATCACAACACAGGCTGCGACGTTCGGGTTTGCACCGGTTCCGATGATCGTTCGGAAGTGGATATCCAGATCTTCACCAAACTGCAGCCGTCCATAGGCATGCGGGATGGCCATCGTTCCCTTGATGTTGTTGGCGACTGCCTCACAGGCAGCATTTGAAATGTCATCCAGCGGCAGGATCACGACGTGATTGCGCACGCCGACCCGGCCGTTTTCACGCCGGTAACCCTGGACAGTCATGTTTCCATATTTCGAGGACATCAAAGAACTCCTTACCAACGCTTGGTTTTACAGTTGTGGGTGTGGACATGAGCGCCCTTCGGGATATCTGCGACGATCTTGCCGATGTCCTCGCCGTATTTGATCGCAGTGTCGCCCGTGGTCAGATCTTTCAGAGCGATCTTGTGGCCGATTGGCACGTCTGATCCTGAAGTCAGGCGGAAGGTCGAGTTGTCATGGGTGATACAGCACAGCATATCCGTCCCGGCAGCCAGTCCTTCCACAACAACCACACCGACGTTGTCGGCGCTTTCATGCACAAGCAGATGGGGAATTTCAGACATGAGCATCTCCTGATGAGTCTGGTTTGAGTAATATTTTCGGTGCCGCAACGCGGCCCGCACGCAAGTCGGCAAAGGCTGAGAGTCCGTCACTCAGCGGCCAAATTTCAACCCAGTCGAGCGATCCCAGTCGACCGGAAAAGATGGCTTCTGCGGTGTCTCGGAAATCTTGATCGGTGTAGGTGTAGGTACCGATAAATGTGATTTCCTGAAGCGTCATCCGCCGTATATCGAGGCCGCCCTCGGCCGCCCCCAAGCCAATATGACTAATGACCCCACCTGGCCGGGTGCTGGCAGATGCTGTGGCGCGGGTGCCCGGATAACCGACCCCGTCGATCACCACATCAAACAGGCCGGCACTTGCCAGGGCACCTGGCGTCAGAACGTTGAGACCACAGGTGGCGCGCAGCAGTTCAGCACGTTCTTCATTGGGCTCAACCACCTTGATGTTCTCGATGCCTTGTGCCCTCAGGCTAAGGGCTGCGCCGACACCAATCGCGCCGCCGCCGATCACCAGAGCCTCGGCCTCTGCCGGATCTATTTCGAGCGCCCGTTTGGCAAGGCGCACCGCATGCCAGCCGCAGGCCAACGGCTCTGCCAAAGCGGCTTGCGCGTCTGTGACATGGCCGGGCACCTTGACCAGATTGCGCTCGGGCATGGCAAGCAACTCGGCAAACCCGCCTTCGCGTGGCGGCATCGAAATAATCTGTCGATCCGGGCAAAGATTGTCGCGTCCTGCACGGCACGCCGGACAGGTTCCGCAGGTGACCAGAGGATTGACCGTGACGCGCTGACCGGCAGCGTCTCCAGTTAAAATTGTCCCCGCAACTTCATGACCGAGAATAAGCGGTGCCGGACGGCGCTCATCGTGACCGAGGAACGCATGCATGTCAGATCCGCAGATGCCGACATGGGACACCCGGATCAGGACCTCGCCCGCAGCAGGGACCGGGTTTGGCACATCACGATAGGACTGTGCTTCAGGGCCGGTGTAAACAAGTGCCTTCATTTTGATGTAAAGCCTCCGTCGACCATGAGAACCTGTCCCGTCACGTAATTCGACGCGGACGAACACAGGAACAACAACGGTCCATCCAGATCGTCCAACCGGCCATTGCGGCCAATACAGGTCTGTGATGCGTTGCGCGCAGCCCGTTGTTCATCTCCGAAAACAGCCGCTGTCAGCTCGGTCGGGAAGAAGCCCGGGCCAATCGCGTTTGTGTTAATGCCGTCCCCAGACCAGGCTTCCGCCATGGCCCGGGTCAGCTGGCTAATGCCGCCTTTCGATGCGCCATAGGCAATGCCGCAGGGAAACGCCCTGGTGGTCTGCAAGGACGCAAAATTCACAATCCGGCCCCAGCCTTTTTCCTGCATGGCAGGCACGAACACCTGACTGAGAAAAAACGGCACCGTCAGGTTCAAGGTCATCGTGATGTCCCATCCCTCTGGCGTTACATCGTTGGCATGTTGCCGTGTGTTGATCCCCGCTGCATGGACAAGGATTTGCGGCGCGCCGAAGGGCGTCGCGATCTGCTCTGCAATTGCTCCCAGATGGTCACGGTTGCTCAGATCGGCAGCAACTGCAGCGGTTGTTCCGCCTGCTTCCTTACGCCAGGCTTCAAGGTCCTCTGCGCGGCGGGCAACGCCCACAACGGATGCCCCTGCCCTGGCGAGCACAGTGGCAGCACGCCGTCCAAGTCCGGAACTTGCGCCGGTGACACAAGCAACTTTCCCAGCCAGATCAAACAAGTTTGTCACGGGCCCTTCCTCAATCTTCGGCTGTGAGGTCGAAGGTTTCATTAGGGAAGTATTTCTTCAGGCGGATATCAGCGGTACGGGCATGACCTTCCATACCTTCAAGGCGGGATATACGAGCAGTTGCTTCAGCAACCGGTTTTGCGCCATCACGGGTGGCCCGCTGCCAGGTCACGATTTTCATGAACTTGTGCACCGACAAGCCGCCCGTGTAGGACGCTGCGCCAGAGGTCGGCAGCACATGGTTGGTTCCTGAGGCCTTGTCACCGAAGGCAACCGTGGTTTCTTCGCCAAGGAACAACGAGCCGTAACAATTGAGCCGGTTCAGCCACCAGTCGAGATCTTCGGCCTGAACGGTCAGATGCTCAGGCGCATAGGAGTCTGATGTCGCAGCCATCTCTTCGCGATTGTCGCAAACGATGACTTCGGCATAGTCGCGCCATGCTGCCGTCGCATTGTCGCGGTTGACCTCAGGGAGATCAGCGATCAATTCCGGAACCAGCCGCATGACGTCTTCAGCGACCGCTTTCGTATCGGTGACCAGCCAGACCGGCGAATTGTAGCCATGCTCTGCCTGTCCAACCAGATCAGACGCGACAACCTCGGGATCCGCCATTCCGTCAGCCAGAATCAAGCTGTCGGTTGGACCTGCGATCATGTCTATGCCGACGCGGCCGAACAGGATACGCTTGGCTTCTGCGACAAACTGGTTGCCAGGGCCCACAAGAATGTTGGCTTTCGGCAATCCAAACAGACCGAAGGTCATGGATGCGACACCCTGGACACCGCCCATGGCCAGGATCTTGTCCGCACCGCACACCTTTGCGGCATAGACGATGGCCGGATGGATGCCCACGCCAGGACGCGGCGGCGAGCAAGCGATGATGTTGGTACAGCCAGCGACCCTTGCAGTCGTTACGGTCATGATCGCACTTGCAATGTGGGCATAACGACCGCCAGGAATGTAACAACCGGCTGTTTCCACCGGAATGCTCTTTTGCCCCGCCACAAGTCCTGGCGTGATCTCGACCTGCACATCTGTGCAGGTCTCTTTTTGAGCTTCGGCAAACCGCTTTACATTGGCGTGGGCAAATTCGATATCTCGTTTCAACTTGTCTGAAACTTTTGCCGAAGCGGCCGCGATCTGCTCTTCGTTGAGCACAAAGGGTCCATCGTATTTGTCGAATTTTGCGGCATATTCTACCGCAGCGGCATCTCCGCCAAATTCAATCGCGTTGAGAATGTCCTGGACAATTTTCGTTGTATCGGATGCATCGCTGCGTGAGGTTAAAGTTGCTTTTTTAAGATAGGTAACAGTCATCTTTCTGTCCTACTTGTAGATGTCAGGAAGCAGCGTGGTGGAGATCGCAGGCACATAGGCGATCAGCAACGTGACGCAGAGCATGAAGAGCACGAAGGGGACCGCGCGGGCAGCGATCTTAAGGATGGATTCACCCGTCAAACCGGAGACAACGAACAGGTTCAGCCCCAATGGCGGGGTGATAAATCCGACACCGAGAGCCGTGATCATCATGATGCAGAACTGAATTTCATTCATGCCGATGTTGTCAGCCAAAGGCTTCAGGATCGGCGCAAGAATGACGATGTTCGGCGTGGTTTCCATTACGCAGCCAGCTGCAATCAAGATACCGATCATCATCAGGATCAACAGAGCCGGATCGTTGGTCAGCGTCGTGACCGAATGAACGAAGCCTTGGGGAACCCCCATGATTGCAAGGGCTTGAGCCAGGGGCAGGGAAAAGGCGATGATCGGAACGATAACGCCGTTCACCTTTGCCGAACTGACCAGCATTGCCGGGAAATCGGAGAGTTTCAGGGTACCGAGTATGAACCCCATCACAATGGTGACGACGACAGCCACCGCACCGGCCTCAGTTGGCGTCAAACGGCCTGAGAAGATGCCGTAGAAGATAATGCCGGGAACAATGAAGGCATACCATCCCGATTTGAGGGCCTGCCCCAGATTCACCGCCCACTCGGAGAAGGTCATGAGACCGCCCCCTTCGTATCCGTAGATGCGGTTCATGACGATGTTGGTCATCAGGATCGCAACCAGAATTGCGACGCCGGGAATGACTGCTGCGAGGAACAGTGTCGAGGCGGAAATACCCAGAACAAGGCCGATGATGATATAGGCGATGGACGGCGGGATCAGGATCCCGGTACATGCACCGGCCGCCACCAGCGCACAGGCATAAGGACGCGGGTATCCACTTTCCACAAGCCGGTCGATGGTCATGCGACCAACTGCTGCCGCGCCTGCTGCATCCGATCCGGAGATTGCCGAGAACATCCCGCAGACCAGAACCGTTGCAGACCCGAAGCCGCCCTTGGCCCAGCATGTGAGCGCTTCTGCGACATCCAGGAACTTGCGACTGAGCCCGGTGCGCACAAGAACGTCTCCGGTCAGAATGAACAGGGGCACCGCTGTCAGGGCAAAGTGGTCAATGCCGTGAAAAAGGCTTTCGCCGACCAATGACAGCGGCAGCGCGCCGGACATCATGAGCATGGCGATTGCAGCCGCGCCGATTGCCGCCCAAACAGGGACAGCCAAAGCGATAAGACCGACAAAGATTAGGACCGGACCATAAAAATCCCACCCGAGTTCTACAGTTTGATTTTGTAATTGTTGCCAAAGCATCTCGGATCTCCTCAATCAAACATCTTGTCGCCTTCGTAGACGGGACGGCCGTCACGAAAGTCGCGAACATCGCGGAGGAAAGATTGGATCAGTCTGACAATCACCAGGCCGAAGCCAAAGGGAACAGCCATCAGGAACCAGACTTGGGAAACCCGGAGGCCGTGGGTCACGGAACCGAATTTTGCCGAAACGAGTACTGTTTCGAAGGACCAGTAAAAGGCCACCAGTGCGACTGCGAGCATCACAAGGTCGCCGAATACATAAAGCGCGGCCTTGGTTCGCGGCCCGACATATTGCATCAACACATCGATCCTGATGTGTCCGCGTTCCTTAACGGCAGCTGCTGCGCCGACCCAAGCCAAGTAAATGAATGAGTAGCGGACAACTTCTTCGCCCCAGATCGAGGAATAGGCGAACACCTCGCGCCGGATAAATTCAATAAACATTGTCATGACAAGCATCACGTAGAACACCAGAAGCAGCCATCGCTCGGCATTCCGGTTCACACTATTCAAAAAACTGGACATAAGCGCCCCTCAGCCAAACCGGTAAGGCTAACACCCCCTTCGGACGGCACACGGATCATTGCTTTATTTGGAAAGGATGAAACTGACGGCGCCCCAATCCGGGGCGCCGAAATTTTGATATCAGGCGTCGTGGACGTAGTAACGACCGCGCGTACCAGCAGCTTCTTCAAGCCGGTCAAAAGCTTCCATGGATCCGGCAAGGTCGACCTTGTACTGATCCCATTCGGAACGCTGATAACCGCCCGCAGCTTTCCATTCAGCCAGCTGATCTTCTGTCAATGAATGGAATTCAACGCCCGCTTTAGCCAACTCGGACATTGCGTAGGAACGGGCAGCCGGAACCTTGGCAAGGTTTTGCTGAGACGTAATTTCGCCAGCGAACTCAATGCCTTCCTGAACGTCAGCCGGAAGACTGTTGAACCACTCCAGGTTCATTGAATAAACTTGGCTGTCCGGAACCGCCTGCGTGAACGTCACATGGCTCAGAATATCCTTGAAGCCGAACACGTACAACGCGCCAACTGACGGATCGAGTGCATCAGCTACACCCTGTTTGATGGCAGATGGTGTTTCACCCCATGCCACAGGCGTCGGATTTGCGCCAACCATTCGATAATACTGCTGCAGCATCGCAGAGCCCGGCACTCGGAATTTGACGCCATCCAGATCGGCCGGAGTGATGACCGGACCTGCTCCGCCTTTACGCACGGCGACCACACGAGGATCAATCACGACGTAGAACAAAGCCTTGAAGCCTGAAGCCTCAATTTTCGGGTGAACTTCTTTTTTCCAAGCATCAGAGGACACCAGATTGGTGAACCGCTGATTGGAACCGCAGAAATACGGCATGTTGATGAGATCAACTGTCGATGCGAAGGGAGCAAAGTTCGATAGGGAGTGCTGAGCTGCCTGGATCGTTCCACCCTGTACGGCCTGGGCCAACGCCCCGCCAGCTCCGAGCTGTCCGCCCGGCGCAAGCTTCACATAGACCTTGCCGTTGGTTGCGTTCTGGATGTTTTCCTTCAGATCGAGCTGCATGATTGGATAGCTGCGCGATGCACCAAGCACATAGGCCGTAGCCAAGGTCATCGTGTGAGCTGCCGCAGCCTGACGTTCTTTTTCTTCGTTCATGGTCTGAGCGACAGCCTCGTCGGACCAGAGGGTTCCGGCTGCACCAGCCACCAGTGCGGCTGTCAGACTGCCCGCTCCTGCCAGTTTCAGGAAATTGCGGCGCTCATTTGATTTTATCTCATCGTAATTCTTCACGAAAAATCCTCCCAGATTTAGGTGTTCAATGCTCAGTTCGATTAACTGTTGTGCTTTTCGTTGGCTTCCCTCTTGAGAACAACTGCGACGAAAGCCACCGACACAGCGACCAACAACAGCATCTCTCCAACAATTCCGAGAAATGGCGTTGCGCCGAACGAGCCAAGCGACACGTTGACTACAAAAAGGGCGAATAAAGCTGACGCAAATGCAAGTAACATGATCACCTCCCAACGATCATTTAATCTAGCAACAAAAATGTAAGCGCTTACATTTTTATATGCAAGCGAAAATATTGTTTTCTTGGATACCGCTTCGATGTAAATCAATTCCTCTTTATGGATCCATGACATAAGATGGCCCCTAAGCAACAGAATACCAGACCAAGTTGGAAAGGCTCCAGGCCCCAGAGATGGATCAAAACTCTGATATGCCAAGCAAAGTCGTGCCGACCCTTGCCGACGTCGCAGCAGCTGCAGGTGTTTCCACGGCAACCGTTTCCCGGTGTTTGAATTTACCAGACCAAGTTTCTGAAAAAACAATGCAGCGCGTGATGGCCGCCGTCGACCGGCTGGGATATTCACCAAATCACAGTGCCCGGGCGTTGGCCTCCCGGCGGACCAACACAATAGGCGCAATAATCCCAACCATGGACAACGCGATTTTCGCGCGTGGCATTCAAGCCTTTCAGGAAGAGCTTCATCTGAACGGCTGCACACTTCTCGTTGCAAGCTCGTCCTATGAGGAGGACCTGGAAGAAGAGCAAATCAGGACCCTTACCGCTCGCGGCGCCGATGCTCTGCTGCTCATCGGATATCACAGGAGACCCCAAGTCTATGAGTTCCTCAACAACCGTAATGTTCCAACACTGGTCTCCTGGGCTTTCGAGCCCGGCTCCTCGCAGCTTTCTGTTGGCTTTAACAATCGCGAGGCCATGAAGAACCTGGCAATGGTGGTCTTGGCACAGGGCCATAAAACGCTCGGATATATCTCTGCACACACAGCATCCAATGACCGCGCTCGCGACCGCATAACGGGCATCAGGGACGCCCTACTAGAGGCTGGCCTCAACCCGGACAGCATGGGCCTGATTGAAACGGCCTATTCGATAGACAATGGCGACGATGCTTTCCGCGAGTTGATGAACACCCCCACCCCACCGACAGCCATCATGTGTGGCAATGACGTGCTGGCCGTTGGCGCTCTGCGCGCAGCAACCGATATGGGGCTCAAGGTTCCGAAGGATATTTCGATTACGGGCTTCGACGACATTGAGCTTGCCAGCGCAGCGCCTGTACCGCTGACGACCGTCCATGTCCCCCACCGACGCATGGGACAATTCGCGGCGCGGGCCTTGATTGGTGCTCTCGGCACCGAACGGCAAAGTGAAAGCGTCGAACTGCCAACGACCGTCTGCTTCCGCGACACGTTAGGCCCGCCAGGATAATAAATTCAACACTGGCATCAATAAGATTTCAGGCTGAAGCCATACAACTGATGATGAGCCCTCTTTGAATGCAAGCACGGGCCAACTCAAATAATTAGATGCGCAATATGGCCTGCGGCTTTCACCGCAGGCCATGAGTTTTATTACATAAAGTCCCGGCGTTGGCGTTTTTCATAGCTGCGATGAAAAACCTCTTCACCTGCTTCAAAAGCCGTAACCGAGCCGGATATGATCCATTCGTCCCGGGTGCAGGAAATCTTCGAATTGGTTTTGGTCGAGGCCGACCAACCATCCCGTTCAAAATGGGTCGTCCAACGTGATTGCCCCGTCATCGAAGCCGGGTCATCGGGACTGATAGACCAGATTTCGTCCCTGATCTCCTGACTGCGCAGACCATTTTGAGGATGTTCCTCAAGCCCTGTGTCCTCATAGACGCGATAATTCGTGAAGCCGGTTACAAGGTCCCGATCCACATTGCGCCGCGTCTTTGAACTTGTGTGCATCGTATAAGTTGGAAGCGGGTTTGGATTGTCAGGCTGTGCAACATCAATGTGTTCATGCTCGCCAATCATCGGCAAGGCCAGACGCAGGCTTGCAGTATCAATGGTAAGGCCTGGAGCATCTGGGGAGGGCAAGATCAAAGGCCAGCTGGATGTGGAAATCGCCAGACGGATCTTGTGCCCCGGCGCGAAACGATAGCCGCAAGCATCGAGTGTCATCGTCACCTGCGTCATTTCACCCGATGGCATCGCCGTCGGTTGCTCGTAGCTGTCCCGATGGGCCAGATTGAGAACACCATAAGTCACGCGCGTCGCAGTACCGTCCGGGTGAACATCGACCAGACGAACGACAAGATTTTCCCAGTCTGCTGCGCAGGAAACATCGAGTGTAATTTTCGGCTGCCCCAGATAAACGGCCTCTTCGTTCAGAGGCACACTGTCGAACACCAAGGCTCCTGCATCGTCGATCCGCTGGTCACCAGCCATTTCAGCGTCCGGCTTCAAGGTGAACCATTCGCCAGAAGCTGTGCCAGTGTCGAGAGGCGAACGCACGAATATGCTTCCAACACCTGGCCCCTCTTGAGAGAACGACAGTTCTCCCGTCACATCAATGGACATGGGCTGCATCTCAGGCGGCGTCCAGGACGGCTTGGCCACCCAATATCCCGGGTCTTCTTCACGGCGAAGTCGAGGACGAGGACCGTCCAGAATGAACGCCCGCATCTGAGGCGTCGCCGCAGCAGAATTGCTTTCGCCGCAGAGCCAATGTTTCCACCATGCGATGGCTTCACCATGAAAATCTGCACGAGGCTTTGGGTAAGCAAAATGCGGATATTTGTGCACCCACGGCCCAATCAAAGCGAAGGCTTTGTCACCAATGCCCTCAACCGCTTTGACCGGCGTATTCCGATAACCATCTGCCCAACCCGCAATCACGAGAGCTGGAATTGGAAAGCCTTCGAAATCCTCACAGATGGACCCGTGCTTCCAGAACTCGTCACGACGCTGGTGCTCAATCCATTCCTCCATAAAGAAGGGCTCATTCTCAAGCCGCTCCAGCCACATTTCCTTCCACTTGTCGCCGACAAGAGCAGGGTCAGGTGAGCGAGACTGATAAGCCAGCATCGTCGCAGCCCACGACAGTTGAGCGGACAAATGACAGCCATTCTTATAGTGAATGTCGTCGTTGTAGCGGTCGACCGTCGAGGCAATGGAAATGACCGCCTTGAGGGCTTCTGGCTTTAATGCTGCAACCTGAAGGCAATTGAAGCCGCCCCATGAAATGCCCATCATACCAACATTTCCGTTGGACCAGGTCTGGTTTGAAATCCAGTCAATCACCTCGCAGGCATCAGACAACTCCTGCGGAGTGTATTCGCCATCAATGACACCACCGGATTCCCCAGAGCCGCGAATATCGACACGGACCCCGGCAATGCCTGCTTCTGCAAATACCGGATAGGTGCTTTCATCCCGCGGGTCAGTGCCGCCGCGTTTGCGGTACGGCAAGAATTCAAGAACCGTCGGCACCGGGGCTGTTTCTGAGCCCTCCGGCATCCATATGCGGGTTGCAAGTCGGGTTCCGTCGTTGAGCGTTATCCATTGCTCTTCGGAAACCGTGTATCCCTGCTGTGACATGTTTGCAGACCTTTGAATTATCTTTTGAGAAGGAAGGCGTCCAACTAACGCCCTAATTGTCAGCGCTGGCCTGTTTTCTTGAGGCAATAACCTCTTCCAGCCAACCGGGCCGCATTTCCGGAACTGATTTGAGAAGAAGGTCGGTATAGTCGTCAAAGGGTGGCGACAAGACATCGGATTTAGGCCCAAACCGCACAAGTTCGCCCTGAAACATGACTGCAACGCTGTCGGCAATCGCACGCACGATGGCGATATCATGCGTGATGAAGACATAAGACAGCTGCCGCTCCGCCTGCAGGTCCAGTAGCAGTTTCAAAATGCCATCTGCAACCAGAGGATCAAGCGCCGAAGTCGGCTCATCACAAATGATCAGTTCAGGGCTGGCAGCCAGCGCGCGAGCTATCGCAACCCGTTGTTTTTGTCCGCCAGAAAGCTCCGCCGGGTAACGGTCGATGAAAGCCTTGCCCATTTCAATCTGATCGAGCAGCTCGACGACCTTCGCCTTGCGTGCGCTGCCGCGCAGACCATCGTAAAATGTCAGCGGACGGCCGATGATATCTCCAACCGTTTGGCGCGGATTCATGGCCGTATCGGCCATCTGATAAATCAGCTGCACCTTCCTCAACTCATCGCGAGAGCGTTGCTTCAAGGCTGGACGAAGTTCCTGACCGTCCAGAACAACCTCGCCTGAACTTGGCGGCAGCAGACCGGTGGCAACACGGGCCAGGGTCGATTTTCCAGATCCAGATTCGCCAACTATCGCAAGCGTTTGTCCCTTGGCCACATGAAGCGACACCTCATGAAGAACGTCAACACCACCAGCATAGCCAGCGGTGATCCCTATCATCTCAAAGAATGGCAAGTTCTGACCAGACGCCTGGGAATGGCGGATACTGCGCACATTTACGAGCTTGCGAGTGTAGTCTTCACTCGGTGCGTCGATGATTTTCTGCACTGGGCCGTATTCGACAGTCCTCCCGTTGCGCAAGACCATGATGTCGTCGGCAACCTGCGCAACAACGGCCAAGTCATGCGTGATGTAGAGAGCCGATGTCCCGGTCTCCTCAATGGCGTGTTTGATCGCTGCCAGGACGTCAATCTGGGTGGTGACATCAAGCGCTGTCGTCGGTTCATCAAAGACGATCAGATCGGGAGACGAACACAAGGCCATTGCTGTCATAGCTCGCTGCAGCTGCCCTCCAGAAACCTGGTGAGGATAGCGAGATCCGAACGTATGCGGATCAGGCAACCCAAGGATGGAAAAGAGATGACATGCGCGCTTATGTGCTTCTTCCCGGTTCATCAACTTGTGCCGGATGGCAGCCTCGACCACCTGTTCACCCAACCTGTGCGCGGGGTTGAACGAAGCGGCAGCGGACTGAGAGACATAACAGACCCTGGATCCTCGAATTTGCCGGATACGGGTATTGCTGGCTGTCAGAAGATCCTCACCGTCGAGCAGAACCTGGCCACCGGTTATCTCGACGCCGCCGCGGCCATAGGCCAATGCTGCAAGGCCGATGGTTGATTTTCCGGCTCCCGACTCGCCAATCAAACCCAGGACCTTGCCTTTTCCCAGATCGAAACTGATATCATCGACAATAGATATACGGCGGGGAGCCCCTCCTTGAGGATAGCTGGTTGCTTCAATTTTCAAATTGCGGACCGAAAGCATCTGGCCCTTTGGTGATGATTTCTCGAGCTTGTCAGGCATCACCGCGTCCTCCCTTCAAGCTGGAGGTTCGTTTCATCATCCAGTCAACAACCAGATTGACGCTTACGGAGAGAATCGCGATAGCCGCACCCGGTATGAGAGCTGCCGAAATACCGAAGATAATACCGTCCTTGTTGTCCTTCACCATCCCCCCCCAATCGGCATAGGGCGGTTGAATACCCAGGCCCAAAAAGGAAAGGGTCGATAGAAACAGGATCGCAAAAGCGAAACGAAGACCAAATTCTGCCAGAAGCGGCGAAAGCGTATTGGGCAGGATTTCCCGAAGGATGATCCACCAGGTCCCTTCGCCGCGCAATTGCGCTGCTTCCACAAAGTCCATCACGGCAACATCAAGAGCCACCGCACGACCAAGCCTGAATACACGGGTAGAATCGAGGATCGCCATCACGAGGATCAGTGTTGTCAGGTTCTGTGGAACAGCCGTCAGCAACACCAGCGCGAAAATAAGCGTGGGGATCGACATCATGAGATCGTTGAGCCGGGACAGGGTTGTATCCACAATACCTTTGGACACAGCTGCAGTGAAGCTGAGAACGATGCCAAGCGTGAAGGATATTACCGTCGCGGACAAGGCTACGAACACAGTTATTCGCGCACCGTAAATAAGCCGGGACAGAAGGTCCCGGCCAAGATTGTCGAGGCCAAACAGGAAATGATCGTTTGGCGCCTGCCAAACGTCGCCCACCACTTCCGTTTCTCCGTAAGGTGCGATCCAAGGTGCAAACAGCGCGCAGATCAATGTCAGCAAAATAATTGCAATGCCGATCAATATAGGCAGCGGAATATGCCTGATTGTCATCGTGGATGCCTCAAGCGCGGATTGGCTATGATGGCAAGAATGTCCGCCAGCATGTTCAAGAGGATGTAGATGGCGGCAAAGATCAGGCCACAGGCCTGTACGACCGGCAAGTCACGAACGGTGACCGCATCAACCATGAACTGGCCCATGCCCGGATAAACGAACACAACTTCCACGACGACGACACCGACCACGAGATAGGCAAGGTTCAGAGCCACCACATTAATGATTGGCGACAGCGCATTAGGCGCTGCGTGGCGGACGATGGCGCGAAATTTCCCAAGCCCCTTGAGTTCCGCCGTTTCCATATAGGCTGACGACATGACGCTGATGATCGCGGCCCGTGTCATGCGCATCATATGCGCCAAGACAACCAGTACAAGCGTTGCCACCGGCAGCGCTATCGCGTTCAACCTGTCGGGCAACGACATGCCCTCATAAACGGTTGCCGGAAAAGCAGCGCCGCCAATTTGAACCACAAACACCATGATCAGCAGATAGCCGACGAAAAACTCCGGTAAGGAAACCGCTGTCAGCGAAACGATGTTGATAAGCCTGTCCGGAATCCGGTTGCGGTACCTGACAGAAACGAGACCGAGGCCAACCGCAAGAGGAATGGAAATCACCGCAGCACAAAACGCCAGAAAAAGGGAATTTCCAAGGCGTTTGGAAATTTGTTCGCTGACCGAACTACCACTTGCCCAAGAGGTGCCAAAATCACCTTGAACCAAAGCCCGCAGCCATTCCACGTAACGGACAGTCAAAGGTCGGTCGAGGCCAAGTTCGCTGCGAATGTTTGCAACAGCAGTCGGGGTTGCCGACTGGCCGAGATAAGTCTCGGCAAAATCGCCTGGCAACACCTCGATACCACCAAAAATCAGAACTGAAACCGCAAGCAGCAGGAGCAAGCTCAGCAAGAGCCTCTCTCCGATACGTATGGCAAGCGGAAATCGCTGATGAAACGGCAGTCGTGAACCGCTCGGTTTGTGCGGTAGTTCAGTCATTACAAATCATCCGTAGCAGGGAAGCGCCTTTCCGAAGACATGGCGCCGACGTTGGGCCGCTCCGATTTCAAGCCCAGAGCGGCCCAACGATTAATGAACAGGATATCCTGTTTTCACGGATAATCAGTCTTCCAACCAGACACGATTGGCGACATAGCCATTGGAAAGGTCATTGCCGATGTCGTGAACATAACCCTTCACGTCCTTGGTTGAAGCATTCAGATAATCGTTGAAGACAGGCAGGATCAATCCGCCTTCGTTCCGGACCATTACCGCCATGTCATGGTAGATGGCCTTCCGCTTGGCTTGATCCAATTCCGAGCGCGCGGTGAGAAGCATTTTGTCGAAGTCTTCGCGCTTGAAGCGGGTGTCGTTCCAGTCGGCAGTCGACAAGTATGAGGTCGCATAGCGCAGGTCCTGCGTCGGACGACCGCCCCAGTAGGAAGCGCAGAACGGCTTAACATTCCAGACATTTGACCAGTATCCATCGGCCGGTTCACGCTTGACCTCGATATTGATGCCCGCTTTCTTTGCGCTTTCCTGGAAGAGCACGGCTGCATCCACTGCACCTGGAAACGCAACATCGGAGGCCCGCAGCTGAACGGAGCCCTCAAAGCCGGATTTCTTTAGATGAAACGCCGCTTTTTCCGGGTCATAGACACGCTGTTCGATGCCTTCTGGCGCAAGTGCATAGCTGTCATTGACTGGATAGTCATTACCCAGTGTACCGTACCCGCCAACGACACGCTCCAGAATCTCTTCGCGGTCGATTGCGTATTTCAAAGCAAGTCGCAGGTCATTGTTATCGAATGGCGCTGTGTCACAATGCATTAGAAAACTATAAAAGCCCTTGCCAGAAGTCTGGAGTATTTCGACACTTGGCGCCCGCTCCAGAAGGCTCACGGTCTTCGGCTCAACAAAGTTGATATAATGAACCTGGCCTGATGATAGGGCTGCGATACGAGCCGTGTTGTCGTTCATCACGATGATTTCGACACTTTCCACGTAGCCACGATCATCGCGCCAGTCATCAGCGTTCTTTTCAAGCGCGAGCCGGACGCCGGGTTCAAAGCTTGCGAGTTTATAGGCACCCGTTCCGATCCCGGCATCCGGCGCTTCAACTCCGCCACCCGGTTGAATGACCAGATGGTAGTCACTGAGGAGCAAGGGAAGGTCAGCATTGCCTTCCGCAAGCGAAATGACGAGGTCTCCGCCCTTTTCTTCAATCCCGGTTATGGATTGCAGAAGTCCAAGCGCGCCGGACTTGGAGGCTTCGTCTGAATGGCGTTTCAAAGTGGCCACGGCATCGGCGACAGCGAGCGAGCTTCCATCGTGGAAGCTTACGTTCTTGCGGATCTTGAATGTCCAGACAGATGCGTCGGCTGACGAGCTCCAGGATTCTGCGAGTGAAGGCACCGCCTCGCCTGTCAGGGGATCGGATTCCACCAACGTGTCACCCCAACTCCGGAGTGCTACGAAAAGCACTGAGGCACTGGAAAGCGCCGGATCCAGATTATCGGTCGCGGCGCCACCCTTGAGGCCAAGTTTGAGATGGCCCCCGTGTTTGGGCTCCGAAGCGAAAGCAGCGGATGGAAGCAAAAGGCCGGATGAGGCGAGCGCCATACCAGCGCCTGCAGACTGTAGTAGGAAGTCACGCCTGTTCAATCCGGTTTTGCTCTTCATTTCAAGATCATCGAACAATATGCGGTTTGTCATCTGTCATGTTCCTTTTTGGACGGCGAGACACTGCCCTGGCAGCTCGATGCTGCTCTTTAGCGGCGTGTCCGGAAGGTGGTCAGTGCGAGGAAAGGATCGGAAAGCAGCTTTGCGCAGCACCAATCGATTGACCATTTGACGGCGAGGGTGATAGCAGGAGGCTCGAAAAACAATTTCGTGACCTGACGCTTCTTTACGCATATTTACGCTAACTACCTAAGACTCAAAAAGGCTTATTGCATGAGTGGACCGGACTTTACTGAGAACCTTCGACTGGCCTGCACAAGTCGCCGCTCAGTGTCCCAGGTATGCCGGGAAATCGGTCTCAACCGTCAGCAATTCAACCGATACATCAATGGCGAAACAAAGCCGTCAGCTCATAATCTGGCGCGTATCGCTGCCTATTTCGACGTTCAGCCCAGTGATTTTCAGCTATCACCAAGCCAATTCCGCAGCTGTTTGGAAAAACCGATAAGTCTAGGATCGGAGGCTGACCCATTATTGGCCGGCTTTCCAGGGGACATCGGCGCACTTCGCAAGCATCTAGGCTATTATCAGACTTATCACCTGTCCCTGTCCTGGCCCGGCGAGGTGGTCCGCTCTTGTTCACGTCTTGAAGAAAAGGACCAGATGGTTCACGTCAAGACGATCGAACGGATCCGCGACAAAGAAGCGGAAATACAGCAATTTACCAAATACACTGGACTTGCTTCATGTCTCCGCAACCGGATCTTCATCGTTGAGCGGAGCCCCGGTGACCAGCCGATGATCGCCCAGACAATCTTGATGCCCTTCGGGGAACACCAGCGCAATTATCTTAAAGGTGTGTCCCTCGGCGTTGCCTGGCGCAAGCAGAACACACCTTACAGCACACCCATGATATGGCGCTATGCCGGGTCCAACCCCGACATGAAGCAGCTTCTTTCCAGGTGTGGCGTCGTCTCACCGAAATCCAGCAGCTTACCGCCAGTGGTGCGCCGGTTTCTGTTCGAGGAAACTCCCAACGAGCAGATCTCCTCCGACCCTATGCTGATTGTTTAAGATATTAGCTGGCGGGAAGACAGTCTGGTTAACCAGCAAACACGGCTTCCCCCGCAAGCGCAGCACGATGAATGAACATCACCGTCCTCAAACTCTGCCAAGCGCAATGCACCCCCGTCTACTGACCAGTAACAAACTCTGAAAGCGCATGTTCCATGCCTTTGTCCCAGATGAGGCGGAGCCAGTGGTCGAAAGCGGTGGCAAAGTCTGGCTGCAGGGCGAGATCGCCATAGAATTGTGTCTGGGCCAGCCATGCGGCGGGTGTTTCTCGCGCCACAACTGCGACAGCATTCAGCTCTGACCAGCACGGATCGTTCGCCTCAATTACACTGCCGTCTTCCCGAACACCCTGACACATCCGCGCCCAGGCAGCTTCAGCAAGAGCAAGACCTTGAAAAGATGCTCCAGACGCAAGCGCATCCTTGATGACCGGGAGGAGAAAGCCCGTGTGCCGCGAAGAGCCGTCAAAGGCAACGCGTCGGGTTGTGTCAACGATTTTCGGATTTGAGAACCGGCGATCGATCAGGTCGATATAGTCATCGGGCAGCATTCCCGGCACGGCACCGACATGCGGTGCGATCTCTGTGCGCGCGACCTTCCGAAAAAAATCGCCGATCAACGGATGGGTCACAGCCTCTGAAATGGTCTCAACAGACAGTATTTCAGCAGAATTTGCCAGGACTTGATGCCCGGCATTCAGGATCCTGATCTTCATCACCTCAAAGTCATGCACCTGATCAGACATTGTCGCGCCAACCCGCTCCCAAGCCGGACGACCAGCGCAGAAGTCATCTTCAATGACCCACTGCCGGAAGTTCTCATGGGTGACGGGTGCCGCATCTGAAATGCCGAGGTTTGAGACCAGCTCAAGCTCTTTGGGGCCGGTGGCGGGCACAATGCAATCAACCATCGAGTTTGGAAAACTACAGGCCTTATCGATCCAGGCCGCCAGATCCGGATCGGAAAGCTGCGCCAGAGACACGACAGTCTGGCGGACAATCTTGCCATTACCTTGAAGATTGTCACAGCTTTGGATCGTGAACGGCCCAGCGCCACTGTCTCGGCGGATTTTAAGCGCGGCAACAATCGCTCCGAACGCAGTGCAAGGTGACGCAGTGTTCAAAGCATCATGGCGAATATCGGGATGATCGGCATCAAAAGCTTTGGCAGCTGGATCGATGTAATAGCCGCCTTCTGTGACGGTGAGTGCCACGATGCGGATGTTGGCTTCAGCCAATTGCTCGATGAGAGGGCCGTTTCCCTCTTCAATCGGCAGATAGTCAATCATGGAACCGATCACCTCCGCCGAGGTGCCGGACGGATCGAGCTCAATCAACGTCGTCAGGCAACTTTGGGCCAAAAGCTTTTCGCGCTGCGCAGCATCATAGGGCCGAACCCCAGCGCCAATGATGGCCCAGTCATGATCAAGCCCCTCATCGAACAGCCGGTGCAGGTACCACGCCTGATGCGCCCGGTGGAAATTGCCAACACCAATGTGAACGATTCCAGCGGTCAGTTTCGACCGGTCATATTGCGGCACGCGAACGCTGCTTGGTAGAGCGTGGAGAAATTTGGTTTCTAGCTGCATCAGCTCATCCATTGGCCACCATCGACGTTATACGTCTGGGACACGATGTAATTGGCGTCCTCGGAAGCCAGAAAGATTGCCATTCCGGTCAGGTCATCCGGGTTTGCGAACCGGCCAGCAGGCACGCCAGCAGCGACTTCTGCTTTCTTCTGACCCAGCGCCTTGCCTTCGAGCTTAGCGAACATGGCATCGACATGCTGCCAGTGCTCGCCATCCACCACGCCCGGCGCAATAGCGTTCACGTTGATGCCATGCTTGATCAGGTTCAGCCCTGCTGATTGGGTAAGCGATATGACCGCAGCTTTGGTCGAGCAATAGACCGCAACAAGGCTTTCACCGCGCCGTCCGGCCTGAGAGGCCATGTTGATGATCTTACCGCCATGGCCCTGTTTAATCATCTGCTTTGCAGCAGCTTGAAGGGTGAACAGAGTGCCGCTGACGTTAACCGCATAGAGCTTTTCATAGCTGTACCGCGTGATATCCACGATTTCAGACGCATCGAACAGCGCAGCGTTATTGATCAAAATATCGAGTTTACCTGCCTTGGCGACCACCGTTCCAACGGTAGCGTCAATGCTGTTCTGTTGGCTGACATCCAACTTTACGGGATAGGCTGCATCGCCAATCTCGGCAGCCGTTGCTCGAGCGGCCTCGAGATTAATATCTGCAATCGCAACGGTTGCTCCTTCGCGGACATAGGAGGCGGCAAAGGCCTTGCCTATCCCACGGGCTGCGCCGGTGATCAGGGCCGATTTCCCTTCGAGACGCTTCATGCGACCCGCAGTCCCTGCATGTCAAAGCGATGGATTTTCTCAGGATCGGGCGTCAGATAAATCTGGTCGCCATGGCGATAGCCAACTTCGCCGGAAGCGCGGACGGTGACCGGCTCGGAAATGCCATCCATATCGACATAGAGAAAGGTATCTGATCCAAGATGTTCGGATACGGTAACTTTCGCGGACCATTTGCCTTCCGTTGAAGAGACCGAAAGATGCTCAGGTCGAATACCAATGGTTTCAGCGCTGTATTCTGCCGCAAGTGCCCCTTCCATCAGGTTCATTTTGGGCGAGCCGATAAAGCCGGCAACGAATTTGTTGCGTGGCGTGTGGTAGAGTTCCAAAGGAGAGCCGACCTGCTCGATGAAGCCAGCCTGCAACACCACAATCTTGTCGGCCATAGTCATCGCCTCGACCTGATCATGGGTAACGTAAATCATCGTGGTCTTGAGCGTCTGGTGTAGTTCAGAAATTTCAAGCCGCATGTTGACCCGCAAGGCCGCATCAAGGTTCGACAGGGGTTCATCGAATAGGAAGGCAGACGGTTCACGGACAATGGCGCGGCCAATTGCAACACGCTGTCGCTGGCCGCCGGAGAGCTGCCCGGGACGCCGTTCCAGATAATCAGTCAGGTTGAGAACGCTGGCCGCCGCTTCCACTTTGGCCTTTTGGGCTGCCTTGTCGAGCCCCGCCATACGCAGCGGAAAAGCGATGTTTTTTCGGACTGACATATGCGGATAAAGTGCATAGGACTGGAACACCATCGCCAGCCCGCGTTTAGCTGGCGGGACTTCCGTCGCATTCCGACCATCGATGGTGATGTTACCACTGGAGACATCTTCAAGTCCGGCAATCAGTCGCAGTAATGTGGATTTGCCACAGCCGGACGGGCCGACAAAGACAACAAATTCTCCTTCGTTGATTTCGAGATCCAGCGGCGGGATCACCTGAACATCGCCGAAGCTTTTGGTAATCTGGTTAAGTGTGATCTGGCCCATCTTTGAGCTCCTATTTAACCGCGCCGAAGGTCAGGCCACGCACAAGCTGTTTCTGGCTGAACCAGCCAAGGATGAGGATTGGCGCAATGGCCATGGTCGAGGCCGCGCTCAGCTTTGCATAGAACAAGCCTTCCGGACTGGAATAACTGGCAATGAAGGCCGTCAGGGGTGCAGCTTTTGCAGCTGTCAGGTTCAGGGTCCAGAACGCTTCATTCCATGCCAGGATGATGTTGAGCAGCAGCGTGGACGCGATCCCGGGGATCGCCATCGGCGTCAGGATGTAGAGAATTTCCTCTTTCAAGGCCGCACCGTCCATACGGGCTGCTTCCAGAATTTCGCCGGGAATTTCCTTGAAATAGGTGTACAGCATCCAGATGATGATCGGCAGATTGATCAGCATCAGCACCAATGTCAGACCGATACGGGTATCGAGCAATCCCATTTTGATGAACAACAGATAGATTGGATAAAGCACGCCAACGGCAGGCAACATCTTGGTGGAGAGCATCCAAAGCAGAATGTCCTTGGTCCGCTTCGATGGGACAAAAGCCATTGACCAGGCAGCAGGCACGGCGATCAGAATTCCAAGCACGGTTGACCCACCTGCAATGATTACCGAATTCCAGAGGAACCGCATGTAGTCTGATCGTTCCTGAACGACTGCGTAATTCTCAAGCGTCCAGTCAAAGAAGAAGAACAGCGGTGGGTCGTTGATGGCCTGCGCTTCAGTCTTGAAGCTGGTCAGGATCGTCCAGAGGATCGGGAAAAAGATCAGAAGCCCGATCATCCAGGCGATGAGTGTGTTGATGGCCTTTCGGCGTGTGGTGACTGATCGTGCCATTGCTCTTCCTCCTCACGCGTCCAGGTTTTTGCCGACGATGCGCATCAGGAAGATGGCAACAATGTTGGCGAGAATAATTGCGTAGACACCGCCAGCCGAGCCGAGGCCGATATTCTGGCTCTCCAGCACGCGCTGGAAGATCAGATAAGTCAGTGTCCTCGTTCCAAAGGCCCCACCGGTGGTCACGAAAATTTCCGCAAAAATCGCCAGTAGGAAAATCGTCTGAATAAGGATGACGATTGTCACGGCGCGGGACAGGTGCGGCAGGGTGATGAAGCCGAAGCGCGCCAGCGGCGGTGCTCCATCCATTTCGGCGGCCTCCAACTGCTCGCTGTCGAGGGACTGGATGGCAGTTAGCAGGATCAAGGTCGCAAAGGGCAGCCACTGCCAGGAGACGATCAGAATGATTGAGGGCAGCGATGCATCACTGAGCCATTCCAACGGTTGGGCACCGAAGACTTTCCACAGATGGGCAAACAACCCGTTCACTGGATCCATGAACATGTTCTTCCAGACCAGTGCTGACACGGTCGGCATGACGAAGAATGGCGCGATCACCAAAATACGGACAACACCTTGTCCCCACATCGGTTGATCCAGCAGGATCGCCAGTAATACGCCAAGGCAAACAGTGATCAGCAGAACGCTACCAACAATGATGAGCGTTGTCTGGACGCTGGGCCAAAAGGCGCTGGATGACACAAAGCGGATGTAATTGTCGAACCCGACCCATCCAAGATCACCGCCGCGCAGGGGCAGATATTTCTTGAAAGAGAAGTACAAGGTCATTGTCAGCGGGACGAGCATCCAACCCAGCAAAAGAATAACGGCAGGCGCCATCATGATGCGTGCGGCAGAGCGAGAATGCTGGGTTGCCATGGTCACACCTTAATTTTCTGACGGACTCCTGACGCAGAAGTCGTTGGGGCTTTTGAAAGTGCAGAAACTGGAGGGCGATGATCCGCGCCGCCCTCCAGTCTAGGAGGAGTGCCTTAGTAACCGGCAGCTTCCATTTCTTCCGAGGTCAAGGCCTGTGCTTTTGCCAGGGCCTGTTCCGCAGTCTGCTGACCGGCAAGAGCTGCTGAGAACTCCTGACCAACCTGTGTGGCGATGCCAGCAAACTCAGGGATCGCAACGAACTGCACGCCAACATAAGGCACCGGGTCGACCGTCGGATTGGTCGGATCAGCGGACAAGATGCTGTCCAGCGTCATTTTCGCGAATGGAACCTTCTGGTAGTTCGGGTTCTCGTAAAGCGAAGTACGTGCTCCCGGAGGCACATTGGCCCAGCCTTCTTTTTCGGCGACAAGTTCAATGTAGTCCTTGGACGTAGCCCATTCGATGAACTGCTTAGCCGCCTCTACTTTCTGAGTGCCTGCCGGAATTGCCAGTGCCCAAGCCCAAAGCCAGTTGCTGCGCTTGCCAAGACCATTGTCTGGTGCCAAGGCGAAACCGACTTTGTCCGCAACAGTGGAATCGTTCGGGTTGGTCACAAAGGATGCCGCAACGGTGGCATCAATCCACATGCCGCACTTGCCCTGCTGAAACAGCGACAGGTTTTCATTGAAACCGTTGGTCGAAGCCCCAGGAGGGCCTGCGTCATTCAGCAGGTTGATGTAGAAATTCAGGGTTTCGGCCCACTGTGGGCTGTCGAACTGTGGCTTCCAGTTCATATCAAACCAACGTGCGCCGAACGAGTTGGACATGGCAGTGATGAAAGCTGCGTTTTCGCCCCAGCCAGCTTTGCCGCGAAGGCATACCCCGTAAATTTCATTGTCCTTGTCGGTCATCTTCCGCGCTGCATCAGCGACGAAGTCCCAGGTCGGCGCATCAGGCATTTCAAGTCCGGCCTTCTCGATCAGATCAGTGCGATACATGATCATAGAGCTTTCGCCGTAGAATGGCGCAGCGTAGAGCGTGCCATCGACTGACAGGCCGCCGCGCATTGCAGGCAGAATGTCATCGATGTCGTAGGATGCCGGCAAATCGTTCAGGGAAACAAGCCAGTCCTGCTTGCCCCAGATCGGTGTTTCGTACATGCCGATTGTCATGATGTCGAACTGACCGCCTTTGGCAGCGATGTCCTGTGTCACGCGCTGACGGAGCACGTTTTCCTCGAGAGTGACCCACTCGACCGTATGACCGGTCTTTGCTGTGAAATCCTCTGTCAGACCCTGCATACGGATCATGTCACCGTTGTTCACGGTTGCGATGGTGAGTGTATCAGCTGTCGCAGGCAGGCAAAAAGCCACAACTGCGCATGCGCCAAGCAGCGCACGGGTATGAATTGTCATAGTTCCCTCCCAGGCAAGATTGGGCATTTGCCAATCAACAGGGCAAATACTCACACGATGGTACTCGCGAGTCAATATTGGGCTGCAGCAAAAAAGAACTACAACCGCCCTGAGAATATATTACCTAATTATTTCAATATTAGAATTTTACAGCCACGGAACTTAAGTCTCCAGAAGACGCGTCGCAGTGAACTCATTGGTAATCAGACAATTGATCAGCTTACCGATCATCGCGCCGCGAATGGCGGGCACCTTGGCTTCGCCTGCAGCAACCCCAAATACCGGATTGCGAGAATCGACGATCATTGGCGCGCTGTTGACCCGGTCATTGAGCAACCCGTCAATGATGTGCCCGTTGCCGTCATAGGACCAGCTGGTAATCTCACCGACAGCCCCAACCTCGAGAAAAGAATGCAACTCGTCGTGCGTCAAAAAACCATCGACATAGATTGGCGAATGCTCGTCCATGTTGCCGATTCCAACAAATGTAATGTCGGCTTGGCGGGCGAGCTCTAAAATATTATGGACAGGTTCCTGATTGTGCAGGATCCGACGTTCATCTGAAGACCTGGCATGCACAGGCAAAGGCATCGGATAGTGCTTCGCGTTCACCCGTTCAGCCATGCGTATGACCACGTTGTAAGCCGTCGCCGAGCCGTCCGACATCATGTTGCCAAGCAGCGAAACAATACGATGTTGCGGACAATCCATCATCGGGAGTTGCTCAACGCAGCTGCGCAATGCGCGGCCTGTTCCGATGGCAATTATCTTTGGATCTTTCGACTTCAGATACCGTTCCATCTCGGCAGCACCAGCCTGAGCGACACCGACAATCGAAGACGGCGCATCCGGATCACTTGGCACAACCTCGCAAGACCGCAAGCCAAAGCGTTCGGTCAATCGGTTGGCCAGTTCCATACAATTTGCAATCGGATGATCCAACCGAACCTTGATCAGCCGTTCACTGACGGCAAGAGATACGAGCCTTTGGGCTGACTGGCGCGACACGCCAAGCTTACGGGCGATTTCATCTTGTGTATTGCCAGCAACGTAATACAGCCACCCGGCGCGGGCAGCATCATCAAGCCGCGAACTCTCACCATTATTCATCTGTGTCATCGTCTTTCAGCCCAAGCGTAAATCGGGCTCAAGCTGGAAGAATTCACCGTAAGATGCAAACACTTGTTCAGCACCCGCCGCGTTGTCCCGTGAATTGGATAAGTGTTTCAGGTGAGATCCGCCAATGAAACGCCAAACCTTCATGCCAGCTGCCAGACCCGCATTTACGCCGTTTTCACTGTCCTCAACGACCAGGCAGTTTTCCGGATCGGCTCCAAATCTTTTCGCTGCCAAAAAGAAAAGATCTGGTGCCGGTTTGCCATTGGCAACTTCAGAAGCGGTGGTGGTTCGACCAGTGAAAAATGTCGCCAGTCCAGTCATTTCCAATGACTTGGCAAGCCGAACCGGGCTGGAACTTGTTGCCAGACAAAACGGCACAGCAAGCTGTTCCAGAACTTGCCGAACACCCTCGACGGGCAAAAGGCTCTGCTCGTAAGCCATCAGAAGACGGGCACGATATTGCTCTTCAAATTCAGGAGGCAGGTCGACGTCGAACTCTTTGCGGATCTGCTCAAGAACAACCGGATAACTGCGCCCCAGAAAATGATGCGCAACATAATCCATCGTAATATGGACATCCCGCTTGCCGAGCTCTTCAACCAACATTTTCGCGCTGATGACCTCACTGTCGATCAAAACGCCATCACAATCAAAGATCACCAGGTCGATTTTTCTCGCAAGAATTCCGGTCATTTAAGCCAACTTTTTTCCAAGGTCAGAATGTGATTGCTTCAGTCGTCACCACCAAACCTTGGATGATGAATGCAATGCATCTGCTGCGGCTTGAACCAATGTTTTTAGTTCACATTTACCTGCCAGCATTACACTGGTGGTATTCAAACGTTGAGTTTAGGAACGCCAGCTCAGCAGGCGTTTTTCAATCAGGCCGATGGTCATGCTGAGCGTGACGCCGAGAACTGACAAGATCATGACACCGGCGAATAATCGCTCCAGATCATACAGAGAACCTGCTTCTAGGATATAGGCACCAATTCCATATTCAGCGCCCAGCATTTCGGCGGCAACCAGAAGGATGATGGCAATCGCCAGGGAGATGCGCAGACCTGACAGGATGCCAGGCATGGCTCCCGGCAAAACGATCTTTCGAACAATCGAGAACCAGGATAGCCCGAAGCTCTGCCCCATACGGATCAGCGACCGGTCCACGTTGTCCACCGCACCATAAGTTGCCACCACCGTCGGGGTGAAAGTGCCAAAGGCGATCAGTGCATATTTGGAACTCTCGTCAATCCCGAACCAGATGACGAACAGCGGCAACAGCGCAATTTTCGGGATCGGAAAGATTGCAGCGACCAAAGGAACCAACCCAGCGCGCACATAGGAAAAAAGTCCGATCAAAACGCCAACCCCGACGCCAAAGCTGGCACCGATCGCAGCTCCAACAGCAAGTCTGCTCAGGGATGGCATCAGATGTTTGAACAGCAGCCCGCTTTGCCAAAGCTGGACGAATGTTTCAAGAACGTCAGAGGGTCTGGGCAACGTCAGCGATGAAATCCAGCCTGTGCGGGTGCCCAGTTCCATGATTGCAATCAGAACCACGAACACCATCGCGCCGACCCAGCGGGGTGATTTGGGCGCAAACCCGCCGCCGCGAAACCGGACTTCAATCGGCTGTTGGGTTTCACGAGCAGTCTGGTCGCTCTGGTCGTTCTGGCGAATATGGATGTGGGTGACATCAGACATCCAGCAGCTCCACGTCCGCAGCGCGCGCTTCTTCGCGCATCAGATCCCATAAATGCGCCTGGATTTTTTCAAGGTCCCGGTCGCCATGGCCGCGTTCAATCAGAGGCTTGTCAACTTCGACGACTTCGCGGATTTCTCCCGGCCTGCGTGACAAAACAACAATGCGATGCCCCAAGCGGACAGCCTCGGCAAGATTATGTGTCACATAGACGGCAGTGAAAGGCTGACGGGTCCAAAGGCCAACCAGATCGTCCATCAGCAATTCACGGGTCTGGCTGTCCAACGCAGACAGAGGCTCATCCATCAACATGACCGCAGGTTTGACAGCCAAAGCCCGGGCAATGGCCACACGCTGCTTCATCCCGCCGGACAGCTGGCGCGGCAAAGCCCGGCCAAAATCAGTCAGCTTGGTTCGCGCAAGCACATCGGAAATAATAGCATCGGCACGTTTCCCACGAATGCCGTGGTCTTCCAACACCAGAGAGATGTTACCGCGCACCGAGCGCCAAGGCAGGAGGGCAAAATCCTGAAAGACATAGGTCAGTGGATTCAAGCAGCCTTCAGGCGGTGTGCCAAGCTGTAGAACGCGGCCCTGTGTTGCCTGCTCAAGACCGCCAATCAGACGCAAAAGCGTAGATTTGCCGCAACCTGATGGGCCAACAAGACAGACAATCCGCCCAGTTGGAATATCCAGTGAGATATCGCGAAACACAGCAGTGCCACCATAGGAATGGCTGATCGCGTCCAGACGAATGTCCATGGGGAACCACCTTTAAAGACGAAAGCCAGGCTGGCTGCATATATTCGGCGCAACCAGCCCAGCCTCGTAGAAAGACCTTAGGCCTTGTAGGTTTCGACGTAGCTTGTGTCGACAAAGGTATCGAGCGTTATATCGTTGTCCACCAGACCTTCAGACTGGAACCAGCTCAACTGATCCTGCACGGATGCGATGTTCAGCCTGGCGTCCTTGTTGATCCGCATCGCACCTTTGATGATCGACGGCGCAGCCTTTTCGCGCGGACGATCCGCATAGACGTACTTATGGATCAAATCGACCATCTCATTGACGCCCTCTTCACCGCCAGTCTTATCGATCATAGCGGCGGTATAGTCTGCAACACCATTGCTGAATCCCTTCAGGAAGTCAGATGTCTGTTCACGCTCATCAGAGGCATTTTTAGCCGACGTAAACACCGTGGTAACCTGATAATTTGGCAGGTAATCTGAAATCTTACCGATCACTTGAACGGCACCAGAGCCAGCCAACGCACTGGCAATATGCGGCTGAATTGACCAGGCGTCGATCTGCCCGGACTTCAAGGCACCGATGATTGCGCCGACTTTTTGCAGCGGCGTGAAGGACATTTCCGCGTTTTCGGCCTGGGCAACTCTTGAGCCCATGTAGTGGAAGGAGGATCCAGCGTTCGAAATGCCGAATTTCTTACCACCTAGCTGCGCAGGCGACGTCAGACCAGCTTCGAACGCAGCATTGGATGCCAGAATTTTTTGCCCATCAATGCCAGGCTCTTCACTCAGAGCTCCGCCAATCACCTTGATTGCGCCTTTGTCGGCCAGCGAAATCAGACCGCCGGAGACCGCCGTCACCGCATAGTCGACATCGCCAGAGGCAATGGCCACGGCCATCGGTTGGGCGGCCTGGAAGAACCGAAGTTCAACATCAAGGCCAGCATCCGCAAAATAGCCCCTCTCAACAGCAACGAAGCTACCGGAATGCGAGGTGAACCGAAGTGCGCCGACAACAATCTTCTTGTTTTGCGCAATGGCGGGAGCTGCAAGCCCTGTAGCTGCAGCCGCACCGAGCAGACCCAGTGTCTGCCGTCTGTTGAACTTGATCATTAGTTTCCTCCCAATATGATCCTTGATATGGGTTTCAAACACCCAAATCTTTGTTGATTTCGTCTTCCAGCACCGTCAGAGCCTTGCCTTGATCTCGTGCAATGACCGCTTCACGCAAGAGCTCCTGTCGGGCTTTGCGAGCGGAAAAGTCGATACGCCCTTCCCGCAACAAGGCCAGCCTGAAACGTCGGGACTGACCATAAAACTGCGCCACCATATCCATCAAACGCGGCGAACCGCTTGCAGCCACCAATGCAATGGTCAAGGCGCGGCAGGCTTCGTCCCACTCAAGGGCAGTCACATCATCGGGCTGTTCCTGGACGGCGCTGTCAGCACGGGTCACCGCGTGCAACGCGGCGACAACACCAGATTCCCAAGCCACATTGGCCCGCTCAAAGGACCGTTTAAGGCCGAGCGTTTCAACCTCAAGACGCAGCAGCAGAATATCCCGCAAATCGTCTTCCGTTGCTGATGTCACCCGATATCCGCGCTGATTTGTAGCCTCAACCAGACCTTCGGAGGTCAGCATTCTCAGCGTTTCACGCATCGAATGATTTGAGCCGCCATAGGATTTGCGCAAGCCATCAATCTTGAGCTTTTGATCCGGGGACAGCACACCAAAGGAAATGTCACGGCGAATGACGGAGGCCAACATCTCGACCACAGTGTCATCATCCGATTTCCGTCCACCAAAAAGCATTTCGCGTCTCATTCACAAAAATGTTGGACGTTTTTGCTCAGTTTTGACGGTTTAGTCAATGCTTGTTGGAGGCGGATGGTGAAGACAGTCAGTAATAGAGCGTTATTCCACCAACATCGCCTTAAAGCGCGTGTTGATGATGTCATCCGCCTCAGACATGATCCTGTCAATCAGCTCTTTGCAGGTCGGAATGTCGTGGATCAGACCTGCAACCATGCCGCAAGACCATGCACCAACATCCATATCGCCGTCGATCATCACTTTCGGATAGACGCCCGCCACTTCATATGCCACGTCTTCAAACGTGAGGTCTGCACCTTTTTCTCGTTCCGTCGCAATAACCTTTTCGACCGCCTTGTTGGTCAGCACTCTCTCCGTGTTACGCAAGGGGCGCATAATCAGGCGCGTATCCAGCTCAGAGGCGGCAACGATGGCATCTTTCACATTCTGGTGGATCGGCGCCTCGACGGTCGCCATGAAGCGTGTGCCCATATTCATGCCCTCAGCGCCCATGGCCAGCGACGCCACAAGCGAGCGTGCGTCGGACTGACCGCCTGAAGACACGAAAGGAATCTCAAGTTCATCAGCAGCACGGGGCAGCAGGATCATGTTCGGAATGTCGTCTTCCCCCGGGTGGCCACCACATTCGAACCCATCCACCGAGACCGCATCACAGCCTATAGACTGCGCCTTTAGGGCATGGCGAACAGAGGTGCATTTGTGGATGACCTTGATGCCAGCCTGCTTGAGATAAGGCATGACCTGCTCAGGATTCCGCCCCGCCGTTTCAACAACGCTGACACCGCCCTCAATAATGGCCTTAACGTATCCGGGATAATCTGGAGAGCTGACCGTCGGCAGGAAGGTCAGGTTCACCGCGAATGGCTTGTCGGTCATGTCTTTGCACCGGGCGATCTCATTGGCCAGATCCGCCGGAGACCTTTGCGTCAAACCGGTGATGCATCCCAGACCTCCCGCATTTGAAACAGCTGCTGCCAGCTCGGCAAAACCAACAAAATGCATACCACCCTGAATGATCGGATGTTCAATATTGAAAAGCTCAGTGATGCGGGTTTTCATTTGGTTTCCTCAAAGCCTGACACTTGACAGCTTATTACACATTAAGACCGGGGCTCCAGCATTTATAAAATCTAGGTTTTTAGGCTTCATGCGCCCCAGACCACAGCATCTTCATGCCGTTTGATAAGGTGGCGCAGGTCCTTGAAACCGGTTGCGATATGCTGCGCATATTTGTCGATTGCTGGCAAATAAGGGGCATCTGCCCGCCGCAGGATTCCCAGAGCACGATCCGGGTGCGGGATCTTGAAAGGAAGCGCGGTCAGCGTACGATCTTTCCGGTATGCAAAAACCACGCTGTGTGGAAGCACCGTAAGGGCATTTGTCCGGGTCATATAATTGATCACGCTGGCAAGCGAGCCACCCGAATAACGGATTTTGATTTCCGTCGCGCCGAGAGACAAGAGGATGGAATGCAGATCTGCGTAAAGCGGACTGCCTTCAGGCGGTGCAACCCAGGGATATTCGAGCAGTTCCTGCGCGGTGGGTCTGCGTTTGTTCAAAAGAGGATGCAGCACACTGCAGGCAACGACATTGCGTCCGGGCAATATCTCTTCAAAAACGAGGCCGGATCCCTCACCTAGAATATCAATCGGGCAAATCGCAAGATCGATCCGATCCGAATAAATCGCCTCGCGCAAGTCTTTTACGTAGCCATAGCTCTGATCCACCCGGATTTCGGGATAGGCGTTCTGAAACTCGGCAGTCATACTGGAGATCAGTGCATCCATAAAGAACGGCGTTCCTCCGACCCGGACACCTCCCGCCTTGCCTTCATGGAAATTCTGGATGATTTCGGACGCCTTGCGCGATGCAGTCATCATCACATTGCCCTGATCTGCCAGGGCTCGTGCCAAGGGAGTTGGCTGCAACGGGCGTTGGCCTTTCAAGAAGAACGGTTCTCCAAGCCGTTTCTCCAGCGAGGACAATGTCCGAGAGACAGCCGATTGGGTCATGCCGAGCAGGTCAGCTCCGCGAGTGACACTGCCAGCTTGCACAACAGCTGCGAGCTGAATGAGATGTCTTTCATCAATTTTCATAGCAATTTGTTATAAACTCAGACTCAATAATCATCAAGCATGTCATTTCGCCAGATATTATCCCCCCAAGTTCAGTAAATGAACGTTGGGAGGGAACATGATCGGCACGTCTGATATTGCCTATTTCCAAGCGGAAAAATCTGACCAGCTCTTTTCCGAACGGATTAGCGGTGCAGCAGACGAACGCCTAGCAGAAGTGCTGAGCAAGGTAGCAGAGCATGTTCATGCCATTATACGAGAAACCAAGCCGTCTTTGAGTGACTGGCATGCAGCCATCAAGTTCCTGACCGAAGTCGGTCATCTGTGTGATGAGCGCCGTCAGGAGTGGGTCTTGGTGTCAGACTTGCTCGGCACATCTGCACTTGTTGATTCTCTGAATTCCGATCGACCAGATCAGGCGACACCAAACACCATGCGCGGTCCGTTTTATCGCTCGGATGTCCCGCTGATGCCACAAGGCGACAACATCAGCCTCGATGAGGTCGGCAGTACGGTCGCGGTATCCGTCAAGATCAAGGATCTCGATGGATCTCCAGTCTCCGGTGCGCGTTTGGAAACCTGGCAGGCCAATGCCGAAGGATACTATGAAAACCAGCAGCCGGACTTGCAGCCTGAGCACAATTTGCGCGGCCACTTTCTGGCTGACGACAGAGGCGCGATCTCCTATCGGACCATAAGGCCATCTGGATACGAAGTCCCCAAGGATGGACCTTTAGGCGCCCTACTTGTCAAGCTCGGAGCCTCTCTTTGCCGGCCTGCTCACATCTACTTCCAGGTTTCGGCAGATGGTTTCGAAACACTGACAACGCAGGTTTTCGATGGCGACGACCCGAACCTTGGAACCGACCCCTTATTTAGCGTCAAACCCGGCCTGGTCGGCTGCTTCAAGAGAGCAGCGGTCAACGAAGACCAAGCGCTGAAGCTTGACGTTGATTTCTACCTCAATCCATCGGCCCAGGAGACGCGTTGATGGTCAGTGCCTTTACCTACCGCGGAAGTGCGGCCCACATCGTGTTCGGTGCTGGCAAAAAAGCCGAAACCGGTTCATGGATCGAAAAACTTGGCTGCACAAAAGCGCTTCTCCTTTCGACACCACACCAGGAAGCCGATGCTGAAAGCCTGTCAGGCCAGCTAGGTGGACTGAGCGTTGGCGTCTTCTCCAAAGCAGCCATGCACACACCGGTGGACATTACCGAAGAAGCCATGGAAGTGGTCAAGACCACTGGAGCAGATTGCGTTGTTGCATTGGGTGGCGGCTCCACAACGGGCCTAGGCAAGGCAATTGCCTATCGGTCCGGTCTGCCGCAAGTCGTGATCCCAACAACCTATGCAGGATCCGAAGTCACCTCGATCCTTGGCCAGACGGAAGGTGGACGCAAAACAACCATCCGCGGCGACAACATCCTACCCGAAGTGGTGATCTACGATCCGGATCTGACACTGGGGCTCCCTCTTGGGATGAGCATAACCAGCGGGTTGAACGCCATGGCCCATGCCGCAGAGGCTCTGTATGCTCAAGATCGCAATCCGGTCTCCAGCCTAATGGCGCTCGAAGGTCTTGCTGCATTTAAAAGGTCTTTGCCAGCTCTCGTGGTCGATCCTTCGGATGCAACTGCGCGGGCCGACGCACTTTATGGCGCTTGGCTATGCGGCACGGTCCTTGGAGCCGTAGGCATGGCACTGCACCACAAGATCTGCCACACGCTCGGCGGCAGCTTCGACACGCCACATGCCCAAACCCACGCAATCATGCTGCCACACACTGTCGGTTTCAATACCGCTGCAGTGCCCGGCGAACTTAAGCCGATAGCAGATCTTTTCGGCACAACGCCCGGCACAGGGCTTTTCGACTTCTCAAAAGACATTGGTGCCCCGCAAGCCCTGAAAGACCTCGGGTTGACGGAAGCCGATCTAGATCGCGCAACAGAAATTGCGATCGAAAACCCATATTGGAACCCGCGCCCTATTGATCGCGTGTCCATTCGCAAATTGCTTCAAAATGCCTGGGAAGGAACCCGTCCGGCACTTTGATTCTGTTGTTCTGGGAGGAACCAACATGTGGAATAGACGGACTTTTCTGAAAAATTCGGTCGCTGCGACTGCCGTAGCAGGCACCTCTGGTCTCGTGCTTCCTGCACGTGCGCAAGACATGCCAATCAAACTCGGCTATGTCAGCCCGCAAACCGGACCACTGGCATCGTTTGCAGAGGCAGACAGTTTCATTATCGCTGGTGCCAAGGCGGCAGCAAAAGCCCAAGGGCTGAACATTGAAGTTATCGTCAAGGACAGTCAGTCCAACCCTAACCGGGCTGCGGAGGTGGCCCGTGAACTGATCATCGACGACGAGATCAACCTGATGCTGGTCGCATCCACGCCAGAAACCACAAATCCAGTCGCGACCACTTGCGAATCCGAAGAAGTACCTTGCCTGTCCACCATTGCCCCGTGGCAGCCTTGGTTTATCGGCCAGCAAGGCAATCCTGGCGATCCTGCATCCTGGCAGTCCTTCAATTATGCCTATCATTTCTTCTTTGGCCTTGAAGACGTCATCTCGGTCTTCACCAACATGTGGGCTCAACTAGAGACCAACAAGAAAGTTGGTGGACTGTACCCGAACGATGGCGATGGTAATGCCTGGGGCGATGCAAATGTCGGTTTCCCGCCCGTTCTTGAAAAGCAGGGCTACAACCTGACAGATACCGGTCGCTACCAGAACCTTACCGATGATTTTTCCGCCCAAATCAATGCCTTCAAGGCGGCGAATACCGAAATCATCACTGGGGTGATGATCCCACCGGATTTCACAACTTTCTGGACCCAGGCGAAGCAGCAAGGTTTCACGCCAAAGATCGCCTCTATCGGCAAAGCAATTCTGTTCCCACAAGCCGTTGAGGCGCTGGGCGAGGCGGGCAACAACTTGTCCTCAGAGGTCTGGTGGTCACCAAACCATCCATTCTCCTCCTCATTGACGGGCGAAACCTCAGCTGCTCTTGCCGCCGGATTTACCCAGGCGACAGGTCGTCCATGGACCCAGCCCATCGGCTTCGTCCATGCACTATTCGAATTGGCTGTCGATGTTATGAAACGAGTCGACGATCCGACTGATGCGGATGCGGTATCCGAAACAATTGCCGCAACCCAGCTGAATACCATTGTCGGACCGATTGCCTGGGATGACGTAGGCCTTCCTCCGTTTGCCGCCAAGAATATCGCCAAGACACCTCTGGTCGGCGGACAATGGCGCTTGAAGGATGATGGCGCTTACGATCTCGTTATCACTGACAATAAGACAGCACCTAACATTCCAACCGGCGGCAAAATGCAGCCGATCACCTGATAGACGACAGCCAAAACCCAGCGGGGGCCAGCGTGCCCTCGCCTTATCTGACAGGTCTCGCGGGATGACTATCCTTTCACTCAACAATGTGTCGAAATCCTTTGGCGCCCTCAAGGTGTCACAGAACATTACTTTCGATCTCGCGAAGGGCGAAGCTCTTGGCGTGATAGGTCCAAACGGTGCCGGTAAATCAACGCTCTTTAACCTGGTCACGGGCAACCTCTCGGTGGACGAGGGGCAGATTTCATTTGAGGGTAAAGACATCACCAAGATCCCGCCAATGGCACGATGCATTGGCGGGATAGGACGTACTTTCCAAATCCCGCAGCCATTTGAACAACTAACAGTGTTTGAGAACCTGATCGTTTCCGGGACCTATGGCAACAATGTTCCCGAACGCGACGTTTCTGTCGAATGCGCGAACATTCTGGTCGAAACCGGTCTGATTGATCGCGCCAACGATGTGGCCGGCAAACTGAGCCTGTTGGAACGCAAACGCCTTGAGCTCGCCCGAGCCCTCGCCACCCGACCGAACGTCCTGTTACTCGACGAAATCGCGGGCGGTCTGACCGAGGGCGAGTGCCATGCCTTGATTGCAACGATCAAGAAAATTCACGCGACAGGAATGTCTATCATCTGGATCGAACATGTCCTGCATGCACTGACTTCGGTCGCCCAACGTTTGCTTGTCCTCGACTTTGGCAAGGTGATCGGGATCGGAGACCCGGACGCGATCATGGCGTCCAAGGACGTACGTGAAATCTACTTGGGGCTTGATGTTTGATGACACTCCTTACAACCCAAAACCTCATCGCCCATTATGGGGATTTCCAGGCGCTGTTTGGGGTCGACATCCAGTTGAACGAAGGTGAAACGGTCGCGATCATCGGCGCAAATGGTGCAGGCAAGACAACCCTCATGCGATCAATCGCCGGAGTCTTGCACAATGCCCCGGACGCCATCCGATTTGACGATACGGGCATCGGTAGCATCCACGCCGCCGACATTCTGGCAAAGGGAATTGCCATGGTGCCGGAGGGCCGTAAGTTGTTTCCCTCGCTGTCCGTCGAGGAAAACCTGCAGATCGGCTGTTATGGCCGCAAAGTCGCCGGACCCTGGTCTCTGGATACAGTCTACGACATGTTCCCTATCCTGCGGGAGCGCCGCCACAATCCCGGAACAGCACTGTCCGGTGGCCAGCAGCAAATGGTCGCCATTGGCCGGGCGCTGATGTCCAACCCTAAGGTTCTGTTGTGTGATGAAATCAGTCTGGGGCTTGCTCCGGTGATCATCAAGGACATCTATGCTGCCCTGCCGCGCATCAAGAAAACCGGAACATCAATTGTTGTGGTGGAGCAAGACATCAGTCAGGCGCTGAGGGTCGCCGACCGTGTCTATTGCATGATGGAAGGCAAGGTAACCCTTGAAGGTCGGCCTCAAGATCTGACCCGTGATGCCATACAAGCCGCCTATTTCGGAGCTACCTTATGATTTGGGTCGATACAATTGTGCAGGGTATTCTGCTTGGCGGTCTTTATGCTTTATTTGCAGCAGGGCTTAGTCTTGTGTTCGGGATAATGCGGCTGATCAACCTCGCCCATGGTGACTTGATCGTGCTGGCTGCCTATCTGATCCTCGTGCTTGTCTCTGTTCTAGGGCTGAACCCGTTTCTGGCTGCATTAGTCGCAGCACCAATCATGTTTGCAATCGGCTGGTTGCTCCAGAAGCATATTTTAAACCGAACACTGGGCGGTGATTTCCTCCCGCCTTTGCTGGTAACATTCGGCCTGTCGATTGTCATTCAAAACGCGTTGCTGGAAGGTTTTTCTGCAGATAGCCAGCGCCTGTCTGTCGGACCGGTGGAAACGGCTTCCGTTGCTTTGGGCCCGATCAATGTCGGTGTGATGCCATTGCTGACTTTCGGCTCGGCCATCGCCGTGATCGTGGCGCTTAATTTGCTGTTTTATCACACATCCCTTGGGCGCGCGTTCCGGGCAACTTCGGATGACCCGACCACCGCCAGCTTGATGGGCATTCGGCCGCAAAACATTTTCGCAACAGCAACCGGCATCGCCATGATCGTCGTGACGATCGCAGCGCTTTACCTGGGCACACGTGCCAATTTTGATCCAACAGTCGGTCCCGCTCGTTTGATTTACGCGTTTGAAGCCGTGATTATTGGCGGGCTGGGCTCACTTTGGGGCACGCTCGCAGGTGGGATCATCATTGGTGTCGCCCAGACGTTAGGGGCTGCTATCAATCCCGAATGGCAAATCCTCGCAGGCCATATAGCCTTTGTGGTTGTCCTTCTTGTGGCCCCCCGCGGCCTGTTCCCCCGCGCAGTGGATTGAGGAGACCGTCATGACCAACAGCGTAAAAGCGCCCTGGACGGTGGAAACCCGGACCCGCACATCATCCGTGTTTCTCGTACTCTCAATTGGAGTTTTGGGCGCAGCTATCTTTGCCCCGTTCTTTGTCTCACGAAGCCTGATCCAGGACTTGTTTTTCATTTTGACCATGTTGGTACTGGCCCAAAGCTGGAACCTTCTGGCTGGCTACGCCGGGTTGGTCTCGGTGGGACAACAGGCCTTTGTAGGCTTTGGGGCCTATGCGATGTTCGCAGGGGTTATTCTGCTTGGGCTGGATCCGATTATCTCCATCTTGCTGGCCGGTGTCTCCGCCGCCTTGCTGGCCATTCCCACCGCGATATTCACCTTTCGCTTGCAAGGTGCATATTTCGGAATCGGAACCTGGGTTGCCGCTGAAATCGTTCGACTATCTTTAGCGCAATGGAAAACACTCGGTGGCGGCACGGGTACGTCGCTGCCACGTGGCGCAACAAAAGAGATGTTCGGCGTTGAATTCTTGAAGGACACCTTCGGTTTCAAAACGTCCGCCGCCGCCGATGTCATAACCTACTGGCTGGCGCTGGTTCTGGTCGTCGCCACCATCGGCCTGATTTACTGGCTGCTGCGATCTAGTCCGGGGCTAGGTCTGGCAGCCGTGCGCGACAATCAGATTGCGGCCAAATCAGTCGGCGTCGATGCGCGCAAGATCAAGACAATCGTGTATCTCAGTACGGCCTTTTTGACCGGACTTGCCGGAGCCTTGATCTACCTTCAGAAAGGTCGGATTTCGCCAGACGCAGCTTTCTCGCTTATCGATTGGACTGCCTACATCATCTTTATTGTTGTGATCGGCGGCATCGGCACCATCGAAGGCCCCATCATCGGTATTCTGGTGTTCTTCATCCTACAAAGCACGCTTTCTGATTATGGCTCTTGGTACCTTCTGGTCCTCGGATTTCTCGGTATTGTCACTATGCTGTTCGCGCCGCGCGGGCTTTGGGGCCTCTTCAAGGACAAGACCGGGATTGAACTCTTTCCAATTCGCCGCCGCCTGAGCGGAGGCAGTTTACATCAAGAATCCAAGGGAGAGCCAAATGACTGATATCTCGACTGACGTACTCATCATAGGCACGGGCCCAGCAGGCTCCGCGACAGCAGCATTGCTCTCAAGCTACGGCATTGAGAACATGGCGATCAATCGATACCGCTGGCTTGCGAACAGCCCACGTGCACACATCACCAATCAACGCACCATGGAAGTGTTGCGCGATCTTGGCCGCGATGTGGAAGACGAAGCCTACATGCATGCCAGCCATCAGGACCTGATGGGCGAAAACATCTTCTGCACAAGCCTGGCAGGCGAAGAAATCGGCCGCATGAAGAGCTGGGGCAACCATCCGCTGTCGAAGGCGGAGCATCAGCTGTCATCACCGACACTGATGAACGACCTGCCCCAGACTTTCATGGAACCGCTGCTGTTCAAAACCGCGTGCTCAAGAGGCACGCAGGCCCGCATGTCGACCCAATATGTCAGCCATGAGCAAGACGCAGACGGCGTAACCACGACCTGTCTCGACCGGTTGACCGGCATGGAAGTCACCATCCGCTCGAAGTATCTGGTCGGCGCCGATGGCAGCAATTCACTTGTGGCCGAACATGCTGATCTGCCATTTGAAGGCAAGATGGGCGTTGGCGGCTCTATGAACATTCTGTTCCGGGCGGACCTGTCCCAATACGTCGCCCATCGGCCTTCGGTTCTCTATTGGGTGATGCAGCCAGGTGCAGATGTTGGCGGCATCGGCATGGGACTGGTGCGCATGGTTCGTCCGTGGAACGAGTGGTTGATTGTCTGGGGCTATGACATCAATCAGCCTGCGCCTGAGGTCGACGCCGAATTAGCCACAAGCGTTGCCCGCCAGTTGATTGGCGACCCTGATTTGGACATTGAACTGCTCTCGGCCAACACTTGGACCGTCAACAATATGTACGCCACCCACATGCAAAAAGACCGAGTGTTCATCATGGGCGACGCAGCCCACCGCCACCCGCCTTCAAACGGCCTTGGCTCTAATACGTCCATCCAGGACGGCTTTAACCTTGCCTGGAAACTGGCGGCAGTTCTCAAGGGGCAGGCCAACGAGTCTTTGCTCAAAAGTTATTCCGAAGAACGCGCCCCTGTGGCCAAACAGATCGTAACCCGCGCCAATCAGTCAATTGGTGAAACAGGTCCTATCTTTGAAGCTCTCGGAATGGGCGCCGGTGTTGATCCTGAGGTGATGGCGGAGAACCTAAGTGCCCTGTGTCACGGTACACCTGAAGCCGAAACCCAGCGCAAGGCGATCCAGGACACCATTGCCTTCAAAAAATACGAGTTCGACGCCCATGGCGTCGAGATGAATCAGCGCTATAAGTCCTCCGCAATTGAAGCGGATGGACAGCCCGAACCAGCATTTGAAAAAGACGCTGAACTCCACTACCAGCCAACGACTTGGCCTGGAGCGCGTCTTCCTCATTGCTGCGTGTTCGACAAGGTCAATGGCGCGAAACACTCAACACTGGATCTATGCGGCAAGGGCAAATTCACGATCCTGACCGGGATTGGCGGCGAAGCTTGGAAATCAGCCGCAGAAGTGATTGCTGCGGATCTCGGACTTGACCTGGCGGTGCATATCATCGGCCCACGTCAAGCTTACATCGACCATACTGGCGACTGGGCCCGCGCAAACGAAATAAGCGATTCAGGCTGTGTTCTGGTACGTCCTGATCACCATATCGCATGGCGCGCAGCCACACTCAGCACCGATCCGACAGCCGATCTGCAGCGTGTATTCAAGCAGATTCTAGGCAAATAGGGAGGCAAATATGGAACGTCATGAATTTGGTTACTTTACCGAGAAGAACTCCGTCGAAGCCGTTACCGGGCGCAATAAAAATGCAACCAATCCCCGCTTGAAAGAAGTGATGGAAGTCATCACCCGCAAGCTGCATGAAGCGGTTAAGGAAATCGAACCTACTCAGGATGAGTGGTTTCAGGCCATTCAATTTCTGACGGCGACAGGACACAAATGTGACGACTGGCGTCAGGAATTTATCCTTCTGTCAGATGTCCTCGGCGTCTCCATGTTGGTTGACGCCGTGAATTCCAGGCGGCCCAGTGGCGCTTCTGAAAACACGGTGCTTGGGCCGTTTCACGTGGGCAATGCCCCCGAATATGAAATGGGCCACAATATCTGCCTCGACGAAAAAGGCGAGGATCTTGTCGTGCGGGGCAAGATCACGGACATTGATGGAAATCCACTTGAAGGCGTGAAGATTGACGTGTGGCAGGCCAATGACGAAGGCTTTTACGACGTTCAGCAAAAAGGTCTACAACCGGACTTCAATCTGCGCGGAGTATTCAAAACCGGACCTGATGGCAGCTATTGGTTCAAGGCGGTGAAGCCGAAATTCTATCCAATCCCGAATGACGGTCCCGTTGGCGGTTTGCTGAACCGCCTTGGCCGCCACCCATACCGTCCGGCACATTTGCACTACATCGTCAGCAAAGATGGCTTCGAGCAGCTCACGACGCACATTTTTGACCCGCACGACAAATATATCAATTCAGACTCGGTTTTTGGAGTCAAAGAAAGCCTGCTGGCGGACTTCCGCAAGATAGAGACTCCAGAGGAGATCGCAAAAATCGGATTTGAGGGTCCGCACTATTGGGATGTTCAATATGATTTCGTTCTGGCGCCCAAAAAAGATTGATCATGTCAAAGCACTGCATCATATGCGTTGCAATCACCGGCTCCCTGCCGCGCAAGGTGCACAATCCAGCCGTACCTATCACTGTGTCTGAGCAGGTGGAAAGTACTCAGGAAGCCTATGAAGCAGGGGCCACGATCTGTCATGCCCATGTGCGCAATGACGACCAGACTCCGAGCTCGAATCCGGATAAATTCCAGCGTTTGAAAGAAGGACTGGAGAAGCACTGCCAAGGCATGATCATCCAGTTTTCGACCGGAGGCCGTTCGGGGGCTGACAAGACCCGCGGCGGCATACTGGCACTCAAGCCGGACATGGCGTCCCTGTCCGTTGGATCGAAAAAGTTCAGACACGGGTTTATGAGAACTCGCCGGATCTTGTCGATTGACTCGCAGGTGAAATGCGCACTTACGGAGTAAAGCCGGAAATCAAAGCCTCTGATCCCAGCCATATTCTCCAAGCCGCAGCCATGAACAAGGACGGCCGCATCCCTGGTCAAATCTACATCCAGTTCGTGATGGGCGTTAGGTACGCCATGCCCGCAGACAAGGATGTCTTTGATTTTTACGTCAAGACCGTTGAGCGTTTGATGCCTGAAGCTGAATGGTGCGCAGCCGGAATTAGAGTCAGTCAGCTCATATTAAATGAATGGTCGATTGTCGCCGATGGCCATGCCCAGACTGGCCTTGAAGACAACATACGCATGGACCAAAGTCACCTTGCCCCGTCGAACGCAGCGCTTGTGAAACAAACTGCGGAGATTTGTGCAGCAAATGAGCGGCCAATGGCAACCCAAAGTCAAGCCCGGCTCATTCTCGGCCTTACGCAACACGCTTGAATTCGAAAGACCGAAGGCAGTCATGTCCAATGCAGATCTAGCTTCCGATACCGCCGCCCTTGAGGCTACCAGGGCTTTATAACTTCAAGAAGTCAAGGCAGATGAAGCAACGCTCAAACTGTTGTTCACCGAAGCCCGCACCCATTATGGTTGGCAGGACCGCCTCTATCTGAGGACACGTTAATCCCTTATATTTTTTTGGTTAGACGAACCAAAAACTCCAAATGATCAGTTTTCAAGCCTACACAACTAGTTAGCCTTCAGCGCATTAGGATCGAAGGCGCTGCCAAAGGGTGTGTTCGTTCTGGGAGCGGCAGGTGGTGGAGTAGTCTCCGGTGTTGTTTCGGGCGCAAGAGAGCCGGGATTGAAAGCACCACCGAACGGCGATGGGCTGGCTTTGCCAGGAGTGGCTGCGGGCGCCGCCGGAGCAGACTGCTGTTGCTGCAACTCGATCCGCTTGCGCTGTGCCTCCAGAAGCTGTTGCTGGCGCTCAAGCTTCTCCTCCAGAATGCCTGCCTTGCAGACCGATGAATCATGCTTGCTGCCTTGATAGACGGCAATGCCCGTAATGCCTGCCAAAATCACAAAGACAGTCAGCGGGTGAACCAGCGTTTTCAAGACCGGGTTACCGTAGATCCTGGAGCGTTGAGTGATACCTGTCCGCAGGGCCTCCTGCCGCCTTGCATAAGCCTCATGGACAATCGCACCGATCAATGTGATCCCGATGATGATAACGGCAAGGGCCGACAAGGATGGATCCGTGCCGTGGCGCACTTTTGACGCCAAGGCCGTGGTGAAGGTGTTGCCGGACAAGATCGTGAAAACAGTGGTGTTGTAGTTCTCGAACGACGCCAGAAAGGTCAGAAATGCCGCAGATCCTATGGCTGGGCCCAAGAAGGGAAGCAGGATCTTGCGAAAGGCCTGACCGGGCGTTGCTCCCAGATCCAGCGCCGCCTCGGTCAGAATCGGATCAAAGCGCTGCAAACGAGCCAGGAACACCAGCATCGCATAGGCTGAAACAAAGGTAACCTGTCCTGCAAGCGTCAGGAACATTCCGCTGTAGAAGATCGTGCCATAGCCTGCTCCCACAGAGCGACCAAGCGCGCCCCAAAAGACGATTGTCGAGATTCCGAGTACCACACCGGGAATGAGGATCGGCGTGATCAGCACCGTGTAGAGCGTTGCTCTCAATCTCGGCCCCAGTTCGGACAAGGCCAGCGCCCCGGCAAGTCCGACTGGAACCGCAATCGAAACAACCCCAATGGCAATCACCAGACTGTTCAGGAGACCACTCATCAGCCGGTCATTGCCGAACAGGACGGCAAACCAATCGGTCGTGAAACACTCCCAGGGTGTGATCCTCGGAAAGGAAGAGGAATTGAAAGCGGTGATCACCATGATGATCAACGGGCCAAACAGAAACGAAAAGAACAGCAGGGAAAAACCCATTGCGATAAAGCCGCCGCCTGTGCCCCGGTTCATCGTCCGATCTCCCCGATGGATACCTTGAAGACGCGCATCATCATCAGCACGAAAGAGATGCAGACAATCAGGAGAACGACAGCATAGGCCGAACCCCGCTGCCAGTTGGCGCTTTCATTAAACCATTGGTAAATGAGCTGTGTGAACCAAAGGCTGGACGGTCCGCCCAGGATCTGCGGGGCAGCAAGGGCACCAGCCGTCAGCATGAAGACCATGGTTGCTCCCGATGCGATCCCCGGCTTGGCAATCGGCAGGACAACCCGCCAATGGACCCGCCACCAGCTTGCCCCCATATCGCGGGCCGCTTCAATCTGGTTTCTGTCCAGAGCTTCCACGGCATTGAAGATCGGAAAGACCATCAAGAGAATGTAGGCGTAGGTCAGGCCTGAATAAAGGGCGACATCTGCCCGAATGAAATCCACTGGCTGATCCCAGAGACCCATCGACATGCCCACGCCATTGATCAACCCGGTTGATCCAAACAACACGCGAAACGCAAAGGCGCGCAGAATTTCATTCACCCAGAATGGCACGATCAAGCCGATGATCATCATCCGTGCAGCAACGCCCTTGGCCGAGTGTGCGAGGATGAAGGCAATCGGATAACACAGCAAAATATCAATGAAGGTCACAAACAGCGCAGCAACGAGCGTCCTGACCAAGATGCCCATATCGAGCGTGTTGACCGTGCTGTCGTTGCCTTGAAAAAAGTAAGCGTAGTTGTCCAGCGTATAGACATCATTGACCCCGCCTACTTGTGCGGCAGGAAGGTTGAAGCGGAACGAGTAATCCAGCATCGCAAGCTGCGGCAGGATAATGAGGAAGATGCCCCAGAACAGCACGGCAATGCATATAAAGCATGCAGCTCCCAATCCATGTTTACCGGCGAATGTTTTGAAGAGATCCTGGATCGCGGTCATGAGATTAGGCTCCCGCCAAGTCGCCGAGCGGCAGCACAATTGCCTGCTCCGCAGCAAATCCCACTGGAATGGGCCCAGCGGACATGTCCTCATGTGCAGACCCAGTGTTTACCCGCGCCAAATGCAAAGGCATGCCATTGGCTTCCAGGAAAATCAGACGGGAGTTTCCTTCAAACTCTTCCTTAATCCAGCGAGTCTCGATTGAGTTGGCCTGATCGCCGCCAATGGTGAGCTGTTCCGGCCGGATAAACAGAATACATTCATCGCCCAACTTATAGCTCCGCCCCCCTGCCGCACGTCCCCTGAGACGGCCAATGGGCGTATCGACATCTACCAGCGCCTGATCCTGGGCCGCCACTTTGCCCTGAATCGCATTGGATTCGCCAACGAAAGAGGCGACAAATGATGATTTCGGCTTGTTATAAATTGTCTCTGGCGGATCGACCTGTTCAATCACGCCTTTGTTCATCACCGCCACCCTGTCAGACATGGTCAGCGCCTCACCCTGATCGTGGGTAATATAGATGAATGTCAGCCCAACACGCTGCTGGATCATGCGCAATTCTGTCCGCATATGATGGCGCAGCTTCAGATCCAGCGCAGACAGCGGTTCGTCGAGCAAAAGGATATCCGGTTCGACAGCAAGTGCACGGGCAATCGCAACCCGTTGGCGCTGACCGCCGGAGAGCTCGTGAACCTTTTTGTCACCGACGCCTGGAAGAGCGATCATGTCCAAAAGTTCGTCTGCTCGCTTGCGGCGATCTTTTTTGCTAACACCGCGCACCTCAAGCGGAAAGGCGATGTTTTCGGCAACTGACATCAATGGAAACAGCGCCAAGTTCTGAAAAATCAGGGCAGTTGGGCGTTTATTGGGCCCGATCCCCTTCATGTCTTCACCACCGATCAGCACGCGCCCTTCTGTCGGGTCGCTAAAGCCTGAAATGCAGCGTAACAGGGTTGTCTTGCCGCAGCCCGAAGGCCCAAGAAAGGAGAAAAACTCTCCGCCCTTGATGACCAGATGCGCGTTATCGACCGCTGTATAGGCTCCAAACCGAATGGAGACGTGATCCAGAACGATGTCTTTTGTGGCCATGGGCGCTCTCAAGGGACTGCGTGAAAGTAAATATCGAATTCAGCATCAACTGCCGGGGACGCATCGCCCGGCAGTTGATTTCTCTGATTGCCAAAAGGATCAGGCAGACAGGAATTTGTTTGTGAATTCAGTGCGCTTTTCGGAGTACCAAGGTGCTTCCGCAGGCCAGGCGTTCAGATTGCCAAGCGCATCTCCTGGATAGGCATCTGCAAAGTTCTTTGCATATGTCTCGCCGCCAAAGTCAGCCGCTCCGATCACTGGCGAGTTGTAGCCATGTGATTTAATTGCCTCGCCAGCCAATTTGGCGTCATAGGCAGCATCAATGAAGGCATAGATCTGATCGATGTTCTTCGCGCCGGTTGGCATTGCAAGACCATCGACCCACGCCATCGCACCTTCCTTTGGTGCCCTGTACATCACAGGCTCGCCTGCGGTCTTCAGCGCCAATGGAGGCCCATCCCATGTTTGACCAACAATCACGCCCTCGTTCAACAGGCCGTTCTTCTGTGTGTCGGCATCGTTCCAGATCAGTTTGATGTTGGATTTTTTGGCAATCGCAGCATCAACCAGCTTGGTCCAGACTTCATCCATCTTTTCCGGGCTTTCATAGGCAGCCCACATGGAACCGGGGTCCATTTCCCCGCGACCTTCGAGGCCAAGACCAAGGCCCAGCAACATGGAGTGACCACGGCCCATGGTCTTGCCCGCGTTGGCGTCATCCCATACGTCGTAGTAGCTCGGGAATTCACCGCCAGGCGTAAATGCATCCGTACGCCACGCAATGCCTTCTGTTCCCCAAATATGAGGCAACCAGAAAACGCCCTTGTCGCCGAAGTTCCAATGGGTTTCACCCAGTGCCATCGCCGGATTGACCTTGTCGAGCTCAACCTTGGACATGTCGAAAGGCTGCAACAGGCCAAGATCGGCCCACAGCAGATTCCGGTTCACGGTTGGAGACACAATGTCAAAGCCCTCGCCGTTGGTGGCTTTCAGCTTGTTGATGATCTCCTCGTTGGAACCAATGCCCGTGAAGTTGATCTTGATGCCTGTTTTTTCAAGAAAACCGCTTACGAAGCTTTCCGGCAGATAGTCCGACCACATCATGATGTTGATTTCACCCGAAGATGCCAGCACGCTTGAGCTGACAATCGCTGGCATGGCCAGCCCAGCGCCCGCCATGGCTGTGCTTTTCAGAAAATCACGCCGGGTGCTGCGCCCGCCTTTTTTCAAATCAATCATGAAACCCTCGCTGTTGGTATCGATAAACTGTTCGCCCTATTGCGCAGCGCGGGCCGATATTATTTTGTCGGTCTTTCAAACCGGACGGTCCCTCACTGCGCTTGTGAAAAGACTATTGCGGTGCAAAAACTCGCCTTAGAGCCAGAAGCTAAAATCTATGGAGCCAGGAGGGCGAATAGACCTTGCACACTTTAGAAAAAATGATGAAAATTATAGGAAGAGTGGCATCTTCGTGTCACTCAACCTTCTTCGCACTTGCGGAATAATTAATGCTAGAAACCTTTTTCAACGCCCCTTTCGATCCCAATCGGCGGTTGCAGCATCAAATTCAGGAACGTTTGATCGAGGCAATTCTTTCTGGAGTATGGCCGTTACACGAACCTCTGCCTGCCACCAGGGTCTTTTCCAAACGGATCAATGTCTCGCGCAACACCATCGCGATTGTCTATGAACGATTGGCTGAGGACGGCTATCTGAAGGCCATCAATCGGCGAGGCTATTTTATCAATGAGCGCCATATCCGGGAGCAGCTAAATATCCGGATCGATGAACGCGCAAAAGATGTATTGCCAACGTCCCAACGTCCTTTCGATCCGAATAGCTTTTTCAATCATCGCTACTCGAACACTGAAAACATCAAGAAACCCTCCAATTGGCGGACATTTGAATATCCCTTTATCTACGGCCAATTGGCACTAGACAAAACGTCTGTTGCCCGCTGGCGCGATTGTGTTCGCCTGGCAGGAACAGCTCAGCATGCCATGACATGGATTGGCGATCTGGTTGATCAAGATGACGAGATGCTTGTCGACCAGATTATTCGCAGAATGCTGCCTCAACGGGGTTTCAGAGCAGAGCCCGATGAAATCCTCGTTACGGTTGGCGCGCAAAATGCTCTGTTCCTTGCGGCTCACCTGTTTTGCCAAACCGGCGTTAGGGTCGACCTAGAAGAGCCGGGCTATGTCGATGCTCGAAATATTTTCAAAGCCTTTGGGGCCGAAATACATGCCCATCAAGTCGACTCAAATGGAATGCGCGTTGGGGACGACCTGAATGGCACGGATCTGGTTTATGTAACGCCTGGGCATCAATCGCCGACCAATGTCACCATGTCGATGGAGCGCCGCCTTGGCCTGCTTGCCCGCGCCGAAATACAAGATTTCATCGTCCTGGAGGACGACTATGAGCACGAACTCAATTTCGTCGGCGCCCAAAAACCGTCATTGCGAAGCTTCGACCGGACGGGTCGAGTGATCCACGTTTCAAGTCTTTCCAAAGCACTATTTCCGGGATTGCGTCTGGGCTTCATTGCGGCGGACGCTCGCATCATCACAGAGCTTCGAAGTTTGAGACGATTGATGTATCGCCATCCATCGGCTCTCGATCAACGGGCGATGGCTCTTTTCCTCGCAGAAGGGCATTACGATTCCCACACCCGGCGTCAGAGAAAGCTGCTCTCGCAAAAATGGAAAAGGATGTTCCAGCTGATCGAGCGATATCTTCCCGATTGCCATGCGACGATGACCACGGGTGGCTCGGCTGTCTGGTTGCGGTTGCCAGAGGGAGTAAACGCCACAGACGTTCAGGCCAAAGCTGCAGAGGAGGGAGTGCTCGTCGAGTCTGGAGACATCCATTTTTCCTCGCCAAAGCCTCCCCGGAACCGTCTCCGGCTCGGGTTCGGGGCGATTGACGAGGACAAGATCGGACCCGGCCTTAAACGTCTTGGCCAGGTCCTTTCAAAAGCTCTTTAAGGATCAGGCCTGACGTTCAAAGGTCTGCCTGACCGAGTACCTTTTGCAGAACATCAATCATCCCGGATAGATCTTCTTCTTCAGTCACCAAGGCCGGGGCGAAGATGAGCGCATCTCCAGTTGCCTTAACGTGCAGGCCTTCATCAAAGAGCTTTCGTTGGACGGCAGAGCCCTTTGCTCCGGGTGTTTCACCGGGTGTCAGCTGGATACCGGCCATCATGCCATAGCCTCGCAAATCAGAGACCTGTGGCAAGTTGCGCAAGCTGAAAACGGCATCCAGGAAAGTCGGAGAGAAACTAGCTGCCTTTTCGAACAGGCCGTCGTTTTTGTAGATGCCGAGCGTTGCCAGAGCAGCGGCGCAGGCGACCGGGTGTGCCGAATACGTGTAGCCATGCATCAATTCAGGTCGATCCGCGGTGATTGAATCGATAACTGCTGCCTGTATCTCCGTCTTGACCGCAACAGCGCTCATGGGAATAGCACCATTGGTCAGCGCCTTGGCCATGGTCATGACATCAGGTATCACACCGAATTCCTGCGCTGCGAAAGCTGAACCTGTACGACCAAATCCGGTGATCACTTCATCAAACACCAGCAAAATGCCATATTTATCGGCCAGCTCGCGCAGCCGTTGCAAGTAGCCGACAGGCGGTACAATGGTCCCGATGGATCCGGCAATCGGCTCAACAAAAACCGCTGCGATGGTCTCTCCGCCGTAAGTCTGGCAAATTTCCTCAAGATCATCAGCCAGATCAGCACCATCTTGAGGTTGGCCCTTGGTAAAACGCTGGTCTTCATTCCAGGTATGGCGCATGTGAACGACGTCACAGGTCACACCTGAAAAATCCCGACGATTACCAACCATACCCGCAAGCGAAGTGCCGCCAAGATTGACCCCATGATACCCCCAGGACCTGGACACAAAGCGGGTGCGTTGAGGCTCGCCCTTGGCCTTATGATAGGCAAGACAGATCTTCATGGCGGAATCAACGGCTTCCGATCCTGAGGAGCCGAAGAAAATGCGATCCAGACCTTCCGGCAGCAGATCACTCAGTGCCTCGGCAAGCTCAAAGGAGATAGGAGCAGCACGCTGGAAATGCGGCGAATAATCCAGTTCCATAAGCTGCTTATAGACAGCTTCCGCGATTTCCTTACGGCCATGACCGGCAGCACAGGTGAACAGACCTGAAGAGCCGTCAAGGATCTCTTGTCCCTCCGGTGTCCAATACCGTACGCCCTCAGCCTTTTGAAACATCTGAGGCTGCTTCTGGAACATCTTGTTGTTCGTGAAAGGCATCCAATGGTTTTTCATGTTGATTGGAATTTGATTCATGACCTCTGATCCCTTTTGACAACCTAGTGCCTAAGTCCTAGGACCGAGAACGAAAGCGACTTAGAGCCAAGGCTCGAAATCGTAGGAGCCAGAGGCTTCCCACGCCGGTTTTGCTGTTGTTCGCTGTGGCAGGATCGCTATGTTCCTGCCTAACAGCTTCCTTCCCAATTCTGGAGACGCCCCATGACTGGCACCATTCTTATCACCGGAACCACATCCGGCTTTGGCCAGGCCACCGCGCGACTTTTTGTCAAGAATGGCTGGAAGGTCATTGGCACCGGTCGGCGAGCTGAACGACTGAAAACCCTCAAGGAAGAACTTGGCGATTTGTTCCATGGCCTGGCCTTCGACATCATGGACGAAGCTGCAACCAAAGCTGCGCAAGAGAGCTTGCCTGCAGAGTTCCGGGAGATCGATGTGCTGGTCAACAATGCAGGCCTTGCCCTTGGTACGGCGTCTGCTCCGCAAACCGAGCTCTCCGACTGGAAAACCATGATCGAAACCAATATCACCGGTCTGGTTACGATCACCGATCAGCTCCTGCCAAAACTTATTGAGCGCAAGGGCATGATCGTCAATCTGTCATCAATCGCAGCCAACTGGCCCTATCCTGGCGGGAATGTCTATTCTGGTACAAAAGCGTTTGTGCGCCAGTTCTCTTTAGGCTTGCGTTCTGATCTTCATGGCAAAGGCGTCAGAGTCACGTCTATCGAACCCGGCCTGTGCGAAAGTGAATTCACAATGGTCCGCACCGGCGGCAATCAGGAAGCATATGATGCCCTTTACGGCGGTGCCAACGCCATTCAGCCGGAGGATATCGCAAACACCATCTATTGGATCACGACCCAGCCGCCGCACCTGAATTTCAATTCTCTGGAGGTCATGCCCGTGAGCCAATCCTGGGCGGGCTGGCAAATAGCAAAGTAGAGCTAGCCGGTTTTGTAGTTTTTATGTGAATATAAACGAATTTTATCTTGGGAAATTTTGGAACTATTTCGTAAATACAGTACTTAATGTCATTTATCATCGTTATGGAGAAGATCTATTCAAATTACTGAGAAAAGATGTTTCTGATTGCAAGTGTGGAAATTTGAGAAGTGGCGCATCATTCCATCGGTGGCTTGGTACTGGCCATAACCGCTCAGTTATCAAAATTTGAAAGAAATGCTCATCGCCTCCTCCGTGGTCGAATGCTTCATCTCAATCCTGAAGCCTCTTGAGAGACAGGATGGCTGCAGCGGTACGATTTTCGACACCGAGCTTGCTGAAAATGCGGTCGAGATGTTTGTTGACCGTCCTCGGGCTCATGTCCAGGATCGTTGCAATTTCCTTGTTGGACTTACCATTTGTGATCCACGTCAGAACTTCTGCTTCCCGTTCGGTCAGGCCAAATTCTGATCGCAGGGTATCATGTGCGCCGGGACCTTGTCTGTGGGACACTCGAATGAGATGTTCAGACGAATTGATCGCCCCGACATAGGCACATTGCAGGTCACGCCCCTCAATCTCGAAATAGAGCCCCTCACTTTTTTGAGACCGTGTTGTCTGGCTCACCTCTACAACGGTCTGGCGTAACCATTCGACAACAGAGCCTGGCAGAAAATCAGTCTTTATCGCAACATCACTGGATGTGTTGCTTCCCGCCTGTCTCCCTGCGTCTGTGGCCTCTTCATCCCCCCAATCTATTCCCAGAATTGATCGGGCTTGTGACGTTGACCAACAGATGTTGCCTGACAGATCGATAGACAACAGATAGCGCCCTGATGCATCCAGTGCAAAATGGGCACTCTTGCTGCTGCGCGCATTGGCTATGTGAACTTTGAGACGAGCAAGAAGTTCCATCGCATTGACCGGCTTGGTAATGTAATCGACACCGCCAGCCTCCAACCCGCGGACGATGTTCTCCGTGTCGCTCAGACCTGTCATAAAGACGACAGGAACATCCTGCAGGGCTGACATTTTCTTCAGCCGCTTGCTGGTCTCGAACCCGTCGAGGTCGGGCATGACAGCATCCATCAGAACCGCATTCGGTGTAATTCTGGCTGCAATGTCGAGGGCCTTTTGGCCATCAGGCGCAACCAGAACCATATAGCCCGCCTCTTCCAGCGCACTTGTAAGCATTCCCAAAGAAGACGGCGTATCATCAACCACAAGGATTGTCTCGCCGGGGGTATATACTGCCATCATCATGCCCAATTGTCTCCAAGAGTTGTTCATATCGTTTGATATCGAAGTCCTGCACAAGCTCTCGCATGTGCGCAACGAAGGCTGCTGCACCCGGCTCCTGAAGCTCGATGTCATCAAGTTTGGCCTGGATGCCCCGGACATAGCCCATCTGGCTCAACTGCCGGAGCATCTCCAGGCTTTCACTCGATGGCAAACCAGTAGGCGCGAATGAGGCCTTGCCAACCACGGGTACAGCGGGACTGTCACGTGTTTCTGTACGCCACACAATTTTCAAATGGTGCTGTAAGCGCTCAAGCAATTCTGTAAGGCGGAACGGTTTAACCAGATAATCATCATGAAAGATTCGATGCACAGGATCACGCCCCCGCTCATCTGCGTTGGCAGAAATCATGATCATCACGGCGGAGCCATGACCGCTCTGCCGCAAGGTTCTGGCCAGCTCCCAGCCGTTCATGCCCGGCATGCTGATATCCAGCAAAAAGGCATCGGGTTGTTCTGGGGCCGCCAGCTCCAGACAATTGTACCCGTTGACCGCCGTGACGATCTTGAATCCGAGGGGTGCCAGAAAGTCGGTCATCAAGCTTCTTTGAGCAGGATCATCATCGACAATCATCAATGTCTGTATCGGGCCCTCATAGCCCAGGACTTTTTTCTCGATTGGCGCGAGCTGGACAGGAGCTTGTGCCGATGACAGCAGCAAACGCACCTTGAAGGCGCTGCCTTGCCCAACGGTACTTTCGACCTGAATGTCACCACCCATGATTTCACTCAGGAGTTTGGTGATCGTCAACCCGAGCCCCGTGCCAGGCGCAGAAATAGGCCCTTCCTTGGCTTCGATCCGCTCGAACGGCACATAGATGCGCTCCAGGTCGCTGTTTGCAATACCGATGCCCGTATCAATGACAGCAAACTCGGCAACTTGGCTGTGATAGCTGACCTGAAGCGTGATGCTGCCAGTTTGGGTCGCCTTGATCGCATTGGAAAGCAAGTTGATGAGAACCTGCCTCAGGCGCTTTTCATCGCCAAACACATAGACTGGTAGATTGTCGGTTGGCGTAAACAAAAAACTCAGCGCCTTGGCATCGGCTTGCAGACGAAACATATCGACAATCTGTTTAAGGAACTCATGAAGATTAAAACGCTCGCGATAGATCGTGAGATGCCCGGCTTCGATCTTGGAGATATCCAAAAGACCCTCGATCAGCCCCGCAAGATGATCTGCAGAGTTCTGAATCACCTTAACTGCATCTCGCCGGCGCACCGGGATCGTCGGATCTCGTTGCATCAGTTGCGCATAGCCCGCAATCGCATTTAGCGGCGACCGAAGCTCATGACTGATGCCAATCACATAGCGGCTCTTTGCCTGATTGGCGGCCTCAGCAATTTCCTTGGCCTTCTGAAGCTTTTTATCAGTGCGGTCGTGCGCCCGTATTTCCTTCATCAAGAGGCCGGTTTGACGCCGAGTCTCTTCATTGGCGAATTTGCGGCTTTCATGGACCAGCACAAACAACCAGGCCATTACTCCCATGATGACCAGAAGGATAAAAAACACTTGCGTCAGAGCCAGGCCCACTCCCTCGCGACTGGCTGACAGGCCGCCGACGTCAACGTGATAATAGACGAAAGACAGAATACCCGAGAGTGACAGGCTGAGAACAATCATCACGCTGAGGTAAAGGCCGAGGCGTGAGACGACCCGCTCAACAAGTTTCTCAGGTAGGCGAGCCCGCAAAAGGGCCTGAACCTGATCGCCAAGCCTAGCCTCTTCCTTACAATCATCTTCGCATCTGGCATCCAGAGAACAGCACAGCGAGCATATCGGTCCCGAATACACCGGGCACCGCGCCATATCCTCAATTTCAAAGCTGTGTTCGCAGATGCAACAGCCCATCGTCTCTGGACTTGCACCAGTGTCAGTCACGAAAATTTCTGCTTCCCGTGCCAAGTAATAGCGCCCCTTGGTCGCAAATGCGATCAGAGGTGCCAACGCAACGGCTGTAAACAAAGCAATATAGCTGGCGAGTGCGCTTGCAGTTTCGCCAAATGCCCCGGCATAGGCAGAAAAGGCAAGCAGACTGGCAATCCCCATGGAGCCGAGTCCGACAGGATTGACGTCATACAAATGAGCCCGCTTGAATTCGATATGACGGGGGCTGAAGCCAAGTGGTTTGTTAATGACGAGATCGGCGAAAATTGCGCCAATCCAGGCAACGGACACGATGGAATACAGGCCAAGTGTTTTCTCCAATGCCTTGTAAACGCCCAGCTCCATCAGAGCCAGGGCGATCGCAACATTGAAGACCAGCCACACCACCCGCCCCGGATGGCTGTGGGTCAGACGGGAAAAGAAATTCGACCAGGCAATCGACCCTGCATAGGAGTTGGTGACGTTGATCTTGATCTGGCAAACAATGACGAAAAGCCCGGTCAGCGCGATAGCCACCTCAGGAGATGCCACATGCGAGAAAGCAGCCAGATACATATGTGTCGGCTCGACAGCTAACTTAGGTTCCAAACCGGCATCAAGAGCAAGCACCACCAGAAAAGAACCCATCAAGAGTTTGATGGCACCGATGATTACCCAGCCGGGTCCCGCAGCCAACAGCGACAACCACCACTTGCCCCGTCGCCCCCGACGGTCCCTGGGAAGAAACCTCAGAAAATCAACCTGCTCGCCAATCTGGGCGATCAGCGAGAACACAACGGCACTGGCCGCGCCAAACAACAGGAGGTTGAAGCTCCCGTCTGCTGCGCCAAGCTGGCCGGTGAACGAGGTCCAATTTTCAACAGGGGCAACCCCCTGCCAACCAATAAACACAAAGGGCAATATCTGTAGGAAGACCCACAAAGGCTGAGTGTAGACCTGCAGCCGGCTGATCATGGTGATGCCATAGATCACCAGCGGAATCACAACCAGGGTGCACAGCAGATAACCAATATTCATCGGAATGCCGAGGAACAATTCCAGGGCCGTTGCCATGATCGCGGCCTCAAGGGCAAAAAAAATAAACGTGAAGCCAGCATAGATCAGGGATGTCACTGTGGATCCGATATATCCAAACCCGGCACCGCGCGTCAGCAAATCAATGTCGACACCGTATTTCACGGCGTAAAATGCAATTGGCAGACCGGTGGCAAATATCAGCAGCGCTACAATTGCAATCGCCCAGACAGAATTGGTGAAGCCGTAGTTGAAGGTGATGGACGCACCAATTGCTTCCAAGGCAAGAAATGAGATCGCTCCCAGAGCCGTATTGGCAACCCGAACGGCAGACCACCGACGCGCGCTCTTCGCCGTGAACCGCAGCGCGTAATCTTCAAGGGTCTGATTTGCGACCCATTGATTGTATGTTCGACGCAGGCGCACGACCCGCTGATGACTGCCCATTCACCCCAGCCTTATTACCAAACCTCTTCGCAGCGCACGCAAGTTACGCAAAACACTGACTTCAGGCATTATTCCGCCTAATTAGGATGCAAAACGACCTCAAAAAATCAAAAAAACATCCTATAAAATCAATTTTGCAATAATCATGCCTATTTTTATTTTTTTATTTAAAATATATAAAACAACAATGTCACAATCAAAAAAATATATTTAAAAATTCAGGAAAAAACATAACTTTAACTTATAATATTTTGTTAATTACGAAAAATTTAAAAAATTTTTGATGATTACATACCGCTGTATTTGCGGAAATAAGTCATTTAACCCACAGCAACTGACGCATTGCGGCATCGCACAAATAGCGACGAACCTCTTGGCATGCGGAGAGCCACTGTTGGCCCCGTACCTGCAACCCAGACAGGAGGTGGCAATCCATGAAGACCCACAGCAAAAAAACTCGCACCGCGCCCTCGCGGCGCAGCCTCATACTCGGAACTGCAACTGCTCTTGCCATGTCGGCGATGAGCCAGGTCGGCCAGACCTCTTTCGCGCACGCAGACGAGGTAAACACAACAGGCCTTGCCGTTACTGCAGACACGGTGAAGGTCGGTATTCTTCACTCAGTTACCGGCACAATGGCCATTTCAGAGACCGGTTCGGTTCAAGCGGAGAAGCTCGCCATTGAGCAAATCAATGCCATGGGCGGTGTCCTAGGTCGCCAGATCGAATACATTCAAGAAGATGGTGCTTCAGACTGGCCAACTTTCGCGGAAAAGGCCAAAAAACTGTTGGTCAATGACAAGGTTGCCGCAGTTTTCGGCTGCTGGACCTCTGCATCTCGCAAAGCCGTTCTGCCAGTCTTCGAGCAATACAACGGCATGCTGTATTACCCGACCTTCTATGAAGGCCTCGAGCAGTCCCCGAATGTGATCTACACCGGCCAGGAAGCGACACAGCAGATCATCGCCGGCATCGATTGGGTTGCCAAGGAGAAGGGCGCCAAAACCTTCTACCTCCTCGGTTCCGACTACATCTGGCCGCGCACATCCAACAAGATCGCCCGAAAGCACATCGAGAAGCTAGGTTTGAAGGTTGTTGGCGAGGAATATTATCCACTGGGTCATACCCAGTTCAACTCGGTCATCAACAAGATCAAGCTGAAAAAGCCTGACGTGATTTACGCCATCATCGTCGGCGGCTCCAACGTTGCCTTTTACAAGCAGCTCAAAGCCGCAGGCATTCAGTTGCCGAAGGAAAAACCTCTGCTGCTGACCATTTCGGTCACCGAGGATGAAATCCTTGGAATTGGCGGCGGAAACATTGCTGGCGCGTATGCTACGATGAAATACTTCCAGAGCCTCGACAACCCGAACAACGAGGCGTTCGTGAAAGCGTTCAAAGCCCGCTGGGGCGACGATATCGTCATTGGCGACGTGACACAGGCGGCGTATCTGGGGCCATGGCTTTGGAAAGCAGCAGTCGAAAAGGCTGGTTCGTTCGACATCGAGAAGATCCAGGCCGCCTCTCCGGGCATCGAGATGGACACAGCGCCTGAAGGCTATGTGAAGATCCATGCAAACCATCACCTTTGGTCCAAGACCCGTGTCGGTCATGCTTTGCCGGATGGGCAGTATGAAGTGGTCTATGAAACCTCAGAGCTTATGGAGCCTAACCCCTTCCCGGAAGGCTACCAGTAAGCGGTTAAATGGCTGAAGCAGGCGATTGAGGGCAATTGATCCGAGATCACCAAAAGCCCGGGCGCTGCGCCGATGCAGCTAATGCAGCGCCCATTTTTTCCAAAGAATACTCGGTTTTGACAGGGGCAAAGTCTGCCCCTCCGCATGGAGACGCGCGCATGTTCGCCGATTACACATGGACGGAACTCGGTTCCATCTTCGCCATGCAAGGCTTCGCTGGACTGATCCTGTTTTCAGTCTTTGTCCTGATGGCCCTTGGTCTTGCAATCATTTTTGGCCAGATGGGCGTGATTAACATGGCTCACGGAGAGTTCATGATCCTGGGTGCCTACGTCACCTATTTATGCTCCAACTTCTTTCAGGCCTATCTCCCTGGCCTTTTCGGCATCTACTTTTTCCTTGCCATGATCCTTGCCTTCATTGCGGCAGGAGCGCTCGGCGCACTCGTGGAATGGGGATTGATACGCCATCTCTACAAACGGCCGCTTGATACGCTCTTGGCCACATGGGGGCTTAGCCTCATCTTACAGCAAGCCTACCGCTCGCTTTTCGGAGCACGCGAGGTCGGCGTGGTATTGCCGGACTGGATGCTCGGTTCTATCGCCGTGACTGACATCATCGAAATTCCAATCAATGGCCTATTCGTCATGGCTCTGACCCTGGTGATCGCCGTCAGCGTTTACTTTTTGATGTTCCGCTCGCGTCTTGGGATGCAGACCCGTGCGGTTGTCCAAAACCGGATCATGGCAGGCGCCGTCGGTATCAACACCGAGCGCGTTGACCGTAAGACCTTTGCTCTTGGCTGCGGCATCGCTGGCATTGCAGGCAGCGCGTTCACGATGATCGGCTCGACCGGCCCAACGGCTGGCCAGCTCTACATCGTCGACACATTTCTCATAGTCGTCTTCGGCGGGGCTGCCAGCCTGATTGGTACCATAGCCTCTTCCTTTGCCATCAGCCAGGCTCAATCGACCATGGAGTTCTTCCTCTCCGGTTCGATGGCCAAGGTGCTCACGCTGTTGACCGTTGTAGGCATCCTAATGCTCCGGCCTGAAGGCCTGTTCTCACCCAAAATTCGTCGCTGAGGGAGCGCACCATGACCAATGGAAAGTTTGTTCTCAGCCGCCAAGACCTTCTGGGTCTGGCCGTTGTTGCCGCCCTGATCTTCATTGTCCTGCCACTGTCGACCGATATTTTCAGGCTCAACCTGATCGGCAAGTATCTCACTTATTCATTCGTCGCCATCGGCCTCGTTCTGTGCTGGGGCATGGGCGGAATTCTCAGCCTCGGACAAGGCGTTTTCTTCGGCATCGGCGGCTATTGCATGGCCATGTTCCTGAAGTTGGAAGCGTCCACACCGGAAGCAACGAAGATTCAGTCCACCCCAGGCATTCCCGACTTCATGGACTGGAACCAGATCACCCATCTTCCTTGGTTTTGGGAACCGTTCCATAGTCTCACGTTTACCGTGATTGCGATCTTTGTTCTGCCTGCATTGTTTGCCTTTGTCGTTGGTGCAGCCATGTTCAAACGCCGGGTCGGCGGGGTCTATTTTGCCATCATCACCCAGGCGATTGCCGCCATCCTGACCATCCTGATCATAGGGCAGCAAGGCTACACCGGCGGTGTGAATGGCATCACCGATCTCAGAACGATGTTGGGCTGGGACATCCGAACCGACAGCGCAAAATACATCCTCTATTTTCTGAACGGTGCGCTGCTGATCGGGGTTCTGATCACCTGCCAGTTTGTCTTGCGCTCAAAGCTCGGGCGTCTGCTGGTTGCTGTGCGTGACAAGGAGGACCGAGTCCGGTTTTCTGGTTATGACGTCGCGAATTTCAAGATATTCGTTTACTGTTTTGCCGCCGTTTTGTCGGCCATAGGCGGTGCCATGTTCACCTTGCAAGTGGGCTTTATGTCTCCCAGCTTTGTCGGCATCGTGCCATCCATCGAAATGGTGATCTACTGCGCAGTCGGTGGCCGCCTTTCTATTCTGGGCGCTGTCTACGGCACTTTGCTGGTCAATTTCGCCAAGACCACCTTTTCAGAAACCTTTCCCGAACTCTGGCTATTCGGCCTGGGTGGGCTGTTCATTGCGGTTGTTCTGATCTTCCCCAACGGTCTCGCGGGTGTCTATCGCTCGCAGCTGGCGCCGTGGGTCAACCGCTGGATCGAGAAGCCTGAGCCTTCCACCAAGCCGCCTCTGGAAGATCCACAGGCTGCAGAATAAGGCCCATGCCAAGGACACCTGATCATGAACACCATGAGCAACAATACAGACTTCCTTCTCTCAATTGAAAATCTCTCAGTTTCATTCGACGGCTTCAAGGCAGTCAATGACCTCAATCTCTATGTCGATGAAAACGAAATTCACGTCATCATCGGCCCCAATGGCGCTGGCAAGACCACCGTGCTCGATCTGATTTGCGGTCGGACAAAAGCAACGGATGGATCGATCAAGTTTCACAACAAGGAACTGACCTCCATGAAGGAACACCAGATCGTGCGCCAAGGGGTCGGCCGAAAGTTTCAGAACCCGTCGATCTACGAGGATTTAACCGTTTTGGAAAACTTGGAGATCTCGTTTCCTCGGGGGCGCAATGTCTTCGGTGCGCTGACCTTCAAGCGGGATGGCCAGGTCATCGACAGGATCCAGGAAATCGCCGAAATGGTGTTTCTGAACACCGTGCTCGACAAACAAGCCGCCCTCTTGAGTCATGGTCAAAAGCAGTGGCTTGAGATCGGCATGTTACTGATTCAGGACCCCGAACTGATGATGCTTGACGAGCCAGTGGCCGGCATGAGCGTCAGCGAGCGCCAGCAAACCGCCAAACTCCTCAATGAAATCACCAAGGGTCGATCAGTCCTGGTGGTCGAACACGACATGAAATTCGTCGAGGACATCGCCCACCGGGTCACGGTTTTGCATCAGGGCAAGATCCTGTCAGAGGGCTCCATGGCCAAAGTTCAGGCCGACCCCGCTGTGATCGACGTCTATCTCGGACATTAGGAGGCACCCATGCTGCAAGTTGATAAATATCACGTTGCCTATGGCCAGAGCGAAGTGCTTCACGGTCTCGATTTCACGGTGGCGCCCGGCGAGATCGTCACCATCATGGGCCGCAATGGCATGGGCAAGACGACCCTTATGAAATCGTTGATGGGCATCATCCCGACTCGCAGAGGCGACGCACAGGTCGACGGCACGAACATCACGGACTTGAAAAGCTTCGATCGGGTAGCCGAAGGCATCGCCTACGTACCGCAGGGCCGCATGATATTTCCGACTATGACGGTACAGGAAAACATCGAGACAGGTCTGACCTTGACGGGAGCCAAGAGCGTTCCAGAGGGCATCTACGAACTTTTCCCGGTGCTGCTTGAAATGAAGGATCGGCGTGGCGGGAACTTGTCCGGCGGCCAGCAGCAACAACTGGCCATCGCCCGCGCCTTGGCCACCAATCCAAAGGTGCTTCTATTGGACGAGCCAACCGAAGGTATTCAACCGTCAATCATTCGCGAAATGGCGCGGGTCTTAAAGCGGATCAGGGACGAGCGAGGCCTGTCGATCATCGTATCCGAACAGGTGCTGTCTTTTGCCCTGGATGTCGCAGACAGAATTCTTGTGCTGGAAAACGGCCGACTTGTTCATGACGAACCGCGCGCCAGCGTCAATGAGGCAAGGGTCGCCAGCTTCCTGTCGGTCTGATGCCTGAAACCGCCCCCTGACGTCTGATCGACATGCCAGCTTCAGTTCAACTTCCGCGCCGCAACGGGCGCAAAACCAGAGGAGGCAACCATGCCCGATACAGTGATCTCAGTTGATCTCAGCGCTTCGCCGCACACAAACGAAAAGGTTCACAACCGTTGGCATCCGGACATCCCCATGGCCTGCTGGGTCGAGCCTGGAGACGACTTCCGCGTTGAGACCTACGACTGGACCGGCGGTCAGATTGCAAACAATGATGATGCAGCAGATGTCCGTGATGTCGAACTGGAACAGGTGCACTATCTCTCCGGGCCGATCGGCGTCAAAGGCGCAGAGCCTGGCGATCTTCTGGTGGTCGATATTCTGGACATCGGCGCGAAAGACGAAATGCAGTGGGGCTTCAACGGTTTCTTTTCAAAGCAAAACGGCGGCGGGTTCCTGACCGAACATTTCCCGGAAGCTCAAAAATCGATCTGGGACTTTGAAGGCATGTTCACCAAATCCCGCCATGTTCCAGGGGTTCGCTATGCCGGCCTCATCCATCCGGGCCTGATCGGTTGCCTGCCAAGCCGTGATATGCTGGACATGTGGAACACCCGTGAAAAAAACCTGTTCGACACGGACCCGGAGCGGGTTCCAACATTGGCTTGTCTGCCGAACACCCAGTCAGCCCATATGGGTCAGATGAAGGGCGAGGCCCGCGATGCCGCTGCGGCCGAAGGGGCGCGTACGGTTCCACCGCGTGAACATGGCGGCAACTGTGACATCAAGGATCTGTCACGCGGGTCAAAGGTCTATTTCCCTGTCTATGTAGATGGTGCAGGCCTGTCCATGGGCGACCTGCATTTCAGCCAGGGCGACGGTGAAATCACCTTCTGCGGAGCCATTGAAATGGCGGGTTGGCTTCACATCAAGGTCACTCTGATCAAGGGTGGCATGACGAAATACGGCGTCAAGAACCCGATCTTCCGGCCATCCCCAATTGCTCCGAAATATGACGACTTCCTCATTTTTGAGGGCATCTCCGTCGATGAAGCCGGGACTCAGCATTATCTCGACGTTCACATTGCCTATCGTCAGGCCTGTTTGAACGCCATCGAGTACATGAAGAAGTTCGGATACACCGGAGCCCAAGCCTACGCCATTCTCGGTACGGCACCAGTCCAGGGCCATATTTCCGGTGTTGTCGATGTTCCCAATGCTTGTGCAACCTTGTGGCTGCCGACTGATGTCTTCGAGTTCGACATGATGCCCGGCGCTGATGGTCCAACCAAATACCTTGACGGCTCCATCGATGTGCCTCTGGCACCTGATCTTTAAGGGCCTGAACTTTAAAGGCTTCTGATCTTCAAGACTCAGGGCCTTTCAGGCAAGCTCCCGGCAGGCAGAGTGCAAAACGATCCCTGCCTGTCGGGAGCACATCTCCCCATAGCAAGACCTTCGAGGAGGCATCATGCCAGTCTATGATTATCTTTGCGCCAAATGCGGCCCAATAACAGCCCTTCGCCCCATGTCGGCCAGCGCGGAGCCGATTTGTTGCCCGGCCTGCAAACAGGATGCACCCCGAGCATTCTTGCAACCACCTAACATGTCGGGTTTATCTGCAGAGCGGCGCTCAGCTTTTGAACGCAACGAAAAATCCCAGCATGCGCCGAATTTTTCAACCAAGGACAGCCGTGCAGACGAGGTAGAAGACAATCGCAAGAAACGGCATCCATCGAACTGCTCCTGTTGCTCAGGAGACAAGTCTTCGATCCGTTCAAGCGCCGTTTACATGGCAGATGGCAGCAAGGTATTCCCCTCCAAGCGCCCCTGGATGATCAGCCACTGACTTCTGCATGAGCGATCTGGTTTGGTTATCACAACTGAAATGCGCCTCTCGCATCATGTCAGGCGGTGAGATCGCTTTTCACCTCCTGTGGGCATAAGTGATGCGCCACATGAGTGAGATGCGCCTTCATAAATCTGATTAAACGTTTAATTTCATCATTGACATACAGAACCGTTTGATTAAACGTTAAATCAGAGGTTTTATGGTCAGCATCAAGGAAATCGCGAAAGAAGTAGGCGTCTCGCCAGCGACCGTGTCAAACGCATTGACCGGCAAAGGGCGTGTGTCCTCTCAGATGATTGACCGGATCCAGGCCGTTGCCAAAGAGCTGGGTTATCGCCCCAGTCTTGCGGGTAGAGCGCTGCAACGGGGACAAACCGGTATTCTGGGGCTTGTGATGCCCGATCTGACCAACCCGCTTTTCCCACGCATTGCGCAGCAACTTTCCATTGCGGCGGATGCTCAAGGTCTGGGCATTCTGATAGGCGACTCCAGAGGCAACCCGGATGAACAAAGTCAGGCCCTTCACCGACTTGTGGACCGTGGTGTAGATGGCCTGCTGGTTGTTCCGCAGATGGGCGCCTTTCCAGAACCACAGCCGGTGCCAACGGCGATCATCCACACAGCCTCAGATCCACGAAACTCCGTTTCCGGCGACCACGCAGGTGGTGGAAGTTTGATCGCGCGGCACATTGCCGGGCTAGGGCATAAACGGGTTGTGATCCTTGGTGGCGATAGGGTCTCTGAAGTGCAACAGGACCGAATTGCAGGCATGGTTCAGGAGTTTGCCACTTCCGTGGAGACACGAGTGCTTTGGGGCGAAGATGAGTTGTCCGATTTGATCACAGCGGTCTCGGATGGTGCAACAGCGGTCATGACAACATCAGACCTACTGGCGCTCAGAGTGCTATCTCATTTGACCCGCAGCGGTTTTTCCGTTCCAAGAGATGTTAGCCTCACAGGGTATGACGATCTGCCGCTGGCCTGGGCAATGCATCCGGCACTCACCACGATCGCTCAAGACGTTCCGCAAATAGCAACGCGCGCGCTTGAAATCGTCACCTCGCTTATCAATGGGAATTCCGCCCCCTCTCAGGGAGAGATGGTTCCCATGCGTCTTGTCATCCGCCAATCAACGTCCAAGCCAAACCCAAGACAGGAGTCCAATCCATGAGAATGACACTTTCCATTGCGGCGCTCGCCTGCACTATCGCCGGATCCGCGATGGCAGCCGAAAAGACCTTAACAATATCGGTCTATTCCTTCGCCCAGGACGCGTATAAAAAAGCGCTTTACGATCCCTTCGAAAAGATCTGCGGCTGCGATCTGGTTATCGAAACCGGAAACAGTGTTGAGCGTATGGCCAAGATTGAGGCCAATGCCGCAGATCCAGTGATCGATATGGCTGTCATCTCGTCACAGGATGCTCTCAGCCTGGCCCGCAAAGGCTTGGTCTCTGAGCTCGACACATCAAAGCTATCGGACTTCGCAAAGCTCTACCCGGCAGCGCAGGACCCGATTGGCGGCAACATGGCGGTTGGCTACACCTTCTACGCCAGCTCAATTGTTTATCGCAAAGACCTCATTGATATTAAAAGCTGGTCCGATCTGTTGAGCGAAAAACTTGCCGGAAACGTCGCTCTGCCAAACATCACCACAACTCAGGGACCACTCACCCTGATGATGTTGGCCAAGGCGAGCGGTAACGAGACGGGCGATTATTCGCCGGTTATTTCAGATATCGGCAAACACGCTGATGACATCGTAACCTTCTTCTCACGCTCGTCGGAACTCGCGCAGCTGATGAACCAGGAAGAGGTCATCGCCGCACCCGTTGGCCGCTTTGCATGGAGCCGTTTCAAAAGCTCTCCACTGCCATTTGCATGGGCAGAACCTGCTGAAGGTCAGGCTGGTGGCATGAATGTCATGGTTATGACGAAAGGCAACGGCAACGAAGAGCTGGCCTATCAGCTGATGGACTACTGGCTTTCGACTGAGGTTCAGACGCGGATTGCCGAGGCGTTGATCGATAGTCCTGCCAACATGGACGTCAAACTGAGTGATGAAGTCGCCGATAACCTTACCTATGGTGCGGAATTGATCAACTCCCTGAACATCATCGATCCGGCAGACATTCTCGACAGCCGCGAAGGCTGGGTTGAACAGTGGAACGCTGAAGTCATCAAGTAATCCGACAGGGGCAGCGTTCTCGTTGCCCCTGTTTTCCATCTGACAGGATCGGACAACGTAGATGTTCTTGAATACCAGAGAAGGGCTTGCCCTGGCATTGCCGGCGGCCATTTTTTCAATGCTGCTCTTTTTGGTGCCGGTCGGAATTCTCTTGTCCGAAGCTTTCAGGTCTGATCTCGGCTGGTCACTCAGTGGCTATACGGAATTCTTTTCCAAGCCACTGAATCAAAAGGTGTTTTTCCGCACTCTGAAATTGGGTGTCCTGGTGGCCGGGTCAGCAGCCGTAATCGGCTACGCGGCAGCCTTTTGCATCGTCAATCTTAGCCCCGCCAATCGGGGACGGGTTTTTGGGCTGGTGGTGTTGCCACTGATGATCTCTCCGGTTGCTCGAACCTATGCCTGGATCGTCATTCTTGGCCGCACCGGCATTGTGAACGATGCGATCGTCGGCTTGGGATTATCCGACACACCCATACGCCTTCTGTTCACCGAAACTGCTGTGTTCTTAGGCCTGCTTCAACTCTTCCTGCCCTTGATGATTATCTCCTTGGTGTCTGCAATGGAAAATATTCCTCGTGACGTCATTCCTGCGGCCCGCGTTTTGGGTGCCAACTGGCTACAGGTGTTCTTCAAGGTCATCCTGCCCCTCACCAAGGAAGGGCTTGTGGTCGGTGGAACATTGGTCTTCACAGGCGCGCTGACTGCCTACATCACGCCCGCCATCCTTGGCGGATCAAAAGTCCTGATGCTGGAAACCCTGCTTTATCAACGGGTAAACGTAGCAAATGATTTCGTTTCGGCCAGCGTCATTGCGATGATCCTGATTGTCATGTCTTTTTCAGCCAACCTGCTGCTGAAGCGCATTGCGACAGCGAGGAAATAGCCAGATGAGAAACCTCCCCATATGGATCATCCTCGGTTTGACCCTGACGTTCATGATCGGGCCATTTATCATCATCATCTTCGCCGGTGCTTCGGCTGGAGATGCGCTGGCGTTCCCGCCGGATGGCCTGTCTTTGAAATGGTATCTGAAGGTCTTCACGATTGAGAGCTTCCGCGAAAGTTTCCTGTTGTCGATGTTCCTGGCCATCTTCGGAACTTTGACAGCACTGCTGCTTGGGATCCCGGCAGCCTATGCACTCAACCGCTACAAATTACCTGGCGATGAGGCCATTCGAACGATCGTGGCAGCGCCAATCATCGTACCGGGTATCATCGTTGGCCTTGCTCTCCTGCGCTATCTCGTTGTGCCGCTCGATTTTACGGTCACCATGGCGTTGTTTCTGGCTCATACAGCTTTGGTCTTGCCCTACGCTGTGCGTGTAGTCTCATCGAGCATGAACAACCTGCGCGCAGATATGGAAGAAGCGGCCGTGTTGTTGGGATGTACCCGGATGCAGGCCTTTACCAAGGTGGTCTTGCCAAATATTCGGGGCGGAGTTCTGGCTGCCTTTATTCTGGGCTTCGTGACCAGTTTCAATCAGGTGCCGGTGTCGCTTTTCCTGTCCGGGCCAGGTGTGAAGACCCTGCCCATCGATATGCTGGCCTATATGGAAATCACGTATGATCCATCGGTTGCTGCCCTGTCAGCCCTGTTGGCCTTTATGTCCCTCGCCATTGTCTTTGTCGCTGAACGGCTCTTGGGGTTTTCTCGTTATGTCTGATGCAATTGTCCGCCTGTCAAAACTTACCCTGTCCTACGGCAAAACAATTGCCGTGCCCGATCTTGACCTTGATATCATGGAGGGCGAGTTGATCGCTCTTTTAGGCCCATCAGGATGTGGCAAGACCACAACCATGCGCGCCATTGCAGGGCTTTTGACGCCGACCTCCGGGACGGTGGAAATCAACGGTCGCGATGTGACCCGAATAGCGGCAAACAAGCGCGGTATCGGCTTGGTGTTCCAGTCATATGCGCTGTTCCCGCATCTGAGCGCGTTCGAAAATGTCGCCTTTGGCCTGCGGTTAAAACGGATGCCTGAAGCAGAGATCAAATCCCGTACTGATGCCGGGATCGCCACAGTTGGGTTATCGGGGTTCGAAGCCCGCAAACCAGCCGAAATGTCCGGAGGGCAGCAGCAGCGGCTGGCACTGGCACGCTCGCTTGTCATGGAGCCCAAAGTCTTGCTACTGGATGAACCGCTATCAAACCTCGACGCGCGTTTGCGCCTTGAGATGCGTACGGAATTGCAGAGGGTCCAAAAGGAAACCGGCGTCACGATGGTCTTTGTCACACATGACCAGGCCGAGGCTTTGGCACTCGCTGACAGGATCGTTTTAATGAAAGATGGCAAGATAGAGCAACTGGGCACACCCAGCGAGCTCTATGCCGAGCCAGCTACGGCATTTGCTGCTGAGTTCATGGGCTTCGAGAATATATTTCGGGTTGAAGGCGACAGCCTTGTCTCCAAGAGCGGGCGCTTGCAGCTGACCTATGAAGCTGATGCACCAATGCTCGGCTGGCGGCCAAGCGGCGTCCCGGTTGGTTCCGGGCCTCACAATGGCCGCGTGCTGGCGAGTAGTTTTGCCGGTGGGCATCGCGAATATGTGCTCGATAGTGCACTTGGGCAGATCAAGGCCGATGCCCCCATTGAAACAGCAGAAGTTCAAATTGGTGAAACTGTTCCTTTTGACCTGCCCAAAGCAACCGCACGGCGATTGGCAGCATGAGTGCACTCTGGGTCGATACTGACTTTGGCTTTGACGATTTATGGGCGGTTCTTCTGTTGCGGCAGCTTGGTGCCAAAGTTGCTGGCATATCTCTTGTCGCCGGCAATGCGCCGCTCCCTCAGGTGACCTCCAATGCGCTTGGCGCCAGAAGCGCTTATGGCATCGACGCCCCTGTCTATAGCGGAGCCGATCACCCCTTGGTCCGCATGCAGGAAACAGCAGAACGCATATTGGGTCCATTTGGAATGCAGAGCCGAGGTCGGCGTCTGCCTGAGCCAAAGGAGCCTCATTCATTGCCGGATGCTCTGCCCGCGCTTGCAAAGTGGCTGGACAGCGGCGCGCCTGGCGAGCCACGTGAAGTTCTTGCCTTGGGGCCTCTCACCAACATTGCAAACCTGACACGCCGCGCACCTCAAAGCGCTGCGAAAATCTCGCGTTTGGTCTGGATGGGCGGCAGTGCGGGTCCAGGGAACCACTCGGCCATGGCCGAGTTCAATGCACTGGCTGATCCGGAAGCAGCAGCCGTCATTTCTGCAGCAAGACTGCCATTAGACGTTGTAGATCTCATGCTGTGCCGTAAAATTACCTTCGGACCATCCGACGTACCTGTGATGCCCCCACTCATGGCAGACTTGATTGGTGGCTATCTGGATATCGGCCTCAGTCGAGGCCGTCCGGGCATGGCGATTTACGACCCGGTCGCAGCTCTGGCTGCAATGCGACCAGATCTATTTCAATTTGAGAAGTGCCGCATGCAAGTCTCGATCACTCCAGATGACAGCTACGGTGCCACGGCATTTCATTCAGCGTCAGAGGGCGAGACCCGGCTTGCGACCGATGTCACACCAGACATGGCCCATATTTGCCTCACAGCACTTGCAGAGGAGGTTGCCAATGAGCGTTGACGCAAATCTGAATGATCAGGAACTTCGCGCCAATGCAGTCCAGGCCGCGCGCGGGGATCGTCCTTTTGATGTACTGATCGAAAACGCGCAAATCCTGGACATGATCACTGGACGTGAGCGCCTTGCTGATATCGGCATTGTTGGCCCTTTAATCGCCAGCCTTCACAGCAGTGATCCTTCTTGCAACGCAGAACAGCGTCTGAACGCTGAAGGACGCTGGGCAGTGCCAGGGTTTATTGACACGCATATGCATGTTGAAAGCTCAATGATCACGCCTGCGCAATATGCGTCTGCAATGGTTCCGCGAGGTGTAACGACTGCGCTCTGGGATCCGCATGAGCTTGCCAATGTCTCGGGTGTGGAAGGCGTCAATTTCGCTGCTGATGCTGCGCGCACGGCCATTATGCGTTTGCTGCCCCTTGCCCCGACCTGTGTGCCGTCTGCTCCCGACTTTGAGTTTAGCGGCGGTGATTTCGGCCCGCAGACCATCTCAGATCTTCTGGCTCGTGATGAATTTCACGGCGCTGCTGAACTGATGACAATGCAGCAGCTACTTAACGGTAATTCACGCGTTAAAGGCATCGTTCAGGCTGGCCTTGAAAGTGGGAAGCGCGTCTGTGGTCACGGGCGCGGACTGAGCGGAGGAGATCTGATGGCCTATGCCGCTGCCGGTGTCGAAACAGATCATGAATTGACGTCCGCTGCAGATCTCTTGGCCAAGCTTGAGGCGGGGTTCACAATCGAATTACGTGGCTCGCACGAACACCTCTTACCCGAATTTGCCGAAGCGCTGATCTCCCTTGGCCACTTGCCTCAAACGGTGACCCTTTGCACCGATGATGTTTTCCCAGACGATTTGCTGACCAAGGGCGGTCTTGACCGCATCATGCGCATGCTGATTTCCCACGGTATGCCATCTGCCTGGGTCTATCGTGCAGCAACTTTAAACGCGGCGTCCCGAATTGGCCGACCCGATCTAGGGCTCATCGCCCCCGGGAGGCGAGCGGATATCGTACTTATGTCGGACCTAGACCAGGTTCGAGCCGAGACTGTGATCATCGACGGTTACACCGTCGCGAACACAGGCATGTTAGACTGTGCCGCTCAAACGACCGCTTGCTCTGCGTCCTTGATGCAAACGGTAAAGACCAAGCGATTTACGGCAGAAAATTTCGAGATTAAGGCCAAGGGAAGCACAGCCAGCATCGCAACACTCTCCAAGCCTCGCTTTCCAGAGTGGGGCGAACGTGAAGTCACCATCTCGAACGAAAAGCTCAACCTGCCCGAGGATATGATCCGCATGGCGGTGACAAATCGCTATGGTCGCAACACACCAACGCGAGTGGCCTTTCTGGAAAATTGGGGCACTTGGCACGGGGCCTTTGCAACCACGGTTTCGCATGACAGTCACAATCTCACTGTTTTTGGCCGCGAACCCGACGATATGGCGCTTGCCGCGAATGCCGTACGCGACGCCCAAGGCGGTATTGCTGTTGCCAGTGACGGAAAGCTCATCGCGATGCTCCCACTTCCCATCGCCGGCCTCATCAGCGACAAACCCCTCGAGGTCGTTGCAACAGAATTAGCTGCAATACGGACCGCAATGGACGATCTCGTCGGCTGGAAACCCCCATTTTTGGTGTTCAAGGCTCTCTTCGGCGCTTCACTGGTGTGTAACGCGGGCCCACGCCTTAGTGATGTCGGCTTGGTCGACGTCTTTGAAGCACGAATATTGGAAAGCTGCGTTTTGGACTGAAAGCGGGATTTGGTCCAAAATCAGCTTATCATTAGTAATTTGCTAAATATCATTTCCAAGAAACAAGCCAACAAAATTTAAAAGTTACCGAAGCATTTACCTATACTTCAGGTTCCCATTTGATCAGGAAAACTCATCGCATTCCCGAAATAGATATTGCTAGCTAAGATTTGCCCAGCCAACATTTCATGAATATCTAATTTTATGAAGGAAAAACTGGTAGCGGGAGAGGGACTTGAACCCCCGACACGCGGATTATGATTCCGCTGCTCTAACCAGCTGAGCTACCCCGCCACACACACCGCGAATTGCGAATGTGGAGTGCTTATAGTGAGGCTGAGGCAGGCCTGTCAAGTGGACTTCTGCGATCAGACAAGAAGTTCGGTTATCTACGCTAAATTGCTGGCTACTCTGTGGAAAATGAGGCTGACCGTTCCTTGTAAGCTTGGGAATTCGCATGCTCTTCAGAAATGAAGTTCTGCATGGAAATCAGCCCTGAGAACATCTTAATCCTGCGGCCTAATGGATTGGATCTCTGATGAAAATCGCGTTTCCCCTACCCATCATCGACTATCGAAAGAGATACATATACAGCCTATTAAACGCAGGCTTATGAAACAGGAGAGCGATCCAGTTCCTAAAAACAACGTTGAAAACAAAAGTAATTTCACAACCGCCATCAATGACGGTTCTATTTCATCAAATATTTCGATCTCCTCCTCCCTCCCATGCGATCAGACTTTTTTGAGTGTCACATCGTCGTTGTGAAGCTGCTGTACTTGATGGCTTGCACACGTGTGCAACATCAATTTTCTTGCCCGCCGACACGTCGGCAGCACCTCAAATCAGCAAGCGGATACTCTGATGACCATTCTGTCTTCAAAGCTTCGTCAGTCTACGGCAGCCGCCGTCCTGGCTCTTACTGCAATCGCATTTGCCGGCGACGCGCTGGCAAAGGACCTGACCATAACCGTGTGGGCCGGCGGCTCTGGCGATAACGATGTTTATCGTTTGGATGCCATTGAAATGGCAGCAGACATTCTATCCCGTGAATGGGCCGTTCGTGGCGACGAACTGAACATCACCGTTCAGAAAAAACGTGATTTCGCAGGTTGGCCTGAATTCAAACAGGCCGTGACACTCGCAGCAGAGTCCGGCTCCGCGCCAAACATCGTCGTTACCAGCCACACAGACATTGCGCCCTGGAGCCAGGCTGGCCTGATTGTTCCAGTTGAAGATTATGTCGATCTCGACGCCTGGCCGCTGAACAACATCTACGACAACCTGCTGGAAATGACATCCTACAATGGCGTTGTCTATGGCCTGCCACAGGATGCCGAAGCACGCCCGTTCTTCTTCTGGAAAGACACCATGAAGAAGATTGGCTACACGGACGAAGAAATCGAAGCCCTGCCGACCAAGGTCGAACTGGGCGAATATACGCTCCAGAACGTTCTGGAGGACGCCAAGAAAGCCGTCGACATGGAGATCGTGGAAAAGGGCTACGGCTTCTATCCACGCGTTTCCAACGGCCCAGATTATGCTCAGTTCTACCAATCCTTCGGCGGTGAACTGATGGACAAGGAAACGGGCAAGCTTGTCCTCGACAAGAAAGCCATGACCGAGTTCTACCAGTTCTTTGTCGATGCTGTGGAAGCTGGCGTGACCCGCAAGAACCACATTGGCACCGAATGGGACCAGTGGTACGCAGAAGTCGCCTCTGGCAAGGCTGCGATCTGGCACGGCGGCACGTGGCATTATGCCCGTTACACCGGCAAGGAAGGCCTGGATGACTTCTTCGGCAACATCCAGTTCTCGTTGATCCCTGCAGGCAATGAAGAAGGTCACCCGAACACGATCACGCATCCACTCGCCTATCTTCTGACAGCCCAGAAAGACGAAGAAGCTGTCGAGATCGCAGCGCAGCTGATCAAGATCGCTTCTGAACCACGCATCAACACACTGCATGCGATCAAGTCTTCTCACCTAGGCATCACCCGCGAGCAGTCCAACATCGAACTCTATGCGAATGACCGCTGGGCTTCGGAAGCAACGGCACGCCTGCTGCCATTTGCCAGCTCCCAGCCAAACAACCTGAACTACGGCAGATTCTCCGAGATCATGTTCAAGGGCCTGGAAACAGCCTGGACAGGAACCAAGTCCCCGGCTGACGCTGTTGCTGAAGTTGAAGTGGAAATGAAGGCATTGCTCGGCAACGATCTCATCGTTCGCTAAGCCCGCCCCTTCCCGGGCAGCAATTGCTGCCCGGGCTCTCATTTACATGCGAGGATCCGATGCGACGTGCGCATTTACTCGGGCTCGGCTTCATGGCGCCCGCACTTCTGATTACCGGCCTGTTCTTTTTGGCACCTGTCATTCTGACAGCCGTTTTTTCCTTCACCAGCATGAGCTCGGGAACCGGAATTTCCGGAGGTGCCTATTCGGTCTCTGAGCAAACAATCCGAGAACTTCCGGAACGCGGGTTTCCTCAAGAAACTGCGGACTTGCTCGCAAAGGATGTTTACCGGATCGACGAGGCTGGTCTGAGCGATCTTTCCGCTAACTTTGGAGAGCCCTTCTCCAAGCAAGTCCGGAAGGCCCTATCTGGAAAGGTGTTCGATGGTCGCAAGGCTCTTGTGACCGAAATGAAGAAACTGAGGGAACGCCCTCGTTCCGTCCGCCAGCTCAAGATTTCTGCGGATCTCTTCAAGCGGTCCATTTTGAACATCCGCTTTGACAGCAAAGCCGCCCTGCTCGCCAGCGTAAGTGACATCGGCATATCGCTGGATGCGTCCCAACAGACCATATTGGCGGAGACCTCCTACACCGGCTGGAGTTGGACAACCGATAACTACAAGCTGATTTCCTCAATGCCGTCAGCTTTCCGGGCAGCAGGCAACACCTTCATTTATGTAACGCTAACACTATCGGTCAGTATCGGCTTGGGCCTGCTGCTCGCACTAGCGACCTTCTATCTGCCAAAGGGCCAGGCTGCTGCGTTTCGCGCCATCTGGATACTACCTCGCATTTTGCCACCGGTGATTTACGTCATGATGTGGAAGTGGTTGACCTGGGACACAGGTTTCCTGTCCAATTTCCTGCTCAATTTTGGCATCACTCCGCGCAACTGGATGCTGCATTCAGACATCAACGCCTGGGTCTGCATTGTCCTGATAAATGGCTTTGTCGGTGCGTCCCTTGGTATGATCCTGTTTTCCAGCGCGATGCGCGCCATCCCGGCGTCGATGCTCCATGCCAGCGAAGTCGATGGCGCAAACCGCAGGCAGCAGATCTGGCACATTATCCTGCCTCAACTCAGATGGCCGATCCTGTTCACCACCGCTTACAGCACGCTCTCGCTGATTGCCTCCTTCGACTACATCTATCTCTCAACCGACGGCGGCCCCGGACGTTCGACCGAGGTCTGGGCGCTCTATGCTTTCCACACAGCTCTGAACAACTACGGCGGGGCGCTTCAATACGGTCTCGGAGCTGCTCTCGCGCTCATGCTGGTCATTATCGGCATCGGGGCATCCCTGTTTTATCTCCGCATCTTCAACTTCAATGAACTCGTGGCCAAGCCGCGTATCGAGCAATAGGAAGCATGTGATGACGTCAAATTTCAAAAGCTGGCCAATCACGATTTTCCTGTCGATCTTGTCTCTGCCAATCGTGGTGATGTTTTTTTACCTGATCCTCGACACCGTGACAGATACGACTGGCGGCTCATTGATCCCGGACAGGCTTACGCTGGAACATTGGCGGTTTCTGTTTGAAACGCCAGCAACAGGCCGAGCCAGCATCTGGAAGGTCACAGCAAACACCTTTATCTTTGCCTGCACCACAAGCGCTACCGTCGTTGCCACTTCGTTGACGGCGGGCTACGCCCTCTCAAGGCTGAATATGCCGTTTCGCCGGTTCTTTCTGGGCGGTGTGCTGACACTCCATGCGTTCCCAACAATCACGCTGATCATTGCCATCTTCCTGATGCTGCAAATGACAGGCCTCTACAACACGCTCGCCGGGGTCATTCTGGTCAAGACAGCTCTGGAGCTGCCGCTCGGCATCTGGATCATGAAAGGCTTCTACGACACCGTTCCTTGGGAAATCGAAATGGCAGGTCTGGCAGATGGAGCGAGCCGCTTTACGGTCTGGCGCAAGCTGGTTCTGCCACAGGTCCACCCTGGCATGGCCGCCCTTGGCTTGTTCTCATTCCTGGCGGCATGGAGCGAATTCATTTTGCCTCAGGTTCTAGCACCTGACGGTGCATCCCAAGTGCTAGCGACATACATGCAGAACCTGATCAAGGATGATGTCCAACCCGACTTCAACATGTTCAAGTCCGTAGGGCTTTTCTACGCCCTGCCCGTGCTGATCATCTATCTCATTTTCAATCAGAAACTCATGAATATCTATGGCGGAGGCTCGAAGGGATAATGCGTATCCAACTCGAAAATTTCACAAAGACCTTCGGCACCACCAATGTCATCGAGGACATGTCTCTCGACATCGCCAGCGGTGAAATGCTGGCCCTACTGGGGCCTTCAGGCTGCGGCAAGTCAACAACCCTGTTTGCGATTTGCGGCATTCATAAAATGGATGGTGGTCGCCTGCTGTTTGGTGAACGCGATGTCACAACAGTTCCCTCGCAAGGCAGAAACGTCGGCGTGGTGTTCCAAAATTATGCGCTCTATCCGCATATGAGCATATATGAAAACATCGCGTTTCCGCTCAAGATCAGAAAGCAAAACAAGCACGACATTGACCGGAAAGTCAGCGCGATTGCTGATCTGGTTCATATCACCGAGCTTCTGGATCGCAAGCCCGCCCAACTTTCAGGTGGCCAGCAACAACGTGTTGCCCTTGCCCGGGCGCTGGTTCGCGAACCGGATGTGCTTCTGCTTGATGAACCCCTCGCCAATCTGGACGCTAAACTGCGCCTTGAAATGCGGTCCGAAATCCGCCGAATTCAACAACAGACCGGCATCACGGCCATCCTCGTGACACACGATCAGGTCGAAGCCATGTCAATGTGCGACCGGATTGCCATCATGAACAAGGGCAGCATCGTCCAGCTCTCCGAGCCTCGCTATATGTATGACAATCCTGCCTCGGCCTTTGTCGCAGGTTTCATGGGCAATCCACCAATCAGCTTCGTCGAAGGGGTGGTTGAGGACAGCCTGGTACGCCTTGCCAATTCGTCGATCACCCTGCCTCTTCCGGCAAGCATTCAGATTCCAAACCAAGGCGCACCGATCAAGCTTGGTATTCGACCCGAACATTTCCAGCCTGGCCAAAGCGCATCACTCCCGGGCAAGGTCTCATTTATCGAAACACAAGGCCGAGAGGTTTTGTATGACGTGACGTTGGAAAACGGTGCGGTTCTGCGTTCCATTCAGGCCACCAGTGACATTCTCGAAATTGGATCAGAGGTCAGCTGGGGACTAATACAGGACAAGATCCTTGCCTTTGGCCCTGAAGGCGAACGTCTGTGATCAAGACAAACACGGCTCAAAAACCCAAGCTGCCGGATTGGATCAATCAGCCACGACAGCGACCACTGGCCATCGCCCATCGCGGTGCCAGTGCCTATGCACCGGACAACACCCTTGAGGCATTTTCGCTGGCTGCTGATCTCGGGGCAGATATGTGGGAGGTCGATATCTGGCTAAGCCGGGACGGCGTGCCTATAGCTTGCCATGATTCCGACCTTGTGAAAGTAGCAGGGCAACCAGAAAGGATCAACGAACTGGATGCTGAAGACCTGACTGCCCTGATAACGTTCTCAGGACAGCCAATTGCCCTGTTCGCAAACGTCGTGGACCTTGCAATCGCGAGGAAAACCGCACTCTATCTGGATGTGAAGAACATTGAGGCCACAACAGCAACGCTAGAATGCCTGCGGGACAAGGCGTTCGAGCGCGCAATCTTCGGCACAACCGATCCAGAGTTTTGTCGCAAGTTAAAGGCAAGCGGTTGCCCCTATCCGGTGTCTTTTTTGGTTGGCCTCGGAAAGAACCCATTCGAACTGGCAGACCATTCAGGAGCGGATATTATCCATCCCTGCTGGGAACGGGCTGGCGAACGACCTGACCTGCTTTTGACCGACAGTTTCTTCACAGAAGCAGCGAGGCGGGGCATGCCTGTTGTCACCTGGCACGAGGAGCGGCAGACCGTCGCGCGTACGCTCTGCCAAATGCCGGTTCTCGGAATTTGCTCCGATACCCCAGAACTACTGAAGCCCTATCGCGACTGCTATCCAAACGCGCCTCTTGTCGTCTGTCATCGCGGAGCCTCAACCATTGCACCGGAAAACACACTGGCCGCAGCCAATGCCGCTTTCGCAGCTGGTTTTGATTTCGTTGAGCTGGATGTACGGAAAACCGCAGATGGCACGCTGGCAGTTATCCACGACAACACGCTGGATCGAACGACTGATGCGTCGGGTGAAGTCTCCCGACTAACCCTTAAACAATTGAGCCAGTTAGACGCAGGTCGCTGGTTTTCGCCTCACTATTCAGGCGAACAAATTCCAGTGCTTGCAGAGATGATCGCTTGCGCAAAGTGCTGGTCGGGACAGCTCTATATCGAAATCAAGGATGCAGACTCAGCTGCCGTCTTGGCTGAGGTGATGTATCATGGGTTTCTTCGCCACTGCTTCTTCTGGTCGTTTGATCCCGAACATCTGAGAACAATTCGAAAAATCAATCCAGATGCAAACCTGATGGCACGACGCGAGGACTATTCCTCGCTTGAAGCATGTCTTCAGCACCTTGACCCAGGCATCGTGGAATTCAACATGACCAATGTGTCGGAAGCAGAGTTTGCAGCGGTCCGCGCAACACATGCGAAAGTGATGATTGCCTTCATGGGAGACGACCAAAAAACGCTTGGAAAGGTGCACAGTCTCCAACCAGACATCGTCAACATCAATGATACACTTGGCTGGAGAAAGATCATTTCAAACACTTGACCCAACACTGATAAGCGCAATGGTAGATACATTTCCTCTTCGAAAGAAAGTCAATTCGCACGACGTAGCGGAACGTGCAGGTGTTTCTCGTTCTGCCGTTTCAAGAACCTTCACAGATGGCGCAAGCGTTTCAGAAGAGACCCGAGACAAAGTCACCAAGGCAGCATTCGAATTGGGCTACCGCGTCAACGCTCTCGCACGTTCACTGCACAATCAAAGATCTGATCTGGTCGGCCTGGTCGCCGCAGACATGGACAATCCGTTCCGCGCCGAACAAATTGACTGCTTGTCAAAATTCCTCAGAGCGGCTGGGTTCAAGCCCATTCTCCTGCGCGGCGAACCAACGGCAAATGTCGCCGACATGATTGGTGCCCTGCTTCAATACAGCGTCGCAGGCGTCATAGTGACATCCGACACGCCCCCAGAACAGATCTGCGCCGAATGCCAACTCCATGGCGTGCCGCTTGTCACCATCAACAAGCAAGACCTTGGCACGCCTGTTGACCGTGTCCAATGCGACTTTGAAAGCGGCGGCCGGATGGCCTTCGATCATCTGCGCGGCATCGGCTGCCAACGATTTGCGTTGGTTCTTCCGGAAAAGCCTTCCTACACCATTGCAGGCCGTGCAGCCGCGTTCGAAAGAGAATGCGAAAATGCATCCATCCCACTTTTGAAGATAGCCAGCGGCGCACAGGACTACAATTCTGGCCTGGAAGCCGCAGAGCAGTTAGCCATGAGAGATCGAATCGACGGCGTTTTCTGTGTTGCAGATTACATGGCACTCGGTCTGCTGGACGGTTTGCGCCATGATCAAAAGCTGGACATACCCGGAGCCATGCGGGTCATCGGCTTTGACGACATCCCTCAGGCAGCCTGGAAAGCTTACCAACTCACCACCATCCGCCAAAGCCGTGAAGACCTAGCAACCAAGGCCATCCAGCTTCTGGTAAACCGCATCAACGATCCAGACTTACCTCCACAAGAACTTATCTGCTCACCCAAACTCATCCACCGATTGAGCTGATCAAAGGCATGGCATCATCCTCGCATCACACCTGCAAGGAAGACCCTCGGCGTCCTGCCAGAATAACGGCGCGCATGGCTTCAGAAGCCTCGTCTGCAGATCCGGCTGCAATCGCATGGACGATGGCCCGGTGACGTGCCAAAAAATCAGACGTCTCAGCTTCGCTCCGCTCGTTAGCTTCCTCAACAAAGAGCGAATACAAAGCTGCCTGCACTAGATCCCCAAGGGATTGCAGGAAGCGGTTGCCGGACATTTTCAAAACCATCTTGTGAAATTCCAGATCCGCAACGGCCACCGCAGCCCGGTCATCTCCTACCCCGAGCTTGTCGCACAGCACGGCCAAAGCGTCGCAATCATCTTCTGTCGCAACTCCCGCTGCCTGGCCTGCAGCAGCAGGTTCAAAAATCAGGCGGATCTGGAACAGCTCATCCAGAAACGGACCTGAATTCTTCAACGCTGTATGCCAGCGCAATACATCCGGATCGAACATGTTCCACTGCGCGGCAGGGCGCACATGGGTGCCTACCTTGGCCTTTGACTGGATCAGACCTTTAGCGATCAAGGTCTTCTTCGCCTCGCGCACCACGGTCCTGGACACATTGAACATCTCGGAAATATCCGGATCCAGAGGGATCATGGTTTCCGCCGGATACTCGCCCGCGACAATGGCCCGGCCGAGTTGCTCGACCACTTGGGAAGTATGATTGCCGATACGGTTGCCCAAGTCTCCCGTGGCGACAAAAGTCATGATTGCGCGGCGAAGTCGGTCAGTGGTTTTTTGCGCGCTGTCGTTACCCAAGTGAGACCCTTTTGCAGGAGAATGAATGCGAAGAGCAGACCACCAATAACGATTTTGGTCCACCAACTTGACAGTGTCCCGTCAAAGACGATGTAGGTTTGTATCAGCCCCATAATCAATATTCCAAAGAATGTCCCGGCAACAAACCCTGTTCCTCCGGTCAAAAGCGTTCCGCCAATGACAACAGCAGCGATCGCATCAAGCTCAACGCCAACCGTTGCCAAGGAATATCCTGCAGATGTGTATAGGGAAAAAACGACACCAGCCAGACCGGCAAGCCCACCGGACATGGCATAAATACCAATTGTAGTACTCGCTAGAGGAACTCCCATCAACCGGGCCGTCTGTGCCCCGCCGCCAAGGGCATAAATGTTCTGACCAAAGCGCGTGCGATGCGCCATAATCATTCCCAGAACAAAAGTCAGAACCATCACAAATCCGGTGAGGCGAAATCGTCCTCCTCCCGGCGCCTTCCAATAGATTGACTGCAGAAAATCGTAAAACTCATGGGTGATGGGAACACTGTCCGTCGACAGCACATATGCGGCCCCGCGCGCCAGAAACATACCCGCAAGCGTCACAATGAAGGCGGGCATCTCCAGATAATGGATGATCGCCCCCATGGCAGCGCCAAACAGGATCGTGATCGACAACACCAATGCAAAAGCCCCAAGCGGGTGGATCGACGTATCTCTCAGAATGACTGCGAGAAACACGCCGGTGAAGGCAATGACGGATCCGACGGACAGATCGATCCCGCCCGACAAAATGACAAACGTCATCCCAACCGCTGCAATTCCAAGAAAGGCATTGTCCGTCAACAGATTTGCGACAACACGGAGCGAGAACATCGAAGGGTACTGGCTGGCACATAAGGTGAAAGCAACAAGGAACGTGATGATGGTCACCACCAGCGGAAGGTGTGTGGAACGGATCATGGGGCACTGTCCTTCTGCGTTCTCACAGGGTCTGGCAAATCTGGATGGGCGGATGCACGCAGAATGTAAAGCGCGTGCTTCACTGTTGGAGACTGTACGAACAAGATCACGATGATGATCAAAGCCTTGATCACCAGATTGAATTCAGGCGGCATGCCTGAGAGCAGGATCATGGAATTTACTGACTGTATGATCATCGCGCCCAGCAGCGACGCAACGATGGAAAAGCGCCCACCAAGCAGCGAATTTCCACCGATCACGACAGCCAGGATCGCATCAAGTTCAAGCCAAAGCCCGGCATTGTTGGCATCGGCTCCCTTGATGTCTGCAGCTACAATGACGCCAGCCAGTGCAGCGCAGAACCCTGAAATCAGATAGACGGAAATCAGCAGAACCCGGCTGTTGATGCCGGCTAATCGAGAGGAGTTCTCGTTGATTCCAATGGCTTCAATCAACATACCCAGCGCGGTCCGCCTGACCGCAACCGTCACCAGTGCGCCAAGTCCGATCCAGATCAGGATCGGCGTCGGGATGCCGCCAACGGTGCCCGCCCCCAGATGCACAAGACCCGGATCCAGAAACGTCAGGATGGTGCCTTCTGTGATCAACTGGGCGATGCCTCGACCGGCCACCATCAGCACAAGCGTTGCGACGATTGGCTGGATCCGCAAGATTGCAACCAGAACCCCATTCCAGGCACCGCACAACATGCCAACTGCCAGCGCGCCAAAGAGTGCCGTGACCCAGTTGCCACCATCCACCACAATGGATGCAGCCGTTGCCCCGGCAATCGCCATCACCGCGCCTACGGAAAGATCAATGCCTTTCGTCGCAATGACCAGAGTCATGCCAATACACAGAAGAGCAGTTGGTGCGCCGCGATTCAGAACATCAATAAGGTTGCCGAACAGACGGCCATTTTGAAATTCGATCCTAAAGAAGTCCGGAAAAACCAGGAAGTTGAGAAACAGCACGATTGCCAAGATGACAAGTTGTGGCATGATCCGCCGGAAAGAGACTTGCAGCATGTGCGACATCAAGCAGTCCCCCGCACAGGTTCATCAGCAATGGCCTGAATGATGTTAGATGTTGTGATGTCATCGCCTCGCAATTCGCAAACCTGCTTGCGATCTCTCAGCACGATGACCCGGGTTGAATAGGCCACAAGTTCCTCCAGCTCAGACGATGCGACCATCAAGGACATGCCATCCTCCCGCAGTTTCTCAATCAAGGCGATAATTTCGGCGTGAGCACCCACGTCGATGCCACGGGTTGGCTCATCCAGAATGAGGAAGTCCGGATTTGTGGCCAACCAGCGCGCAAGCAAAGCCTTCTGCTGATTGCCTCCGGACAGAAGCCGGATTGGCATATCGAGGCTCGCAAGCCGGATATCGAGCGCCTTTACATAGGCTTCAGCCATCTCATTCGTCTTTGCCTTTGACAGCGGGCGGAACCAGCCCTGCCGCGCCTGAAGAGCAAGAATGATGTTCTCCCGTACAGACAGATCGCCGACAATGCCCTCTGTCTTACGATCTTCCGGGCAAAGACCAAACCGATGAGAAATTGCTTCATAGGGGCTTTTGAGATCAATTTTCTTGCCCCGCAGCAGTGCCTCGCCCTGGTCTGCCGGAACCGCGCCAAAGATCATATTGGCGGTCTCGGTGCGCCCGGAACCGAGCAAGCCTGCAAGGCCAACAACCTCACCCTGCCGAATATCCAGATCGAAAGGCTCGATTGTGCCGCGACGCCCATAGGAACGCAGCTCAAGCAACTTGTCCCCCGAAGCCTCTTGAGCCCGGGTATGAACCCGGTCTTCCAGCTGCCGTCCGAGCATAAGATGAACGATATCAGACTGGCTCGTACCAGTGAGGTCCCTGGTGCCGACAACACGACCATTGCGCAGCACGGTTGCCCGGTCGCAAATGTCAAAAACCTGTTCCAGAAAATGGGTGATGAACATAATAGAAAGGCCGCAACCCCTCAGTTTTCGCACAACCGAAAACAGCAATTCGACTTCCTCGCGATCAAGGCTGGCTGTCGGCTCATCAAGAATGAGAACCTTACCCGAGAGCTCAACGGCGCGGGCTATTGCAACGACTTGCTGGACGGCAACTGAATAAGCGGAGAGCAATTCACCTGGATTGATCGACAGGCCGAACTCTTCCAGAATTTCAAAAGCCTGCTCCTGCATTTTCCGTTTGGATATCAAACCAAAACGCATCGGCTGGCGACCGAGAAAGAGGTTCTCCGCAACAGTCAAATTCGGCAGGAGATTGACTTCCTGATAGACCGTTCCAATTCCGAGCTTCTGACTTTCCTGGGTATTCGACGGATTGATCTCCGCGCCGTCCAAAACAATGCGCCCTGCGTCACGCCGATAAGCCCCTGTAAGACATTTGATAAGCGTTGATTTTCCGGCTCCATTTTCTCCAAGGAGCGCGTGGACTTCACCTGGAAACAGATTTAGATCGACGGCATCAAGAGCGATTGCACCTGGAAAAAATTTCGATATGCCAGTGCATTTCAACACCGGCTGACGATCGTCAGACATTCACTTAATCCTCCAAGAGCTCTCTCCCGGAGCCCTTACTCATCAATGACACCAGGCAGAACAAGCCGCCTGGCATCTTGTTTAGAGCTTAGATCAATAACCCAGGTCTTTCTTCATCTCATAGATGGCTTTGTTGTCATCCTTGAGTGTGTAAAGCTTGGATTCTGTCTGGATCCACTTTGGTGGAACAGTACCGTCTGCCAAATAGGCTTCCAGAGCATCCAATGCCGGGCCGGCCATATTGGGCGTCAGCTCGATTGTCGCATTGGCTTCTCCATCTGCCATCGCCAGATGAATATCCGGAACGGAATCAATAGAGACGATCTTAATATCCTGACCAGGCTTCAGCCCGGCTTCCTTGATCGCCTGGATCGCTCCAACAGCCATGTCATCATTATGCGCATAGAGCGCACAAATGTTGTCGCCGCCTTCAGCCTTCAGGAAGCTTTCCATCACGACCTTGCCCTGGCTCCGCGTAAAGTCGCCAGTCTGGCTGCGGATGATGCTGAGGTTATCGTGGCCTGCAATACCTTCTTCAAAGCCCTTTTTGCGGTCAATCGCTGGTGAAGAACCGGTTGTGCCTTGAAGTTCAACTATGTTGCACTTGGCACCTGCCATCTCATCAACCAGCCATGTGCCGGCAACCCGGCCTTCATGCACCAGATCGGATGTGACCGCTGTCATGTAAAGATCTTCAGGGGCATCAACCGTTCTGTCCAACAAAAGCACTGGAATCTCAGATTCTCTGGCTTCTTCCAGAACTTCATCCCAGCCGGTTGCCACGACAGGTGCCAGCAGGATCGCATCAACGCCCTGCGCCACGAAAGAACGGATCGCCTTGATCTGGTTCTCTTGCTTCTGCTGCGCATCGGCAAATTTCAGATTGATGCCGCGCTTTTCAGCTTCCTGTTTGGTCACGGTGGTTTCGGCAGCACGCCATCCGGATTCAGATCCGATTTGCGAAAAACCGATTGTCAAATCAGCCGCATACCCGGACAAGGGCAGCAGCGACATTACGCTCGCAATGAGCATTGCCTTGAGTTTCATATTTATCTCCTCCCAAGAGAAATTCACCTCACATATCCATTAAGTATTACTTTATTACTTTTGTAAAGCGACAGGCTCACAAACGAGCAACTCACACGACATGCCAGCCTGAAACAACAATCAAAACCCTGCAAAAACAAACAATTATCAGGAAATAAAAAAGCCGCTGCAAAGCGCTTTCGCACTCAGCAGCGGCTTTCAGGCAACCTCAACCACACTCAACTCGTGGCCGACGACCTCTACAGAGCCTGTTAGGAAGCTTTGCGGAAACCCGGAATAATTGTCTCGCCATAGTCGGCGATAATCTTCTCTTCGTCACCGCTGTCGAGATAAATATTGAACTGGGTAACACCCGCCGTTTCCAGCTCTTTCAGCTTTGCAATATGCTGATCGGACGTTCCAAGAACGGCGAAAGAATCAACGATATCGTCCGTGATGAAATCGAGATACGGATTGTCGCTCTGACCATGCTTGGAATAGTCGTAGCCTCGGCGCTTTTCGATGTAGGAGGTCAGGCTAGCAGGTACGAGATCCGTATCGGATCCGTACTTTTCCACGATATCAGCAACATGATTGCCAACCATCGCCGGGAACCACTTCACCTTCTCACGGGCATGTTCGATATCGCCTGTGTAGGCTGGAGCGGCCGCCATAACGCGGAAATTTGACATATCCCTGCCCGCTTCTTCGCCAGCCTTACGCGCTGTATCGCCAAGCCACTTGCAGATCCCCGGATCCGCGATCTGAAGAATAAGGCCATCGCCCACACGACCGGCGGTTGCCAGTGCCTTTGGGCCGTAAGCAGCAATCCACATTGGCGGCTCATGACCAACAGCCCACGGAAACTGAACCGGCTCAGGGCAATCGCCATACTGAACTTCATCGCCCCGGATCAACTTGCGCATGGCATCGGTGAACTCTTCCAGACGCTTCAAGGTCGCCGGCTTTTTGCCCATGACGCGCACAGCGCTGTCGCCGCGTCCAATGCCGATGTCGAACCGGTCACCAGACTGTTTGGCAAGAGAACCGAACAGACTGGCCGCGACAGACCAGTCACGGCTGTTCGGATTGGTGACGCATGGGCCGAACCGCATGTGCTCCGTATGTTCCATACACATGGCCATCGCCACATAGCTATCGCGCCACAAAATATGACTATCGTAGAACCAACAATAGGTAAATCCGGCGTTTTCCGCCTGACGAACAAGTGCTTTCGCACGGTCGGGCTCAACAAAGCCCTTGAAGCAAATTCCGAATTCCATTGCGGTATTCCCCTTGGTTTCACTGCAGGCACCGCTACCTACAGCTCGGTTGTCATGTTAGAAATCTCCTGCGAAGTGGCCTCGCCGTCAACTATTTTTGACCATTTGATAAAAAAATTATGCTGCGTCCTTGATCATAGCTAAAAATGAGGCAATCTTGGCATCATCAAGTTGTCCTGCCTGCAAACCGGTAGTTAGGCAATTTACATATTGAGCGGTACGATCTTTTCACAGGATCGTGACTGCAGGCAAAAACCACATGAAAGCGAATATCCCAGGTGACCAAGGGCAAAATCATTGCGATCTCTGGAGGAGTTGGGGGCGCCAAGCTTTCTCAAGGCCTTGCCGCTGAGATACCAGCTTCAGACTTGACGGTTATTGTGAACACCGGGGATGATTCCAATCACTATGGACTGTTCGTGACCCCGGACATCGACACACAGCTCTACACCCTCTCCGGCCGCGCCGATTTGGAACGCGGATGGGGACGCAAGGACGAGACATGGAACGCCATGAGCGCCATGCGTGAGCTGGGAGAGGACATCTGGTTCAACATCGGCGATCAGGATCTGGGAACCAATCTCCTCAGAACCATGCGATTGGCCCGTGGAGACCGGCTGACAGACATCACCGCAGACTTCGCTCGTTCGTTCGGTTTGAACAGCAAACTGTTGCCCATGTGCGATGCGCCGGTGTCGACCCAGATACGCTGCACAGACGGCGACTATGATTTTCATGACTGGTTCGTTGCTGCCCAAGCAGAACCAAGAGTCACCGATGTCGTGTTTCGCGGCGCTGAACAGGCATCCATGACGCCGGAAGTATTAGCTGCCCTGACAGAGCCGGATCTTGCAGCCATTATCGTTTGCCCGTCAAATCCATACCTTTCAATTGCGCCAGTGCTCGCAGTGCCCGGATTGCGTCAGGCCCTGATTGAAAGCCCAGCGCCGGTCATCGGCGTCACGCCCGTTATTGGCGGTGAGGCGATCAAGGGACCTACGGCCACAATGATGCAAGGCTTCGGCAAGCCCGTCACCGCCGCCGCTGTCGCAGCGATGCATCTGGATATTTTCAACGGCTACATTATTGATGAGCGGGATGCTGAGCAAGCTGCTGAGTTCGTACACTTGGGCGCTGGCCTGCCCGTCACGACTGCCAACACGCTGATGATCGACATGTCAGCAAAACGTAACCTCGCCAGAGCTGCCCTGGAATTTGCAAAGGCCTTGCGATGACCACTTGGGCCCTAATCCCTGTCAAACGCTTCGTTTTGGCAAAGACCCGCCTGTCCGGCTGGCTCAGCGAGACAGAACGCGCTGGCCTCGCCAAGTCCATGCTGCGCGATACTCTGACCGCCGTATCTCAGGCACAGAAGCTAGATGGAGTGGCACTGATCACGTCAGACCCAGAGGCCTCTGCCATCGGCACAGCCCTGGGAGCGGTGATCCTGGAAGACACAACTGAAGATCTGAACAGCGCGCTAACCATTGGGCGCATAGCTTTGCAGCAGCGTTACGCCAGCTCCGCATGTCTTGTTCTTCCATCCGACCTGCCAACGCTGATGACAACTGACGTAGAGCATATTCTCTCCACGAAAACAGATGATGCAACAGTTGTCGTTGTACCGGCCCATGACCAGGAAGGCACCAACGCTCTTTTGACGACAAAAGATGCAGAGTTGCCCTTCTCATTCGGCCCGGACAGCTATCGCCGCCATATGAATCTGGCCATCTCAATGGGATTGCGTCCAACAACACTGAACTTGCCGCGTGTCGCCATAGATTTCGATAAGCCAGGCGATCTTCGCCTTATCAATCTGCACGCTCCGGGCAGTCACACGGCAGGACTGCTGTCCTCACTCTCCCATTCAGAAGCACCATTCTTCAAGGAGGTATCGTGACAGACCTTCACCATACCCTCGGCCTCCCTGATTTTGGCCCAAATAATCTGGACCTGAACGAGCTAATCGCCACCCAAGACATTGCAGGCCTGATGGCCCAGGCACGAGCACGCCGTGACGCGAATTTCGGCTCCCTTATGACCTATTCGCCAAAGGTTTTCATACCGCTAACGAAGACATGCCGCGACGTTTGCCACTACTGCACCTTCGCCAAGCCGCCCAAGGCAGGACAGAAAATCTACCTATCGCCAGAAGAGGTTCTGGAGATCGCACGCGAGGGCGAAAAAGCCGGATGTCACGAGGCTCTTTTCACGCTTGGCGAAAAACCGGAACTCCGGTATCGCGCCGTCAGAGAAGCTCTCGACGTGCTCGGGTTTGAAACCACCCTCGATTATCTGGCCCATGTTGCTGCCCTTGTTCGCGATGAAACGAAGCTCCTACCACATTTGAACCCCGGCACTCTGACGGTTCAGGACTTCGAAATGCTCCGTCCCATGTCCGCCTCCATGGGCATGATGCTGGAGACGACATCAGCCCGGTTGTCTGAACGCGGCGGGCCCCATTTTGGCAGTCCCGACAAGGACCCCGCAGCCCGGTTGGCAAGTCTGGATGCGGCAGGGCAAGCACAGGTACCCTTTACCACGGGCCTTCTGATTGGCATTGGAGAAACCCGTGAAGAACGCATCGACGCGCTCTTGAAAATCCGAGACTCTCACGACAGATACGGCCATGTTCAGGAAGTTATCATCCAGAACTTCATGCCAAAATCTGATACGAAAATGCGGGCAAATCCGCCCGCCGATCCGATAGAGCATCAATGGACGATTGCCGCCGCACGGCTGATCCTCCAAGAAGAAATCAGCCTTCAGGCTCCTCCCAATCTGGCCGCGGGAACAGGCGCGGAACTGCTTGAAGCCGGCATCAATGATTGGGGCGGCGTCTCTCCGGTGACCATCGATCATGTCAATCCGGAAGCGCCATGGCCAAGCCTTGAAAAACTCTCCGCGATCACAGCGCGTGAAGGCAAGACACTGGCACCGCGCCTGACCGCATATCCGCGTTACATCCATGATGCGGACCGCTGGATTGATGCCAAAATGCAGACCTCTGTCTTGCGCGCCTCAGACACCAGTGGTCTGGCGTTCGAAGGACCATGGGTGCCCGGATCCCATGAAAGCCCTCGGCCTATGGCCAAGGGCGGCGGCGTCGACAGCGCCATCCAGATCATATTGGACATTCGCCCGGGCACAGCCTTGAACGAAGATCAGATTGTCACGTTATTCTCAGCGCGCGGCGACAGTTTCGACGCCGTCTGTGCCCATGCCAATGCTTTGCGGCAGGATGTAAATGGCGACCGGTCTCATTATGTTGTCACCCGCAACATCAACTACACAAATGTCTGCACTTATGGCTGTAAATTTTGCGCTTTCGCAAAAGGCAAAACCCATGAAGAATTGCGCGGCCCGGCCTATGATCTGGATATGGGAGAATTTTCCCGTCGCGTTGCAGAGGCCTGGTCACGCGGCGGCACCGAAATCTGCCTGCAAGGCGGCATAAATCCGGGTTACACAGGAGAGACCTATCTCAACCTCCTGCGCCATGCGAAACAGGCAGCACCCGGAATTCACATCCACGCTTTCTCGCCGCTGGAAATCTGGCAGGGCGCTGCCACGCTCGGTCTGTCGCTGACAGACTATCTGGCCAAGCTCAAAGCAGAAGGTCTGGCCTCCCTTCCCGGCACCGCGGCTGAAATTCTCGATGACGAAATCAGAACCCTCATCGCACCGGACAAGATCACGACGGACCAATGGTTTCAGGTCATGCGGGCAGCACACTCAATCGGGCTGAAGAGCACGTCGACAATCATGTATGGTCACGTCGAAAAACCAAAACACTGGGCAAGGCACCTGATGCGCCTGCGCGCCCATCAATTGGATTACGGCGGCTTTACCGAGTTCGTTCCCCTGCCGTTCGTCGCTCTGGAAGCACCTATCTACCTGCAGGGAAAATCCCGCAAAGGCCCCACATGGCGCGAAGCCGTTTTGATGCACGCCGTTGCACGCATCGTCTTCTTTGATGTTATCGACCACATTCAGGCCTCCTGGGTCAAAATGGGACCGGAAGGCGCAGCGATTTGCCTGAACTCCGGCGCAGATGACATGGGCGGCACCCTGATGAACGAGAGCATCACCAGAGCCGCTGGCGCCGTTCACGGCCAGGAATTCGCTCCCTGGCAGATGGAAGACCTTATTCACTCCATTGGACGCGAGCCGTGTCAGCGCTCAACCACCTATGGGCCTGTCTCAACAGAACGACAACAGCGCGCGATGCAGGCAGCACCGCTCGAACAAATGATCAACACACCTTTCAAGGCGCGCAAGCAGCGGCAACCGCAAACCGCCTGACATTGTTCAAACAGACAACAAAGCAAGGGAACAGCAATGCTCCGCATCGGATACAAGGCGTCAGCCGAACAGTTCACTCCCCATGACCTGATGGAATTTGCCATACTGGCAGAGGAGGTCGGCCTCGACAGCGCCTTTATTTCCGATCACTTCCAGCCTTGGCGTCATACTGGCGGACATGCACCACATGCCCTCGTCTGGCTCGGCGCTGTTGGCGCAAGAACCAAACGCATCGCCCTTGGCACATCCGTTCTGACACCAACCTTCCGGCATCATCCATCCATGGTCGCCCAGAGTTTCGGCACCTTGGGATCCATGTTTCCGGGCCGTATTATTCTTGGCATCGGAACCGGCGAAGGTCTCAATGAAGTTCCTGCCATCGGCTGCGAGTGGCCTGAACGCAAGGAACGCTTTGCCCGCCTTCGCGAAGCGGTCCGGTTGATCAAAAAGCTCTGGACTGAAGAGCGTGTCACATTTGAGGGCGACTACTACAAGACCGAGAGCGCGACGATCTATGATCGCCCGGAACAGCAGGTGCCAATCTATGTGGCAGCAGCCGGCCCTATGATCGCCAAATACGCTGGACGGTTCGGCGATGGTTTCATCTGCACATCCGGCAAGGCACCAGAGCTTTATTCGGAAACACTCGTGCCCAACCTTGAAGCCGGGATTGCCCAGCAGGAGCGTTCTTCAAACGACGTGGACAGGATGATCGAAGTAAAATTGTCCTTCGATACGGATGTGGCCCGCGCCAAAGAAGACACGCGTTTCTGGGGCGCCTTGGCGCTGACACCAGAACAGAAGATGACCGTGGAAGATCCACTGGAAATGGAACAACTGGCCGACAGCCTGTCCTCTGATCAGACAGCCAGCCGCTGGATTGTGACGGCGGATCCGGAAGAAGTCGTTGAGAAGCTCAAGCCCTATGCCGACCTTGGTTTCAACCACTTTGTCTTCCACGCCCCCGGCCAGGATCAAACACGTTTTCTGAAGCAGTTTTCAAAAGACGTCCTCCCGCGCATCCGCGCTGCTTACGGCTGAGATCGCAAATGCCAAGCCTGACAATAACTTCCCTGGATGGGGTTCCCCTCATCCAGCCCGGAGACGATTTAGCTGAGATTATTGTGTCCTGCCTTGATCGACAGGACCTGCAGCTGCAAAGCGGCGATGTGCTAGTTCTCGCTCAAAAAATCATCTCCAAGGCCGAAGGCAGGTTTCGGGATCTGGCGGATATTGCGCCAAGTCATGAAGCCACCGCCCTGGCAAAGGAAACCTGCAAGGATCCAAGACTTGTCCAGGCCATCCTTGATGAAAGCAGCGAAGTCGTTCGAAAGCGCAAAGGCGTTCTTGTTGTCAGGCACAAACGCGGCTGGGTCATGGCACAAGCGGGAATTGACCAATCCAATGTAGAAGGCGCAGATCAAGGGCGCCTGCTGTTGCTGCCAGAAGACCCAGATGCATCAGCAGCACACCTTCGCGCAGCACTTCAAGGCAAGCTTGGAATTGCGCCGGGCATTGTGATCGCCGACAGCTTTGGACGCCCCTTCAGAAACGGCACCACCGGAACAGCCATAGGCGCTGCCGGGCTTACCAGTTTTATGGATATCAGGGGCGAGAAGGATCTGTTTGGCCGCGACCTCATGGTCTCAACCGTCGCCCATGCAGACGAGATTGCATCTTCCGCATCCCTGCTCATGGGGCAGGCAAATGAAGGTCAACCGATCGTCCTTCTGCGCGGTCTGGCGACATCACCCAATGTCCCGGCTTCCTCGCTGATCAGACCATTGGAAGAAGACCTCTTCCGCTGACACAATTGATCTGCCGACCGCTTACCACTCAACCGCCAAATTGACATGAACCACCATCAGCTTTGTGGCCATGCTTATCCATGGCCTTTGAGCAGCCGCTGAGCAGAGAAGGATAGCACTTGGGATAAGCTGCCGCATAAATATGAGCATTGGATTCCGCTATTGTCGTAAGCAAAAAACATGATTATACAACTCATAAATTAAATCAGGCGACTGAGGCGGCTTTTGCGCGCCTTGAATGTCCTGAATGTCTTGGAAACCTTTGGCTTTCAGCAACTCGCTTCGATAGCCAACATCCCTCCAAAACAACAGTTGTAAGTGTAATTATGCGAAGGCGCGGAAATGACTGAAGTGAGTTCAAACAAGGCCCGAAGCCAAAACGTAGATCGTATCCGCAAGGCACGCGAAGAAAATCCAAACCTACGTGAACGCGACCTCGCACAGAAACTTGAAATCTCTGAAGCCGAATTTATTGCAGCGTTTTGCGGCATAAGCGCGAAAAGAATAGCTCCTCGATTCAGTGACATATTCCCTGGCCTGCAGCAGGCTGGCGAAGTCATGGCTTTGACCAGGAACGAAAGCGCTGTGCACGAAAAAATTGGCGTCTTCGAGAAATTTGTGGATGGCAAGGGAGCTGCCATGATGCTCGGCGCTCAGATCGACACGCGCATGTTCCCGTCAAACTGGGTCTATGGTTTCTCGGTCGAAAAGCAGGACGGCGAACATACCCGCCGCTCACTGCAGTTCTTTGACGCTCATGGCGATGCTGTCCAGAAGATCCACTCACGTCCTGATACAGATCTTGAGGCTTGGCAAACTCTGGTCGACAAGCTCACGGTTGAAGATCAGGAACCGGGAATGCCGCCCCTGGCTCCAGCCCCTGCGCCAAAACCACGTGCACCTGCCAAGCAGAACCTGCAGGCAGATCTGCAAAGCCGTTGGGAAGGCCTCAAGGACCCTCATCAGTTCCACTCCATGCTGAAAGACTTCGAGTTGCACCGTCTGAGTGCCTTCGAGCTGGTCGGTGAAAAATGGGCCTGGAAACTCGACACTGGCTCTGTAGTTGCGATGCTGCGCCTTGCTGCCGACGAAGGGCTTCCGATCATGTGCTTCGTAGGCAACAAAGGCTGCATCCAGATCCACTCTGGCCCCATCTCCAAGGTGATGGACAAAGGCCCATGGATCAATGTTCTAGACCCGACATTCCATCTCCACTTGAGAACTGATCACATCGCGGATGTATGGGCCGTCCGCAAACCGGCTGACACGGAACATGTAACCTCTATCGAAGCCTTTGACAGCGACGGCAATCAGCTCATCCAGTTCTTCGGAGTTCGCAAAGAAGGCAATGCGGAACGCTCCGACTGGCGCAACATGGTTGACCGACTTCCGAAAATTTCAGCACTGAGCCTTCTGGGAGCAGCAGAATGACACGCAAGACTATCCGCCAGACCGCAACGACATTTTTCGCCGCCATAAGCGCAATCCTTCTTGTCCTCAGCCCGATGGCCGCGACCTCTGCAGAACGAATTGTGGCCGTCGGCAGCTCAGTCGTTGAAATTATTTATGCGCTCGGCCAGGGAGACCACCTGGTCGCAAGAGACAAGACCAGCTCCTACCCTGCTGAAGCTCTTGCACTGACAGACATCGGCTATATTAGAGCCCTTTCCGCCGAAGGTGTCCTGTCCGTCAATCCGGATTTGATCTTCTTGTTGGCTGGAAGCGGCCCTCCTGAGACAATTGGATTGCTGGAAAAGGCAGGAGTTTCAATCGTCAATGTCCCCGACAATCACACAGGCGCTGCGATTCTTGAAAAGGTTCGCGTTGTCGGCGAAGCACTTTCAGTGCCGGATCGGGCCGCTGAACTGGCAGCTTCAATTGAGCGCTCTATTGCATCAGCAAAGGACGAGGCAGGCGACCGCTTCAAAGACGTCAAGATCATGTTTGTTCTCTCAGCACCAGACGGACGGATTATGGCTTCTGGTGCGAACACTTCAGCTGACGGGATCATTAAAATGACAGGTGCCAAAAATGCACTGTCAGATTTCAATGGCTATAAGCAACTCAGTGAAGAAGCCGTCATACAAGCCGCACCTGACGTTATTTTGATGATGGATCGCGAGAACCACGGATCAAAAGGAGAGACAATCCTCGACAATCCATCAATCGCCTTGACCCCAGCGGGCCAAAACAGACGCTTGATCAAGATGCCCGGCGAATATCTTCTGGGCTTCGGCCCACGTACGGCTGAGGTCATGCATGAGTTGACGGTCAAACTGAACGCTTTCGAGCTCTGATCATCGGATGACCGAACAGACCATTCCGCATTCCCCGACTCGATTTTCATGGAGATTCTGGCGCTCGGAAGCCTCAACCGGTAACCGCGAAATCCGCGCACAGCGGACAATATTCGGTCTGGTGGTCGTTCTGATTGCAGCCATATTGGCCGGCCTAGCAACAGGCCCGATCAGAATTCCTATTATAGATCTGCTCTGGAGCTATATCCAGCACCTCATGAATGGGGGGCAAGGGCGCCCAGATGAAGTCTCCTTGCGCGACTGGATTGTCCTTTGGGAAATCCGGTTGCCACGGGTCATCATCGGCGCTCTGGTCGGGGCCTCGCTTGCAGTGTCCGGAGCCATACTGCAGGGCTTGTTCCGGAATCCCCTGGCAGATCCAGGCATTATTGGCGTTTCATCGGGAGCCGCACTGGGCGCAGCGTCTTTCATCGTTCTTGGCAGCACCATTCTTGCTCCCATAGCGATGTTACTGGGAATATTTGCACTTCCCTTCGCAGCCTTCACAGGTTCCCTTTTAACAACCTGGCTGCTCTACCGGATTGGCACGCAAAGCGGTGTAACGTCCATCGCAACGCTGCTGCTGGCAGGTATCGCTCTGGGTGCATTGGCCAACGCCACAACGGGGCTATTGATTTACATAGCCGACGACCAACAATTGCGGGATCTGACATTCTGGGGGTTGGGCTCACTCGCCGGAACGACCTGGTCGAAAGTCTACGGCGCCGGACCAATCATGTTGGCCGCGCTATTTCTGGCGCAACCATTGGCGCATGGACTAAATGCGCTGATGCTGGGAGAAGCCGCAGCCAGCCATATCGGCATTCGGGTTCAGCGCTTCAAGAGAATTTGCATCCTGCTTGTTGCGGCAGCCGTTGGCTCTGCAGTTGCAGTCAGTGGAGGTATTGGATTTGTCGGCATTGTGGTCCCGCATCTGTTGCGCCTGACCATTGGACCAGATCATCGTTACCTCTTGCCTGCAGCAGCGCTTCTAGGCGCAACGCTTCTCATCATGACCGACGCATTAAGCCGGACAATTGTTGCTCCTGCCGAATTGCCAATCGGAATCCTGACCGCCTTCATCGGCGCGCCCTTTTTCCTATGGCTGCTGCTGCGCAAACGCGGCTTGTCCGGCCTCTAACGGAGAACTTTGATGGCGCAGTCTCATCCAAACACGGACACACTCCCCACAGGCTCATTGCAGATCGAAGGTCTGCACATTTCCTATGGTGACAAACCTGTCGTCAAGAACGTCGACTTCACGGCGGAACCCGGCCTTTTCCACACGATTATTGGCCCCAATGGCTCTGGCAAGAGCACCTTGCTAAAGGCTGTGACCGGTGAAATCGCCTTCACAGGGACAGTTTCGCTCAACGGGCAAGATATCAAGACCATGAAGCCTGAGGTTCTGGCCGGGCGAAGAGGCGTTCTGCCTCAACATACTGTTCTTGCGTTTCCGCTAACCGTTGCCGAAGTGGTCAATCTCGGCATCTTGAAACGCACATCTGTCGGTACGACCCTGGCGCGGCGAAACCGTATCCTCGAAGCCTTGGAAATGGTAGATCTGGACGGGTTCGAGGCCAGATCCTATCAGGCACTTTCTGGCGGCGAGCAACAGCGTGTTCAACTGGCTCGTGTCCTGTGTCAGGTCTGGGAGCCGACATCCGAAGATGGTCACCCGCGCTGGCTGTTCCTCGATGAGCCGGTCTCAAGCCTGGACATCAAACACCAGATGCAGATCATGGAAATCGCGGCCAATTACGCCAAGCGCGGCGGCGGTGTGCTGGCGATCATGCACGATCTCAATCTGACGGCCAGTTTCGCCGATACGGTGCTTGTCTTGCAGCAAGGAAGCTTAAAAGCACTCGGCAATGTCAACGAGGTTTATCAGGATACAATCCTGACAGACGCCTACGATTACCCGGTTCAAGTCCGCCATATCGAAGGACGTAGCCAACCGGTGGTGCTCGCCTGATCAAGCTTCAAGCAGCGTTTTCCATCTGGCTGCATAGCTTGCAAGCCCAGGCTCATTGTCCGCAGTAGGGTGGATGTGGTTTTCAGCGTGAGATGCATGTTTTTCTCCCCGCTCCACGAGTAGCGCAGCGCCTATGCTTGTACCGGTCATTGAGCCGTCTGTTGATTCCACGGGCCGGCCAGTCACAGCCTTCAACATATCCAGGTAGAGTGTATTTTGAACAAATGGTCCTTCCACCACGACCGGCCCTTCGGCCCCAATCATGTTCAGGCATTCTGCCGTGACAAGGGCCAGATAAAAGGACAGAGCGACATACCGCTGGCCATCGCTCAAATCAGATTGCTCGATACTCCAGCTGTGTTCCCGGCCCTGAAATGGACCTGATCGCGGATCGACAGCCGGAAAGAGCATGATCTCTTGCGCCAACACATCAGCAATATCGCACTCGTCAAAATGATGCGTCCGTCCCCCCATCACCAGATCAAACTCACGCCCCCCCATGAAACGGGCCGAGGGAACCGGGTCTCCCAAGGCGTTGACGTTGATCAACGTATCGCGCCCAGGATCCAGCTCCACATCCCGCCCGTCAATTGCCAAAGAGATCACCCAGGTGCCCGTAGACACCACAGAAAACGGAGTAGTGCGTTTCAAAAGATGCGGGTAGAGAGACGCATTGGAATCATGGATACCGCAAGCAACAGGCGCATCCAAAGGCAGCCCGGTTTCAGCGGCAACAGCAGATCTCAAATAACACAGGCACTTAGTCGCGGATTTCACAGGAGCCATCTTGTTGGCAAGACCGAGCGTGCCGACAAGCGATGAATATTTACGTTCAATCGGGTTCCAGAGGTCCGTATGACAGCCAAGCGAGGTCACCTCATTTGACAGTTTTCCAGTCAAACGAAAAGCCCAATATTGCGGATAGGTGAGAACGGTTGCAATTCGGTCTTTGAGCGTTGGATCAGTTTGCAATTGCCAGAAAAGCTGAGCCCCGACATTTAGCCCCATGCCAAGGCGAGGCGATCCGGTCTCCGAGAATTCAGGACGTATCGCATCATAGTCTGCGGCCAAGTCATCCGGACCATCAAATTCATAATCAAGCGTCGGAGCGGCAAGCTCTCCGTCTGCACCCAGAAGCACCACGCTTGCGCCATGGGTCGAGACCGAAAGCGCATCAATCCTCAGGCTCTGATGTAGTTCCTGAAGGCTGGCCAGAATGAAATCCCAATGCCCATCAATATCATAATGAGGATAGGGAGGCCCCGCCAAAACTTTGTTCGGCCGCGTCATAACACCCATCTCGACGCCGCTCTCGACATCAACGACAGCCACTTTTACATTGGTCTTGCCAATGTCGATGACGCCGACATGCTTTACCGTTCTCATGTCGCGTCAATCCATCTGAAAAACGGTTTCGAGCGGAACGGCGATCGGTTCATTATCGGATTTGGTTTCCATGATGTCAGCCATATACGCCCACCATTTTTGTATCACAGGATCCAGCGGCAAGACATCCATTTTGTGCTCGGCACTTCGCCACAGTACACCGAACAGCGCACTCGTCTGTCTGTCCAGATGGATCGAATAATCCGACACTCCGGCCTCTTTCAAAATCGACACGAGCTCAGGCCAGATCTCATCATGGCGTTTCTTGTATTCATCTTCACAGCCGGGACTCAGCGTCATCCGAAAAGCGATCTTTTCCATCTTCTAAGCCTTGCGAGATGCATAGCGGCGCCAAAGACGCGGCAATGCAATGACTGAAATGAGGAGCAACCCGATGAAGATCGACATAACGATACCGGGAACGTTCAAAAGCCCAAAGCCAAAGGTAACCATTCCCATGACGAAGGCGGCAATGAACACACCGGGGATCGTGCCGGAACCACCAAGGATATTGATCCCGCCCAAGACAACCATGGTCACAACCTCCAGCTCCCAACCAGACGCAATAGACGGCCGCGTTGCGCCGAGACGGGAGGTCAGACATATCGCGGCAACACCTGACATCAACCCAGTCAGCAAGAACAACGCAAACTTGACCCTTGGAACCCGAATACCGGAGAACAAAGCACCCGTTGGGTTATTGCCAATCGCATAGATGACACGGCCAAAGTTGGTCCAATGCAGGAGAACTGCGAAAACGGCGGCAATAACCCCAAAGAGCACCAGCTCAAAGGAAATCACCCACCAAACATAACCTTGCCCAAAAAAGGCAAAACTGTCCGGGTAGCCTGTGTAAGCCTTGTCGCCCAGCACAATATAGGAAAGGCCCCGAAACAGGCTCATGGTGCCAATTGTCACAACAATCGATGGCAGCCCAAGACCCGTGACCAGCAAACCATTGAAAGCGCCGCAGGCCAAACCAACCAGAAGCCCGCAAAGCACCAGCGTCGATGTATCCGCCCCAAATTGCACGGCGAGGCCCATGGCCGTCGATGCCAGAGCGATGATGGACGCCACCGACAAGTCGATTTCACCGGAGATGATCAAAAGCGCCATGGCAAAGGCAATCATTGCCTTCTCGGTGAAGTTATAGGTGGCATCCGAGAGGTTCCACGGATCCAGGAAATACGGCGATGCAAGAGAATTCGTGACGAAGACGGCCGCAGCGACAACCAGCAACAAAAGCTCCCAGCTGCCGACAAACCGCTGCAATCTGGTTCTCAGTCGATCCGGCAGTTGGCGGACAGGCGCTGCACCATCATCTGAGGCTGTAGCGAGTGAGACAGTGCTCATAGCGCAAGCTCCACTTTCTTGAGGATCACACGTCCCTTGGTCTGGCTGGATGTCGCATTGAAGGCGACTGCAATGATGATTGCGCTGCCCGAAATGGCGAGCTGCCAGAAAGGCGAGATATTGACCACTGGAAGAGCGTTCTTGACAATGCCCAGAAACAACGCGCCCAGCAGCGCTCCACCGACAGACCCAAGACCGCCCGCAATTGATATTCCGCCAATGACACAGGCAGCGACCACCTCAAGCTCGAAACCGCCCGCGATATCGACATAGGCCACCGCATAACGGGCGATCCAGAGATAGCCAGTGAGGCCTGCCAATGCGCCGGACATAACAAAGGCCAGGCATTGGGTCATGCCAACGTTGATACCGGTGTAAACCGCTGCATGAGGGTTCCCGCCAACTGCATAAAACGCACGTCCCAAAGGCGTTCGCCTGATCAGTAGGATGAAAGCCCCGGCGATGATAATGGCAATCCATGACAACACGGGGAGCCCAAGAATTACCGCACGGGGAAACGCCTTGAACGCATCACTCATTTCATGTGCGTTGATCCACTGGCCATCGGAAATCAGAAAGATGATGCCGCGATAAATCGTCATGGTGCCGAGCGTGACGACAATCGGCGGAATATCGAGCTTCCAGACCAACAGGCCGTTCACAAGCCCCATCAAGGCACCAAGTGCAATCGCGACCAGCAGAATGACAGGGATCGGCAGGCCGGGCATCAGTGTATTCAACATGGCAACCGCCATGCCGGTCAGCGCAAGGTTTGCCGCCACCGACAAGTCGATACAGCGGGTCAGGATGACAGCCATCTGGCCCAGCGCGAGAATTATCAGCGGAGCCGTATCGTTGAAGACATTTGCCAGAGTAGATGGCTTAATAAATGCTGGAAACCGGATTGCAATGGCGAGGGTCAACAAAAGGATAGCCCCCGCCAGTATGGCTTCACGCGATTTCAATAACCTCATAGTCGGGCTCATGCTCATGGACGTGCCTCCTCTATGCCGGCCGCTGCACGCACAAGATTTTCCGGCGTCAGGTCTTCGCCCTCGAACTCAGACACGACCCGCCCCTCACGCATCACAATGACCCGATCGGACATGCCCAGCACCTCAGGAATTTCCGAGGAAACCATCACGACGGCAAGGCCTTGAGCAGCAAGCTCAGCCATGAACTCATGCACGGCGGCCTTTGAGCCGATATCGATGCCCTTGGTCGGCTCATCCAGAATAATCACTCGTGGCTTGGTCGCCAGCCACTTGGCGATCACCACCTTCTGCTGGTTGCCTCCAGACAGCTCGCCAATATCCTGATCAAGCGCTGCGGCCCGCAAGTCCAGCCGCTGGGTGTATTCGCGCGCCAGAGCAAATTCCTCGGCAAGCCTCAGGAACCCATTACGCGATGTTTTCGACAGGGACGGCAGCGTCACATTTTGAAAGATCGGCAATCCCTTGACCGCCCCCTGTGTGCCGCGATCTTCGGGCACATAGACAATACCATGACTGATCGCCTCATTCGGTGTTCGGATCACGGCCACGATCTCGTCAATCCGAATTGCGCCCTTTGAAGGTTTGGTAATACCAAAGAGAGCCTGCATGAATTCACTGCGTCCGGCTCCCACAAGCCCGTAGAACCCGAGAATTTCGCCTTGTCGCAGCGAAAACCCAATGTCTTCGAATTCGGTGGGATGCGCATAGCCAACAACCCGCAACACCTCCGGACCCAATTTTGGTTCGCGTTTTGGAAACACCTGATCGACGGATCTCCCCACCATAAGCTGGATCAGATCGGCTTCCTGGACGCTGTCCATTTTGCCGGATCCGACTTTTTGGCCATCTCGAAACACCGTGTAGCGATCAGCAATCCTGAAAATCTCATCGAATTTGTGGCTAATGAAGAGGATCGCCTTGCCTTCAGCTTTCAGGCGATCAACCAGCGCATAGGTCTCTTCAATTTCCTTGTGGGACAGCGATGCGGTCGGCTCATCCATGATGACGATTTTAGCGTCAATCGACAGCGCCCGCGCAATCGCGACCAGATGCTTGTTGGCAATGCCCAGATCCTTCAACGTCGCATCGGGATCAAGTCGCGCGCCAATCCGATCTAACAGATCCTTCGCCATGGCCCGCATTTTAGGCAAGTCAAGGAGCCCGAACCTGCCTTTGGGAGCATGTCCAATGAAGATGTTTTCAGCCACCGACAGTTCATCAAACAGCACAGTTTCCTGATGAATGGCCGTGACACCGGCATGTGCCGCATCCTGCGCCGTTGCAAAGACTTGGGCTTTGCCATCAACCGTAATGGTCCCGCCGTCCGGCTGATAGATCCCGGTCAGGATCTTCACGATGGTGGATTTTCCAGCACCATTCTCGCCGACCAGTGCGGTCACTTCACCGGGGTAAAGCTCCAGCTCCACATCCGACAAGGCTTTGACACCCGGAAAGAACTTGGAGATTCCGGACAGAGACAAAACAGGCGTTCCAACACCGGCTGCTGGATGCACGTACTCATTGCCTTGTGAACTGGCTAACATGCCTTTTCCCCGACGGTCATGGATGCGAATGGAAATCAGAGTGAAAAGACCCGGCGCTAAACAGCGCCGAGTCAGATGACAAGCCTCAGGACTTAAAAGATATCCTTGAAGTCATCGACGTTGGAGCTGTCATAGACAAACGGATCAGCCATTGCGCCTTCGTTGTTGTCATTCAACGTCAGAACGCCCATGCGGCCCATCGGGATTTCGGCGCCTGGCTTGGCTTCGGCTTTGTCTGTAGCCAGATTGTAAGCAAGCATGGTTGCCGAGTAGCCAAGATCAATCGGATTCCAGATCGCAAAGGACTTGGAGGCACCAGATGCGACATGACCAGCCATTTCAGACGGCAAGCCCAGACCGGTCACATTGACCACACCTGCTTTGCCCGCATCGCTGACTGCTTGCGCCGCAGCAACAATGCCAACCGATGTTGGGGCGATAATAGCTTTCAGATCCGGATAGGTCTGCATGAGGCCTTGGGCTTCACGGTAAGACTTGTCGGCAAGGTCATCACCATAGACAGTCGCCACAACATTGATGCCGGGATAATTGCCCTTCACCTTGTTCATTTCCTCGATCCAGATGTTCTGGTTCGTGGCCGTGGCTGTGGCTGACAGAACGGCCACGTCCCCACCATCCGGCAAATGATCAGCGGCCAGTTTGATGATCATGTTGCCGATCAGTGGATTAGACGATGGGTTCAGGTGCAACTGACGTCCTTCAGGCGCAACGCCTGAATCCCACGACACAACCGTGATGCCGCGCTGCATGGCTTTCTTCAAAGCTGGCACGAGCGCATCCTGATCATTTGCCGAGATTGCAATTGCATCAACCTTTTGCGCGATCAGTGCGTTAATGACCTCAATCTGGCCCTCAGCTGTTGTGTCTGTTGGGCCGGTGTAAATGATCTCTACGTCGCCAAGTTCTTTTGCTGCTTCTTCAGCGCCCTTTGCAGCCGCTTCAAAGAAGCCAATGCCCAAGGCCTTTACGACAAGGGCAATACGCTTGGTTTCCGCGTGCGCCGGACTGGCTATACATACGGCGGCAACAGCCGTCGCCATCAAGGCGTTTTTCAAGAATTTCATAATAAGTTCCTCCCTGGTGATCTGCCGGAAGCCTCCACTTCCAGCAAAATATCGGCTAGCCTTCCGAGGCCGCCTTTCCTTGCGCAGCGCGCGTGTGCGCCACAATAAGTTTGACATCAGCCTGCTCAAGCATGTGCGCCACATCGTCGCCAATTCCCTCATCGGTGATGACAGTGGAAATCCGGTCCAACGGACACAGGATCAGACTGGAACGGCTTTTGAATTTCGAAGAATCCGCCAGAACCACCAGCTCATCGGCCTGGCCGATCAACTTTTGCTCAGCCTGGATCAGCAAAGGATCGCCTTCCATCAGCCCCAATGGACCCAGGCCCTTCGCACTCATAAACATGCGCTTTGCATAAAAATTACGGGTCACATCATTGTCGAACGGGCTCAAAATGATGTTTTGCTCGCGGTAAATCACACCACCCGACAGCATGATCGTGTTCTTAGAATGCTTGAGCAGATGCTCCGCAATCGGAAAGGAGTTGGTGAAGATCTGCATTCGCTTGCTGGCGAGAGGATGCACCATCTGAAAGGTCGTTGTTCCCCCATTGATGATAATCGCATCACCATCCTCGCAAAGCTCGACTGCAGCACGGGCAATCGCACGCTTTTGCGCGCTGTGCATCGCCTCATTGACGCTGAACGGCCGTCCGGCCAAGCCGACAAACTGAGGCGGAGTGATAGATTCAGCACCGCCACGAACACGGCGTAATTTCTTGGCGACATGCAAAGTCGCAATATCCCTGCGGATGGTTGCCTCCGAGGAATCCGTCAAGTCCACAAGCTCCGAAACGGTCACAACCGGACGCTCCTGAACTGCCGACAATATAATCCTCTGGCGTTCCTTTTCGTGCATTTCCATCCTCCTGAGCCTCGAATGGTTCCACCACATGCGCTCACTGTCAATCATAAATAATCATAAATGACTTATATGCAGCGCAATATGATTGATTCTGATCGATAATGATTGACAATGTAGGCCATCCCGGCGAGGTTTCATTCATACAACCAAGTGCTGATTGGCATATCTGGGAGGATGAAATGCTGAATACCGCCGCCGGATCCCGGCTTGAAAATCTTTGGGACGATCAAAAAACCGCTGCCATGAGCCAGTCCGAGCTCCTGCTGTATCGCTCCAACCTTCTGGGGTCCGACAAGCGCATCACCAATTACGGCGGTGGCAACACCTCAGCCAAGGTCATTGAAAAAGACCCACTCACCGGAAAAGACGCAGAGGTTCTCTGGGTCAAGGGATCAGGCGGTGACGTCGGCACCATCAAGATGGATGGATTCGCGACACTTTATATGGACAAACTGCGTGCGCTGAAGGGCATTTATCGCGGTGTGGAATTCGAAGATGAGATGGTCGGCTATTTGCCCCATTGCACCTTCAATCTCAATGCTCGCGCGGCCTCCATCGACACGCCCCTTCACGCCTATGTGCCCAAAGCCCATGTCGACCACATGCATCCGGATGCAATCATTGCAATCGCAGCAGCAAAAAACAGCAAAGAGCTGACGCAAGAAATCTTTGGCGCAGATATCGGTTGGCTTCCCTGGAAGCGCCCAGGCTACGAACTCGGTCTCTGGTTGGAAAAGTTCTGCCTCGAAAACCCGCAGGCACGCGGTGTTGTTCTGGAAAGCCATGGCCTGTTCACTTGGGCCGACGATGCGAAAATCTGCTACGAGACGACGATTGAAATTATCGACAAGGCAATGTCCTGGTTCGAGAAAAAGCTCAATGGCGTAGCTACCTTTGGCGGCGTGAAGCACCAAAGCTTGTCTCCATCAGATCGACGCGAAGTAGCTGCAGGACTGATGCCTGCCATCAGAGGCATGGTCAGCGGCAAACAACATATGGTTGGCCATTTTGAAGACAGCAACACTGTTTTGGAATTCGTGAATTCCAATGACATGAAAGCCCTAGCTGCGCTTGGAACAAGTTGCCCGGACCATTTCCTGCGCACCAAGATTTGCCCTCTGGTTGTCAATTTTAATCCTGCCAAACCGGACATCGACGCCACCCTGGCGGGTCTGGATGCGGCTGTTGCGACTTATCGCGATGACTATGCCTCCTATTACCATCGGTGTAAAAAATCGGACAGCCCGGCACTGCGCGATCCAAATGCAGTGGTGTACCTCATTCCCGGTGTTGGCATGATCACCTTCGCCAAGGACAAGGCAACAGCGCGGATCTCTGGTGAATTCTACACCAACGCAATCAACGTGATGCGCGGCGCTTCTGGCGTTTCCACCTATTGCGGACTGCCGGAACAGGAAGCCTTCGACATCGAATATTGGCTCCTCGAAGAAGCCAAATTACAGCGCATGCCAAAACCCAAGAGCCTGGCAGGCAAAGTCGCTCTAGTTACAGGCGGCGCTGGCGGCATCGGATCTGCAACAGCAGAGCGGTTCCTTCGCGAAGGGGCCTGTGTGGTCATCGCAGATATCGACGAGGCCGCACTCGCTGCAACGTCGGACAACTTGTCAGCGAAATACTCAAAGGATGTCATCCGCCCGGTCACCATGAATGTCACAAGCGAAGATGCTGTTGCGCAGTCTTTTGCACAGGCAGCAATCGAATTCGGCGGAATAGACATTTTAGTCTCCAATGCAGGCATCGCCTCATCCGCCGCCATTGAAGACACGACACTTGAGCTTTGGAACAAGAACATGGCGATCTTGTCGACGGGCTACTTCCTCGTTTCACGTTCCGTGTTTCGGGTCATGAAAGCCCAAGGCATTGGCGGCTCGATCATTTTCATCGGCTCCAAAAACGGCCTTGCGGCGTCTCCAGGGGCGAGCGCCTATTGCACCGCAAAAGCTTCGGAAATCCACCTCGCCCGCTGCCTTGCGTTGGAAGGCGCGCCGGATGGCATACGCGTCAATGTCGTCAATCCGGATGCCGTGTTGCGCGGCTCTAAGATCTGGTCCGGCGACTGGCTACAAGAACGCGCAGACGCATACGGCAAAGACACCTCGGAGCTGGAAGAGCATTACCGTCAGAGATCACTACTAAAGCGCTCGGTTCTGCCAGAGGACATTGCAGAGGCAAGCTATTTCTTTGCATCGGAAGCTTCGTCAAAGTCCACCGGTAACATCATCAACGTTGATGCCGGAAACGTTCAGGCCTTCACGCGCTAAAGGGATCAAACATGACGATGATAGACACCTCCCTGCTCGCACAGGAAAACACACGAAGCCTCAACGCGCTGAAGACTGATTATGACAGTCTGGGTGAACGGCTCGACCGGCAAGGCATTGCCATCGACGAGATCAAACAGAAAGTCTCCGCCTATGGCGTGGCTATCCCGTCATGGGGTGTCGGCACTGGGGGCACACGCTTTGCTCGGTTTCCAGGACCAGGTGAACCACGCGGCATCTTCGACAAGCTCGAAGATTGCGCGGTCATTCAAGAGCTGACACGTGCCACCCCATCCGTTTCACTGCACATCCCATGGGATAAGGCTGTTCCGGCAGATCTGAACGCGAAGGCAAGAAAACTGGGTCTTGGCTTTGATGCTATGAACTCAAACACCTTTCAGGATCAGCCGGGTCAGTCGCATTCTTACAAATTTGGTTCCCTGTCCCACACAGATACTGCAACGCGCCAGCAAGCGATCGAGCATAATCTGGAATGCATCGAACTTGGTCAGGCCATAGGCTCCAACGCACTGACGGTCTGGGTTGGCGATGGCTCAAACTTTCCGGGCCAGAGCAATTTCACCCGCCAGTTCGAGCGCTATCTGGATTCTGCCAAATCGATTTACGCAAAATTGCCCGACGATTGGCGACTCTTCACCGAACACAAGATCTTCGAGCCTGCGTTTTATTCCACGGTGGTTCAGGACTGGGGCACCAACTATCTAATTGCAAAAGAACTGGGCGACAAAGCCTATTGCCTCGTTGATCTGGGGCATCACGCCCCCAATGTTAACATCGAAATGATCGTCGCCCGCCTTGTCCAATTCGGCAAGCTGGGGGGCTTTCATTTCAACGATAGCAAATATGGCGATGATGATCTTGATACGGGCTCAATCGATCCCTATCGCCTGTTCCTTGTCTTCAACGAACTGGTGGATGCAGAGCTTCGCGGTGCACCGGGGTTCAACCCCGCGCACATGCTGGATCAGTCCCACAACGTCACAGACCCCATCGAAAGCCTTATGGTCAGTGCCATGGAAGTCCAACGTGCTTACGCTCAAGCCCTCTTGGTCGACAGAAAAGCGCTTGGCGACTTTCAAAACAACAACGATGCACTGTCTGCAACAACCACTTTGAAGGCAGCCTTCAGAACGGATGTCGAGCCGATACTGGCAATGGCCCGTCATGAGAATGGCGGAGCGATTGATCCCGTGTCAGTCTATCGCGCCTCATCGTATCGTCAGAAAGTCGCCGAGCTACGCCCTGCAGTCCTCAATGGAGGAAGCGGGATCGTCTGATCTCATACCGAAGCAAAGTTTGACCTCAGCAGAGCGGTCTCGGGCTCCGTTTGCCGATGTCAAACAGCTTTAAAATGTGCGCAAATGAAATCAACGCGCTTGCCTCTAAGAAAAAACCAATAGCGTCAGCAAAAATCCGCTAGAAACTCACTTCGGTGTTTCATTTAATTTCTCCCGATAGTGACCGGATCTGACTTTTCATGCTGTCTCGCTTCGCTGCTTATTACACGCCTTACAAGGGGCTTTTCCTGCTGGATTTCGGCTGCGCCATTCTCGCTGGCGTTTTGGAACTTGCCTTTCCCATGGCCGTCAAACTGTTCATCGATGACTTGCTGCCAAGCAACAGCTGGAATCTGATTGTTCTTGCAGCCTCCGGCTTACTGGTCATGTACCTGCTCAACACGGCGCTCACAGCAGTAGTCGTTTACTGGGGGCATATGCTCGGGATCAACATCGAAACCGACATGCGCCGGAAAGCTTTCCAACACCTCCAGAAGCTGTCATTTCACTTCTTCGACAATCAGAAAACCGGTCATCTCATCGCACGCCTGACCAAGGACCTGGAAGAAATTGGAGAAGTCGCGCACCACGGGCCTGAGGACTTATTCATTGCCGTGATGACTTTCGTCGGCGCGTTTATTCTGATGCTTTACGTCAACGTACACTTGGCGCTGATAACCGCCTTCATCGTGCCTGCCGTCGCCTGGGTGACAAGCCGATATGGCGGTCGCATGACCAAAAACTGGCGCGCGCTTTACAACCGCGTTGGTGACTTTAACGTCCGCGTTGAAGAAAATGTCGGCGGCATGCGCCTTGTTCAGGCCTTCGCCAATGAAGCCCATGAACGAGATCTGTTCGCCAAAGACAATGACAACTACAGGCGGACCAAACTTGAAGCCTACAAAATCATGGCTGCCTCGACATCGCTAAGCTACATGAGCATGCGGCTCGTGCAGCTCGTCGTCATGCTGGTCGGCAGCTATTTTGTTATCAACCAAACACTCAGCTATGGCGGTTTTATCGGCTTTCTGTTGTTGGTCACGGTTTTCTTCCGGCCGATTGAGAAAATCAATGCGGTGATTGAAACTTACCCGAAAGGCATTGCGGGATTTCGCCGGTATCTGGAATTAATCGAAACCCAGCCAGATATCATTGACACGCCCGATGCAAAGCCCGTTACAAACCTGCGCGGAGACCTGCGTTATTCGGGCGTAGGTTTCGGATATTCTCCTAACAAGCCCATTTTGGAGAACATCAACCTCAATATCCTGGCTGGCGAAACGATCGCCTTTGTCGGACCATCAGGCGCTGGAAAGACAACCCTGTGCTCACTCTTGCCTAGGTTCTATGATGTCACTCAAGGGCATATTTCGATCGATGGCATCAACATTCGCGACATGACGCTGTCCTCCCTGCGCCGCCAGGTCGGGATTGTCCAACAGGACGTCTTCCTCTTTGGCGGATCCTTCAGAGACAACATCGCTTACGGAAAGGTCGGAGCCAGCGATGAGGAGGTTCTCAAGGCCGTTCACCGGGCTCGGCTAGACGAAGTCGTTGCTGGATTGCCAAATGGCATTGATACGATGATTGGCGAAAGAGGCGTGAAACTGTCAGGTGGCCAAAAGCAACGACTGGCAATCGCCCGTATTTTCTTGAAAGACCCGCCAATTCTCATTCTGGACGAGGCAACCTCTGCACTTGATACCCATACCGAACGAGAAATCCAGGTTTCCCTTGAGGCCTTGTCACAACATCGCACGACACTCATCATCGCACACCGTCTTGCAACCGTTCAGAAAGCTGACAAGATCGTGGTCATTGACAAGAAAGGAATAGCAGAACAGGGAACCCACAGTGACCTGCTGTCACACGGCTCTCTTTACAGGCGCATGCATGAGATCCAGTTCATAGACCAGCCACAAGGTGCTGCTGGAGAGAGAGAACTTGAACTCTCTCTTCGAAGTCCTGGAAGAATGGGAAGTCCATCTCGCAGACTGTGATCTTGACGATCTGGGGTGCGGCGATGACGAACCAGCACCTTGATTTCAATCAACATTCCGGCGGCTCTCGGACATCTTCGACCAAGACGCCAACGCCGTTCTCGCTGCGCTTAACCTTCGAGGAACGTGCCAAGCTTGCTGATGCTGCCAATGGGATTCCGTTGGGCACCTATATTAAGGCGGTACTGTTTCAGGAGGATTTGAAAAAGGTCCGGCGGCGCGGCACACACCCGGTTGCCGACCATCGGGAATTGGCACGGGTCTTATCCGCGCTTGGTTCTTCCCGGCTAAGCAACAACGTCAACCAACTTGCAAAGGCGGTGCATACCGGCTCCTTGCCGGTGAACTCGGATACCGAAGGCGACCTACGCTCGGCCTGCGCGGATATCGCGGCGATGCGCTCAATGCTGATCGTTGCCCTTGGGCTGGAAAGCGAGGGGCCATGATCCTCAAAGCCAGCGAAAGAGCGAATGCCGCCAATCTGGCGCGACATCTGATGAACGCGAGGGATAACGAGCATGTGGAACTGCACGAGCTGAGTGGGTTTGCCGCCGATACGCTGCACGGCGCTTTGCAGGAAGTGCAGGCTATCGCCAAGGGGACGCGGTGTAAGAATTTCCTGTTCTCCGTCTCGCTCAGCCCTCCTGAGACCGAAAATGTGCCCATCGACATATTTGAGGCTGCGGTGAACCGGATCGAAAAGCGGCTGGGGCTGGAAGGCCAGCCCCGCGCCATCGTCTTTCATGAGAAGGAAGGACGGCGGCATGCGCATGCCGTTTGGTCGCGGATCGATGTTCGAGAGCTGAAGGCGATCAACCTGCCGCATTACAAGAACAAGCTGAACGGCATCGCCCGTGACCTTTATATCGAGCATGGCTGGGACATGCCGGAGGGCTTCAAACGGGGGCGGGCTCCCAGCCCGCTCAACTTCACGCTGGCTGAATGGCAGCAGGCCAAACGGCTCGGCCATGATCCGAAGCGGTTGAAAGAGATCATGCAGGAGTGCTGGGCCAAGTCGGATTCTGCCTCCTCCCTGCGCAATGCGCTGTTCGAGCATGGCTATTTTCTGGCGCACGGCGACCGTCGCGGCTTTGTCGTGCTGGATTATCGCGGTGAGGTCTTCTCCCTGTCCCGTTTTGCGGGCGTGAAGAGCAAAGACGTCAGAACCCGCCTTGGCGACGCGCCAGAACTTCTGTCCACCGATGAAACCCGGCAGTGGATCGCCGCGAAAATGACCAAGCAGGTGCAGTCTTATGTGCGGGAGTTGGAAGAGAAATATCGCAAGCAGGGTCTGTCGCTCACCTTCCGGCGCAAGGATATGGTGGACCGGCATCGCGCCCTACGCGCTGAACTCAAACAGAGACACACCGAACGCTGGCAAAACGAAGAATGCAACCGCGCCGCCCGTCTGCCACGCGGGCTGAAAGGCCTGTGGAGTTGGGTCACCGGCAACAGCCGAAAAATCCGCACCCAGAACGAGAAAGAAGCAGCGGAAGCGCAGAAACGCGACCGCCAGGAACGGCAGGCCATCATTGAAAAGCAGCTTTCTGAACGCCGAGCGCTGCAAGCCCTGATCGTCCTGCGCCGCAAGCATGAACAAAAGATGCTCTCGCGGCTCAGCCGGGATGTTATCGACTACCTCGCCATGGGCGAAGAAGCACGCGAACTCGTGCAGAAGCGCCAAGATCAGGACATCAAACGTGACCATGGGCCGAAGTTCGACATGTAGGGAGAAGCAGTTCTTTAACCGGATATAAAAGAGGTCACAGAAGACATCTTTAGGTCTTTGCCTGCCCGCCGCCGACAAAACTGATTATCGGCTCAAAGTCTCCGCCATCTGCCGCCCGAAGTGCTATGATATATTGGCTTCGGCGCTCATTATCCGCCTGAAGATTGAAGCCGGATGCCCAGGCAATGGGTGAGAGATTGAAATAGTCATTCAGATAAATATCGGCAGAGATGCGCGCATGACGCCCGTTGCCATTGGGAAACGGGTGAATCTGCACCATGCGGTGATGGAACCGCGCGGCAGCCTCCAAAGGTTCGTAGGTGCTGTGTTCAGCCCAGTAGCGCGCATCATCGAGAAGATAGCGAAGTTGCACGGAGATGAGCATCGGATCAATGCCTATATTCTTCTCGCGAAGCCGGTAAGTCCCGGCCCATTTCCAGACATCACCGAACAAGCGTTTATGCAGGTTCCGCACAAAGTCATCGGCCAGAATATCGCCGCCACGCCGACGTGAAAGCCAGCGCAGCCCTTGGGTGATATTGGCCTGTTCCAACTCATCCAGTTCTCCGCGCGTGGAAATATGCTTGAACCGCAGACCTTCCATCTCATCGGGGTCAAGAGGCGTTGCACCGTCCGGCTCTTCAAACGTCATGGCCCCTCCCAGAAATCAGAGGGTTGTTCACGCATGAGTTCCTGTGTCAGACGCTCGATTTCGTTTTCCGTTTGCTCCGGTAGCAATGATTGCTTTTCCAGCGCCATGTGGGCGCTTGCGCGGCGGACAATCGCTTCTGCTTTTTGCCGGGCCTGATCCTCAACCACATCTTCGATACATGTCTCTGGCACGATGGCATAAACGAAACGCGCGCCCATTGCCTGCGCCAATTTTTCCATGTGTTGTAGCGTGACGCCGCCGTCAAGTTCCTTGCGTTCAACCTGATAGATGGCGGGCTTTGTCACACCCATACGGCGCGCCAAATCGGGCGCAGACATACCAAGTGCCTTGCGCATGGTGCTTATCCAACCTTCACGCGGATGCTGAAGCATTGGGAGCTGTTGCGCCGCACTGTCGAGTACGCGGATATATTGCCGCCTTGCTGTGTCCTTCACGCCCATCTTGTTATCCATATATGATCTTTTCATCACAATAATATCATATATGGATATCCTAATAATGTCAATTAGAGTATTTATATATGTTCCTACCGTGACGTGGAGGTCATTTATAGATACTCTGAAATGCTTAAATGTGGCAAATTTCAAGAGGTGAGAGAGGCTGAATCCCCTCCGTGGTTGCCTTGACTCAGGCGGCGACTTCAGCAGTCATTCCGCCTCAAACCACGGCGCACGAGCAGCGGTGGTTTTTCTGAAAATTTGGTAATGAAAACAACATAACGAACAAGCCGACATCATCTATTCAAACGCAACCCGTCGAGCTTCTGCGAAGTCGTCGGCGCTCAGTTTCTGATAATCATTTTCCCGAAGTGACTGGGCCAGCATCGACTGGGCTTCCCTGACATCAACCGCAAACGCGACCGGTTCAGGTCGCCTCGCGGACTTGGTCTTGTGCATGTCGGCCATAGCAGCCTCCTTTCCCTCTTTCTTCATAATCTCACATTTGTGCGCCAGATACCAAAGCTCACAGATTGAGCGTCGTCCGTGCAGTCCTATTCTGATCGTTTCTTCAAGGGTGACGACGATTTCTCCTTTTCCTTAATTGCCGTTCAACCGCCGAACCATCCAGGCCTTCCTTGAGCCGAGGATGACGTGAGGGCCGAAAGGCCCTGAACGGTTCGGGGCCTCCGATCAACAGAAGGAAAAGACATGAAACTCGTCACACGATTTGAAGCCGCAGCGCTGCCAACGAAAGAACTGCGCGGCCTCTACCGCCAAGCGTTCAACGCGCAAGCCTTGGCACTGCCAGGAACGCAAAATCATCAAGACGCCCTCGCGTCGATGCACAACATCGAAGCCGAACTGGCACTGCGCCCGCCCTGCGGGCCTTAACTCAGGCGGTCAAGCCATCAGGCTTGACCGCAATTTTTCATTCAGCCGCCTGCGCCACTTTCGCCTGCGGCTGCAAGTCATGCAGAAAGTCCGCCGCCCGCTGGGCATGAGCCGCTGCGCTGAAGATAGCGCGCTTGTTATTCTTCAAAACTTTCAGCCAGCTTTGAATATAGGCTGCGTGGCCTGTGCCGGGTTCCGGTGTCAGTGTCAGATCGGCGCAAAGGAATGCTGCACCCAATTCCGCAACAAGCTCCTCCATCGCATAGCCTTCATCTCCCCAGCGTTTACGACCGAAATCACGTTCCAGCCGTTTGCGATGTTTTGTCCAATGTGTGACCTCGTGCGCCAAGGTCGCATAGTAGGCTTCCGGCGCACGAAACATTTCGAAATGCGGCATTTGCACATGATCGCTTGCACCGCTGTAAAAGGCACGATTGCCGCCATGGCGAATATCCGCACCTGTCGCAGCAAAGAACCCCTCCGCATGGTCCATCCGCTCAACCAGATCAATCACCGGCTCAGGTTGAACATAGTAGAGCTCAGGCAGGCCTTCGATTTGCTCAACATTGAAGACGGTATAGGTTTTCATATAAGGAATTTGGCGCTCTTCCTCGCTGCCGTCCTCGGCCTCTTCGGTCTTGGTGAGCGTGTTGGCATAGACAACCTGATTGCCCTTTTCGCCCTTCGTCACATGGGCACCCAATTCTCTGGCTTGTTTGAAGGTCATCCAGTAAGGGGACAAAAAGCCCGCATCCAGCGCGGCTCCCCAAAGCATCAGCACATTGATGCCGCTATAAGGCAGGCCGTTGTGCCGCATCGGACGTGTAATCCGTCCCTCGGCATGTCCGGCGCTCCATGGCTTCAACCATGTGAGTTCGCCCTTCTCAAGATCGGCAATGATCTTGTCAGTAACTTTTGTGTAAACATCGGTTTTCATTGGCTTTCCCTCTTGGATAGTCGGTTGCGCATGCAACCGGACTAGGCCAGCGCCAATGAGCGGGGGATGCTGTCAGGACCCGGCTGGCCTGAGGGGGATCACCCGCTCTGCACGACCATAGCTAAGCCTTCGAAGAAGGATGGGCGGAAGAGCGGGGATACAGGCCAACCGCGCCCAAAGGGCGTTCAGGTCTTGATGGCAAGGGGGCCGCAGGCCCCTCATAAATGGAAAGATAAAAGTCAGCCCCTTGAGGCTGGCCGCTTCAGCGCAAGGGATGGAAGCCGAACGGCAGAGACGGCCAACGGCAGGCTCGGTTCACGACAGCCCGACCCACAAGGGGTGTGCGAGGCCCTTTTTTGAAGCCACCTTAAAACCCGTATTTTTCACGTCGAAGATTGAAAGCTGCTTCGCCGCCTTCCATAATACGCTTGATGGCTTCTCTGACTTCGGGAATGTCAATAGCACCTTCGCCTGCTATTTTTCCTCCCGACTGGTCTCCCGCCTTGCGGTATTCACACCACGCCACAAGCTCAGCATCTCCATTTACGACAAGGTTCGCATTGTGACTGACAAAGATAATCTGTCTTCGCCTTTTCGCAGACCAGACTTGCTCGACAATCTCCTGCATGACCGGATTATCCAGATCCTCCTCCGGCTGGTCGATGAGGAGAGGCGGACCGGCTTGGTTCAAAAGCGTGCGAAGCAAGGCCGTCGCCTGCTGGCCTGACGACGCATTGGAAAAGGCAATATATTCTCCTTCACGAGAGCGGTATTCAAAATGTGGCTCGCTTTCGATTTCGGTAAGTGACAAAGACAGCCAATCCTCGGGATCGAGTTTGCGCGCCAGCTTCTCGCAGTCCCCTTTTGTGGCCCCGGCACTTTCTAAAAAGGGCGTTTCCGGCATATGATAACTTGACTGGGAATCAGGGCTGAAATTTGCTAGACTCTCAAGGTCTTCGATGGTTCCGACCCATGCTCTATGCGGGTCTTCTGCCTCAGTGAGTGCACTCACGATTTGCTCGATTTTATTCGCCCGGATATTTGAGCCACTGAGCTTTTCCTTAAGTGCAGACTGGAAGTCTTCAGCATTGGAGTATCGGTGCACGATGGCTCTGATTGCAGCTCCAGAACGTTCAGCGAGAGAATTGCATTGCTCCTGAATCAGAACATCTCGTTGCCGACGAAGTTCATGCAACTGTTCCTGCTCAGCCTGATAGGTTTCAGCGGCCTTGTCGTAAGATTTGAGTTCATCGCGAAGGCTTGAAAGTTCCCGTTGCAGCATACCGACGCGGGCTTCGAGCTCCTTCAATTGATCCATTCGATCCTTGTGCGCTGACGACCGCTCTAAGGCGGCATTGTACGCCTCGCGATAGGTGGAAAGCTTCACTTCCCAAACCGACCGTTTACTGCCGTCATCCTCCTCAAGCGCCTGGTCTATCCGTGTAGAAATGGCAGTGAAAGCTGCATCGACTTCTGCGATCAGCGCGTCGTAGTCTGCTAGCAATCCATCCACAAGTGCCTGCTCGGGAAAGCCCTCGGGCAGCCCTAGGGACTCCCTAGCGGCGACGGCGTTCATACCCTGAACAAGAGAAGCAATCCGATCCTTGGTGACTACAAGTCTGGATTTACTCGTCTCGATGGCCTGCTCCGCTTGGTCGAAATGTGGGCCTAGTTCAAGCAAGCGCCTGTCTTCATCTGACAATCCACCAAGCGATAATCGTATCTGGTTGGCCTGTTCCTGATAAGAGCGGTTTTCGAGCGTAAGCCGGTCGATGTCCTTTTCGATGGTCTTCTGACGCTGACGTGTAGAAAAGCTCTTGCGTAACTTTTCCTCCTGTTCGCCCATCTGCCGTTCCAACTTGCCAAGTTCAGATCGGATTGGCGCTGTGATGAAACGTGCCAGTTCATCGAGCCTGACGCTGACATTGCTGAGCTGTTTTTGGCTGTAGGCTTGCACTGGCAATAGCATGCGTATCTCGCTTTCAGTGCATGGACGAAATTCATCACTACCGACCTTGATCTGAACAGCCCCATCCCTGCTCGAACGGCGAACCTGATGCACTACTCCGTTCACCGTAAAAGCCACATCAACTGTCGCCCCGAATGGTTTAAGCGTACCCTCGATCAATCGTAGACGGCGCGCCTGATAGTTAGGCGCGTCCTCGTCGCTCGCAGCCGGGGGTTGGTCACAAAGCGCCCAGCGAAGATATTCTAGAATGGTGGATTTTCCCGTACCACGTCCGCCGATCAAGGCGTTGTATTGCGGGTTGAAGGAAAGCTCCAACGGACCAAGAAATGCGCTATTCTGAACACTGATGGATGTAATAACGACCGAGGGCAAACTTGGCTCAGTGTCAGAAATCCGGGACTCCTGTGCTAGACAGGCCTGACGAAGCGCCTCCGCAGTGGGGCTTGCCCACTTGATCCAGGAGGAATGTTTGCCAAGATTGGCATGGTCTTCTCGTCGATTATCAGAGGTCTGAATACAGGCAATACGCTTGTTTCCCCAAGCCTTCTCTTTTCCACCAAGAATATTCAGTGTGCCTTGCTTCAGCTTATCTTTCGACCCATCCAGATATCCACCGACGAATGGCATATCTTTGTATTTTGGAGCCATTCCGTTCCGTAGCAACGAAAACTGACCCTCTCCGCTCACGTTCGGGAAAATTATGTACCTATCCCGGAGCCAGTTATGCTCATCGAGCTTTGCCTTGAGCAATTTAAGTGAATCGATATTGTCCAAGCGCTCGGTTTGAGCAGTTTTTTCATCAGAACTTGGAGCTGGGTTGATGGCAAGGGCGGTCAATACAGCATCGAAGCGGTTGTCTTCGAAGTCTGCGTCGAGAAGCAATATTGCTTGACAAGGAACGGCTAATGTCAACTCAATACCAGGAAAGACGGATATTCTCTCGCGTTCAGTGAGCGGGTCGCCGTTGGCGTCGGTCTCTTGCGTCGCTGCGTGTCGAACATAGCGAACAAAGGCCATGTCGTGGTGATCTGTGATGGCTATGGCATCAAGATTTTTCTCACGACAAGCTGCGATCAAATTTGCTGCATATTCAGCACGATCTTCGTCTGATATACGCGGTACACCCGTCCATTGACGATCTCGTGGGCTATGGACCTGAAAATCACAGTGAAAAAAATGAGCCCCTTTGTCATCTTCGGGATAAGAATTAGAAGTCATGCGCCCCCCTGAACAAGTTTGGCTTGCTGCGGATCATAGGTTAAATCCGAAATTGTGCCGTCCTTGATTTTTTGAACCACCTCGTCAACTACGAACAACGGCACCAAAAACCACTCCCTGGGCACTACTGGCCTCCCGAAACGGTCTTTGATCTTTATCTCCAGCTTGGCTGGCTCGAAGATACGGTGGATAAGCTTTTCCAGCTTCACCCGATTAATGTTGTAGAGTTCGTAGGTCGCAACAATCTCAACGTCATCAAGCAGGAACGTGGCGTCTAGCTTGGCGTTGGCTATGCGTTTTTCAACACTTCCGCTGGTCACGCCGATCTTGTGAACAATGTCTCTGTTTTCAGAGACAAGAGGATGGTTCGATTTGCTCCGAAGCACGTAGATCGTTCCACTCGCGGCATCGTCCTCTTCGGCTTCACTCGCGAAAAGCGGCCCGGCTGTCGGCTCTGTGATGCGTCGACCAGCCTCGTCTTTATAAAGCGCACGTTGAAGCGAACGAAGCAGGAGGTTGCTCTCAGTCCCGTTGGAATAAATTACTCGAAGACGCGCGTCCGTCTCTCCGTTGGGAGCCCTGATTTGGTCCCCGATTTCCGCGACATAGGCCGTCTGGCCACCTAGAATGAAGAACTGCCCGGCTTTGATCTCGGCCTTGAGAAAACCCGCATCCTTGACGAATTTACGCGAGATGCGGATACCGCTTTTCAGGTCGGCTTGCACTTGATCAAAAAACGGCCTGAACGTCTCAAAATCTTCACAACGTTCGCGGTTGGCGATCTCTTCGGCAGCCCGCTTCTCTGCGCTTGAGCGGACATGCCTCAATGTCGTGATGTCGGGCGTTTCCGCATCAACGCCCAATTCAGCAAGCAACGCCTCATCGTCCATTTCATCAATATCTGGCTGAGCAGAAACTATTTCATCTCCGAGCAATCCCTGATGATCATGCGGCATCACAAGAGTACGGCATTCTTCCAGCGCCCGGATGCGGTCAAGACGGACAGCGTAAAGCCGCTCGAATATGCCTCGTTCCTCACCATGCTGTGGCGACCGCCCATGTTCCTCCGCGAAGCGCTGAACCTCTTCGAACCCGGCGATGATCCGCTCTTCCCGTGGTGTATGGGCAACTACTTTCTTCGTTTCGACTGAGACCCCGAGTTGGCTAAGCAGGGCATCGTCTTCATCCGTGAAATCAACCATTGCTTGCCTCCACTTTCATACGCGCAAGGAAAGCAACACCTTCGGCCATTCGCTTTTCCCATGCATCGGCAGCTGTGATCGACGGTAGGCGTCCGCGCTCCTGTTTGAACTTGACCGCGCGACGTGCAAGGTCGCGCGCTTCCTCCGGCGTCATTTGTACCTTCTTGGCCGTAATCACGGCTGCAACCTGCTTGAGACTTTCCTCACTCATGGTCTTGGCCAAAATGGCGTAGGCTTCCCCGAACGGGTTGATGCGGTCGATCAGATCGATATCTAGCTCCCGCACATCCATGGCAATCCTGCGCACGCCATCGATCAAGGCCGTGTTGCCGGATTTAGGCGCTTCACCGTCCGGGTTGAGGTTGGCCTTGGCTTGTTGAGTGAGATTGAGCGCCGCAATCGCATGTTGCCGCACAGCTTCCTGGTCGTCCTCGGCCAACTCCGGGTATTTGTCCTTGATGATCTTGCCAAGACGAACCTGGGTCAGTTCCTCCGGCACCAATTCCTCATCGAAGAGGCCACGCTCAATGGAAGTTTTGTCCTGAACAAAGGCCGTGATGACTTCGTTCAAATCTTCCTGGCAAATACGTTGGGCCTCCTGGCTTTTTGGTTCGGCAAGCCCCTTGATTTCAATCTGGAATTCGCCGCTTTCCTCATTGAAACCGACGTTGCACTTCTTCGGATCATAGCCGTCCTCGCCATAATCGAAACCGGGCGTGGCTTCATTTTCAGGCCGTTTCGGCGTGAAGTTGAAACGAGGTGCCAAAACCTGCTCCATAAGCAAGCTGGCTGCGATGGCCTTTAGGGTGTCGTTGATCGCTTCAGTAACCGCTTCCTCGGATGCATCCGGTTCAGCAATCAAATTGGTGAAGCGCGCGCGGGCTTTGTCAGGTGCATCGCGGGTCGCACGACCAATGATCTGTACGATCTCCGTCAGGCTAGAGCGATAGCCGACCGTCAGCGCGTGTTCGCACCATATCCAGTCGAAACCCTCCTTCGCCATGCCGAGCGCAATGATGATATCAACATAGTCGCGATCTGTTTTCATGGCAGGTGAACGTAAGCTGGCCTGAATCGTCGCCTGATGTTCTGGATCAACCAGATCGGCAATTTTCAACACACGTCCCTCGGGCAGCTTCACGAGCTGAAAACCGGTTTCCGGGTCGGCACCCTGCCACTCGCCAAGCGCATCAATGATGTGCTCGACCTCCCTGATCTTATCCTTCGTGCTCTCGCGCGAATTGACAGACGGTATATGTATGATCGTTTTCTCTACCGGATCGAGCACATTTAAAATGTCCTCAGAATAGGCTCCGGCGTAGAAAAAATAGCCAATGTCGAGAGATTTCAGATACTTGTAGCCATTGAGCTGCTGATAGTAGGTGTAGGTGACGGAATCAAACTTGGCCTCGTCTTCCGGTATCAACACTGGCTCTGCATCGCCCCGGAAATAAGAGCCCGTCATGGCCACGAGATGCACCTTGTCGCGAGATATGAAGCTGCCAAGATGAGCGCCCAGCTTGTTGTCCGGGTTTGCAGATACATGATGAAACTCGTCCACGGCAATCAACCGATCATCGAATGCTTCGATGCCGAATTTATCCACGGCAAAGCGAAACGTGGCATGGGTACAGACCAGGACCTTGTCATCGCTATCCAGAAACGCCTTGACCGAATTGACCTTGCCGCCTTCCGCGCCTGGGGCGTTGCATAGGTTCCACTTCGGCTGAACTTCCCAGTCCCAATAAAAACCGTGCGTGGCCAGAGGCTCGTTCGCGAAGCTCGCTCCGATGGATTTTTCCGGCACCACCACGATGGCCTGTTTGCAGCCCTGATTGTTCAGCTTGTCCAGCGCGACAAACATCAACGCGCGGCTCTTGCCCGACGCTGGTGGCGATTTGATCAGCAAATATTGCTCGCCCCGCTTCTCGAAAGCGGCTTCCTGCATAGGCCGCATGCCCAGCTCGTTCGACTTGGTCGAATTTCCATTCTGCGCATAGGTTACAGATACGGATGGAACAGATTTCCTTTCGCTCATTTATTTTCCTCCTCAAATTGGCTGACGCCGAATTCTCGCGTGAGGAAATCCACCGTCTTTTCATCATAAATTTTGCACGCAATATTCTGATTGGCGAAAATACCTGCGAAAGTCTTGGCCTCCTCGCGATCAAAAGTTTTTTTCCAATCCACACCGATCACATAGGCGCGCTTTTCGGGATCGTCTCCGAATTCGGAGAAATAGGGTCGAGGCACGGCATCCGTTAGGTTACGCCCATCTTCGAGTGCGTAGTCACTGGCTGGCTGCATTTCTGATGTGATGATGCCAAACCCAAGATAGCCAGCGTTCTTCTGGTAGAAGAACACCTTGTCTCCCATCGAGAGACGGGCAAGGCCATCCGAGTACCATTTGCCGCCAGATGCGACCACATAACCGTGCTGGCGCAGGTCTTCCCAGGCCACGTCACCTTCAGCCCCTGCCGTCAGATACCAGTAACCGGACCAGGGCGCACGCGTCTTGCGGGTCGCCCGTTCAGTCACTTCTTCCTGCTGAAGAAGTGTGTCCGTGGTCAGGAATTGTGTTCCGCCCTGTTCAAAAATATTAAAGAAAAACACGTTGATGCCAACACCATGCTCTTCGGACAGATATTCGATGATGCGTTTGGTTGTCTCATCCATGCTGGATGCAACGACCATCATTTGGTGGGCCGCATTCAGCGTATCGGGTGGGGATGTTGAGAAACGCTCCCGATAGACTTCCTCCAACGACCGGCCATTTTGCTTGAGGCAGAGCACGTGAATGTCCCGTGTGGTCTGACTGGCAACCCAGGAAGCGTAATCCAGTACCTGTGCAATGATGTCGCGAGGGGTGCGATCACGCTTCAGCTCGATGACAATCAGGTCGCCTTCCTTGTTCATAGCAAGCAGGTCGATGCGCCCTCGGTTCTCAATTGTCACCTGCTGGCCTATAATAATGCCGTTGATGCCAACAAGCCTCGGATTATCTTTCACCCAACCTTCGATCAGGGCCTCGTTTGCAAGCTTGGATCGTGCTGCTTGCCTCAATGCTCCATCTTCAATCTGAAATAATTCGCTCATCGTTTCCCCGCTAAATCCTGTAGTCCGCGATCAAATCCAACGCCCAGGATGGCGGCTGCGGCCAACTCCGAATGCCCTTGGTATCCCACAATTCGTTTGATCCGCGTGCGCCCAGCTTCCCCAACTCGATCAAACCATCCAGGAACTCATCATGCGGATAGACGTAGCAATCATCACAGTGGAAGAAGGCTATATAGATATTCTTCCCGATGTATTTCTTGTCGATGACCAACCGCCCTTTGAGCTGGATCTTGAGGAATGTTTCCCCGTCCAGGTGGCAGGCAATAAAGTCCGCGCCTTGCCAGTCATCAGAAAGCCGCAGGCAGTTGAAACCGTAGTCGGCAAGTCGCGCGGCGACCTTTTGGAAGTTGAAATTCTCCTGTTGGCGGGAGTTGAGTGCTGAATAGGAGACGGGTTCGAACAAGCTCATGCCGCCCCCTTCTTGGTCACTCGTTGTCTAAATCTACGTAGGAACAGACGTGCCGTAATGAGTGAAATTTGAAGCCTGAAGGTAGCATCTTCTTCTTCAGACAAACCCGGATGCCCTCCATGTGGATGCATACGGTTCATCAATCCTTGAACAAACTGCGTCTTTTGAGGGTGCCATTCATTGTATTCATCAAGCAAGAAAGGAGGGGTCAGACCTGCACCCAGGAAGTCACGCCTCGCTTTGCTATCATCCGGCCCATCGTAGCCCAAACCATTGGCAATTTCGTTCAGGTAGTTTTCGTAAAAATTGCGAAGCTCGCCGTTGGCCGAAGACCATTCACCCCTCTGAAAGGCCGACAAAGCCTGTTGCAAATGCCCTCTTGCAACGGGCAAATTTAGGTGACCCAGCAACGTCTCCACTTCGCTAGCGGCTTCTCTGAAGTCCGTTTCGGGAACGTTTTCTGGGAGCATTCGGCGGAGTTCGTGCCGGGTTTCCACAATCGGATCGCCGAATAGTCCCTCTCGGCCAGTGGGCACTTCGACCCGAACAAGTTCAAAACCGTCAAACCGCAACCCCGCGATAAGTTTTATCCACTCGGGTTTTTGCTTGGTATTTGGCGGCGCGTGAATAGCTATCTCGATCAAAGCGCGATCAAGATGAACTTGCCCTGCTTCAGTCAAGACCAAAGGATTCAAACGGATCGCGATTTGAGCCAAATCCCTGACCCGCGCAGCCTTGCTACTCGATGAAATGCCATGTTGATCCAGGTTCCACTGTACCTCCAATACGCCCATGTCGCTGTGAGACTTGAAATCAGCGACTACCTCTGTGGCGGCCACAATAGTCATACTGTTGAAATCACTCATGCCGCCCCCTTGGTCTTCATCATCTTTGTGTAGAGCTCAAAGAGCTTTTCCAGCCGTTCGGTATCATTCTTGAAGCGGCGGCCGATGTAGATGCGCTCAAGGGTTTCGTCGTTGCGATCATGGGCGGCGCGCAGGTCGGTAGGCATCTTTTCGGGGTCATAGAGATCGGCGATGGTGGCGGGGAAATGCGCCTCGCGGGCCAGAAGGATGTCTTCAGCGCAACGGGTCAGATCCACTTTGTTTTTCTCAGTGAGCTTAGGAACGGGAAAAGTGTTCCAGCCAAGAGTGTTTGAGTATCGCAAGTCGGTCTTGAGCTTTCCGCAAACTGTTGCGATCCATACAATATGGAGGCGAGAGGCAATCAGCGCCATGTTCCAAAGCGGCGCATCCAGAAGTACATAGGCTTGATCCGTGGTTAGCGTCCCAGCTGGTTCGGTTCCAACAGTAATGTACTCGCGCCTTTCGGAAAGAATTCTAGGTAGAAGCGTCACGATTTCTCGGCCTGTCTGCGCAATCCATCCGAAGCGATAAGGTGTGTCAGCCAGATCGGCTGTTGCATTGCGCTTTGAGACCATACGAAACCCTCGCACTTTATCGAGTCTCTGCTTTAGTTCCGGGAATCTTCTAGCCTCTTTGACGGTCTCTTCATTAAGCCAAAGACAGAACCGCTGCTGTCCTCTAACAAATTCCGCACCCCCGAGAAGCCGTTTGATCAAGCGGCGCTTTGTGTCATCTGCCAAATTGAGGGCACTCAGCTCACTCATCGAAAAAGATAGATGCCCGCCATCAATAGGCATATTTCCAAACGCCATTTTTGCTTTTTCGCCGATTGGTTTGGAAGCGGCTTCGACATAGATATCTTGAGAGCCTGTTAGGTACGCATTTATATTTGAAACTTTTCGTATTTCTTCAGTGCCATCGGGATTAATTGAGGAAAGATATTTCGGCTGACTCGAAACTCTACGAAGCCCAATAATAGAAACGATCACACCAGCGTTGTGCGCAGCTAGATTAGTCCATTTAAAATTTTGATTTGCAAAGAATATTTCGAGGCCATTTTGGAGCAATACAGGCCAAAGATTTGAGACGGCCTTTCCTTGGCATATCGAATTCGTGCTCACAAACGCAAACCGAGCTTCTACTTTTTCTAAGTAATCCGCTGCTTTTTTGAACCAACCCGCAACATAGTCGAACCCCTTCCAATTTGCATTTGTATTCGAAAAAACAGAACTCAGGTCCGCTTTCTGCTCACCCGACTGCCCTTGGCTGCCCAGATAAGGTGGGTTCCCGCAGATGTAGGTTTCGCCGCCTTCGTTCTCGAAATCGATCTGCGCCTGTTCGAGAGGCGAGTGGAATAGGTCTTCAGCGTGGTGTTTCACACCCATTCCTGTTGGGGGGCAAATGCTCAGCCAGTCGAGTCGAAGGGCGTTATTGCAAGTGATCCAGTTCATAGCATCGAGCGGTAGGAATTCAGCCAGTGCTTCTTTCTGCCCACGATAAGTCACGTCACACTGATACTCGGCGATGATCAACGCCAGCCGCGCGATCTCGGCGGGGAAGTCGCGCATTTCAATCCCGCGATAGTTAGTCAGCGGGATTTCGGTACGTCGATCAGCCTCGTCCCGCCGTTCGTTGATTTCGGCCTCAATCGCACGCATTTCCTTGTAGGCAATGACAAGGAAGTTGCCTGATCCACAGGCCGGATCGAACACTCTAATCTTGGCGATGCGATTGCGCAGGTTAAGCAGCTTACGATGGTTCTCGCCCGCCTCTACCAGCTTCTCGCGCAAATCATCAAGGAAGAGCGGGTTCAGCACCTTAAGGATGTTTGGCACGCTGGTATAATGCATGCCAAGCGCGCCGCGCTCGTCATCATCGGCGACAGCCTGGATCATTGAGCCGAAAATATCCGGGTTGATCTTCGTCCAGTCGAGATTGCCAACATTGATGAGAATGGAACGCGCGATTCTGGTAAAGCGCGGCACATCTGTTGAACCGGAAAACAAGCCGCCATTCACGTAGGGAAAGACATCAGCCCAACGGGGCAGATTGGCGGCCTTGCGATAGCGGCTATCCAGATTGCCGTCGTGTTTCGTCGGCGTATTCATGGCAATAAAAATGGAACCGATGACCTCGTGCGTGTTCGATGCGTCGCGCGCACTCATCTGATCGACGGTATGCGTGAACAATCCGGTCCCGTTGAAAATGCTGGTGTCTTCCGCAAAGAAGCAGAAAATCAACCGCGCCATGAAGTGGTTCATCTCTGGGCGGCGCTCTTCGCTGGCCCAGTCCTCATTATGGCGCAAGAGTTCGACATAGAGCTGGTTCAGCCGCCGTGTCGCACGAATATCGAAAGCATTGTCCCGGATCGGCTGAATAGTGGAAATACCAGCCAAGGCCAGAAAGACGCCAAAGTGATCGGGGAACTTCCCATAGTCACAGACGACTAACTCACCGCTGGCCAGTTCCTCGGCCTGAAATTCTTTGCCATCTGTGGCAAGAATGAATTTCGCCCTGGAACGTGTCGTCGCGGGGCTGGCTTTCAAATCAGCGAGCGTTTCAGCGACCTGACCCTCAGGGGCTATCTTGATATGGATATTGCTGGCTTGGAGAACGCCACCAATGTCAGATTTGTTGGAAGCGCCGGATTTCAGTTTTTTGATTGTGGTGGGCTTGTTGCCAAACGCCTCAAGAAACTGAAATGGGAATTCTTGGGGCTCAAACGGCTGCTCAGCCAGCGCCGATATAGCTTCTTCAATTTCAATTGCGTTCATCGGGTTCCTCCGGCGCGCTGCTCGCAACCGGCGAACTGGTTGTCTTCCTTTGTTGGTCGCGTTCCGATTGTCTTGCCGCGATGTAATCTCGCATGAACTCACGGATGACCTGCGCCGCAGGACGATCCTGCTCGCGGCATGTCGTCAGAAATTCGTCACGCAGCTCTCGCTCGACGCGGATTCGCATCCCGGCATCTTTTTCTTTCATGCGTGGAGTGTAGCCTTTGGATACACATCGGGCCAAGATGAAAAACGACAAGCAGCGAAGTTATCCGCATTCACGTTGCAGTAGTCGGGGTTCAGCGTCGATACGCTGGCGCTCATCCAATCTGCGCAAGGTTGGTCAGGCTTCCAAGGGGCACGAAGGCTCTTTGGTCGGTGGGATGGCTCCAAGGTAAGGGCAGCGCGAAAGCTCCCTTCCTGGTCTCGATGAAATCGTCTCCATGAAATGGTCATGGGGGTATCGGTGGGAGCAGGACCGCTCCCCCGATTGGAGATCGAACGGCCAGACGTTTGTGCATGGTTCGGAGCAGGTGGAGAGGCACGTCTCCAAGCCCTGCGAGTGTTTGACCGGCGATACGGTCTACTGGCTCTGAAATGGGTTCGAGACCCTGGAAGAGCCACGGCTAGAGGGTCCACGGGAGAGCGCAGCGTCTCCCTGGCAAGATTGGTGTTGTAGTACAACACACATCTTGCCTTCAGCGCTATTGGCAAAGTTCTGCTATCAAAGGAGAAGACGTACCCGATTCTAAAGTTTAAAACCCTCCGACCAATTTAAGCCGTATGAGAAGGTGTAGGCACTGAGCTGAAAATCATCTGTTGGCGGCGAAACATCAACCGGCCCAATGGAAAAGGGCGCTGGAGGTCGAAGAAATTTCGAATCTGCTGGCACGGCCATTGTCTGGCAGAGCTGCATATATTTCAAGTGCAGACGGTCAGATACCTTCCGGTACCACTCAGCGTCCAACCAAGAAAAAGCCTGAGCTTTCTCCATGATACTGACTATGATTTCGTGCGCGTCTCCGACACGGTTCAAATCCACCAAATATTCGCACTGCTTTTCTTGAAACGCGCAAAGCTTCTTTATATGCCTTTCTGGCTCTGCCGCTTGCAGCTTTTCGAGCGTCGCGACCGCCTCAGCATTTGCCACCAAGGCGGAGTCCACCTTAGTCAAGGCAAAGAGATTGACGGCCTTCAAGTGCAGAAAATCTGCAAGCATTCCAGACACTATATTTTGCGCGCCTTTCGGGACATCGGGCTTTTCGGGGAAAAGCTCCAAAGCTTCGTTAACAGTGAGAACCGCGTCATCATGCAAGTTGGCCAAGTATTGTGCTGTGGCCTTGTTATTCATTGCTTGGGCAAGTTGCCAATTTGTGGCGTCACCACTCGAACCCAAAACAGAACGATAGTTTTCTTCGGCCTCTTTAGCGGCAACAATGGCCTCTTGAAACCGTTCCAAGCGCATCAAGGCGTATGAGCGATTGAGCTCTATCAGAGCCAATTGCGGTCGAAAAACGACGGGGTGTAATGCGGCTATCGGCTCACAGAGTTTTCCTGCCTCCCTCAGTGCGTCCAGACTTTTATCATACGATCCAATTGAATCCAGCGTCGCCCCCCTATTCAGTAGAGCCTGAATCAACATCGGCTTGTAACGGCTCCCATTGCCCTCGGAGAGCTCCTTGAAAATCTCGATTGAGCCACCAATTGCTTCGAGCGCTTGCTCATGTCTGCCAGCCTGTAACAAGAACCTATTCTGGTTGAGGCTGGATACTCCGATTGCTTCTTTCACCGTGCCTGGGCGAAGGCGATCCACTTCCTTCAGTAATCTTATTGCTTCCGCGCTGTAGGAAACTGCCTTTTCTAAACGTTCCGTCTCGGTATAGATTGCCGCGAATGTATCCAATGTCGCGGCATAATCTTCCGCATACCGTTCAGGGTTCTTCCGAAACAACTTTTCAAAATACTGAGCGGAATCATAAATCGCCCACTCGGCATGCTCCAGATGTCCGATCTTGTAAAGTGCATTGCATTGATACCGATAGAGCAACCCGAGACTTGCATGAATTTCATCGTTCCCGTCGCCGTCCAGAGCTTGAAATCTGTCAATACCCTCTTCAATAACGGAAAGCGCGTCTGAGTTTGCACCATGCGCAATCAGAGCATTTGCTTTACGAAGCAACAGGGCCGCTCGCGTAGGGTCGGGTTGATTGAGCGCCAAGAGCCTATCGCATAACGCTACTACAAATTTTGCTGAGAATGTCGATGTGGGCCGATACGCAATCCTGTAGAGCGGAGTTAAAAGCTTGGGTTGTGTATCCAACATTGCTATCGAAACTTGTTCAACCGCCCGACCTGCCTCAACGTCAAAAGACGCAATGTCCGCGATCACGCGCGCTAGGATATCTCCAAAATCCTCCTTGGCCTCTGCCGCCGCAGGTGCCATCCACCCGGCAAGCCCTGGCGGTGGGTCATTCAAGTTCAAGGCCTTCGTCAAGAACGCTGCCGCGGGCAAGTCCGGCTCGATCCGTACTAGATGCCCAGGCTGCGTGGCTGTTGGTTTTCGCCAAAACGGCGTGGCCTGAACGGCCTCCAAGAGGTGGTTGCCAGTCTTTCCTTCACAAATGCCACTCTCACCCAACTCGTGAATGGTATCTTTTCCGAGACCGGTCGGAGTGAGAAGCGATAGCGCCAAGAGCTTTTCGAGAGCGTTCTGTCTCCCCAAGTCTCGCTCAGAATATGATCGCACCCGCCTCAGCTCGAAATCGGCCAGCGCGGACAGAACCTCTTTGTCGTTCAGCGAAAACGCGCGATCTGGAAACAGTACCGCGTGGACCGAGGCGGCCACGACATTCAATGGCAGTCTATGAACAGGGTCATAATTAAGCCAGTCGGGAAGAAATTTCGCCCTTATTTTCCCCCGCCGCCCGATACGCCCCGGATAATTTTCCATCACATCGTGCGCAATGGTCTCCGCATCTTCAAAATCGAGGTACGGTTTGGCTTCGAGACGAGTTTCCTCAAAGTTCGGGTAACCGGGATCATTCAGGATTTTTAGCCAACTCTGCCGATCCTGACGCGATACGAGAATAATTCGGATCGGACGATCATACTCCGTACCCTCGGCTGCAGACTTTAAGATGGCTTTGACCTCAGCAGTGCGCTCCTCCGGATAGTCAATAATCAACGCCACACCGTTGCCTGCGCCATTATAGACCGCGCCGTCCAGATTGCTTGGAAGAAAATCACCGTGCCATAGTTTGTCTTCGTCGTGAACCAATCTGGTAACCACGTGGGCGGCGAGGCGCGTTTTACCGGAACCTCCTGGGCCGCTGATCAGCATGACTTTCGCTCGATTTGATGTATCATCAAGCGCCCAAGCCATGAGCCGCTTGTGCTCTTCAGACCTGCCAAGGAGGATTGAAAGGCGCGCGCGCCAATGAAGCGCTGCGTAGACATTTGGGATTCCATCTTCAGTCAGTGTTGCCGGGAAATGTTGGTCGATTTTGAGCGGTTGAAGATTGGCGGCGCTTCCGAGTGAAATACTGATCGGACCAAGTCGAGCAATTTGGACGGGTGGAAGGTGACTTGGGCGTGGAATGCCCAACCGGATCATGTCGCGCACAAATTCGTCATAGAAGCTTCTGCCAAATAGTTTTTGGCTAATGCGCTCACCGTAATGTGGATCATCAGCTGAAAACAAGGAATAATAGTAGAACCAATGGCCGTATTTAGCGTCAGCTCTATACTCGTCCGGCCTGTCTGCTCGACGTTTCTTCATGTCTCGAATGCGTTCTTGAAAGTCTTCATTCGGCGGCGCACTGTGCGAGCCGATAGCTTCATATGCGGCCATCATGATGAGGTGACACACGTCAGGTGAAAGACCTGTGCCGTGTTTGTTGTTTGCAAACGCTAGAATCTCTGGATGAACAGCGTCGAAGAGATTGTTTTTAGTAACTTTTTTGATCAAAGACAAAAAACGAGAGTATGCTAGCAATACAAACCGCCCTCACTCTGAAGCTCAAGGACATCGTTCTATCATCTTGAGCAGTGGTCAAGGGGTAAGATCCAACGCGGCGGTTGGTTCGGAAACTTTCTGGCCATTAATATAGTATTGTGACGAAATAACTTCAGCATTGTCATTGTATTCGATCACGGCTGGACCATTCTCGCGATGCAGTTTCCCATACTGGTAATATTTGGCGATAGTTAGATCACCTGTGTTTCGGTCAAAAGCCATGATAGCTGGGAGGTCGTAGTCGCGGTGGAGGTTTCCGCCAATGAAATATTCGAGACAAATAACTGCTCCATTTTTCCTATCCCGAGCAATAGTTGCTGGCTTATCGCCATCACGCCAAGTCATTCCATTCCGGCAATACTCCTCATCATAGGTAATACCGGAGTCTTCATCAATGCTAATACGGGCGGGAAAGTCCTCATTTCGATGCACTCCATATCCAATTTCTTCGCACCATACAGAATATAGCAACTTCCCCGATTCCGGGCTGAACGTTTCAAGTGCCGGGCCTCCCTGGCGATAGATATCATTACTATTGCGAGGACACCATTTGCGCTCCAACAAGCGCCCTTGATCGTCAAGTTTCTCTTCTACCCGGTACTCTATAAAATTAGAACTATTCACATATAGATATTATCATATCTATATGATTTTCATCAACTATTTTAATAGTCACGTCTTTACCCATTCCATACCGGCGCTTTACCTAGGAGCTTTCGATTTACTCCATCTCAGAGCTCAGGCGGCTGGACGGACCACCGCTAAGGGGCTTCGGGTGGCCACCCTTCATCAAATTTTGTTGGAGGGTTCCGAGATGGAATTCGAAGGACTTGCTGTTCAGGCGCTGCCTGAGCGCCTGATGAAAACACCTGCTTTTGTGCAGGCCCTCGCACACAGGATCGTTGATCTTGGCATGTCAGGTGACGAAACCGTAGACTTTGTTCTGGGGACGATCTTCGACTTTGTGTCGAAAGGCGGCGTCTTGCTCGATGCCAAGGGTGAAGAGATTGGCATTGACGACATCATCGAATGCTTTTCCGAAGAGCCGCGCCGCTGGGTTAACTCGACAAAGAAATGGGCAAGCAAGCCCCCGAAGCAGCGGCTTCAGCAGCGCTGTGTGGCGCGCGTGACGTTTATCTATTTAGCCTTCCAAATTGTCGATGAAAACTTCGTTTCCTTTCCCAAATCGACGGGAGAGAAAAGCCAAGCCGCGTGACAAATCGAAAATTCGTCACTACTCAACCGGCCCAGAAATGGGCTGGTTTTTTTTGTGCCCGGACAACTTCCGCCCAGCCTAAGGCCACGCTCTCACCCGCCATCGGTCAAGCCTTCCAGTCTCATACCAGTGCACGAATTCCCCGTGCATCCAACCAATGGAGGCATTGTATGGGCAACGACACGCTGACGAAATCTACCACCGACACCGTGCTTGGCAGTGGGATCGAAAGTGCGCTGCAGGAGTGGATCAGGCCACGCTCTCAGGAGCTAACCGAAATGATCAGCGACCTCAGGGCGCGGGTTGACGATCTTGGCACCCGTACTGAGGAAGTGGCGGCACTTTCCGCGTCCGATGTCGCCGCACGCGCCGCCGCCGAAATTACGGCGGAAGCGGACACAGCCGCCGCCAACATTCTCGCAAAAGGAGAGGAACGCAGCCAAGCAAGACAGTATCAGGCCGCCTTTCAGCTCCAGCACAATTTACCGCGCCCGCCGCAGGTGCCGGATATCGTAAACAGCGTCATTCTGCTTTTGTTTGCGATCCTTATTGAAGGAATCGCAACGGCAGCTTTTTTTCTCGGTGGTGGCTTCGTGGCCGGTGCAGGCGAAGCCTTGGCGCTCGGCCTGACTATCAGCGGGGTGAACACCCTGACCTCAGCGGGCATTGGGGGGTTTCTTTGCGGGCGGTACTGGAACTACGGGCTGAAGTGCCGGGAACCGGACGCCGCGATGGCAATCAAGCGTTGGACGGCGCGTGTCGGCGCGACCCTCACTGTTTGCGCGATAGGCGGTTTGCTCATCGCGTCCGGGATCGTGCGCGCAACCGGCGAGACTGACCACCTGAGCTTTTCTCTGGAAACCATCGGTGCGGCTGCAACCAACTTTCATTCCCTGATGCTCTGGGCAATCGGTGCTTGCTTCGCCATTCTCTCCTGGAGAAAGGGAATGACGGCGTTTTCAGACGCTTATCCGGGCTTCAGCGCCGCATCCAAAGCCGTCACAACGGCCACCGAAGAGACAAAGCTTCTTCATCACAATGGCCTCTCAGAAATCGATACCGTTTACGAAGAAGCCATCGAGCAAATCGCAGAAATTGGCGATGAGATTGACGATGCACGCGCAGACCGTCGTGAAGAACGGCGTGCCCTTGTTCACGAACGCGAACACCTGATCGGCAAGATATCCGGCCTTGCCGATGACTTCCTGGCGTTTCGCGCCGGACAAATCGGCCAGTACGAAGCCATCACCGGCAGAAAACCAGCTGATGTGAATATGGCTCCCATCGATACCGCAAAGCTGACCGCTTTGTTGCCGGAAATTCCCAAAGATACGCCCAATCGGAATTCCGGCTCCGCCGATAGTCGAAAGCAGGCTGTCGCGGATCTGTCCACTGCGCGCAGCAAGAGCATTGAAGCGGTCAATACCGCCTATCAGCAATCCCTCAAGTGAAGGAGGTCACAATGAGCATCAACAAAAAGCGCAGAGGCCGGAACAAACGCGGGCGCGCCAGTCCGAATGGTTCGAGGACTTGGTTCAAAATCGCAGCCGCTGGCGTCGCGACCGCTGGAACGGTCGGCGTTGTTGGCTTTCTGGCCATGAAGGATGCCAGCTATGTTCAGGCAGATGCAAACGGGTGCTACCCTGGCGTTCAGGCCCATACGGTGGCTCTGATTGACTCGTCAGAGCCACGTTGGGACGCGGCTCAAACGCGTGATCTCAACGCCGTGTTCGACAACCTTCTCAGCGGTGGTATGCGCTTCAACGAGCGGCTTTCCATCGTCACAACGGAAGAGGGCCAGATCGGTGCCGTCGCCCATCCCGTCGCGAGCCTTTGCCAGCCCGCGACCACGCCCGCTGACCTGGCGCGCGTTGGCGCGAAATCTGCAACACTGGCATTCGTCCAAAAGCAAGCAGAGCATTTTCGCGAAACCGTTATTGAACCGGTGCTTACCGCTGTGCTTGATCCAAGCCCCGAGAATGCCGCACGTCGTCAGGAGCGGGAAAGCCCGATCCTGGAACAAATTCAATCCGTATCCCGGATGACTGAATTCCGTGAGGATGTTCAGGAACGCCATTTGATCCTCGTTAGTGACCTGCTTCAGTCAACGGTAGAGATGCAGGCGTGTGTGCGACAAGGGGATTTGCCGTCTTTCGAGCATTTCAAGACGACGGAGTATTTCGACCGGATAAAGCCGTATTCACTGCGCGGCGTGCGCGTCACGGTCTACATGCTCATTCGCGGTGGCTATGGCGGCGAATATCTTCCCTTCTGCTCGGAAGACGAGCTGACGGATTTCTACCGCGCCTATTTCGAAGATGCGGGTGCATCTTCGGTCGAAATCATCCGCCTCCGCATGGGCCGCCCGGTCTCAAGCCAGTAATCACACGAATACCTGGAAAAGGGAGGTTTCTCCCAACCTTCGCCCGCACGAAGAAAGCAAATGTTTGATCCACTAAGGGCGCTTTGCACAACGCAAAGCGCCTATTTTACATGAGGGGAACACACATGGCGAAACAACAGAACGGACAACCCGGCCCTCTGAAGCGGCTCGTTGGTATCTGTATTGTCGTTTATCTGCTGATAACTTGGCCCATCACATCTTATTCCAGCCCCTTGCATATGGGCCTTTGGTATCTCGGTTCGATAACGACCATAGTCAGCGCCTTGCAGATGCTACCTGATTTCCTCCGAGCCGTTGGAACCTTTACAAAACTCCATCGTGCACTTGGCAAAAAGGGCCGTATTCTCAATGCCGGTTTCATGACGGAAGAAGAAATAAGAGCGAAGAAGCTCCACAAACAAAATAAAGGCAGCCGCTTCATTGGTATTGTAGGTGGATTTCCACTTTGGCTTTGGACAGAAACCCACCACCTTATCATTGGTCCTGCAGGAAGTTGGAAAACAAGCGCTGCTATCATCAACTTCCTGATGAGTTGCGTCCACAGCGCACTTATTACGGATATTAAAGGCGAGTTGTGGGAAACAACGCGCAAATTCCGAGAAGCGATGGGACATCGCTGCCTTAAGGTTGATCCTACGGACCCTGAAAATAGTGTCAAAATCAATCCCCTGGACATCATTCGTGCATTTTCCGAGGCCGCAAGCCCGGCGGCGCTGACCTACGCACGTGGCATGGCTCTACAGCTCTATCCTGACCCTCAAGGCGGTGGTGGGGCCAACGATGTCTTTTATAAAGGCGCAAGAAACCTGGTTGTCACGGTCATCTTCGCCGTCATCACGGTTTTCCCACGCCCGCACCAGAACCTCGCCATGGTGTATCGCGCTCTCAGCGATCTTGACGTTTTACATGATTTGCTAGACGCGGCATCCAAGTCGTCATCGTTGAATGGCGAAATTGCCGATATGGCCCGATCTGCTTATCAGATGGCTTTTGGCGAAGGCGGCAACGCCAAAAATTTCGAGTCTTTCAGGATCAATGCCCTTCAGGCATTGGAAGCGTTTGGCCCCGGAAATTATCTCGCCGCCATTACATCGGAAACGACGCTCCAATTCTCCGAGCTGAAAGAAGGGCCGGTATCGCTCTATATTCTGATTGATTACGCCAATAGCTCGGTATTGGGACAGTTTGCCGGACTTCTGCAATGGATGGCCGCCGATGCAATGGTTCGCGCTAAGAACAATAAGCCAGTGATTTTCTACCTTGACGAATTTTGCAATGCCCCGATGCATACGCTTCCCAAAGTGCTGACACTCCTGCGATCAGCAGGGATCAAGGTCGTGATGGCAACCCAGGATTTGGACGACATTGCTCGCGTGTACGGCAAACATGCTTTGACAACTGTGCTTTCCGAGGCTCACATCAAGCAGTTATTGGGCGGAATAAGGTCTTTCGAGACGCTCAAATATCTCTCATCCTACTTGGGCGAGTTCTCTGAGATTTCTTCGTCTTACTCAATGGGCGACGACATTCAGGAAAGCGTCAATAGAACCAATAGGCGCGTTTTGACAGAGGACGAACTGCGCCGTCTGCCATCAGACGCTCAGATCGTCATATATGGCTCAGAACGGCCCATTCTGGCAAAGAAGGTGCAAGTCTTCGCCATCGCTCCGTGGCGGCGGAAGCTCGATGTCAACACGATCTATGGCAACAAGAGAAAACTCTTGCCGGTGGAAGTGAAGGTCGGTTGGTTCAGCACACGCGTGACTGCGCGCGGCCAGCGCCTGTATCGAAAAATGCAACGCGAGGTCATACGCCCCGATAGAGCAAAGCGGCGGCTTCTTGCGCAGCTGTTCACAAGGCTGCTACCAGGTTCTTCCTTGGTTTTGATATTGGCGGCTATCTTTGCAATCGGTGCATTCGGCCTGCCAAATCTACGCTGGGAATACGCCTATCGCGGTTCCGCCCGAGATACGCCCACATCCTATCTTTGGTGCCGCTATATCGGTCCGACAAGCCCCGGAACGCTCCAAGGCCTGCACTGCCCAATAATCCTTTGGCGCAAGTTGCGATGAAAGATGTCAGCCATGTCAGATGAAGAGCCCAAAAACGCTCTGGATATGAGCCCTTGAGAAGAGGTTTGCGGCGGCGGTTCACTCTTCCGCCGCGACAACACATATATACAGCGGAGATGAAGGCGATGTCGGACAACACCCCTCCCACAAAGCAAGAGCTTCTTACCTTGATTGCTGAGCAAAAGGCAGAGCCGGACCTTTCCGGCTTGCCCTACCAAGAGCAACAGGATTTCGTGCTCGATGCGGATCATCCCCTTCGCGCTGAAATGCGCGCTCGCAACAAGACGATCATCAAGGGCATGAAACATCACGGAATGAGCGAAGCCGATCTCGACCTCGATTGAAATTTGCACCCATGGCTCCCGGTTTGGTAAACTGGGGTCATGTTTTTGAAGCTTTTAGACAGAGACCGCGAAGAAGGCCTTCGCACAACAACCCGCAAACTGACGTTCCCGGATAATACGCAACGTGACGTAGAAACCTGGCGGGTCGCCTGGCGCTGGTATGACCACCTTCTTGCCTATGAATATTGCCCCGGTGAGAAAACCATCCTGGCTGATGCGGCCTCTCACGCAAGTGAAACGGGTATGGACCTCGGCGATGCCTTGGCCTCGGTTGTCCAAACGTATGTCCGGTTCATAGAAGCCAATGGCGGCGATGTCACAGATGATGATCTGGACGCATTGATCGCCGGAAAGCTGATGGTCAGGCGCAACGCGCAATCCATCAGTGATTAGGCCCGCCTTCCGCCCATTTTGACAATCCCTACATGGCAAAACGGATGATGATTGATCACCACCCGAAAGCGACCGCTATGTCAGACCGAGAGATCATAACCAAAGAAGGGCTGCTTGCCCTGATTGAGGATCGCAAGAATGACCTGCAACAGAACAGCCACGAATTGACCCCGCCCTGGCTGATGGATCGTAGCGACCCTGAATGGGCGCATATCCGTCAGCGAGAACGACAAATTCGTCGCCAGACGACGCGCCTGAACCAGTCAACCCAGAAGTTCGAAACAGATTTTGACTTGAGCTCGTGAGTGCCTGCAAATTTGCAATATGCCAGCACAATTTGGTATTCTGAAACATGTCAAAACTGGAATATCTGCTGGAAAGAGATCGGGAAGAAGCACTTCGGATATCAACTCGATCTCTAGATTTCCCCGACGGTAAAACCCGCCAAGTGGAGGCCTACCGCGCCGTCTGGCGCTGGTATGACAACCTCATCGCCTACGAGTTCGCGGCTGACGCGCTCGAAATCCTGAAATATGTTCTTTGGACTGTGGAAGATCGCGATATCGATGCCGGGGAAGCCTTCGGACTCGTAGTCGAATATCTCGTCATCGGAACCGAACAACGCGGCGGCGACATCACCGATGACAATCTGGAGCTAGAAATCGCCAACCGCCAAAAAGCGAAATGGAATGCGCGGCGGAAGTCAGGATAAAATGGCAGTGCCTCTGCGCAACGTGCTATCGCTGACGTAGTGTTTCACGAATGGCCGCTTGGAGCCCATTTCGACCGATGCTACGCCAGCGTCCAAAGGCAGCTTTTTCCAATTTACTTGATGAAAAGTAATCGTTTCTATGCTCATTTTCCCTGCTGATCCTTGCGATACCGCCCCTGCGAAATGCCAGAGTATCGCTTGAAGGCCGGCTCAAGTATCGGACTTTATGCATGGCGCTGGAGGCGTATTAAAATGTATACGCCTCCAGTGTGGAGGATCAGATTATGCCGCCGTTTGCACGCAACGTCTGGCCATTGACCCAACCGGCATCTGGTCCTGCAAGAAACGCCACAACATTTGCTATATCCTGCGGTGTCCCCAGCCTTTCCAGCGGTGCCATTTTTGACATGCGATCCACGACCTCCTGTGGCTTGCCGTCTAGGAAAAGCTGCGTTGCTGTTGGGCCAGGGGCGACTGTGTTTACAGTGATCGACCGCCCACGAAGTTCTTTGGCCATAATGCCTGTCATTGTTTCAACGGCCGCTTTTGTCGCAGCATAGACGCCGTAAGTCTCAAGCTTCAATTCAACGACGCTGGTCGATAAGTTCACGATTGCACCGCCATCACGCAGGCGATTTGCGGCTTCGCGCAATAGGTTGAACGTGCCTTTGAAATTGATTGCGACTTGAGTGTCAAAGTGAGCGTCATCGCTATCTGCAATAGGTGCCAATTTCATAATGCCCGCATTGTTGACCAAGATGTCGATCCCGCCAAAGGCTGTTTCTGCGGAGTCGAACATCCGTTTGACAGCGACCGCATCAGACACGTCGGCTTGAGCTGCGATGGCTTTACCGCCCGCTGCTTCGATCTTTTCGACAATTTGATATGCGGCGGCTTCGCTTCCTGCATAGTTGACGATGACATTGAATCCATCCGCTGAAAGCCTCTCGGCTATTGACGCGCCAATCCCACGTGAGGCGCCAGTCACCAATGCTGTTCTGTTTTCGATAGTGGCCATTTTTTGTCCTTTCGCTGATCGGCCCTATGCCGACCTTTTCGGAACAATAGGCATTTCTATAGTTTGGATAATGTGCTATAATCTGTCATCACTATTCTGCATGATCGGATAATAAATGGACCGTCTTGATGCCATGAACGTCTTCGTTCGGATTGTAGAACTGCGAAGTTTTACCAAAGTTGCAACTGATCTGGGGTTGCCAAGATCAACGGTCACAGATGCGATCAAAGCACTTGAGGCCCGATTGGGAGTGAGCCTGCTGCACCGTACGACGAGGGTCGTGCGCCCAACGCTGGATGGTGAAGCATATTATCAACGCTGCCTGTCAATTCTGTCCGAGATTGAAGATGCCGAGGACGCTTTTGCAGGAACTACTCCAAAAGGCCCGCTGCGAATCGAAACCCATGGTGTCCTAGCGCGGCATTTCCTGTTGCCTTCGCTGCCAGACTTCATGGCGCGTTTTCCTAACATTGAGATCCATATCGGAGAAGGAGATCGACTGGTTGATCTGGTCCGCGAAGGCGTGGATTGCGCGATACGGGTGGGTAATCCGGTCGACAGCGACATGACCGGGCGCAAATTGACGGACCTCGAAGAGGTGACCTGCGCGGCCCCAACCTACCTTGAACGGTTCGGCACACCGCAAAACATTGACTCGCTCAAAGGCCACCAGATGGTCGGGTTCCGCTCTAGCGCGACAGGGTCTATCTTGCCGCTCGAATTTGTTCACAATGGTATCCTGCGCACGGTCTCACTCCCGACGCCAATCACTGTAAGCGGCGCCGATACATTGGCACATTGCGCCCGTCTTGGCCTCGGTATTATCCAAAAACCACGCTATTCTGCTGCCGAAGATCTTGCCGCAGGGCGCTTGATCGAACTCCTCAGCGATACACCACCGGCCCCGTCCCCTGTTTCGATCTTTTATCCACGCGACCGATACCTGTCGCCGCGCGTGCGCGTGTTCATTGACTGGGCCGTAAAAGCGTTTTCGCATCAATAGCCACGGAAGATCAGCATATCGACACTCGGCAGTTTCTATAGGCGGATAACGTGCTAGCGAGGGAATGCCTACGCGTCTGCGGGTGTAGCCTGACATATCTCGATAAAGGCCCGCAGGGGTTTGGGAGCAAAGCGGCTCGGATAGTAGAGGTGTGGCCCCTCAATGTAGGGCCACCAACCCGGCAGCACGGGCAACAGCTTTCCACTTTCGAAATCATCGTCCAGCCAGTTGCGGAAGGTATATATGATTCCCATTCCAGCTTGCGCATATCGGAGGCCAGTGTTGAGCGCGCCTACGCTGAGGACAAGCGCGTTTTGGGGTTCCACTTTCACGGACTGTCCTTTGCTTTGCAGCGTCCATGGAAGCAATGGGCCCGCGTCCAACCGGTAGCGGATCGCGTGATGAACGGTCAGGTCTTCAGGAACTTGCGGCCTCCCGTGCGCCTCAAGATAAACCGGCGACGCGGCCATCGCCATTTGTTGCCTGCGCGGCCCGATCGGTATCGAGATCATATCCTGCTCCAGCACGCTGCCGTAGCGAATGCCCGCATCACAGCCTGCCGCAACAATATCGACGAGATCGCTCTCTACCGTGATCTCAACCTCCACATCTGGATGCTGCGCCCGATATGCGGCAAGCAGAGGCGGCAATATATCCGGCATGACCGCCCCGGGCACATTGAGCGTCAACCGCCCCTGTATCTGCCCTCCAAGCGTTGCGACATCCTGACAGGCAGCGTCCACTGCGGATAACAATGGACCCACACGATCCACCAGAAGTTGCCCCGCTTCCGTTAGGTGCTGGCTGCGCGTTGTGCGGCGTAGCACGGGGGTGCCAAGTCGCGATTCTATGCGCGAGACCGTGGTGCTAACCTTTGAGGCTGCTATGCCGAGCCGCTGGGACGCTGCGCGGAAGCCGCCCTCACGGACAACCGCCAGAAGAACGGCGAGATCGTCAGCAGAAACATTGTTCTTCATTGAGAACAGTCCAATCCAATTTAGATACCTTATGCTATACATACAGAACAGTCATCTTGTCAATCATCACCACGTATTGCGCCAACTGGCGCGTTTCAGAAAATGGAGATCGAACAATGCTCATCGTTACAGGCGCCTCGGGAAAACTAGGCGGACTTGTGGTTGAGGCCCTGCAGCGCCTTGTGACAGCAGACCAAATCGGAGTCAGCGTACGTGATCCGGAAAAACTGGCCGATCTCGCGGCGCGTGGTGTACGCGTCAGGCGTGGGGACTATGAAGACGCTGACAGCCTGCGCCACGCGTGGGAAGGAGCCAGCCGAGTACTGCTGGTATCCTCAAATGCAGCAGCCAGTGGGGGTGACCCGCTGCAACAGCACGCAACGGCGATTTCGGTGGCTAAGGAACTGGGTGTCGAACGGCTACTCTATACCAGCCAAGTTTCGGCCAATGAGCAGTCGCATTTCCCGCCTGGGCGCCATCATGCGGCAACGGAGGCTATGTTGGCTGATTCAGGTCTGGCGTGGACCTCCATGCGGCACGGGTTCTACGCGGACAGCGCCATGAGCATGAATGCGCAGGGATTTGCGAATGGCAATTTGGTGGGTCCCGCGGATGGCAAGGTGGCTTGGACGACCCATGAAGACTTGGCTCAAGTCGATGCGCTTTTGCTGGCTGGAAAAGAGACCTTCGAGGGTGTGACACCACCTCTCACCGGCAATGAGGGGCTTGATCTTGCTGACCTCGCGCAGATGGCAAGCGGGGCGACAGGAAGGACAATCAAGCGCCAGATCATCAACGAAGAAGATATGATCGAGAACTTGGGGCGAGCAAACCTACCGGAATCGGTAAAAAGCGTCATTTTGGGTTACTACCGCGCCGCGCAGGCAGGGGAATTCGCAATGGTGGATCCCACACTTGAGCGCCTGCTGGGTCGCAAACCACGCCCGATGCAGAATGTTGTGAAACGGCATCTGGGATGATGATGATGATGATGAACGGTGGAGTTCTTGGAAAGATAATCAACCGGGGACCAAGCACAGTGATCGCATAATCAACCCAAGCCGCCTGATCGTGACCTCAGGCCATCCGACAATTGACACCACCTCGACGGAAGTGACCGTTCAGCGAGAGACTTAAGTGGCTACTTGCACTTCACGCCTCCGTGGATAGCCCTGAACGCCATAGAAAGTCTTGCATCCGCCAAAGCAGCCATTGGCGCAGCCGCAGCAAAGGCACACTTCGTCCGCATAACCGTCATTTAGCCACGCGACAAAAGCCGTCCACGGCGTCAAAAACCTGTGTGGCAAGCTGACGTATCGTCTTCAAAAATATAGCCGACCTCCACCTCTAAATACTCCGCCACCTGATGCAGCGTCGAGGCTGCGATCTTGTTGGTGCCGTTTTCGTATTTCTGCACCTGCGCACAACTGATATTCAGCACCTCGGCAAGGTCCGGCTGGGTCAAGCCCAGCTCGGTTCGTCTTTGCCGGATGCGCCTGCCGATCATCCTGTCGATTTTGGTGATGGGAATTCTCGGCACTACACCCCCCACATTCGGGCTGCGATGGCGCGATCTTCCGGGCCGCTGGCCGCAACGTAGATGGAAGTCGTCTCAAGGCTGGCATGTCCCAGCCATGTTTGCAGCCGGGTTTCCGGCACATGCATAACAGCGGCATGAACGCCAAGCGCATGACGAAGCCCGCGTGCATTGCCTTTGATCCCGCTCAGCCCTGCCGCATCCATGACCGAGCGCACAAGCCGCCAGCCCTTCGTGCGCCCAAACGGCCAGAGCGGCAATGCATGGCCTCCACGCGCAGATGCTTGCGCATCTCGAATTCCATGAACCATGCCGAGCCTTCGCGCAAATTCGGATGGGAGGGGCACAGGCCGGAAATGCTTGCCCTTGAGGCGACCACGCTTTTTAAGGCTGCGGATGATCACCATGCTCTCATCAAGGTCGATGTTGATGGCGGTCAGTGCTAGCGCCTCACTAGGCCGACACCCGGTCCAGTGGATCATCTCACAAAAGGTTCTCTCAGCGGGGTTCTTGATCACGCACAGCGCGGCGAGGAACTTCTTGCGTTCGCTGCTGGTGAGATACTTACGCTCACCAAGCTGACTATAAAGGGACATGCCCTGAAAGGGAGACGGGGTCTTCGACATAGATGATTCCTCCAAAAGTGTTACTCAGCAACGCGAACAGAATTGAGAATTCTGTTTCACGTCGCTTACACCCTTGAATTATCACCGCTTTCGATGGGTTGCGCCTCTGGCATGCGTGCGCTCTTAATGTCGAAACGGTAGCAGAATCCACGATAAACACAAGTAAAAACCATAATTCTCAATATTGTTCCAAAATAAAATCAAGCAATGATAACCTGAATCACGATTTATTGACAAATATTGCCAATAGTGGTATTAGTTTAGTCAATAATAATAAGAATATCGAAAAATCGATATTAATCGACAGGTACTCAGATGTGGTGTGGCCCGTGAAATCCGGGCAAGGCGTGTTTCAGAAATGGGCACGTCAAAGCGCAATGCGCTCCAACAAACACATTATGAGGCTCAAAATGGCTTTAGGAAAATTGAAAACAGGCTTTGGTGCCGCCGCGCTGGCAACCATGATGACGGTTACCCCTGCCGCCTACGCGCAGGATGCCCAGCCCGTTTCACAAACCCAAGAACAACTGATTTGCGAAGACGTCGGTGAATACCAGTGCGCCACACCGGGATATGGAGTATTTCCCGAGGACAGTGAACTTGCACTCGGGATCATGTCTGAAGGACAGGTAATCATCCACTTTGGTCGAGGCATCGCCAATGCAGGGACGACCGCAGCTTCTATGTCGGATGGGGGCGTACCAACCGTTGCGGTTCCCGGATACGAACAAGATGGTGAGGCCATATTTTATGTTGATGGCGCGAGAATGCAATGGCCACCAACAACGCAAGAAGTGATGGATCGCGCGCCATTTTGGAGCCCTCTTAAGGCATATTTCGAAAACAAGCGCGCGCAGCAAGCTGCCTTGATTAACCACGATGATGAAGATCGTCCGACATTGGCAGCGTTAACCGCCGACGCGAATTAACAGCGCGCTTACCCCATACCACCGGAAATAGACCACCCACCATCGACGGATGCCGTTTGGGTTGGTTCCTCTTCACTCGGGCTGGCTTCGGCAACCGTTGCAGGGGATTCGGTTTCGGCATTGGCCAATTCGACTAACTCAGCGACCGCGGGATCAGTTTTGGCGGCATCCTCAGCCAATTCGGGATATCGTTGCACAATAGCCAACTGCATTTTCTGCCGCTGACCGTCATCTCTTATTCCATCAAAACGTCCAAGTTGCTGCATAAACTCTTCAATTTCCGTATCCTCTGGAATAATGCCCTCGTTCCGTGCTTCGTTCGAACGGCTAGCGACTTCTTCTGACTCTGCATCCCCATATCCCTCGGCGGCATATTGCCCGACCTGTGCAGCCTCACGATCTCGTGCCTCTCTAACAGTGTCCATCAAAGTTCTGTCCTGAGCTTGAACCTCAACGCCATTCAGTCCCAATTCCTGTCGCACCCCTTCACGTTCCGCTTGCAAATCGTCGAGCTTTTCTCGTTCCGCATCAATTTCGCCTTCCAGCACTTCTGCCCTTCTTCGCTTATCGTCGGCACTGTTGTTTAGGCGATCTCGCTCCTGACGCGCCAACTCCAGCAATTCGGCATCCGTCTTGCCATTCGCTTTTTCTCCAAGCTTGGCTTTAAGGCGGCGGCGCTCGTCATCGGACATGCCGTCTTGCTCAGCCGCTTTGATCAACTCATCCAAGTCACCTGCTTGTGCTTCTTCTTGTCTTGCTTCGTCTAGTAACTGATCGCGCTGCTTGACCAAATCTGCTATATGCTTTTCGAGCGCGGCAATTTCTGCGTCCAGCTTGTGGAGCTTCAGCATCAGTGCTGCGATGCGCTTGGCTTTTTTGTCGTTGCTCTCGCTGGAAGACGAAATACTTGAGGCGTCATGGCGTGCCGTATGCATGTTGCCATTCACATTGTCTTTTTCCTCGCCGCGCATTTCTTGGCCCTGCTCAGCTCTGGCGCGGGCATCCACTTGCTGGCGCTCTCGCTCATGCGGCTTTGCCTGCTCAGCTCTTTCATCAGCACGTGTGTCAGCACCGTTGCCCATACTGGCCATGGCGAGTGGCGCTAACCGCGCACTGTCATTAAATGACTCTTTGTATCCCACACTCAAATTAAATCCCCATTTATCGAGTATTAAACGCCTAACCTAAAAGCGTATTTACATAATAATAGACCAACATGGTTAATGATTTATTACTTTTATGTAAAATAGGATATATCTCCACAATTTCCATAGATAATTCAAATTTTATTAATGCATCTCCGGTATTTTATAAATGAGGAGACAAGCATATGGGGCAGCGAGCCGGGTACACTCATCTTGATACAAAAGTAAAAGAAAGGCTTTTCACAAACAGAAAGGCACTGTTTGCCCATTGGCGAGAATGCGATGAGGCGAGAGAAATGCTATCCGCTGCCGCCTTGAAAAGACTTTGCTACGGCGAAGCCCGCTCTGCCAGAATATCCGTCTTAAACTATATTGAGGCGCTGATTGCTGATTGGTCAACGCCGGGCAGCGTCTGTTCTAAATTCAAGATCGCCGTGCATCCTGACGTGATGGATACCCTGAATGCGCTGTCACCTGCACTTCGCGCCAACGTCTATTTCATTTTAAGAACCATCATGGAAGGCGGATTGACGGCACTCAATCAAACAAACATCACTTTTGGTGGTCGGCCAAGCAATGGCTTCGCCCTCAAAGTGCCAACACATCTTGGCGATATCAATGTTATCGATGGTTTTCTTATCCAAGGCTTCTTTCCCAAGGATTTTGATCAAACATTTTACCTACAGTCGATTGAGGAACTAACCTCGAACAAGAAAATTTTCTCACTGCCTCGCTATGTTGATCCACCGGAAGGGCTGGATGTGTATAACACGGCGGCATACCTGCCAATAACATTTGGTGACGCGCAAAAAGCAACCGCCCACCCTATTGGCTCTTTGATCCGAACGAGGCTCCATACACCTTGGTGCCCAGCTCTTGTCATTGAACGATACTTTTACCCGCACCTTCCTGCTTTGGAAGCGGCAGTCAAATGTCGTCAGAATCTCGGCTCCTCTCCAATGTTGGAGACGAAAATAGGTGACTACGTAGATTACATAGAGGTTTTTGAGAGAGGAACCTCGCTTGATTTCGAAGCGCTGCAAGACGCTCCTGCTGACACAATTCGGCTCGTATCCTTCATCGACAAAACCGATGCATTCAGCATGGCGCAGCAAGATTTTGTGCGCATAATGGCGATCAATCTAAAACAGACCTACCAGAACAACAGTTTCGAAATTATAGAAATCATAATCAAGGATGAAGGTGGAAAGACGCCACATTTCGATCTGTTTCTTCAGGAGCATCGGCGTAATTTACTTCTCAACAGCCAACCCGGAAACAGCTTTGGCGGCCTACCTAAATCTTTTTCTATTTTAATCGGTGCGCCGCATACCGACGAAAATAGACAGGCACAAATTCTTATGTGCTTTGATCTGTTTCAGGGATGTGTATACGGTCACCAACTTCCCTACGAATTTAGCCCGCACCGCACGGTTAGACAACACCATCTTAGCGAGCGAAATAGCGGCATTTTCCGAAGCAATATAAAATACCTCACCCATACGCTCATGGCTCTGACGGGATATTGTGCACCAAAAGCATTCTCTCGCAGCTACGACATGAGAGGACGGGAAGATATAGATCTAGCCTCCGCCTACGTCATGCTTGGAAAACACGCTGTCGTCGTCAGCGTTGCTGACGAAAGAGGTTCACGCGCAGAAAAATTGGCTCTCAAAGCTGCAAGCCATATGGCCCTGCGCGGTTATCCGCACGTTATGACCCTGCTGGTGGACAGATACGACGATGACTCCGATATGGTCGAAGTCCATATTGCCGACGAATTAAACTACTATGGCCACTCAGTGGAAGACTTGGAAAGTCTCGACGACGAGGATTTCGCTCTTGGAATATGCCTTGATATAGAAAAGGCTTACAAAGCCACTCAAGCGCTAAGCTGCCTGCTGCCAACCAATCACCCTGATCTTACTGCTTGCGATTACATGCAGCCCGGTCTCTTCAACGACCCTCAGCGCCAGATGGGATTTCTCGAAGAGGACCGCCCGAAGAACTGATAGCAGTTTTGGCAAAATCATCAACACTTACAGGCACACCACGACCCGGCTAAGCATCTGTTATACTTTAGAATAGGTGCCGCCCTAAGCCCCTGTTGAGACATCACTTTTTGCATGATCCCAAAATGGAATGCTATCATGGGTATATGAATTTGTTGCCAAATACACGCATAGTTATGTCAAGTTCCGCCACCAAACCGCCCACTGCGCCGACCGTTTCCAGATACCTGGAGAGAGGATTGGAACTCCCTAACAGGAAAGGCAGAGGCGATGAGTGAGGACAGGACCAGCAATAGATTCAATGGCGCAGCACGGCCCGCAATCACTGTCGATGTCGAGCGCTATCAATCCTTCTTGGATGGAACCGATATGACACAGGCTCAAAAGGAAGCCTACCTGCAAGACATGTGGGAAGTCATGGTCGGCTTTGTTAAACTCGGCTTCGATATCCATCCAGCGCAACTCGCCTGTGGGCAGAATCAAGAAAATTCTGATCCAGGGCCACTTGGCAAGCTGGGACGGGTATACTCAGAGAAATCAAAGATTTCAGAAACATTCAACAGCGCGCCGGAAGTCGATTAGGCCCAACGCGAGGAAGGAAGATTCATGGGAGAAGCTAAAATACAAAGTGAGACTGTGCCCAAGGCTCTGATCTACTGCCGCGTATCGTCCACGCGACAAAAGACGGAGGGTGGCGGGCTCGAAAGCCAAGAGCATCGGTGTCGTCAATATGCCGATTCAAAGGGCTATCAAGTCGTGGGAGTGTTTCCAGATGATGCGTCTGGCGGTGGTGATTTCATGAACCGCCCCGGTATGGTGGCGCTGCTGAGCTTCCTCGATGCCCAGCCGGGCGAGAAATACATCGTGGTTTTCGATGATCTCAAGCGCTTTGCGCGCGACACCGAGTTTCACATCAAGCTGCGCCGGGAGTTTCAGGCGCGCGGCGCACGGATTGAATGCCTGAACTTTAAACTTGATGACGATACGCCGGAAGGCAAGTTCATCGAGACGATCATTGCAGCCCAGGGCGAACTTGAGCGCGAACAAAATCGCCGCCAAGTGATCCAGAAGATGAAAGCCCGCGTCGAGAAAGGCTATTGGGTTTTCCATGCGCCGATTGGATACCGCTACGCGTCTAACCGCGTTCATGGCAAGTTGATGGTTTACGACGAACCCTTAGCCTCCATCGTCAGGGAGGCGCTTGAAAGTTATGCGATAGGCCGTTTCCGCTCCCAGGCGGAAGTGAAGCGTTTTCTAGAGAGCAAGCCAGATTTCCCCAAAGACCTGCCCAATGGCGAAGTGCGGGCCTGGAAGGTCACGAAGATGCTCAAACAGTCGCTCTATGCGGGCTTTATCGAAGTGCCCAACTGGAATGTGAGCCTCCGCAAAGGGCATCATGAGCCGCTCATCAGCTTCGACACCTTCACCCGCATCCAGAAAAACCTCGACGCCGGAGCGCGCCCAGCGGCGCGAAAGGATATCAGTGCCGATTTCCCGCTGCGCGGCTTCGTCTGTTGTGATGACTGCGGCAAGCCAATGACGGCTGCCTGGAGCAAAGGCTGCCGCAAACGGTACGCCTATTACCTGTGTGATACGAGAGGGTGCGAGTCAAAGCGCAAATCGGTCCCGCGTGCACGGATCGAAGATGGCTTCTCGGACATCTTGAAAAACATGCAACCGTCCAAGCGCTTCTTCGCGCTCGCAAAGCAGATGTTCATCGACGCTTGGGATATGCATTTGGCGGAAGCGCAGGTCGCCAAGCAGGCAATGGTCAAACAGCTCAAAGAGATCGAGACTCAGATCGAAGGGGTGCTGGATCGGATTGTAGAAGCGACAAACCCGTCTGTGATAACGGCCTATGAAAAACGGATCGAGCGGCTGGAACGCGACAAGATTGTGCTTGCTGAAAGGGTCGAAAACCACATCCCGCCCAAGGGGAGGTTGGAAGAGTTTATCGAACTCTCGCTTGTGTTCCTGTCAAGGCCTTGGGAAATATACGAAAATGGCTCTCTTGCCGTGAAGCGCACTGTGCTGAGATTGGCATTTTCCGAGCCACTTCGCTATAGCCGGGAAAACGGTTATCGAACTACAGAAACCACCTTTCCGTTCAAGGTGTTAGCTGGTTTCAACAACCAAAATGAAGAGATGGTGCACCTCTGAAGCTTTGAACCGCAGGCAGGCTAGGCAATAGATCTCGTCCATGGATCTTTACCTTTCCACCAGTTTAGTCTGGTACAGAATATCTAGACAATTTTCCAAAGAGGTATTGCATACCTAATGATCGTTCCTTGCATTCTTTCAGGCGGCATTGGCTCCCGGCTCTGGCCCCTTTCCCGCAGAGATCGCCCCAAGCAATTTCTTCCAATTTTCAACGGCGAAAGTCTTTTTCAAAAGACTATAAACCGGGTCAAAGGCGGCAGTTTCATTGCTCCTATCGTGATCGGGAACAATGATCATCGCTTCCTGATGGGAGAGCAACTCTCTGAGATCGATGCGGTCGCCGACACAATTTTATTAGAACCGATGGGCCGTAACACTGCGGCCCCGGCTGCGATGGCCGCTCTGATTGCTGCTGAAAAAGATCCCGATGCGCTTATTCTGCTACTGCCGTCTGATCATCTGATTGCCAAGGAAGATGTTTTCCAACAGGCCATCCGTGACGCGACCCCCGCAGCACAAAACGGACAGATCGTAACGTTCGGCATCACGCCACATGAGCCGAACACAGGCTATGGCTACATCAGGCTGGATGTTGGCTCTGCGCCCGTTCGAAACGTCGCAGCTTTCGTGGAAAAACCAGACAGCCAAAAGGCCGAAGAATTTCTGGCGAACGGTAATTATGTCTGGAATGCCGGAATTTTTCTTTATTCTGCCAAGGCAATGATCAGCGCTTTTGAGATCCACAATCCCGACCTACTGGCCGATGTTATGGCAGCACTTGCAACCAGAAGCAGCGATCTCGATTTCACACGTCTGGACAGCGATGCCTTTGCGAAGATCAAGAGCATTTCGATCGATTATGCCATCATGGAACGAGCAAACAATATCTCATGCGTTCCCATGTCCCCCGGTTGGGATGATCTTGGCTCATGGTCTGCGATCTGGGAAGTTCTTGACAAGGATGCGAATGGCAACAGCGGCCTGGGAGACACCCGTTTTCTGGACGCGGAGAACTGTCTTGCCTATGCTGATGATGGCCTCGTTTCGGTTATCGGCCTGTCCGACGTGCTCGTGATTTCCACCCGGGACAGCGTTCTGGTCGCGCACCGGGACAAAGCGCAAGACGTCAAGAGAATCGTTGAAGCGTTGGAAAAAGAGGGCCGCCAGGAAGTCAACGCTCATCCACGCGCTTATAAAATGTGGGGTTGGACAGAACGGATCAATTCCGGAGATCGCTTTAGCGTTCAGTCCATGATGATCAAGCCGGGAAAAGGCCTCACACTGCAAAGCCATTTGCACAGGGCAGAACATTGGGTTGTCGTCTCGGGCACTGTCGAAATAACCATCGACGGAAAGGCCGAACTTCTGGCGGAAAATCAATCAGCTTATGTTCCGCTCGGAGCCAAACACAAGCTCCACAACCCAGGCAAAATCCCAGTCCGCATGATTGAGGTACAGTCTGGCACCTATCTGGAACAGGACGATATCCTGCGCCACAGTTAGGAACTCATCGTGATCTAGGGCGGAAATGGCAGAGCTGATTCCGTCCTTTTAGAGAACGATATCCGCAGCATCTCCTAATTTTCAATCAAGGTGTTTTGTTCAGGCTTTCAAAAAGCGGAACGATCTGATCCCGCGCAGCCGCAATGTGGAAATGCAAAGCCTCTCTCAGGCCCTGACGATCTTTCTTCTTCAAAGCTTCAAGAATGGGAACATGCGTTTCCGCCATCCGGTATGGATCATCATAAATCGTACCAATGAGCGCAATCCCGGCCCTCATATCCGTGGCAAGATCATCAAAGGCTTTCAACAAACGGTCATTGCCGCTAAAGCTGCAAAGCATGCGATGGAAGCTAGAATCGGCAGAAATCCGTTCCTCAATCGACCCCGCTTCGGCCAAGTCGTATAGATTTTGAATCTGCGCCTCTAAAGCAGTCAGCTCAGCATCGCCGATTTTTTGAATAGCCAGATCGGCCGCATGCAGCTCAAGACCTATCCGCAATTCATAGATATCATCCAGGTCCTTCGCGCTCAAAGTGCGTACAAAAAAGCCGCGGCGCGGGCTTGAAACAACAAGCCCCTGACTTTCCAGCAAGCGCGCAGCCTCGCGAACCGGGGCCCGGCTGGTGCCGAACTCCTGAGACAGACGAAGCTCGTTCAATCGTTCAGCTGGCTTGAACCGGCCAGAGACAATCGCATCGCTAATTTGGCGCGCAATCTGTTGAACAAGATCTGTCGTCTCCACCGGTGAGAACATTCCGCAACGTTTTCCTTTACTAATCCCTGCCAAGCACACCTTTAAATGCTGCGATACCGCATCAGGGATAAACGCGCATCATTTGCCCGAAACAGCTTCATACAGCAAGTCATCAAAGTTGCACCTGTCCTGAACGAACGACATCTCAAGCATGATCTGCGCTTGCTAAGCAGGCATCATTGCCCAAATTTTGTCAATTGTCGACAATTGACAATAGAGAACCCACATGTTTGCCTAGTGTCAGCTTGAACGACATCCCGGACATACGTCCCCAAAACATCTTGAGACTTGAAGGATGCGCAAAAGCATCATCAAGGCAAATGAGATGCCTGAATTGAAAGAGAGCCCATGGGATCTGACCAGCCGAAAGAGCGAATTGAACTGGCTGCGGCCTATCGGCTCATTGCCCACCAAAAAATGGATGACAGCATTTTCACCCACATATCGGCCAAAGCGCCCGAGAGCGAAGGTCAAAATGCGTTCCTGATCAACCCTTATGGTCTTCGCTTCGATGAGGTCACGGCAAGCAACCTTGCCACCGTCGATATCGATGGCAACATTCTGCGCGACAGCCATGGCGCCGGAATCAACAAGGCAGGTTTCACAATTCACAGCGCAGTGCACGCCGCCCGCCCCGATCTACATTGCGTCCTGCACACTCACACAGTCGCAGGCGTTGCAATCTCGTCGATGGAAGAAGGTATCCTTCCGCTAAACCAGTGGGCGCTGCAATTCCACAACCGCATAGCCTTCCACGACTATGAAGGCATCGCGCTCGATCTGGCCGAACGGGAACGCTTGGTCGAAGACCTTGGGGACCGCAAGGTTATGGTCCTGCGTAACCATGGGCTGATGACATGCGGCCGGACTGTCGGCGAAGCCTTCGGCTTGATGTTCAACATGGAGCGGACCTGTCGCGCCCAGCTGAAAATCATGTCTTCCGGTGGGACATTACGAAAAATCGACCCAGCGCTCGCCGAGAAAACTGCACAGCAGTACGAGAACTGGGACAAGCAGCATTCCGGCAACAAGTCAGATCCACAGTGGGATGCTTTCCAACGTCTCGCCATAAAACACTATCCGGATCTGGTGAACTGACGGGACAACACCAGACAACCAAAAACTCCAGAAACTCAGCACGTGGCGTGAACAGAGACATAAGTCCGGCACACCAATACAATTCGAGGGGAATTAAGAATGCTGAAGAAATTATCCATATTGGCCGCGACACTCGTCGTAGCCGCAAGCACCGCTTATGCTGGACCAGTGTCTGGCGGGCGGGCAAATGCGGTCATCCAACCAGAACCTCCCAGCCTGATGCTCGGACTGGTTCAAAACGGCCCAACCCAAATGGTCGCTGGCAATATCTACGAAAGCCTGTTGCGCTACGGCCCTGATCTAGAACCACTGCCGCAGCTCGCCAAAACCTGGGAGATATCCGAGGATGGCCTGACCTACACATTTCATCTGTTTGACAATGTGAAGTGGCATGATGGAGAGCCATTTTCCGCAGATGATGTTGTTTTCTCGGCGGATGTATTTCTGCGCGAGACCCATACACGTCTGCGCCAGTCGCTAAAGTACGTGGAATCAATCACGGCCACGGATGCCAATACTGTTGTATTCAAACTGAACGAGCCTTTCGGACCGTTCATAGGCATCTTCGAGGTCGGCACCATGCCAATGATCCCGAAGCACATCTACGAAGGCACCGACTACAAAACCAACCCGGCGAACAACACGCCCATTGGAACCGGTCCGTTCAAGTTCAAGGAATGGGTAAAAGGCTCCCACATCCTTCTGACCAAAAACGAAGACTATTATGTTGATGGTCTGCCGTACCTGGACGAAATTTACTGGCATGTTATTCCGGATGCAGCGTCGCGCTCGGTGGCTTACGAAACCGGCGTCATCGACATCCTGCCAGGTGGCTCGGTCGAAAATTTTGATGTGCCTCGCCTTACCGCAATGGACAACACATGCGTCACCGACAAGGGCTGGGAATTCATTGGCCCACTATCGTGGATGTGGCTGAACAATCGTGAAGGGCCGACCGCAGACAAGCGTTTCCGCCAGGCCATCATGTATGCGATGGACCGAGAGTTCGCGAAAGATGCGCTATGGAACGGCCTCGGAAAAGTCGCACAAAGCCCAGTTTCCTCATCCACCCGTTTCTTCACGGACGATGTGAACCACTACGACTATGACCCGGAAAAGGCCCGCGCTCTTCTCAAAGACATGGGCTACGATGGAACTACTGTCCGCCTTCTGCCCCTACCTTACGGCGAAACATGGCAGCGTTGGGCTGAAGCGATCAAACAGAACCTTGAAGAAGTCGGCATCAAGGTCGAGATTGTCGCCACAGATGTCGCCGGTTGGAACCAGAAAATCAGCGAATGGGACTACGACCTCGCCTTCACTTACCTATATCAGTATGGCGATCCTGCCCTCGGCGTGGCACGGACATATGTTTCCTCAAACATTGCCAAGGGATCCCCATGGAACAATGTTGAAGGCTATGAGAACCCAAAGGTCGACGAACTCTTTGCCAAGGCAGCAACTGCAGTCACCAAAGAAGAGCGGCAGAAGCTCTATACCGAAGCTCAGCAGATCCTCACGGACGATGTCCCTGTTGCTTGGCTTCTCGAGCTTGGCTTCCCAACGATCTACCGCTGTGATGTCAAAGACCTCGTGACCACCGCAATCGGCGTCAACGACGGTTTCCGCGACGCTTACATCGAGAAATAAGCCTCATAGGTAACAAATGCTCTGCACGGATCAGCTTAGATCCGTGCAGACAGCCTTTCGAACCCAAAAGCGGCACAAACCCGCAGGACGAGGCCTGATGCTCCGTTTCATCGCTATGCGCCTGGTCAAGGCGGCGATCATCCTGATCGCGATCGTGACTCTCAATTTTTTCCTGATCCACGCTGCGCCCGGCGATCCCGCTGCGGTTATGGCTGGCGAGGCAGGAGCTGCAGACAAAATTTTTCTGGAACAGCTACGGGCTCAGTTCGGCCTGGAAAAACCTTTGTTGACGCAGCTCGGTCTTTATCTGGTCGGTGTCCTGCAGTTTGACCTTGGCTTCTCATACAGGCAGCAAATGCCAGTAGCAGACCTGATATTCGACAGGCTCCCAGCAACTGTCTTGTTGACCATAACTGCCTTCATCATTTCCTTGGTATTGGGAACAGTCGCTGGCGTTCTGGCATCTGCACGTGTCGGAAAATGGTCTGACACACTCATCTCGACCTTCGCGCTGCTATTCTATGCCACCCCACTGTATTGGGCAGCGCTGATGGCGGTTTTGGTCTTTTCCGTCCAACTCAACTGGTTGCCGGGCTTTGGCTATGAAACAGTTGGTGGCGGTTATAAAGGGTTTGACCGGGTTCTGGACATTGCCAAGCATCTGATCCTTCCGGCTGGAACATTGGGCCTGTTTTTCATGGCGGTATACATGCGCATGACCCGCGCTTCCATGCTCGAAGTCAGCACGCTGGATTTCGTCAAGACGGCCCGTGCCAAAGGCCTCAAGCCCGGCATCATCCAAAGACGCCACATCTTTCGCAACGCGCTGCTTCCGGTCCTGACACTCGCAGGCCTTCAGGCAGGCCAACTTGTAGGCGGTGCAATTTTGACCGAAACAGTCTTTGCTTGGCCCGGCATTGGTCGCTTGATGTTTGAAGCATTGGCTCAGCGAGACTACAATGTCCTTCTCGGCGTCTTCTTCGTCTCGGCGGCCATGGTGCTCTTGTTCAATCTGATCACCGACATTCTTTACCGGGTCGTTGACCCCAGAATCAGGGTGTCTTGATGGCTGACTTCTGGAAACGTTTCAAACGCAATCGCGGTGCCGTCATCGGTTTAGCCATCCTCTTGGCTGTTGTCCTGATCGCTGTTTTCGCCCCCCTTCTCTTCCCTCAATCTCCATGGAAAATGGTACAGAGACCATTTCTTCCCCCCTTCGCTATGGATCGTTTCCCTCTTGGAACGGACACATTGGGCCGCAATGTCATCGCGGGCCTTGCATACGGTGCCAGGGTCTCGTTGCTCGTGGGTTTAATCTCGACGCTGGTATCCCTTCTGATTGGCATACCGATTGGCGCACTGGCCGGTTACTTCGGCGGACGGGTCGACGATGCTCTGATGCGCTTTACCGAGTTCTTTCAGACCGTTCCGAATTTCGCGCTGGCAATCGTTCTGGTGGCAATCTTTGAACCCAGTGTTCAGTCAATTGTAGGTGCCATAGCCATCGTCAGCTGGCCACCGGTCGCCCGGCTGGTCCGGGGTGAGGTTCTGTCTCTCCGCTCACGCGAATACGTTGAAGCTGCAATCCTGTCCGGTCAAACCAGCATCACCATCATCTGGCGTCAGATCCTGCCAAACACTCTGTCTCCGATCATCGTTCTCGCCTCCCTCATGGTCGCAACAGCAATCTTGCTGGAATCTTCCCTTTCCTTCCTGGGCCTGGGCGATCCAAACCTCATGTCCTGGGGCTACATGATTGGCGCTGCACGAACTGTTATCCGGCAAGCCTGGTGGCTGTCATTTTTCCCCGGCCTTGCCATCGTGCTGACTGTTCTGGCCCTGAATCTGATTGGCGAAGGTCTGAATGATGCCTTGAACCCCCGTCTGTCTCGAAAGGGCAAGTGATGACCAGCAAGACAGAGCCGGTTCTACGAATTGAGAACCTTCAGATATCCTTGCCAGAAGGCGCGGATCGGCCCTTTGCGGTCGACGGCGTTTCCTATGAACTCAATGCTGGCGAGATTCTCTGCATCGTTGGGGAAAGTGGCTCCGGAAAATCCATGTCTGCCAACGCCATGATGGGTCTTCTGCCCGACATGGTTCGCCCAACAGCGGGGCAGATCATTTACGGAGGCAAAGACCTTCTAACTTTGAGCGAACCGGAATTGCTTGACCTGCGCGGCCGAAAAATCGCGATGATCTTCCAGGAGCCCATGTCAGCGCTCAACCCACTAATGCGCATTGAAGACCAGATTGTGGAAGTCTTCGAAGCCCATGGCCTGCTCACGATTAAAGAACGCAAGCTCCGAGCACTAAACCTTTTGATCGAGGTCGGAATTCCTGACCCTGAAAAAGCCTTGCGTGCCTATCCGTTCCAACTCTCAGGTGGCCAGCGTCAGCGTGTCATGATCGCCATGGCGCTTGCTTTGGAACCAGATGTCCTGATTGCCGACGAGCCGACAACTGCGCTTGATGTCACCACACAAGCCCAGATCCTCGACCTGATACACGATCTTAGAGAACGTCACGGCATGGCCGTCATGTTCATCACCCATGATTTTGGCGTCGTCGCCGAGATCGCAGATCGGGTCGCGGTGATGCAGTTCGGCAAGATCGTTGAACACGGCAATACTGACGATGTGCTCGACAACCCGCAGCACGAGTATACTCGCAAGCTGATCGCAGCGATCCCCAAACTGCACGCTGAAAAGCAAGACGACGCCTCCCGCCAGACACCCGTTCTGGAAGTCACTGATCTTTGCAAGACATATCGCTCTGGCGGAGGTTTCTTCGGCGGACCGGAGCGTGTGGTCAAAGCCGTACAGATGATAAATCTGGAGCTTGCTGCAGGTGAAACCCTCGGCATTGTCGGCGAGAGCGGATCGGGAAAATCCAGCGTAGGCAGATGTCTTGTACGCCTGATGGAGCCAGACAGCGGATCCGTCTTTCTGGCTGGTGAAGATATGGCAAAATTGAAGGGCGAAAAGCTGCGCGCAGCACGCAAATCGATCCAGATGATTTTTCAGGATCCCTTTGCTTCACTCAATCCACGAACCAAAGTCGGACGGATTATTGCCGAGGGGCCAATCGCCCACGGCGTTCCTAAATCAGAAGCCTTCAGTAAGGCTGTAGAACTGCTAGAGCTCGTTGGTTTGGACCAATCCGCCATCGACCGCTATCCTCACGAATTTTCCGGCGGTCAGCGACAGCGGATCGGCATCGCCCGGGCACTGGCTCTGGAACCGAGTGTCATCATTGCAGATGAGGCTGTCTCCGCACTGGACGTTTCCATCCAGGCTCAGGTTCTGGATCTGCTGGCCGACCTCAAGCAACGCCTGAACCTTGCGCTGGTGTTCATCACCCATGACCTAAGAGTCGCCGCCCAGATTTGCGACAGAATCGCAGTGATGCAGCAAGGGAAGATCGTGGAAATCGGCACAGCCCATGACGTATTCAATGCCCCAACCAGCGCCTATACCAAGTCCCTGATCGAAGCCATTCCGGGACGCGAAAAAGAACTGGCAGCCGCTTCCTGATAACTAGCTGAGAGTCAAACAATTAAAGCCTGAGCTCCGGGCCAACCATTTATTAGAAAGACACTACTTTGGACGCTCTGCTGACACAAAAAATCCTGGATGCCGTCGACGCTGGTTTCGAAGAACAGATCACCTTTACAGAAGACCTCATCCGCTTCCCTTCTCTTCGCGGCCAGGAAAAGAACGCTCAGTTGTTTTTAGGTAAAGCCCTCGCCGAGCGCGGTTATGATGTCGACACCTTCGCCATAGACGTCAACAAAATCCATGATCATCCGGGCTTTTCGCCAGTCACTGTGGATTACACCGACGCATTAAATGTGGTCGCGACCCATCTCCCCCGACAGGCCACTGGCAAGTCTCTCATCCTCAACGGGCATGTCGATGTTGTTCCTGAAGGGCCACACGACATGTGGCAGGTGTCTCCGCCGTTCGAGCCAAAGCGGGATGGGGACTGGCTGTATGGCCGGGGCAGCGGAGACATGAAGGCTGGCCTGGCAGCCAACATCTATGCACTCGACGCACTACGCCGACTTGGCTTTCAGCCTGCCGCCAAAGTACACATTCAAAGCGTCGTTGAAGAAGAATGTACCGGTAATGGAGCCCTTGCCTGCCTGATTGAAGGCTACACAGCTGACGCTGCAATCATTCCAGAACCTGAAGATGAAAAGCTTGTCAGAGCCAACACCGGAGTGCTTTGGTTCGAGATTGGAATTGCCGGACATCCTGTGCATGTACGCGAGGCAGGCACCGGAGCCAATGCAATCGAGGCCAGCTTCCGCGTGATCGAAAGTCTGAAACGCCTGTGCGAAGACTGGAATGCGGAAAAAGAAAACTACCCCTATTTTGAGACTGAAGATCACCCGATCAACTTCAACGTCGGTAAAATTGAAGGCGGTGATTGGGCTTCAACCGTCGCAGCCTGGTGCAATCTTCATTGCCGCATTGCGATCTACCCTGGAGATGATCCGAAAGACCGCGCGCGCCAGATCGAGAATCATCTGTCCCGCGAGCTCTCCGGTGACACCTTCCTCGGCAACCGCCCTCCCAAAATCACCTGGAACGGTTTCTTTGCCCGCGGTTATGTTCTGGAAGAAGACACCGAAGCTGAAAAAGCACTGGCAAATGCCCATCGACTTGCCACCCACCAAGACCTGACCAGCTTCGTCACACCATCCTATCTCGACGCCCGTGTCTTTGTGATTTATGCGGACATGCCCTGCCTGGTCTATGGCCCGATCTCTGAAAGCATCCATGGGTTTGATGAACGTGTCAGCTTGGCCTCCATCAAACGCGTAACCGGCACCATTGCCCTCTTCATCGCACAATGGTGCGGTCTCGAAGAAATTACACCTAATGAGGAAACGACGTGACGCAAGGCAATGTCATCGAAGGGGTTTATATCGGCAACCGCTTCAATCTTGAGAAACTGTTCGGCAAGGTATTTGCTGACTACTCTGACCAGGTCAGACTTCGCCACCCCCACGAAATCGAAGACCCGGAAGCCATTCGGTTCGCGCTGGCCTGGCACCCTGATGACGATGCCTTCACCCCCTACCCTAACCTTAGTCTGGTATCGTCCATAGCCGCAGGTGTTGACAGTCTGGTGTCTTGCCCAAGCTTGCCCCAAACGGCCCATGTCACACGCATCCGCGATGAAGCGCAGGCTGATCTCATGGCCGGTTTCGCGGTATGGCAAGTCATCTGGCACCATCGCAATATGGGCCAATACATCCGCCAGCAAGCAACCCCGAAATGGTGGCAACATCCCCTCGACACGCCGCCCAAAGACTACACCGTCGGCATTCTGGGTTATGGCCTCATGGGCAAGGCAATTGCCAGAGCAATCACAGCCGCTGGCTTTCCCGTCGTCGCCGCAGTTCGCACGTCCAAAACCAATGATGCCGATTCTGAAATCGGCGTGCGGTTCGAGACAGGAGCGGACGCAATCCAGAGGGTTGCAGCTCAATCCCAGGTGCTGATCAACGTTCTGCCACTGACCCCTGAAACCGAAAACATCCTGAATGCAGATCTCTTCAATCAAATGTCTCATGGCGCGCGCCTGATCCAACTTGGCCGGGGCCAGCAGCTCGTGGATGACGATCTGGATACAGCCATTTCCACTGGTCAAATCGGCGGTGCCTCTCTTGATGTCTTCCGAAAGGAGCCGCTTCCCGAGGACCATCCATGGTGGAGCAACGAGAAAATCCTGATCACGCCACATCAAGCCAGCGACAGCTCCCGGGCTCTGGTGGCGCAGCAGGTCACAGCGGCAGCGATTGAGACCGTTGCAGGCCGCGTTCCCGCCAATACCGTAGATCGAAACCAAGGCTACTAGGACCCATCGCATGAAAGCCATTTTCGACGAGCGCCAGCTGAAGCATAATCCGGAACATTACTTCCGCCGTGGTGCCTACATCCCGCACCCGGAACAGCCCGAACGCGCCATCCTCATCCGCGACATGCTGATCCGGAACGGTTTTCCGGTCGAACAGCCTTCTGATTACGGCTTAGAGCCGATCAAGGCCGTTCATGATCATGGCTACGTTGAATTCTGGAAAGATGCCTTCGCCCGATGGCAGGCAGAGGCCGGCGATGCTGTAGCCATTCCAACTTATCATCCTGGACGACGCCGAGGCCGAAAGTCCTCGTCGGTATTCGGACAACTCGGCTGGTATGCCACCGATACTTCAGTGCCTCTGACACAGAACACCTATGAAGCAATTTACTGGTCCGCGCAGACAGCTATAGAGACGGCCTCCCGTGTTGCTGCCGGAGACCAGATGGCCTACGGCCTGTGCCGTCCGCCGGGACATCACGCCTTGTCAGATGGGGCCAACGGTTTTTGCATATTCAACAACGCCGCCATTGCAGCGCAGACCCTTCGCGGAAAATTCTCCAAGGTCGCCGTTTTTGACATCGACACCCACACCGGCAACGGCACAATGGATATCTTCTATGAGCGCGCGGATGTCTTCATGTGCTCTGTCCACGTCGATCCAGCGAACTATCCGACATATTATCTGGGGTATGAAGACGAACGGGGAGAAGGCAATGGCGAAGGCGCGACACTGAACCTGACACTTCAGCCCGGCGCAACCGAGGACCAGATATTGGCACGTTTCCGGGAAGGCGTAAAAGCCATTCAGGACTTCGGCGCAGAAGCGCTCGTGATCTCGCTGGGATTTGACATGGCCGAAGATGACCCCCTCTCAGAGGTCGGCATGACAGGCCATGGATTTGAGGTAATGGCCCGCGAGATCGTTCAAATGGGCTTACCAACCGCACTTATCCAGGAAGGTGGATATCTGGGCCCATCCCTGTCGAACAACGCTGAGATCTATCTGACAGCAAGCCGCGATGAACTCGCAAAACAAAAAGATACTCAGACATAAAGCCTATATGTCGAGTTCGCTCCGCCAGGGCGGATTAGCGCCCGCCCTGGAAACGGTGACTGCTGCTGCTTGCCCTCCAAGTGACAATGCACACTTCAATGTTTCGACCGACATACTGGAAATTCCGGTTTTGGTCAGCTGATTTGCATCATCGAGAGATGCGAGAAAACCGGCATTGAACGTATCACCTGCACCGACCGTATCGGCCACAGTGACTTTGCGGCTCGGGACAGTGACATCGCCGCCGGAAGCAAGAAAACCGGTTGCACCTTCGCTGCCACGTGTCACAAGAACAACTGAGACACCAAATTCAAAAAGCTTTGCGGCTTTGTCTTTCAGGCCAGCTTCGCCTGGAACGATCCAGTCCAGATCCTCATCAGACACTTTCACAACGTCCGAATGCCGCAGCATCCTTTCCAATCGCACGCGATAGCGCTCGACATCCCGAATGAAGCCCGGACGGATGTTCGGATCAATCATGACAACCTTGTTGCCAGACTGTTCAATCAAGAGATCCGCATAGAAATCTGCGCAAGGTTCAACAGCAAGGCTGATACCGCCGAAGAACATCGCATTGACTTCATCACCAATACTCGGTGCCTGCGATCGATCCAACACGCGTCCGGCTGAGTTCTCATCATAAAACGTATAACTTGCATGGCCATTCACAAGGCGGACAAAGGCAAGCGTCGTCGGACGATCACTGCGAACGGAAAGCGCCGTATTCACATGACTGGCCATCAGTGCGTCTTCAAGCACCTGGCCAAACAAGTCCGTCGACAGGCCTGTCAAAAGCCCCGTCTTGATGCCCAAACGGCCCAGCGCAATCGACGTGTTGAAGACGGCTCCACCGGCATGCGGCACAAAGCCTGCCTGGCCAGAATTCATCTCACCCGGAATCATATCAATGAGGGCTTCGCCACAGCACAGGATCATATTCTCAGACACCTTTTTTCACTTATGCCGCCTGGGGCTCGGACCAAAGCACACAACGTCGGCTCTCACATAAAGCGCGCCGCAAAATTGCAAATGCCAACGCATATCTCACATCAACCGGCACTGGTTTGTAGAGGATAGGCACGTTCATCTTCAAGAACCAAACAGACTTCTTCTCGACCTTAAGGAAAACTGCTGCGCCATCGCTTGATGAATTGCTCGCGTTTTTGCTTGTCCAAAGACACCAATAGCGACGGAGACAATCCAATCGGACGCAGAGAGGTCTCGCTGACGCTTTCACCTTCATCATCTAGCAATGGAGACCACAACAGAACACGGCGCAACTCCGCCTGCCCTAAAGGGGAAAGCAGGAAGTCCAGGAACCGGGTCGCATCTGCGCTGTTGCGGGCCTGTTTTGGAACCATCAAGGCGCGTGACAAAACAAGCGTATAATCCTGTGGCAGGACAATGCCAATCCGATCATCATTCCTGGAAAGGCTGCGGGCGTAGGATCCAAGAACATTATAGGCAATCAGGTAAGTGCCCTCAGCGACGCCTTCGATAATTTCCGCTGAACAACAGGTCGCAACAACACCCGTCCGTCCAAATGATTCCAGAAGCGCACCAAATGTCGTTGCCTCTCTGGAATCAGAAAATGCAAAAAGATAGCCGAGCCCCGAGCGTTCAATATCATAGGTCGCAACACGCCCCGCGTAGCGTGACAAGGATGGGCGGAGCAAATCCAGAAGGTCGAAGCGGGATTGCGGCACCTCAAAACTCGGCACCAGAGCGCGGTTATAGACCATCACTGCTGGTTCCCGTGTTATCCCCCACAACTGATCACGCCATCGGAGCACACTCTGCATACCGCTCGTTTGAACAGATCGATGCGTCAAAGCACAAGCTTCATTGACGAGTTTGACCATCTGGTGGACACCCGAACTGATAATCAGATCAGCACCAGGAACATCTTCACGGCACTCACTCAAGCTCAGCTCGAACAAATCATTCGATCCCCATTGCTCATATGTGATGGCCAATCCCGGCTGCGTGTCCAAGAAGGCTTCGACAACAGAGCCAAAAACAGAAATATCTGTCGTTGAGCGGATAATCAGGGAACGCGTAGGTTCAACAGAACCAAACTGACGCGTCATTTCCTGGGCCAAAACTGGCATAAACATATAGCCAAACAACATCACTGAGAGAGCCAGCAGGTTTGAAAGTCTCATGCCTTACCTCCTGCAATGGGTAATGCCAGCGTCGTTCGAAACTTGCTGTCATCACTCTCGCTAAGGTGCAATTTTCCACTAAAGGCTTCTGCTACAGATTTTGCAATGGAAAGGCCTAATCCTGCACTGTCGCCTTTCGAGGCCGCGGACCGGGTGAACCGGTCGCCAAGGGCATTACGTATCGATTCGGATGGTCCAACACCTTCATCTTGCACCCAAAGGCAGCCTTTATCGCCCTGAACATCGACCCCGATCTGAACAGTGCCCTTACCGTGTTTCAACGCATTGTGGAGAAGGTTCTTGGTCGCTTCGCCAAGTGAATGCTCATCCGCAAGAACCAGTATCTGTACATCGCCAATGACAAGGTTCACGTCCCTCCACGGTGCCAGAAGATGGTGATCTTCGCTCTCAAAAACCTCAAGTGCGACATCCCTCAAATCGACAATTTCCCGCCGTACACTGTCACTGCGGTGAACCACCAACGCCCGGCTCAGCATCTGATCGAGCAGTCGGCCGAGGCTGACAGACCGCTGATGAATCCGCTCGACAATCACCCGCCGATCCGCCTCATCGGTTTCATCAGCAGCCAGATCCGCCTGCGCCCGCAGTGCGGCAACAGGAGTGCGCAATTGATGTGCTGTATCTGAAATCAAGTTGCGCATGGATCCCATCTGGCGATCCAGTCGCGCCATGAAATCATTGAGCGCGCTGACCATAACCGCTGCTTCTCGTGGCACGGCAGGGTCCATTGGGGTGAGGTCATGGGGATCACGTCGGGCAAAGACCTCACCAATGCGATCAAGCGGCTTCAAGGCGGAGCGCACAACAAGCCCGGCCAAAAGCAACATTGCTGCACCGGACACCGTCAACGCTGCAAGCGCATTGCGGGTGATATCCAGTGCCAACGCATTACGAGCCAACAAGGTTTGACCAACAACGATCAAAACTGTTCCATTGAGATCTCGTTCGGAAAACCGCCGGGACACCGACACAAAACGGGCTGCTTCGCCAATAAAGTCCCCGTCATAAAACTGAACATTGCTCTTTGACCGTTTGGAAGGAACAGCAATCGCGTCATAACCAGTCAGCGTCTCCCCATCAGTTCCGATCACGCGATAAGCGATACGATCATCAGGTGCCAAAGCAAGAAGCTCAAAAGCGGATGTCGGCAAGTCCACCAGAGGCTTCCCATCCTGCACCGAAATGGACGCAGCAACATCGTTTGCAGCTCCAAGCAAAAGACGATCATAAGCTTCACGAGCAGCGTCCCGGCCATATGTGAAAGCGGCGAAAGACACAAACACGCCGCCAATCAGCAGCAAGGTTGCAACCGCCAAAGACACGCGAGCCGTCAAGGACATAGTCGCCAAGGTGATGTGCCAACTGAGCATGAGGCCTATGTATCCAGGTCGAGTTTGTAGCCAAGACCACGCTGGGTTTCGACGTGAACGCCTGTACCAGCCAGCTTCTTGCGCAAACGCCCAACGTAGAGTTCAATCGCGTTCAATCCAACATCAGCGTCATCAAAGGAAAACAGACCCTCAAACAACCGTTCCTTGCTCATAACCTTGCCCCGGTTGCGAATGAACAGCTCCAAAAGGGACAGCTCCCGCCTGGTCAGTGTCATCGGCACACCCTCCTTGCGCAACACCCTCGCTGTCGGATTGAAACTCAGGCTACCAAGGGTGATCTCCTGCCCCTTTTCGCCTTGTTCACGCCGATAAAGTGCCTGGATCCGGGCCTCCAGTTCCCTCTGGTCAAAGGGTTTGACCAGATAGTCATCTGCCCCAAGGTTCAACGAAGATACCCGGTCGTCGACAGAGAACTGCGCCGTCAACATCAACACAGGCGTTCGATCACCCGCTGACCGCAACTGCTGAAGGAGGTCCGTGCCGACACCATCGGGCAGATTGATGTCCAGCACGATGACATCGTAAGATTGTACGTCAAGAAAGCCTTCTGCGTCCGCAAGCGTCTTGGCCAGGTCGCAAGCGATACCGGACCTCCCCAGCCTGATCATGATGGCTTCGGCCATATCAATCGTATCTTCGACAAGTAACAGGCGCACCCCACACTTCTCCTTCCAAGTGTTCTGCACCACCAGCGCGTGAACATGCAACCGCAGCATCAAGATTTGACAGGTTGGTGACAGTTTCAAGGATTAACATCCCGGTACCGATCCCTGCGAGGAGCCCATACACCATGGGGCAGTGGAACGCCGCAAGCCTGAAACAACAGGCAGCATGATTTTGGAGGAAACTTATCATGACATTCAAATTCACCCGCCACTTCCTGGCGGCAGCTTTCGTCAGCGTGTCCGCATTCAGCGTACAGGCTGCAGATTTCAGCCCTGAAAATCCAGAATGCATCGCACCTGCCAATCCAGGCGGCGGTTGGGATTTCACCTGTCGTCAGGTTGGTAAATCCCTTCAGGATCAGAAACTGATTCCGTCAACCATGCAGGTCGTAAACATGGCCGGCGGTGGCGGCGGTGTTGCCTTTGCTTATGTCACAAGCAAGCGCGCTGACGACAACGACCTGATCGTGGCCGCATCTTCCGCAACAGCAACACGGTTGGCCCAGGGCGCTTACCCAGGCAACACACGTGATCAGGTTCGCTGGATCTCGTCCGTTGGCGCTGATTACGGCGTGATCGCGGTTGCTGCTGACAGCAAGATCAACACGCTTCCTGAGCTGCTGGACCAGATCAAGGCTGACCCGCGCTCAATCGCGGTTGCCGGTGGTTCTGCAGTTGGTGGCTGGGATCATTTGAAGGTCCTCATCGCGGCCAAGGCCAATGGCGTCGAAGACGTTCGCAAGATCAAGTACATCGCGTTTGATGGTGGTGGCGAAGCTGTCACCCAGCTGCTGGCCGGCTCTGTTCAGGCCTTCACGGGCGATATTTCCGAAGCCAAGGGCTTTGTTGACAGCGGGGACATAAAGGTCCTCGCAGTTCTGTCTCCTGAACGCCTTCCAGGTGAGTTCGCGAAATTCCCGACGGCCAAGGAACAGGGCATTGATGCCGTTGGTGCCAACTGGCGCGGGTTCTACGGACCAGGCAACATGAGCGATGAAGCTTATGCCTATTGGGTGGACGCGATTGCCAAGCTTTATGCATCAGACGAGTGGAAGGCCACTATGGCTCAAAACGGTCTGGCTCCCCTCGACCTTCAGGGCCCAGAGTTTGAAGCATTTGTGAGCGATTCCGTGGATTCGATCACTGGCATCTCAAAAGAAATCGGCATTTTGCAGTAAGCTGATTTGAAGCCGACACGGGGAAACGCGTGTCGGCTTTTTACACTCAAGCGCACATCTTGAACGCGCATATCAAAAATAATAAATCTGGGGGAGGCACTTGTGAGTGACCGTATTTTCGGCGGGATTGGTCTCAGTCTCGCATTGATTTTCATCTGGCAAGCTACTCTGGTTCAAGAGAGCTTCATGTCGGATGAAGTAGGCCCCAAGGCCTTTCCGATCATCATTGGCATTATCATGGCCCTGTCGTCGATCTACTTCCTTGTGAAGCCTGATCCGGAGCCACATTGGCCGCGCATTGGCCGGTTCGCAGAAATCGCCTTTGCCGCACTTTCAATGGTGGCTTACGCCCTTGCCCTTCCAGAGGTTGGCTTCCTGATCGCGACCGCAGTCGCATCTGCCTATCTGACCTGGCGTTTGGGAACAGCACCTCTGCAATCGATTGTTGCAGGCGTCCTCACCTCAGGCGGTATCTACATCGTCTTCCGTCTCATCCTCGGGCTGTCGCTTGCCCGCGGCCCCTTCGGCTTTTAACGGGAGCATTTGCAGATGGACACCCTCAGTTCTCTCGCCGATGGCTTCGTTGTCGCGCTCACCTGGCAAAATATTCTTCTGGCACTTGTTGGTTGCCTTCTCGGAACCATCATGGGTGCCTTGCCAGGACTGGGCCCAAGCAACGGCGTCGCCATCCTGATCCCATTGGCTTTTTCACTTGGCCTGGATGCAACACCTGCCCTCATTCTCCTAACCTCGGTCTATTACGGAGCTATGTATGGCGGCCGGATATCATCAATCCTGCTGAATATTCCAGGTGATGAACCCGCCCTCATGACGACCCTTGATGGCTATCCGATGGCTCAGCAAGGCCGTGCTGGCGAAGCCCTCGCGCTTTCCGGCATTGCCTCTTTCGTTGGTGCATTCTTCGCCACATGGGGCCTCGTGTTTCTTGCGCCCCAGCTGGTCAAGATCGCCCTGCTGTTCGGCCCGGCTGAATATTTCGCTCTGTTCACATTGGCCTTCGCAACACTCGGCGGCATCTCGTCCACCAACCAGGCAAAGTCTGCCTTCGCAGCAGCATTGGGCCTCGGTCTGGCGACGATTGGGATTGATGGCCAAACCGGCGTGCCTCGCTTCACCTTCGGCGAAGTCCACCTTTATGACGGCATTGATTTCCTGGTCGCTATTGTCGGATTGTTCGCTCTGTCAGAAGTTTTCATCTTCCTGGAGCACCGCAACAAGGACACAGTGGACGATTCCAAGGTCAAGGTTGGCCGGATCATTCCACCATGGAGCCTGATCAAATACTGCACGCCGACCATGCTTCGAACCAGTGTTCTGGGCTTCATCGCAGGCGTTCTGCCGGGTGCCGGTGCGTCGCTCGGATCCTTCATTTCCTATTCGATGGAAAAGCGTCTGGTCGACAAGGAAGGCACCTTCGGCAAGGGCGACCCACGCGGTGTGGCAGCGCCTGAAGCTGGCAACAATGCTGCGGCTGGCGGGGCTCTTGTTCCGATGCTGGCCCTTGGTGTTCCGGGGTCAGGAACCACAGCCGTTCTCCTGGCGGTTCTGCTGTCGCTGAACATCACGCCCGGCCCCCTGCTGTTCAGCCAGAACCCGGACGTTGTCTGGGGCCTGATCGCAGCGCTGTTCATTGCCAACTTCATGTTGCTGGCTATGAACATTCCGATGGTGGGCATGTTTACGCGCCTGCTTTTGATCCCGTCCCGCATTCTGATGCCCATTGTCGCGATGATTTCCTTTGTTGGTATCTACGGCATCTCAGGATCAACGTTTGATCTGATGGTCATGATAGCTTTCGGGCTTCTGGGGTGGGTCCTGCGCAAGCTCGACGTGCCTCTGGTTCCTGTGATCCTTGGGACGTTGCTCGGGAATGCCATGGAGGCCAACCTGCGGCGCGCGGTGACGATATCGAACGGGGATTGGTTCACGCTGATCGACAGTCCGCTTGCCATCACGCTATGGACCGTTGCCATCGTTGGTTTCATTCTGCCAATCGTCTTTGGCAAAGTTCTGAAGTCACGCATGAAAATGAAAAAGGCTGACGAAAGTTCGACTGTCGACTGACAGCCAGAATTACACGACTGCTGGTAAGACATGAAAAAGGGCGCGGGATCATCTCCGCGCCCTTCTTATTTAAAGCACCAAACCTAAAACGCCCGTCAGCGCAGACGCTTTTCAGTCTCCGCATCAAAGAAAAACACCGTTCCATCCTCAGGCCTCAACAAAGCCCGAACGCCAGACACAGGGGCATCTTCGCCTTTGGTTTCGACCACAAGTCGTTCTCCGGTTGGACAGACAAAGTACGTATAGGCAACGCCGCCGAGCTGCTCGGTCAAGTCTGCCTCAGCGCCATCGTGCGCCGGTTCGATCTGAATATGTTGGGGCCGAATGCCGACGATTACGCGCTGGCCCACATTGGGCAACCGGACCGATGTCGGAACACTCACGCCACCGAACGCCGGCACTGTCACCGCACCGGCAGCAGCGATACCCTCGACAAAATTCATGCTGGGCGAGCCGATGAAGCCAGCCACGAACTTGTTGTCCGGATCGGAATAGAGCGCCATCGGTGAGCCGACCTGCTCAATGTAACCATCCCGCAGAACAACGATCTTGTCGGCCAGTGTCATGGCCTCGACCTGATCATGTGTCACATAGATCATCGTTGCGCCGATGTCCTTGTGCAGCCGCGCGATCTCGACACGCATATCGACACGCAGTTCTGCATCCAGGTTCGACAACGGTTCATCGAACAGAAAGACCTCGGGGCCGCGAACGATTGCACGGCCAATTGCAACACGCTGACGCTGCCCTCCGGACAAGGCCTTCGGCTTGCGTTTCAGATACTCGTCCAGTTTCAAAATGCGACTGGCTTCGCCAACTTTCTCGGTGATCTCGTCTTTCGGGTGGCCGTTCATTTTCAGGCCAAACCCCATATTCTCTTCCACTGTCATGTGCGGATAGAGCGCGTAGGTTTGAAACACCATGGCAACACCACGATCGGACGGGTCAGCATCTGTCACGTCGCGTGCACCAATAGAAATCTGACCGCCAGTGGTCTCCTCAAGTCCTGCAATCATTCGCAAAAGCGTCGATTTCCCGCAGCCGGAGGGGCCAACAAAAACGCAAAACTCCCCATGTTCAACGACAAGGTCTACCCCATGGATGACTTCTAGATCACCGTATTTCTTGACCGCCTGGGTCAGCGTAACGCCTGACATTGATTTGAGGCTCCTTGAATAATCTAACCGGGAAATTGCCAGTCTTCTGCAGCAGCCGAGATCTTGGCCGCCGTTTCCAGAAGATCAGGGCGAAAACGCTCAAGGTCCTCAACGGACTTGCGCTGTGTGGAAGTGGTCACGGAAAGCGCACCTAGCGGGCGCTCGGAAAGGCTGAGTATCGGCGCCGCAATGCAGATAATGCCCGGCTCATGCTCTTCCCTGTCGAATGAAACGCCGTCCGAACGAATAGACATCAATTCGCTTCGAAGGCGCTCGGATGTCGTCAGGGTGTTCGGGGTATAATGATAAAATGACTGTTTCTGGATCACCTGCGACAGCTGCGGCTCATCCAGGAACGCCATGATTGCCTTGCCCACGCCTGTGCAATAACCCGGACCGATTTTGCCCGCCTGAGAGAACATTTCTATCGGCGATGCAGCTTTCCTCTTGTCGACATACAGCACTTGGCCATTGTCGAGTTGGGCAAGGTGAACAGTCTCCCCTACCGCTTGTGCGAGATGGTCGATAAAGGGACGCGCTATGGGGGCCAAAGAGCTCTGCTGCCAGGCGGCATGAGCCAGATGCATAAGCCGAAGGCCGAGGGAATATGTTTGCTGTTCATCGCTGTAGGACAGCATTCCCTGACGGACCAAGGTCTGCAAGAGCCGATAAAGCGTCGCTTTGGGATGAGAACTTTCAGCAAGCAGCTCATGAAACCGAACCGGCCGCGCCTTTTCAGCCACCTTGTCGAGGACATCCAGTGCCTTTCCGACAGTTCCGTCCCCGCCGGTCTGTTTGTTCATTCGACACCTCCCAACGCCCTGCCTTTTTGCAACGAGCGGTTGACACCATAGGACCAATCCAACATAGTTTCAATAGTTGGACTTAAGTTCCATTATTTGGAACATAATTCACTTCGGTGAAAGTACACAACTGAGCTTGAGAGGGTTCAGATCTGGGAGGAAACGAAATGCCTATGAAATTCACGACAGCGCTCGCCGGACTCGCGGCGTCAACAATGATGATAAGCACCGCAATGGCGGGCGAGCTTGTGATCAACACAGACACATCCGATCCAGCGCCAAAGGCTGCGTTCGAAGCTTTGATCAAAGGATTTGAAGCCGAAAATCCAGACATCAAAGTCACCTGGAACCTGTTCGATCATGAAGGTTACAAAACCTCGATCCGGAACTTCCTGACAGCAGACGCGCCCGACTTGGCAAACTGGTACGCTGGCAACCGGATGCTGCCATACGTCAACGCTGGCTTGTTTGAGCCGGTTGATGATGTCTGGGAAGAAAATGGCCTCAACGACTCCTTGGCATCGGCCAAAGGCTCGATGACAATCGACGGCAAACTCTGGGGTGTGCCTTACACCTACTACCAGTGGGGCGTTTACTACCGCAAAGATCTGTTCGAACAAAACGGCATTGAAGTTCCAAAAACCTGGGATGAGTTCAAGGCAGCTGGCGCAACGTTGACCGAAGCTGGCATCACGCCGGTTACAATCGGCACCAAATACCTTTGGACCGCTGGCGGAGTGTTCGATTATCTCAACCTGCGCACCAATGGCTATGACTTCCACATGGCTTTGACCAAGGGCGAAATTCCCTGGACAGACGAACGTGTCATCGCCACGATGAACAACTGGAAAGAACTGCTCGACGCGAATTTCTTTATTGAAAACCACGCAGCCTACAGCTGGCAGGAGGCACTTGCGCCGATGGTCCAGGGCGATGCAGCCATGTATGTCATGGGCAATTTTGCAGTCGCTCCTTTGCGAGAATCCGGTCTGACAGACGACCAGATAGGCTTCTTCCAGTTCCCGATCATCGATCCGGACCTTCCTGTTGCTGAAGAAGCTCCAACAGACACAATCCACATTCCGGCCAATGCCAAGAACAAGGAAGACGCGAAGAAATTCTTGGCCTACCTCGCCCGTGCAGACGTGCAGACCGAGATCAACATGACCCTCGGCCAGCTTCCGATCAACAAAAACAGCGAAGTCTCAGACGACAAGTTCCTACAGGCTGGCTATGCCATGTTGAACTCAACGACTGGCGGCATTGCGCAATTCTTTGACCGCGATGCACCTGCCGAAATGGCAAAGGCTGGCATGGAAGGTTTCCAGGAATTCATGGTCAAGCCTGAGCGTATGGATGCGATCCTGCAGCGTTTGGAAAAGGTCCGCAAGCGCACCTACAAATAAGACCTCAACAGGTCGGCATGGTGTTTTCAAACACCATGCCGACATTTTACGCCAAGCCCATTTTCATCGAAGAGTTTTGCCATGACCTTGTCCTGGAAAAAGAACCAGCAACGCCTCGCGCCCTGGCTGTTCCTTGCGCCGGGCATTCTCATGTTCCTGGTCTATGTGATTTTGCCGATCTTCCAATCCATGAGCATAAGCCTTTATGAATGGGATGGACTGGGCAAGGCGGAATACATCGGCATCAATAACTATGTCGAGCTGATGGACGATGACGCATTTTATACATCTTTGAAAAACAACATTATCTGGCTTGTTCTTTATATGCTGGCCATTCCGGCGGGCCTCGCTGCCGCCTTGTTTTTGAACCAGACAATCACAGGGATTCGGATTTACAAATCCCTGTTCTTCTTCCCTTTTGTGATCTCTCAGGTCGTTGTCGGCCTGGTGTTCGCCTGGTTCTATGATCCAAATTACGGACTGCTGAATGTGGTGCTGGGTCTGTTCGGCGCGGAGCCCATTGCTGTGCTCGCAGACGAGCGATACGTCACCTACGGCATCATTGTCGCGGGTCTGTGGCCGCAAACAGCCTATTGCATGATCCTTTATCTTACCGGCCTGAACGCGGTGGATCCTGAGCAGATCGAAGCCGCCCGCCTCGACAATGCCAAGGGCTTCCGAATGCTCTGGTACATCATCTTGCCACAACTCAAGCCCGCCACGTTCATTGCCATGGTGGTAACGACAATTGGCGCACTCAGAAGCTTTGATCTGGTCTCGATCATGACCGACGGCGGCCCCTGGGGCTCCAGCCGCGTGCTCGCTTTCTTCATGTACGAGCAAGCCTTCTCCGAATACGGCTTCCGAATGGGTTACGGCGCTGCCATTGCTGTGGTGCTGTTTGCAATCATGATGATCTACATCAGCGGCTTCCTCTGGAAGATGCAACGCGACGAGCGGGGGCGCTAAGCTATGTTTCCAACACCCATAGAACGCACCTCTCGCCGCACTCAGGTTCTCTACAAAGTCGCTCTGCCGATCTCGCTGATTTTTTGGCTGCTGCCCTTGTTGGCCGTCGCGCTGACATCCGTCCGGTCCGCCGGAGACATTACCGCCGGCAATTACTGGGGCTGGCCAACGTCTTTCAACATGATCGAAAACTACACCGCGATTTTTGAAAACACACCGATCGGCCAATACATTCTGAATTCTTTCAAGGTGACGATCCCGACCGTGATTGGTGCTGTCGCCTTGTCTTGTATGACCGGGTTTGCTCTGGCGGTTTATCGTTTCAAGGCGAACCTTTTTATCTTTTTCATGTTCATTGCGGGCAACTTCGTTCCTTTTCAGATCCTGATGGTCCCAGTACGCGATTTCACCCTGCAGCTTGGGCTTTATAACTCAATCACTGGCCTCGCCTTGTTCCACATCGCCTTCCAGACCGGCTTCTGCACCCTGTTCATGCGCAACTTCATCAAGGCCATGCCATTTGAGCTGATTGAAGCGGCAAGAGTGGAAGGCGTCAGCGAAATCCGGATCTTCTGGTACGTGGTGCTACCGCTTATGAAGCCAGCGATTGCAGCCTTGTCCGTATTGATCTTCACGTTCATCTGGAATGACTATTTCTGGGCCACCGTGTTGACGCAGGGCGCTGAAAGCCAGCCGATCACGGCAGGTCTCTATTCGCTGAACGGCCAATGGGTCGCTGCATGGCACCTGGTCTCTGCCGGCGCCATCGTCGCCGCCATGCCACCGGTTCTGATGTTCTTCCTGATGCAGCGCCACTTCATTGCGGGGCTCACCCTGGGGGCTGTGAAGTGATCAGAACCTGGCATTTATGCGACAAACAGCAGAGCCTGGTTCTGGCGGCAACTGCAGGAGCGCTCCCGGAAATTGTCTATTGGGGGCCAGCTCTTGGGCCTCATGCAGACCCTGATGCCATCGCAAAAGCTCATGGCTATGGCATCACCGGCGGCATGCTGGACGAACTGCCTGCCCTCAGCATCTCCCCGGAAACCGCCACCGGATTTCACGGGCAGCCCGGAATAGAAGCAAGACGTCTTGATGGCAGAGCAATTGCGCCGCGCTTCAAGTTCAGCTCAGAGCAAAAAGATGCTCAAACTGGCCTGAAGCTCATCTACCAGGATGAGGAAGCCGGTCTGCAACTGGCTTTCACCTTTACATTGGACGAAACCACATCCGTCCTGACTGCCCAGAGCGAGCTGAATGCCGACGAGGACATTGCCCTGTGCTGGCTTGCAGCACCTGCGTTCCCGTGCCCAGCGCACACGAACCATATGCTTGAGTTTTCAGGCCGCTGGTGCTCTGAGTTCCAAAACAACAAGACGCGCTTTTCGCCCGGAGCACGGGAACGAACAAACCGCACAGGCCGAACAGATCACGCGCACTTCCCCGGACTGATTACTCTGGCGGATAGCACAACGAACACGGCAGGCGATGCTTACGGGTCCCACTATGGCTGGTCCGGCGGCCACAGCATGATCGCTGAGGAGCTGGCAGACGGCAGGCGGCAGGTCCAGTTTGGCCACGCCAAAGGCACACAGACCAAAGGCAAGAGCTTCGCTTCTGCCCCGCTGTATGCAACATACTCCTGCACAGGCCTCAACGGCATCGGCACAGCGTTTCAACGGCACGTCAGGGACCGGATCTCAACCGACATCCGCACGCCTCGACCCGTTCACTACAATTGCTGGGAAGCTGTCTATTTCGATCATGATCTGGCTGAGCTGAAAGACATTGCCACCCGCGCAGCAGAACTTGGCGCAGAGCGTTTTGTCCTGGACGATGGCTGGTTTGGTCAGCGGGACGATGATACCAGTTCTCTTGGCGATTGGCAGATTGATCCGCGCAAATACCCGGACGGTCTCTCCCCACTGATCGAACATATCAAGTCCCTCGGTATGGAGTTCGGGATCTGGTTTGAACCGGAGATGGTCAACGAAGACAGCAACCTCTTCCGAGCTCATCCCGATTGGGTGCTTGGCACCCGGAACCAGCCACGCGGCCGCCAACAGCTGGTTCTCGACTTGCGTCAAAAATTAGTGCAGGACTATCTCTACACATGTATCGCAGATGTCCTTGGCGCAAATGACATTGGCTACGTCAAATGGGATCACAACCGGGTCCTGCCGGTCTCCGATGCCAGCCAGACCGACGCACTTTACGACTTACTGAACCGATTGCGCCACGCCTTCCCAAAAGTCGAATTTGAAAGCTGCGCGTCCGGCGGCGGTCGCATTGACTATGGCATCTTGCAGCGAACACAGCGCGTTTGGCTGTCCGACAGCAACGACGCACTGGAGCGGCAAAAAATCCAGCACAATGCGGCTCTCTTCCTGCCATCGCGTGTGACCGGAAGCCACGTGGGGCCGCGCGAATGCCACACCTCTGGCCGTGTTCTCGACATCCGTATGAGAGCCTGGACCGCAGCCCAGCGCCATATGGGTTTCGAGATGGACCCCAGAGAGCTGACAAACGAAGAAGCCGCCGTTCTCAAGTCTGTCACCACATGGTGGAAGGACAACCGCAACTGGATGATGCACGCAGATATTCTGCGCCTTGACACGAATGATGAGGCTGAAATCGCCGAGCTTCACAGATCCGAAAACGGAGACCGCTGTGTTATCTTCTCAGCGCTTCTCACACCCTCGGACCAAATCCTTCCCAAGGCTTTGCGGCTGACAGGTCTGGACCCGGATGCAAACTATCGGATATCCTTGCTTAACCGCCTGGACGCGCCATCCCTGTCACGAGGCAACTGCTCTCTTCTTCACGAAGATATAACGCTTCCCGGACAGGTCCTCATGCACCACGGCCTTCATCTTCCCTGGCGCTTTCCCGAAAGCATTTGGGTCGTTGAAGTTACCCGCCTATGACAAAACGCTTTTCAAGGAACGTAGTTTATGACTGCCCAATTTCCTGATCTCAAAGACGCATCTGTATTCATAACAGGAGGTGGCTCGGGCATCGGAGCAGCTCTCACCAGCGGCTTTCTGGCGCAAGGAGCCAAGGTGGCTTTCGTGCAACGCTCGGATGCGAGTGAATTCTGCGACGAAATGGAAAAGGCTCACGGCAATCGCCCCTTGTTCCTGCCGTGTGACATCACCGATATTTCAGCACTCAAGTCGGCCATCGACAGCGCCTCAAAGGCACATGGGCAGGTCACAGTGTTGGTCAACAATGCCGCAAACGACGAGCGCCATCGCACAGAAGACGTCACTGAAGAGTATTGGGACTGGTGCCAGTCGATCAATCTGAAGCCTTACTTCTTCGCCTGTCAGCATGTGCTCGCAGGTATGAAGGCAGCTGGCGGCGGCTCAATCATCAATTTCTCGTCCATTTCCTACATGATGGGGAACGGCGGTTATCCAGGGTACACGACGGCGAATTCCGGCATTAATGGCATGACCCGGGGCCTTGCGAGAGAGTTCGGGCCTGACCGCATTCGGGTCAATACTCTTGCACCTGGCTGGGTGTTGACGCAAAAGCAAAAGGATCTTTGGGTGACACCGGAAGCTCTCGGTGCGCACATTGATCGGCAATGCCTCAAAGATGAAATCGCACCAGAGGATATCGTTGACCCGGTTCTGTTTCTCGCCTCGAATTCCAGCCGCATGATGACCGGGCAAGCACTCGTTGTAGACGGCGGCGTTGTGGTGACCGGCTAATGGCAACGAACCAAATTTCCTGGATTGCCGCAGACTGGGGTACGACCAATCTGCGCATCTGGCTGATGAGTGCATCCAACGACATTATGGCGCATCGTCAGTCCGACAAAGGCATGGGCAAGCTGAAGCCTGCGGAATTCGAAGCGGCCTTGCTCGACCTTTTGGACGATTGCCTCACCCCAGACGCTGAAACCCCGGTGGTGATCTGCGGCATGGCGGGGTCCCGCCAAGGCTGGGTCGAAGCGCCCTATATAACCACGCCCTGTACCCCGCCCGGGTTGGCCGATGCGACCCATGTCACCGGCACTGACAGACGCATCACCGTATCGATCCTTCCAGGCGTCAAACAAATCGATCCTGCAGATGTCATGCGCGGGGAAGAAACCCAAATCGCCGGTTTTTTAGCCAGTGAACCATCTTTTACCGGAATCATATGCCTGCCCGGAACCCATACAAAATGGGTGCATGTGAGCAATGGCACAATTGCATCGTTCTCAACCTTTATGAGCGGAGAACTCTTCGATCTGCTGTCCCGGCAATCGGTTTTGCGGCACGGTGTCCAACAAAGTGAGATTAATACGGAAGCCTTTTCGTCTGCCATCATGGACATCAAGAAGGCCCCGCAAAATTTCGCTGCAGAACTCTTTGGAATCCGAGCCAAAGGACTGATCGCTGGTCTGACCCCGTCTGCAGCTTTCAGCCGCTTGTCCGGTCTTGTGATTGGCGCGGAACTGTCCGCTCTTGACCTAACGGCCGCACCAGATGGCAATGTTATTATCCTTGGTGCTGATCGTCTCGCCGATGCTTATGCGACAGGTCTGCAAGCCCTTGGCTTATCCAGCCGCAAGACGTCCGTCGAAACGGCAACCCTCCACGGGCTGATCCTGGCTCATTCTCAATTGAAAGAAACGGAAACATGACCCGTCCCCTGATTGCTATCTTGCGCGGCATCACTCCGGACGAAGCCATTCCCGTGGCTGAAGTACTGATCTCTGCAGGCATCACCCGCATCGAAGTGCCGCTGAATTCTCCGGATCCTCTCAACAGTATAGGCCAGATGGCCAAGGCTTTTAACAGTGTGGCCGAAATCGGAGCCGGGACCGTTCTGGATCCATCAAGCGTTGAGGACGTGAAGAACGCCGGTGGAACGCTCATTGTATCGCCAGACTGCAATCCTGAAGTGATCAGAGCAACCAAGGCGGCAGGCATGTCATCTTTTCCAGGCGTGATGACACCGAGCGAATGCTTTACAGCGCTGCGCAATGGGGCGGACGGTTTGAAGCTCTTTCCCGCGTCCCTGATTGGGCCGTCCGGTTTGAAAGCCATTCTTGCTGTTCTACCAAAGGGAACAGAAACCTATGCCGTCGGTGGTGCGGGGCCAGACAACTTCATAGACTGGCTTGCGGTAGGCATCACCGGCTTTGGCATAGGCACAGCGCTCTATCAGCCAGGCCTCTCCGTTGACGAGGTCCTTGAGCGTGCAAAATCCATTGTCTCAGCTTATGATAAATGCCGATAGGACGCCCGATGAGCGAAGTATTTGATACGAGGCGCTGCACTCTTGGCGAAGGGCCGCTCTGGCATCCCGAACGGCAACAGTTATTCTGGTTTGATATTCTGGAAAAACGCCTGCACACGCAAATCAATACAGACCAGCAGACTTGGCAGTTCGATGAGCATGTCTCTGCAGCAGGCTGGATCGACCGTGACAGGCTGCTGATCGCCAGCAACACAAAACTGTTCGAGTTCAACATCGCAACCGGAACCTGCCGCGACATCTGCCCGCTGGAGGCAGACAATTCGGTCACCCGCTCGAACGATGGCCGCGCGGACCCTCAAGGCGGCTTCTGGATCGGCACCATGGGCATGAATGCCGAGCCTGGTGCTGGAGCCATCTACCGTTACTATCGGGGCGAGCTTCGGAAGCTCGTTCCAGATGTGACGATCTCAAACGCCATCTGTTTCGCGCCAAGTGGCAAGACCGCTTACTATGCAGACACAGACCTTCAAAAGATCTGGCGCTTGTCTCTCGACAAACAGGGGTGGCCTATGGGAACTCCGGATGTGTTCGTAGATCTGGCCGCAGACAAACTGTTTCCGGACGGTGCAGTTGTCGATGCCAATGGCAACCTGTGGAATGCTCAATGGGGCGCACATCGTGTCGCCTGCTATTCGCCAGATGGCCAGCTTATCGACACCATAGAGTTCCCGGCAGCGCAGATCTCCTGCCCGGCTTTTGGCGGCCAAGACATGAGCACCCTTTTTGCGACCTCAGCCGCAATTGGCATCAGCGGCGATGAAAATGGGCTGACATATTCCGCGAACACATCAGCCCGTGGGCAACGCGAACATCCTGTCATTCTCTAGGTCACCAAATCATGAAACGCACACTTGGCACTTGTTATTATCCCGAGCATTGGCCAGAGGAAATCTGGGCAGCCGATGCCCGCCGCATGGCTGACACAGGTCTGACCTGGGTCCGTATCGGAGAGTTTTCCTGGGTCCGCATTGAGCCTAAAGCAGGTGACCTTCAGTGGGATTGGCTGGACAGGGCGATTGAGACCCTTGGCCGGGAAGGCCTCAAGGTGGTTTTGGGCACTCCGACAGCGACCCCACCTCGCTGGATGCTACACCGACACCCGGACATGCTGGCTGTCGATGCCGAAGGCCGTGAACGCAAATTTGGATCTCGCCGCCATTACTGCTTCTCTCACGAAGGGTTTGCTCAGGAATCGGATCGGATCGTCAGGCTTATGGCCGAGCGCTATGGCCGCAACCCGCATTTAGCAGCCTGGCAGACGGACAATGAATACAGCTGCCATGACACCACCCTGTCCTATTCAGATGCGGCACAGGAAGCCTTCAGACCGTGGCTGAAAGCCCGGTACGGTTCGATAGAGGCGCTCAACAGTGCGTGGGGCAATGTCTTTTGGTCGATGGATTATGCCAGTTTTGATGACATTGCCCTGCCGAACCTGACGGTGACCGATCCGAACCCGGCCCATATGCTGGCCTTTCGCCGGTTCAGTTCAGATCAGGTCGTGCGCTTCAATCGCCGGCAAGTCGACATTATCCGGCAGCACAGCGATGCCCCGATCAGCCATAACTTCATGGGACGCACCACAGATTTCGATCACTTCAAAGTGGGCGACGATCTGGAAATTGCGACTTGGGACAGCTATCCACTCGGCTTCCTGGAGGATCGTGTCGAGGCCTCAGATGAGCACAAACGCCGTTTTGCCCGCCAGGGAGATCCGGACTTCCAAGCCTTTCATCATGATCTCTACCGGGCCGTCGGCAAGGGGCGTTGGTGGATCATGGAACAGCAGCCCGGACCGGTCAACTGGGCACCCTACAATCCTGCGCCATTGCCTGGCATGGTCCGCCTTTGGACGTGGGAAGCCTTTGCCCACGGTGCAGAAGCCGTTTGCTATTTCCGCTGGCGGCAGGTGCCTTTTGCGCAGGAACAAATGCATGCAGGCATGCTGCGTCCTGACAGCGCCGCAGCGCCCGCCTTGGCAGAAGCTCAAGATGTTGCAGATGAAATAGCAGACGCCCCGGATGTCTCGATCGCTCCAGCCCCGGTTGCGATCATCTTCGACTACGATTCAGATTTTGCATGGACCACCCAGCCACACGGCAAGGGGTCCAGTTACTTTCAACTTGTCTTCGACACCTATCGCGCCCTTCGCAAGCTTGGTCTCTCCATCGATATTCTGCCTGCAAGCAGCCGCGATTTCTCAAACCACAAGCTGATCCTGGCACCCGGCTTGATGCATATTCCTGAAAGTCTGAAGCGCGCCTTCATAGAGACATCCGCTACAGTGCTGCTTGGGCCCCGTGCCGGAGCGCGCGGTGTGGACTTGGATATGCCCGTGCCTTTGGCACCTGACATTCCAGGCCTCGAACTGGCCGTTTCCCGAGTGGAAAGCATACGCCCCGACATGCCTATGGCAGTCCAGGGCGGCGGTTCAATCATCAATTACCGAGAAGAGTTGGAGACGGCCTCAAACATTCTGTTGCAGTTGGAAGACGGATCCCCTCTGGCCGTAGAAGGCGACAATCTCATCTACATGGGAGGTTGGGGCGATCAATCTACTCTCGCACGACTTCTGACCAGTGTGTGCACCAAGATCGGCATTGGAACCGTGGAACTTCCGGACGGCATCAGAATAAGGGAAACCGAAACCGAACGTTTCTGGTTCAACTATGGAGCAGAACCGGCTCACTTCGCCCAAAGAAACATCCCAGCAGCAGGCGTTCTTCGTGAGGCGCTTACTGACGAACGGGCCGACTAACGCTGAAATGCCAAAACGGGCCGCCTTTGCGGCCCGCCCAATTGTTCAGGCATCTTCTGCAGCAAAGAATTCCGGATCATACCCCTTGCTGGCCATCAACAGCTCGCGAGTGTAGGCCTCTTTCGGCTCTGAGTTCCGCATCTGTTCGACGCTCATCACCTCCACCACCTTGCCGTGGCTCATCACGGCAATCTCGTCGCACATGTGCGCAACAACAGCCAGATCATGGGTCACCATGAGATAAGTGAGATTACGCTCTTTACGCAAATCCGACAACAAATTGAGGATCTCCGCTTGCACGGAGACATCCAGCGCCGACGTCGGTTCATCCAGCAACAGGATATCCGGTTCCAGCATCAAGCTGCGCGCCACTGCGACGCGCTGCCTCTGACCACCGGAAAGCTGATGCGGATAGCGAAACCGAAATGACTTCCCAAGGCCAACGTCGTCAAGCACTGTCAAGACACGGTTTTCGATATCCTTGATGCCATGAAGCTTGAGCGGCTCCGACAAGATCCGATCCACCGTATGACGTGGATGCAACGACGCATAGGGATCCTGAAACACCATCTGGATCTTCCGATAGAAAGCCTTGTCTCGCTTGGTTTGCAAAGGCGTCCCGTCGACGCTGATTTGTCCGTCCCAATCATCGATCAAACCACTGATCGCCCTCAGAACGGTCGACTTGCCTGATCCGCTTTCACCAACAAGTCCGTAGCTTCCACCCTTCTCAACCGAAAACGACACATCGTTGACAGCCTGGAAAGTTTCCTCGCCTTCACCGAAATAAACATTAAGGTTTGCGATTTCGAGCGCCCGGCGCTGCATCTGCTTGTCTCCTGCAGCCTCAGTCATAGGCCACCACGCTTTCCTGATCCCGCCAAGCCTGATCCCGATCTAAAACCGCCAGTGATTTCTTTGGCTCGTCGATCTGCGGCAGAGCTGCAAGAAGCCCGCGTGTATAGGGATGCTTTGCGTTGTGAAGCTCGCTCGCCTTGCAGGTTTCCACGATCTTACCGCCATACATGATGATCACACGGTCACAAAAGGACGACACCAGATGCAGGTCATGGCTGATGAAGATCAAGCCCATGCCACGATCTTTGACCAGTTTGTCCATGATCGCCAGAACCCGCATCTGGACAGTCACATCCAGCGCAGAGGTCGGTTCATCTGCAATCAGCAAGTCCGGATCGGGGATCAACATCATGGCAATCATGATGCGTTGTCCCATACCGCCGGAAACTTCATGAGGATAGCTGTTATATACACGCTCCGCATCACGGATCTGAACAGCCTCCAGCATCTCGATGGCCTTGCGTTTGGCTTGCCCACGCGATGCACCACTGTGTAGCCGGTAGGCCTCCGAGATCTGCTTCCCAACCTTCATCACCGGGTTCAGGGAAAACTTCGGGTCTTGCATGACCATCGAAATCTTGTGCCCACGAACACTGCGCATTTGCTTTTCGGAATAGTCCAGCAGGTTCTCACCCTTGAACGTAATTTCCTTGGCAGTCATTTCTCCAGGCGGCCTGATCAATCGCAAGATTGAGCGACCTGTCATGGATTTTCCTGAGCCGCTTTCCCCAACGATGCCGACCCGTTCTCGTCCAACAGCGAATGAAATGCCGCGAACGGCTTCCACGACACCATTACGGGTCGGAAACCGAACCCAAAGATCCTCAACGCTCAGCAGAGTTTCTTTCTCAATCATGTCCTCTGCCCTCACGATTTGGATTTCTTCGGATCGAGAATATCGCGCAAACCATCCCCAAGTAGATTGAAGCCGAGCGAAACGATGAAAATCGCCAGCCCTGGCATGGTCGCAACCCACCACTGATCCAGAATGAACTTGCGGCCAGCGGAAATCATGGCACCCCATTCAGGCATCGGCGGCTGGGCTCCAAGGCCTAAAAAGCCAAGCCCGGCGGCCGTCAAAATGATCCCGGCCATATCCAAAGTCATGCGTACAACGATGGAAGACAAGCACAAAGGCCAGATGTGTCTAACAATGATATGCAACGTTCCAGCGCCCTGCAATCGAACAGCAGAGATGAAATCCGAGTTGCGGATCGTCAGCGTTTCGGCCCGTGCGATACGGGCATAGGCAGGCCAAGAGGTGATGGCGATGGCAAGGATCGCATTTTCAATACCCGCCCCCAGTGCGGCCACAAAGGCCAGTGCCAGAACCAGCTTCGGGAACGCCAGGAAAATGTCTGTAATTCGCATCAGGGCTTCATCAATCCATCCCCCCATATAGCCAGCGAAGGTTCCTACAAGCAGGCCAAAGACCGGAGCTGTTAGGGCCACCAAAGTCACGATCATGAGGGTGATGCGAGATCCATAGACAATCCGGCTGAAGATATCCCGGCCCAGCTCATCAGAGCCCAGCAGATATCCGCCAGATCCTGGAGGGCTCAACCGCTCAGCAAGATTCTGGGCCAGCGGATCAGCCGGAGCAATATACGGCGCGAAAGCAGCGCAAAGCACGAGCGCCACAAGAATCAAGAATCCCAGAAAAGCCAAGGGATTGGCAACAAGCTTGAGCCAGCCGAGATAGGCCTGGATTGCTTTCGCATGAGACGGCGAAGTTGGGACATCGGCATTGAGCCAAGCCTTCAGCCCGCCGGTTTCAGTTTTTTCAGTCATCTCAGCGGGACCTTGGATCGACGATCTTGTAGAGGAAATCGGACAAGAGATTGAGACCGACAAAGACGAGACCAACGATGACAGTGCCGCCAAGCACTGCATTCATGTCTGCAGACAAGAGCGCATTGGTGATGTAATTGCCAAGTCCGGGCCAGGCGAAGATGACCTCAGTCAAGACCGATCCTTCGAGCAGGCTTGCATAGCTCAGCACAATGACCGTTATGAGCGGAATCATGACGTTGCCAAGGGCGTGACGCCAAATCACTTTCGTTTCCGACAGACCCTTGACCCGTGCTGTGGTGATATATTCCTGACCAAGCTGCTCCAGCATGAATGAACGTGTCATGCGGCTGATGTAGGCCAGAGAGTAATAGCCAAGAATCGAGGCTGGCAGGATGATATGGCTCACCGCGTTCCAGAAGATGGTCCAATCACGAGCGATCAAACTGTCGACCAGGATCATGCCGGTTACGGACGGGATAATATCTTCATAAAAGATATCGAGACGCCCAGGCCCGCCAACCCAGCCAAGCTTGCCGTAGAACACCATAAGGCCAATAAGACCGATCCAGAAGATCGGCATGGAATAGCCAAACAGGCCAATAAAACGGATCACCTGATCCGGCCAACGGCCTTCATAAACGGCAGATACAACCCCCGCTGGGATTCCGAACAGAACACCGATGATCGTGGCCAATGTCGCCAGTTCCAGCGTTGCAGGGAAAACACGGGCAATGTCGTCAAGCACAGGCCTGGCAGTCAAATTCGACATGCCGAAGTTGCCAGTCACCACATCGCGAACATAATAGAAGAACTGAACGATAAACGGCTGATCAAGACCGAGCTGCTTATACGCCGCTTCATATATTTCATTGGACGCCCGCTCGCCAACAACAGCAAGCACGGGATCAATCGGCATCACACGTGCGATCAGGAACGTGACGAACAACAAGCCGAACAGCGTTGCTATTACAGAAAACAGGCTCGCGCCAATGCGCTTGGCCACGCGAAGGAAGGGTGAGGCGGCCTTCCGCCGCCTCACCCCTTGAGTGGTATCCACACTCGTCATTTGGTTTTCGCCGCTCTTACTTGGTTACGTTGCCGTAGTAAGACCCGGTGATCGCAGCACCCATGGAATAACCTTCCACATCAGCACCAAGACCATTCTGCTCCGTTTTCTGGAACATGATTGCGAAAGGTGCTTCCTTTTGGAAGTCTTTCTGCATGTCCACATACATCTGAGCCCGCTTGGCCGTATCGCTTTCCTGAACAGCAGCTTCCGTGCGTTCAGTGAAACCTGTTGCCGGCCAAGCATTTCTCCAGGCCAGTTTGCCAGTCAGCTTGGCTTCAAGGCTGTTGTCCGGGTTGGATGCAAATGTATCAGCATTGGTCTGTGGATCTGGATAATCTGGGCCCCAAACGCCAACGTAGATCTGGAAATCACGGGCGCGATATTTGCCAAGAATCTCTTTTCCGGTTCCCTGAATGATAGAAACCTTGATGCCAGCCTGAGCAAAATTGTTCTGCAGGGCCTGTGCAATATCAAGGCGGTCCTGTTCAGTCCGCACGATGAACTCAACTTCAAAGCCATCTTCATAGCCAGCTTCAGCAAGCAGGGCCTTTGCCTTTTCAATGTCCAGCTTGAACGGCTTGTCCTTTAGCTCTCCAAGGTAGGAAAGCGGCAGGAACGCCTGATGGACAATATACTGGCCCTTCAGGAAGGAGTCAGCCATCCCGTCATAATCGATCAGGTATTTAATGGCCTCGATGACCTTAGGGTTGGAAAGCGTTTCATCTCCCTGGTTCATCGAGAGGTACATGACGCGACCACGAAGATCCTGCTGGACTTTCAAATGTTTGTCGTCAGCCAAACCAGCCACATCTTCTGGCGTCAGGTTACGGGCGATATCAACATCACCCTTTTCCAGCAAAAGACGCTGTGTGGCAGATTCAGGGATATGGCGGATAATGACCCGCTTCATCGCAGGTTCGCCCCCAGAGAAATTCGGGTTGGACGAGATCGTCAGCGATTCATTTGGTTTCCAGCTGGTCAGGTTGAAAGCACCTGAACCTGCAGAATTGACCTTCAACCAGGCATTGCCCAGATCGCCATCAACTTCATGTTCCTGAACAACCTTGCTGTCTACGATGCTCGCGATAGCAGATGTCATGCAGTTCAGAACGAAGGATGGTGCATATTTTTTGTCGGTCACCAGAACGAACGTGCTGTCGTCTTTTGCGACCAGGGTCTCGCCCAGATTATCTTCCGTGAAACCAAACTGGGTCAGAATGAACGATGGCGTCTTCTTCAAGAGAATTGCGCGACGCAGCGAGAATTCAACATCCTTCGCCGTGATCGGATTGCCCGAAGCGAACTTCATGCCGTCAGCAATCTTGAAGGTGTAGGTTTTGCCGTCCTCGGAGATGTCCCAGCTTTCAGCAATCGAAGGACCGAAGCCCTTGGAGAAATCACGGTCATCATAATCGACCAGTGTCTGGTAGACACTGTTGGCATAGTCCGTGCCTGAGAACTCAAACATCTCCTGCGGATCAAGAGAAATCAGATCATCAATCCGGTGCGCCACAACAAGCATATTCGGTGGTGTTTCTGCATGGGCAGCCGGAATGGCGCCAATCATCGGCAGAACAAGTGCTGTCGTTAGAGACAACGCTGCAATGGATTTCTTAAAAAGCATCTTATGCTCCCCTTATTGTGAATTTTCGCATGGCTGGAAAGTTGAGGCCTCACGAGCGGTGACAGTCTGCCCACGACACTACGAAAGTTGCAAGGGCTAGAAATTGAGCAAATACTCAAAAAAACAGACGAAACCATTTTACTTACCCAACATGATCCGACCTGCCTCAGCAGTAAAATTGCCGATGCACTTAAAACCTACGAATCCTGCTCAAATTTTGAAATAATAATCCGAAAAACCGGATACACCGGCAACTATATGACGAAATCGCTTTGAGAGAACACAAAGTAGTTCTTCAAATTCTCCGATTTCACGTCCGGAATCGCCGCTAAAATGTCAACCTAAAAAAGCGGGGTATTTCTGAAGCAATAACTGCCTTTATTTTAATCGCACCCGAAACATAAACGAACAGATGCCAGGCGCAAACGAAGCTCGCGCCTGGCACTGAAGGAACGTCACTCAGCAGCTGGACGCGGTTGAAGGGGGGGACGCACATCCTCAGGGAGCGGCGAAACATATGGCTCTTCTGCCAACAGAGCCTGATGGGCCCTTTGAGCCGCTTCGCGCAAATCCGGATCAGTAAATGCCATGACAGCCGTCTGAGCCATCGCCTTTGCGGCGTGTACCATTCCCTTGTGAGCCAAGGCGGACTGCCCCTGTGCGGTAACCTGCCAAGTGTGCAGCTGAGTACCAATGGCATGGGTTGCAACTCGAGCCTGGATCGTTGGCACTTTCCAGGACACATCTGCAACATCGGTTGAGCCAACCAGCACTTCGCCCTGAGCTTCTAGCGGAACAACATAATCACAAAGCGGATAATTATCCCGGCGCGGAACACCAACAAGACGATAGGCCGCCTGAATGTCCTCATCCGTCAACGTTGCCTGAATCTGCGCACCATATGCACGATCCTGGTCGTCGAACGGAACACCACCAAGGCTTTGCAACGCCGTTTCCATTGCTTCCGCCAAAGGTTGGTTCGGAAGCATGTTGGCCACGGCACTCATCACACTGGTGCTGACTGTTGTCTCTGTCATGATAGCAGCACCCTCGGCCACCTTGCGTACCCGTTCGATTAGGCTACGCATGCCGGACAGAGTTCGCGAGCGAACAACGAACCGCGCCTTGGCATATCCCTGAACCACGTTCGGGGCCGTACCACCAGCATCCAGGATTGAATAATGCACCCTGTCAGTGTCCGGCATATGCTCACGCAAGTAGTTAACACCCACGCACATGAGCTGCACTGCATCCAACGCGGAACGGCCCAGATGTGGTGATGCCGCCGCATGGCTGGATTTTCCAGTGAACTCGAAATCAATCCGAGTGTTTGCAAGGCTGATCATCTCGTCAACGCGTGTCATCGAAGCAGGGTGCCAGGTGATTGCGATATCCACGTCGTCGAACACGCCTTCCCGCACCATGAATGCCTTGGCCGCGCCCCCTTCTTCCGCAGGGCACCCCATATAGCGAACCCGTCCTGGAGTTCCGGTTTCCACCAACCAGTCCTTAAGACCGGTCGCAGCCAATAGAGCAGCTGAGCCAAGAAGATTGTGACCGCACCCATGACCATTGCCACCGGGCACAATCTCTTTTTGCTCGGCAATACCCGCAACCTGGGACAGCCCAGGCAATGCGTCGTACTCACCAAGTATCGCGATCACCGGACCGCCTTCACCAGCCTCGCCTGACACAGCTGTCGGAATTCCAGCAACACCTTCCGTGACCCGGAAACCCTTTTGCTTCAACATAGCGGTATGTTCAGCACAAGATTTATACTCGCCGTAGAGCAGTTCAGGCGTTTCCCAGACCCTATCGGCCATTCCGATCAGATCATCCTTGTGGGTTTCAACATTCTCCCAAATCGGCTGGGTATTCTTCATGAGTATACATCTCTCCGAACAAGCACCATCGCCCCGCCAGACGGAACGGTCGGTGCAGACTAATATGACGAAGTCCATCGGAAGCGCTCAGACAGTCAGAAAACCTCTGCCAGATGAGCACTCCTTCGGATCAGGAACAGTGCGAAATCAAGCGATCCAGAAACACTTCACAGGCTTCCAGTTCCTTGATTGTTATAAATTCATCCGCCTTGTGAGCCCGTGCGATAGAGCCGGGGCCACACACGGTCGTAGGTATGCCAGCGTTCTCCCGGAACAGTCCCGCTTCCGTGCCATAGGCAACCTTGGAATGACCGTTCTTTCCGGCAAGATATTTTGTAAAGCCGACGATCTCCTCATCAACATTCGTTGCCAGCCCGGGAATGCCGGAAATCGCCGCGAATGATATGCCGCACTCCGGATCGACCGTCTTCATGCGCGGTTCAAGAACATCACGCGCATAGCTTTTCACTTCATCAACCAGCGCATCAATGTCCTCTTCCGGCAAAGCCCGGAATTCAAAATCAAACACGCATTCCTCGGGAACAATATTGAGTTGCGTCCCGCCAGAGATCTTGCCGACGTGGCTTGTTGTAACCGGCATGTCGTAAAGGCTATCGTTCAGCCCTTGTGCCAGGCGCTCACCGATCTCCCGAATTTTCATGATCAGCGCTGCCGCATATTCAATGGCATTGACGAAATTCGGCGCCAGGGAAGAATGTCCGGATTTACCAGAAACCGTTACGCGCAAGCTGCGTTTGGACTTGTGCCCGATGACCACTTCCATGGCAGTCGGTTCGCCGACAAAACACCCGAGGGGCGCGGTCGGCCAGCCGGCCATATCTGCCACCATGCTGCGAACACCGATACAACCAATCTCCTCATCATAGGAGAAGGCCAAATACAGTGGAGTTTGCAGATCTGCTGAGACCATAGCCGGAAGCTTGGCAAGACAGCATGCCACGAAACCCTTCATATCCGAGGAGCCTCGTCCGTAAAGCCTTCCCTCATCTTCGCGCAACACAAAAGGATCGCTCGACCAAGCCTGCCCTTCAACCGGCACAACATCGGTGTGACCGGACAGGACATAGCCAGGTTTTTCGGCAGGCCCAACCCTCGCCAGAAGATTGGCTTTGGCGCCGGTCTCATCATAAAACCGCCGACCCTGAACTCCATAGCTGTTCAGATAAGCCTCAATATAATCAATGGCGGGCAGATTGGAGTTGCCCGTCGACGTATCAAATCCCACCAGATCGGCAAGGATTTGCGGTGCTGATCTAACGGGCAATGCTGTATCAAGTGTCATGTTATAGCTTCCGACCACTGGTCGTTTCTGGTGGATATGCGGATATGGCGCATCAAGGCACGAGCCCCTGCACTTTGGGCCTGGCTTGCCGGCAATAGAAAGCAGGTTCGAAATTCGACATCATCGTCAATCGGCTTGATAAGAACTCCTTCGCCAATTGATTCTGCAATCGGGAAAGGGTTTACAAAACCAACCCCCACACCAGCCCTGACGAATTCAAGATTGGCAACCGTCGTCGCTGTTTCGGCCACGACATTGGGTTCCACTTTCGCCCGTGCGAACATCTGATCAACTGTGGATCGCAAAGGATGCCGTTTCACCGAGGACACAATCGGATATCCTTCTAAGTCTGCTGGCGAAATTACGTCCTTTTCGCTGAGCGGAGAATTCGCAGGAACCAAACACACCAACTTCGAGCGCCGGAACGGGATTTGCATCACGCCCGGCTGGCGTGTTGTAAAATCCGCAACCGCGACATCATAAAGTTCGTCAGCCACATTTCGGATAAGCCTGTCTGAATCGCAAACATCGAAAAACACGTCGTAATCCGGTTGCAGTTTCATGAAAGAACTCATGCGAAGGTGCAGAAAGCGATGTGCGATGGTTGGCGGTGCCCCGACCCGCAACAATGGTTTGGCAGATCCAAGAGGCTCTCTTTGATCAATCGACGCCAAGGCTGTAAAAATTGGGTCAAGAGCATCGTTTAAACCAAGCGCCTCGGCGGTTGGTTCCAGTCGGCCGCCACTGCGAATGAACAATGCATTGCCGACGCGCGCCTCCAGGTTCGCGATTGAACGGCTCACAGCTGACTGAGAAATTCCCAGTTGCTTTGCGGCAGCCGTTGTTGTTCCCGCGATGATCATTGCACGCAGTGACTCATATTCTCGAATGGAATGCCAATTTTGTCTCACCTTATAATCTTTCGTTATTTACAGAGCGCCGCCAAGGCGCAACACAGTTCTATTATTATGAGCTAAACGCATAGATTTTCCCATATAAGCTGGATAGCTATTCGAATACTCTGCCTAAGTTTAGTCCTGCGTTTAAAAAACAGGCATGCCAAAGGGGATAAGATGAAAAGACAAATTGTAGCCGCAGCCGTCATGAGCACCTTGCTCACCGGTGCAGCCTTTGCTGATGACCTCACCATAGGCCTCTCAACTGAACCAACGTCAATTGATCCGCATTATCATAACCTGACACCGAACAGCTCATTCTCCAGACACATCTTCGACACCTTGATCGGCCAGAATGAAGTTCAGGCACTTGTTCCCGGACTTGCCACGTCCTGGAAGCCTCTGAACGACACCACCTGGGAATTGAAACTCCGCGAGGGCGTAAAGTTCCACGACGGCACCGACTTCAACGCAGATGACGTTCTATTCAGCTTTGAGCGCGCACCAAATGTGCCGAACTCACCGTCCAGCTTCGGTGCCTACGCCAAGGGCAAAGTCTTCAAGAAAATTGACGACTATACGATCCACATCGAAACACCTGGCCCATCGCCGCTAGTACCGAATGAAATCTCGCAGATCTCGATTGTTTCAGACAGCATCAAAGACACTGCAACAACGGCCGACTTTAACTCCGGCAAAGCCGCCATCGGCACAGGTCCTTACAAGTACAAAGAATATGTACCTGGCGACCACATCGAAATTACCGCCAACCCAGACTATTGGGGTGACAAGGCAACTTGGGACAATGTGACCTTCAAGCCGATTTCCTCCGGCCCCTCGCGTATCGCAGCCCTCTTTGCAGGCGACGTTGATCTCATCAGCGGCGTTCCAACCAGCGACATTGAGAACATCAAGCGTACTGCTGGCGACCGTTTCGGCGTCTGGCAGGGAAGCTCCAATCGCGTTATCTATCTGCACCTTGATCAATTCCGTGAAAATTCGCCCTTCGTAAAAGCCAACGACGGTTCAGACATCAAGAACCCGCTGATGGATCAACGTGTGCGGAAAGCTCTCTCCAAGTCGATCCGCCGCGAAGCAATCGTCCAGCGGGTTATGGAAGGCGTTGCCATTCCCGCCGGTCAGCTTCTTCCCGATGGGTTCTTTGGCGTCTCCGACAAACTGAAGGTCGAACCATACGACCTTGATGGTGCGAAGGCTCTTCTTGATGAAGCCGGATATGGTGATGGCTTCCAGCTCACCGTTCACGGCCCGAACGACCGTTATATCAATGACGCCAAGATTGCTGAAGCGCTTGGACAAATGTTCACCCGCCTTGGCATCAAGACCAGTGTCGAAACAATGCCACGGTCGGTCTACTTCAAACGCGCCTCTGCGGGTGCGGAAGGTCTCCCGGAGTTCTCGCTTATTCTTGTTGGATGGGGAGCAGGCTCCGGTGAAGCTTCTTCTCCGCTGAAGTCTCTCATTCACACCTATGACAAGGCTCATGGCTTCGGAAGCTCCAACCGTGGACGTTATTCCAATCCTGAGATTGATGCCATGATTGAAGAGGCTCTCAGCACCGTTGACGATACAAAACGTCAGGAGCTTCTGGCCAAAGCAACGGAAATGGCGATCGAAGATCTCGCGATTATCCCCCTTCACTTCCAGGTCAACACTTGGGCGTCCAAGAAGGGGCTGAAATACCTGCCACGCACGGATGAATTCACACTGGCGATGGGCGTCAGCAAAGAATAATCCTAACAACACTCCTGTTTCCCGGGTCACATGTTGGCCCGGGAAACCAAGACAAGACAATCATCATATGCTTGCCTTCCTTATACGTCGTCTCGGCCAAAGTGCTCTTGTTGTCGCTCTCATGGCCACTATTGTTTTCTTCGGCGTCAACGTTGTTGGCGATCCCGTCGACATGCTTGTCGCACCTGATGCAGATCAGGCAGAACGCGCCCGTGTTATTGCCGACTTCGGCCTCGACAAGCCGGTCATCGAGCAGTTCGGCTACTTCGTGAAAGGCGCATTGCAAGGCGATCTGGGGAAATCCTTCATTTTCGGCGAGCCTGCCACCAAACTGATCCTTGAACGCCTTCCCGCGACGATGGAACTGGCCATTGTTGCTCTCTTGATTGCGCTGATCTTCGGAATTCCACTCGGTGTCTATGCTGGCATTAAACCGAATTCTATGGGATCACGTGCCATCATGGCCATGTCCATATTCGGCTTTTCTCTGCCAACCTTCTGGGTCGGCATCATGCTCATCATGTTGTTTGCCGTACAGCTTGGCTGGCTTCCTGCCACGGGCCGTGGAGATACGGCCAGTTTTCTTGGCATTCAAAGCAGCATTTTCACCCTCGACGGTCTGTCCCATCTGGCCTTACCTGCATTCAACCTCGCTCTCCTGAAAATGTCCCTCGTTATCCGGTTGAGTCGCGCAGGCACCCGAGAGGTCATGCAACAGGACTACATCAAGTTCGCCAAGGCCAAAGGACTGTCTTTCGGTCATATCGTGCGAGTGCATCTCATGAAGAACATCATGATCCCGGTGGTGACAGTTCTTGGACTTGAGTTCGGCTCCCTGATTGCCTTTTCGGTTGTAACCGAATCCATTTTCGCCTGGCCGGGAATGGGCAAACTGCTGATCGACGCCATCCTGCAGCTCGATCGACCGATCATCGTGGCTTACCTCATGATCATCGTGGTGCTCTTCGTCACCATCAATCTCATCGTAGACATCCTCTATTCAGCCCTGGATCCCCGGGTTGCCCTTTCGGAAAAGAACTCATGAGCGCAGCCCCAATCACCCCCGTTGCGCAAAAAGAGAACCGCTTTGCGGTGTTTGCTGCACGGTTTTTCGAAAACAAGATTGCAGCAGGTGCACTTGTCGTTCTGATCTCCATCATTCTACTTGCCGTTCTCGCCCCCTGGATCACACCACAAAATCCTTATGATCTGGGACAAGTGGACATCATGGATGGCCGGATGAAGCCAGGTGAGGAAGCCTTTGCAGGCTATACATTCTGGCTGGGCTCGGACGGTGCCGGCCGAGATCTTTACAGCGCCATCCTCTACGGTCTGCGGATTTCACTGATGGTCGGTGTGTTCAGCGGATTGATCGCTCTCGTGATCGGTACGGCCGTCGGTCTGATTGCGGCATATGCTGGTGGACGGACAGAAACACTGATCATGCGACTGGTCGATCTCCAGCTGTCGTTTCCTGCCGTTCTTGTTGCTCTGATGTTGGTCGCTGCTATGGGCAAAGGCGTCGACAAGATCATTATAGCACTCGTCACTGTCCAATGGGCTTACTACGCCCGTACAGTTCGTGGAAACGCCCTGAGTGAGCGCAAGAAAGAATATGTCGAGGCTGCAAAAAATCTTGGCCTGTCCTCAAGCCGTATCCTGTTTGGGCACATCATGCCGAATTGCCTGTCACCACTCATCGTGGTTGCAACAATCCAGACCGCCCATGCCATTGCGCTTGAGGCTACCCTCTCGTTTCTTGGCATCGGCTTGCCCCAGACAGAACCTTCTCTTGGCATCCTGATTTCCAACGGGTTTGAATACATGATGTCAGGTAAATACTGGATCAGTGTGTATCCCGGGCTCGCGCTTCTCATAACCGTTTTCAGTATCAATCTCGTTGGCGACCAACTGCGTGACGTACTCAATCCAAGGCTTAACAAATGACCAGCCCCATCCTCTCCATTCGTGACCTGGAGACGCATTTCTTCACCCGGGGCGGTGTGGTTAAAGCGGTCAACAAGGTTTCCCTCGACATCAATGAAGGCAAGATTCTCGGTCTCGTGGGAGAATCCGGCTCAGGAAAATCGATCACCGGCTTCTCCATCATGCAATTGATTGATGAACCCGGACGGATTGTCGGCGGATCGATCAAACTGAAGGGAGAGGAACTCGTTTCGCTCTCCGAACGCCAGATGCGTGATGTTCGCGGCAAACGGATCTCGATGATTTTCCAGGATCCAATGATGACCCTCAATCCCGTGCTCAAGATCGGCGCACAGATGACTGAGGCAATCACAGCACACGAGAAAGTGTCGAAACGGGACGCCTGGCAGCGCGCGCGCGATGGTCTTGCCGAAGTCGGCATCCCCTCTCCTGAAGAACGCCTGGAAGCCTATCCGCATCAACTTTCCGGCGGCATGCGCCAACGAGTTGCCATCGCAATTGCGTTTTTGAACCGCCCGGAATTCATCATTGCTGATGAGCCCACAACGGCGCTCGACGTAACGATCCAGGGCCAAATCCTGGCGCAGGCCCAAAAGCTCTGCTCGCAGTATAAAACCGCCATGATATGGATCACCCACGATCTGTCCGTAGTCTCTGGCCTGGCTGATGAAATCGCAGTTATGTATGCTGGCCGAATTGTGGAGCAAGGTCCTTCGGCCCTGGTTCTCAATCAACCGCGTCATCCCTACACCGCAGGCCTGATCAAGTCTGTTCCCGGAAAACACATGGTTGGGCATCGCCTCTACCAGATCCCGGGCATGACCCCATCCCTGCTGACCTTGGGCGACGAATGCGCCTTCCAGGCCCGCTGCCCGCACAAAAAAGACCAATGTAAAACGGGCCCCGCGATGACGGAGGACGGCGCGCGCTTATACCGTTGTCATAATCCCATTACCGGTCTTAATATTTCCGAGGAGCTCGGTGCATGACCGACATTCTTCAAATTGACGGTGTCTCAAAGGCCTTCACCCAGCCGCTCGATCTGGCAGCCAAAACAGCCAATCTGTTGGGAGCAAAGAACCGCGAAGTTCGGGTAGAGGCCGTTGACCACGTCAACCTCTCGATCCGAAAGGGCGAAGTTCTCGGTGTTGTTGGCGAATCCGGATGCGGAAAGTCAACACTGGGCCGCATGGTCGCAGGTATCCACAGTCCTTCCGGCGGCGACATCATCTGGAAAGGAAAAACATACTCCCAGATGAACGGGAGCGAGAAAAAAGCCTATATTCTGGCGGTTCAGATGATCTTCCAAGATCCCTACTCGTCGCTGAACCCACGCAAAAAAGTCATACAGGCAATCAGCGAAGCTCCGATTGCCCATGGCCTTGTTCAGTCCAGCGAGCGCGATGAGTTTACAGTCAAGACCCTGGAAAGGGTTGGCCTCGACCCATCCCTGAGGAACCGCTATCCGCACCAGTTTTCAGGCGGGCAGCGCCAGCGCATCGGCATTGCCCGGGCCCTGGCCGTCAATCCTGAGTTTCTGGTATGCGATGAATCCATCGCAGCTCTGGATGTGTCGATCCAGGCGCAGATCATCAATCTCTTTCTCGACCTGCGGGAAGAACTCGATCTGACCTATATGTTCATCAGCCATGATCTGTCCGTTGTGCGCCATATCTCTGACCGCGTGGCAATCATGTATCTTGGACGTGTGGTCGAGTTGGCATCTGCCAAGGACATATTCGCCGACGCAAATCACCCGTATTCGCAAGCGCTTCTTGCGGAAGCGCCTCAGATCACGGAGGGTCATCGCACTTTCCATCCGATCAAGGGCGAAGTTCCCTCGGCCATCAACCCGCCATCGGGATGTCACTTCCACCCGCGTTGCCCGCATACGACCGCACGGTGCAAAACGGACAAACCGGAACTCAAGGAAATCGCGCCGGGACGTTATTCCGCCTGCCATTTGAATGCAGCATAGGGTTTAAGCTCGCAGATAGCGCGAACAATTCTCGGGGAAGCTTAAGGATCAGGCGCCGTAATACTCGCGATACCATTGAACGAAACGGGTTACTCCCGTTTCGACATCCGTCTTCGGGCGGTAACCGGTCAGTGACTGCAGCAAATCCGCATTGGCCCAGGTGGCCGGTACATCACCGGCCTGCATCGGCATGAAGTTCCGTTCTGCGATGCGCCCTGTGGCTCTTTCTATGGCTGCAATGAAGTCATTCAGCTGCACTGAATTCGAATTGCCGATATTGACCACCCGCCAGGGCGCGACCGGAGACAGGCTGTCACCTTCAGTAACGGCACCATCGTCAGGCCGAACCGGCACCGCATCGATCAAGAGCCGGATGCCCTCCACCAGATCCTCCACATAAGTGAAGTCCCGCTTCATGTCGCCGTGATTGTAAACGTCGATTGCCTGGCCTTCTAGGATCGCCTTTGTGAACTTGAACAGCGCCATGTCCGGACGTCCCCAAGGACCATAGACCGTAAAGAACCGGAACATCGTCACGGGTAAATCAAACAAGTGCGCATAGGAATGCGCCATGTTCTCGGTCGCTTTTTTTGTCGCAGCATAAAACGACATCTGATGGTCGGCCTTATCTGTCTCCGTATACGGCATTTCAGTGTTCGCACCGTAGGCAGAAGAGGTCGACGCCAGCAATATATGTTGTGGCGGATGGGCACGCGCAGCTTCCAAAAGCTCAAATGTGCCGCAGATATTACTTTCCAGATAAGAACGGGGATTCTCGATGGAGTACCGCACGCCTGCCTGAGCCGCCAAATGAATCACAACGTCCGGCGTTTCGCGGGCGAACAGCTGCATCAGCAAACCCGGCGTTTCAATTCGGTCATTCACTGCCGTAAAATACTCGTTTTGCAACAGCATTTGCTGCCGCCGTTGCTTGAGCTTGACGTCATAATAATCCGTCATTGCGTCCAGGCCGATGACGCGAAACCCGTTTTCAAGCAATTGCGTGCAAAGAAAATAGCCGATGAAGCCGGCAGACCCTGTGACCAAAGCTGTGCGCATATCGCCCAATACCAAAGAGGAACACTCAAGCGATGCTTACCTCGGTAGCACGCGCATTACAATTACCCTTGCCATCACAAAGGCATGCACGTGAGCTGCCTGCTCTAAATCACAATCAAAATTACGCAGGTTCCAACACATCAACCAAGGCACCGCGCTGGCCAATCACCCGGCAGGCAAGACGATTGCCCGCATCAACAGCCTTTTTCAGATCACCATCGTCCAGATAAGCTGCCAGGAACCCAGCATTGAAGCTGTCCCCCGCCGCAGTCGTATCCAGAACATTCTCAACCGGAATTGAGGAATAGCTAGAAAGCACACCATCACGTAGGCAAACAACGTCGCCAGGTCCGTTCTTGACCACAACAAGCCCGGCCCCAGCCCCTCCGTAACGACGTGCTGTTTCCTCTTGAGAACCATCATTGAAAAACGTGACTTCATCCTCATAGGACGGCAGAATAATATCGCTATGCTGCGATGCTTTGGTGATCACCTCCCGCATCTCATCAACATTCGACCACAAGCGCAGACGCAAGTTGGGATCCAACACAATGGTGGAACCAGCAGCCCGCGCCTTGGCGATTCCCTCCAGAAAGGTCACCCGATCTGGTTCAGCCAAAATGGCAAGTGTAATTCCCGAAAAATAGACCACCTTCGCGCCATCTAATTTTGCCTGGAAGTCATCCGCATCCGAGGCCAGTGTTTTGGCCGCCGAATCTGAACGCCAATAGGCAAAGCTGCGTTCACCATTGCTGAGCTGGATCACATAAAGCCCGACTGTCTTGTCATCGCGCCGACCAATAATGCCAGTATCAAGACCTGCAGCCTCAATGAACTGAACCATACTATTGGAAACGCCATCAGTGCCGACAGTCGTCAAGTAAGAGACAGTCCAGCTCTCAGGAAAAAGCTTGCGCGCATACCAGGCCGTATTAAGCGTGTCGCCTGCAAAGCCCATGACATAGGTGCCGTCGGCAGTTGGCGCCATCTCCACCATGCATTCACCCATGGCGACAAATTTATATTTCACTATCAACCTCTTTAGCGAAAAAGTCCTCATGATCGGCGCGTATGCGGCCGATTTGCCCTTTTATGCGCCCCAGATGCTCAGTCATAAGGTTCGCTGCATTATCCACATCACGTGCGCGAATAGCTTCCAAAACGCGAACATGATCGCCAAAGGCATCCTCAGAAGCAAAAGAAAGCGATAAAAACCGTACCCGATCCATATGGGCCTTGTTTTCACGAATGATATCCCACGCGAAGCTTAATCCGGAGCGCTCACAGATCTCCCGATGAAACTTGTCGTCCAACGCATGAAACAAGACGGGCTCCTTGGCTTCCACAGCCATACGCTGCTCGTCAAGAACGCTTTGAAGCCGACCCAAGTCATCAGAGGTCAACTTCTGGCAAGCTATCCGAACCACATCAGCTTCAATGGCACTACGGACAAAACGAGCTTGAAACACCGCTTTTTCTGAAATGAAAGACACAGTCGTTGCACGTTGCGGCCGGATCGAGAGGAAGCCGAGTTTCGACAGACGATAAAATGCATCGCGCACAGGCTGCCTCGACACATCAAAGGCCTTGGCAACTTCTGCTTCCGACATTTTCGTGCCCGGCGGCAACTCCAGCGACAATATCTGCCGGTGCAATTCCTCGAACACAGCGTCGGCAACAGACGGCCTGCTCAGCGGTTCCAGTACTTTCAACAGGCTCGGTCCCGACATATTTCTCTCCGTTGACTCGCTGCGTATACTAGCATATTAGAAAACTAGCATGATGAAAAGCCTTAGTTTCAAAAGGCCATAAGCAGGGATGAACATGGTGGGACGATTGGATCCGGACAGACTGTTTCCAACAGATGAGAAAACACGTGCAACGGCGCGTGCGCTCTACGAAACCGTCAAGGATCTGCCAATCATCAGCCCGCACGGACACACCGATCCGCGCTGGTATGCCGAAAACGAGGCGTTCCCCGACCCCGCTCAGCTGTTCATCACACCAGATCATTATGTATTCCGCATGCTTTGCTCCCAGGGCCATTCCCTTGAGAGCCTGGGCGTACCGCGCGCAGATGGTGGTCAGACCGAAACCGACGGACGTAAAATCTGGCGGATATTTGCTGAAAATTCCCATCTGTTCAGGGCCACCCCCTCAAGAATGTGGCTGGACCACGCATTTGAGGAAATCTTCGGCTGGACAGAGTTGGTAAACACGAAAAATGCTGATGCATCTTACGACCATATAGCCGAGTGCCTTACACAACCAGACTTTCGTCCGCGCGCTCTATTTGACCGTTTCAATATCGAGGCAATCGCGACAACGGAATCTCCACTTGATGACTTGAAATGGCATCGGATGATCCGCGAGAGTGATTGGAACGGGAAGGTCGTCACAGCCTATCGTCCAGACGCAGTTGTAGACCCAGAATTCGATGGCTTCGCGGAGAACATCGAAAAGTTAGGCCACATGGCTGGCGAGAATGCGACCAGCTGGAGGGGTTACCTGGAAGCTCATCGCAATCGCCGCGCCTACTTCAAGGACTTTGGTGCCACATCGTCAGATCACGGCCACCCAACCGCGCGGACTGAAAATCTCTCCGACAAGACGGCCGACGACCTGTTCCAGAAAGCCCTGAAAGGCAGCTGCACACCTGAAGAAGCCGACGCGTTTCGCGGTCACATGTTGACTGAAATGGCCAAAATGAGCCTAGAGGACGGCCTCGTCCTACAAATTCATCCTGGCAGCTATCGCAATCATTCGGGCCCAGTCATGACAGCATTTGGCCGTGACAAGGGCTTCGACATCCCAACCAGAACCGACTACGTGCGCGCCCTCAAGCCAATGCTGGACGTTGTCGGCATGGATCCGAAACTGTCGATCATACTGTTCACCCTGGATGAGACAGCCTATGCCCGTGAACTGGCACCACTGGCAGGAGTATACCCAGCTTTGAAGCTTGGCCCGGCCTGGTGGTTCTATGACAGCCCGGAAGGCATGCGCCGGTTCCGTGAAATGACCACGGAAACTGCAGGCTTCTACAACACTGTCGGTTTCAACGACGACACGCGCGCATTCTGTTCCATTCCGGCCCGTCACGATGTGGCCCGCCGGGTGGACTGCGCTTATCTCGCCACGCTCATTGCCACCGGGAGGTTGGCAGAGGACGAGGCACATGAGGTCGCACATGACCTCAGCTACCGGCTTGCAAAGCAAGCCTACCGGCTCTGACGAGTCATCATGATGGGAGGAAAATCATGAAAATTGTAAAAACACTGGCATCAGCACTGCTGGCTAGCGTCGCGCTAGCGACCACTTCGATGGCGTGTGAAATCACGCTCAAATCATCTGACACGCATCCAGACGGCTATCCAACCGTTACCGCTGTCCAGCACATGGGCAAGCTTCTGGAAGAACGCACAGACGGACGTCTTTGCATTGAAGTGTTCCATTCCGCACAGCTCGGCCAGGAAAAAGACACCATCGAACAGACCAAATTTGGTGTGATCGACCTGAACCGTGTGTCCACCGGTCCGTTCAACAACCTGGTTGAAGAAACCAAGGTTATTTCCCTGCCGTACGTTTTCAAATCCGTTGACCACATGCACACTGTCATGGATGGCCCAATCGGTGAAGAAATCCTGGAAGCATTTGTTCCCCACGGCTATGTCGGCTTGGCATTCTATGACGGCGGCTCACGCAGCTTCTACAACAAGGTCAAGCCGATCAAATCAATCGACGATCTTGCTGGCATGAAGGTTCGTGTCATGCAGTCCGACATCTTTGTCGACATGATGACGGCTCTGGGTGCCAACGCGACGCCAATGCCTTACGGCGAAGTCTACTCCGCCATTCAGACTGGCGTTATCGATGGTGCTGAAAACAACTGGCCGTCTTTTGAATCTTCAGGTCACTATGAAGTTGCTGGTTACTACACACTCGACCAGCATCTGATTGTTCCAGAAGTCCTCGTCATGTCCAAAATCAGCTGGGACAAACTGTCTGCTGACGATCAGGCAGCAGTTCGTCAGGCTGCCAAGGATTCTGTCCAGGTTATGCGTGATCTCTGGGTTGCCCGTGAAAAGGCATCTGAGGAAAAAGTACGCGCTGCCGGTGTTGAAGTCATCACCGACATCGACAAAGCTCCGTTCATGGCAGCCATGGACAGCGTCTATGAAAAACATGTCACATCCGACAAGCTCAAGGACCTCGTAGCCCGCATCCGCGCTACCGATTGATCTGAACGAAAAGGCCCATGGCGCGCGTCGTCATGGGCCTTAATAATCCGCCATTGTTGTTTCACTTCTCTTCAACAATGGCGGATGAAATTTCTCGCCATTTTGTTAGACAGGCCATTTTCAGCAGTCGCACGGATCAAAGGATGATCCAGACCAAACAGAAAATGGTCTAGGCGTGACAGGGATTCCTTAACGTGCAGGACCATATCAAAACCGTTGCGCGGGCATTGTCCCACGTCGCGCGTCTCGCGCTCTGGCTGGCCAGTGCCGGTCTCATACTGATGACAGTTTTCATTTCTGCCCAGGTGTTCATGCGCTACGTCATGAACGATTCCATTGTCTGGAGCGAACCCGCAGCAGTCATCCTGATGGGCTGGTTCATCTTCCTTGGAGCCGCGGTCGGCATTCGGGAAGGTTATCACCTCAGTTTTGATGTCTTGCTCTATTTCATATCTGACACTGCCAAGCACTGGCTCTACAGCGTATCCGACCTGATCGTCGGGGGCTTTGGGTTTGGCATGTTCTATTACGGGGCAGAGCTCATGTTCTCTTCATGGGATGTCGTCCTTCCATCCCTCGGTATCTCTGGTGCCTTTGATTTTCTGCCACTTGTCGCAGGCGGTGTTCTCATCGTCCTGTTCTCGGCTGAACGCCTGGCGCGCCGCGCCGCAGGCATGCCCACCGCACGCTTCGGCGAAACTGACCTCGTGGAGGACTGAAAATGGAAGTTTGGGTCCTCTTTGGAACGTTTGTATTCCTTCTGATAATCGGCACACCAGTCGCATTTTGCCTGGGCGCAGCATCACTTGCGACCGTCCTCTATCTCGGCATGCCGCCCGTCATCGTATTCCAGCGCCTGAACTCGGGCGTCTCGGTCTTCGCTCTCATGGCCATCCCGTTCTTCATATTTGCTGGAGAATTAATGGTGAGAGGTGACATCGCAAGGCGACTGGTTGCCCTTGCCGGTGCGCTTGTAGGCCACTTGCGTGGCGGCCTTGGCCAAGTCAACATCGCAGCCTCTGTTCTGTTTGGCGGAATTTCCGGGTCAGCTGCCGCTGACGCCACCGCCATCGGCGGCCTGATGATCCCGCAGATGAAGAAAAAAGGCTATGACGTCGATTATGGCGTCAATGTCACGGTCGTCTCTTCAATCATCGCCCTGATGCTGCCGCCCTCGCACAACATGATCATCTATTCGATCTCCGCTGGCGGTAGGCTATCGATTGCAGATCTCTTCACCGCAGGTATTATTCCCGGCCTGCTGCTTGCGATATCCTTGATGGTGACGGCCTGGTTCGTCGCCAAGAAGAGAGGCTACCCAACCGAGAAATTTCCCGGTTGGGCGGCATTCGGTCTGCTGTTCTTCAACGCGATCCCTGGGCTTTTGCTGATCGCAATCATCTTCGGCGGTGTCCGCTCCGGCATCTTCACGGCGTCCGAAAGCTCCTGTATCGCTGCCGTCTACGCCCTACTGGTGACGACCCTCGCCTATAGAACCATGAACTGGAACGACTTCGTCGCAGCAACAAAAGCCGCAGTGCGAACGACAGCCATGGTGCTTCTGGTGATCGGCTGTGCGGCGTCTTTCGGTTGGCTGCTTGCCTTCCTGCGCATTCCAGCCGAGCTGGTCACGATGATGAAGGACCTGTCCGACAACCCAATCGTCATTCTGCTGATGATCAACCTGATCCTGCTGCTGCTTGGCACTTTTATGGACATGTCTCCGCTGATCGTAATCACCACACCGATCTTCCTGCCAGTCGCAACAGCCTTCGGTATCGACCCGATTCACTTTGGCGTCATTCTGATATTGAACCTTGGTATCGGCCTATGCACACCACCGGTGGGAACCATCTTGTTCGTCGGCTGTGCTGTGGGCCAAATCTCCGTCTGGCAGGCCATCCGAACCATCTGGCCATTCTATGGCGCGGCCTTCGCGACCTTGATGCTGGTCACGTATATTCCGTTCCTCTCCCTCTGGCTTCCATCGCTCTTTCACTAGGAGAACCCTGTGCTCGTTAAATCATTTCCAGAAGTTCAGGCCGATCCCGGCGTGACCCGGCAAGTTCTGTCTGACAGTGCCGAACTGATGGTGGTTGCGTTCCGCTTTCAGAAAAAAGGCGCGGAAGGCAAACTGCACAATCACCCACACATCCAATCGACATATGTAGAATCCGGACGTTTTACCTTCACCGTTGATGGCGAAGATATCGAAGTCGGTCCGGGTGACAGTTTTGTCATTCCATCCAACGCGCTCCATGGCTGCAAGTGCCTCGAACCGGGAACGCTGGTGGACACTTTCACCCCGCGCCGCGACGACTTTCTCTGAACACTCCCAAGATCAGGACCAAACCCATGCTCACCGTTGAAACCCGCCACGCGATTGACCCTGCCACAGCCAAAACACTGGATACAGACGGACTTCGTTCGCATTTCCATGCTGGCGGCCTGTTTGCAGAAGGCGAAATTCGCCTCGTTTATTCTCACTATGACCGTCTGGTTATGGGCGGCGCAGTTCCCGGCAAGGGAACGCTCACTCTGGATCATGTTCCAGCTTGCGGAACGCCCTCCATTTTGGATCGCCGCGAGATGGGCATCTTGAACATAGGGGATGCTGGTACCGTCTCTGTTGGCGGAACCGACTACACCGTCAACAAAGGCGATGTGCTGTACATCGGCATGGGGTCCGGCCCGGTTTCCTTGTCAGGCAACGCCCGCTTTTACATTCTTTCGGCACCGGCCCACCGCACCTGCCCGACCAAGCTCATCCGGATTGAAGATGCACGCCGCGTCGAAATGGGCTCAGCAGAAACCTGTAATGAACGCGTCATCTTGCAGTTCCTGCACCCAGAAGTCGCCGAAAGCTGCCAGCTGTTGATGGGTTACACACAGTTCGCCCCCGGCTCAGTCTGGAACACAATGCCAGCGCACACCCATGACCGCCGCATGGAAGCCTATCTCTACTTTGAACTGGATGAAGACCAGCGCGTCTTCCACTTCATGGGCAAGCCTGAAGAAACCCGCCATCTCGTCATGGCCAATGAGGATGTCGTCATCTCACCGCCTTGGTCGATCCATTGCGGCGCAGGGACAGGTGCCTACACATTCTGCTGGGCCATGGCCGGAGACAATGTCGACTTCACAGACATGGACATGATTGCGATGGGGGATCTCCGGTGAACCCATTCTCTCTGCAAGGCAAACGCGCTCTGGTCACTGGTGCCAACACCGGCATCGGTCAGGCTATCGCAATCGCAATGGGTGCGGCTGGCGCAGAGGTTCTCTGCGCCGCTCGCCGCGACTGCTCACAAACGTTGACACAGATCAACAACGGCAAATTCATCAACCTGGACTTCTCCGATCCCCTGGCTGCGCGAGATCTGTTCGAAGCCGAGCATGTTGATGTCCTCGTCAACAACGCTGGCATCATACGTCGCAGCGATTCAGTCGATTTTACCGAAGCAGACTGGGATGATGTCATGGACGTCAATCTGAAGGCTGTTTTCTTCACCTGCCAGTCATTTGGCAAAGCCGTGCTTGCTCGGGGTGGATCTGGTCAAATCGTCAACATTGCCTCACTGCTGTCGTTTCAGGGCGGCATTCGTGTACCGTCTTACACAGCGTCAAAACACGGCGTTGCGGGCATCACAAAATTGTTAGCCAACGAATGGGCAGCAAAGGGCATCAATGTAAATGCCATTGCTCCGGGCTATATTGCAACCAACAACACGGAAGCCCTGCGCAATGATCCGGACCGCAACCGCCAGATCTTGGAACGGATCCCGGCAGAGCGATGGGGCGAGGCAAGTGACATAGGTGAAGCCGCCGTATTCCTTGCATCTCCCGCTGCCAAGTATATTCATGGCGCAGTTCTGAATGTAGATGGAGGCTGGCTTGCCCGCTGAATTGCCGACTAAGTTGCCGCGTGTATCACGAACCGGAGTTGCCCCTAGATCAGGGATTGTGCATCTCGGTCTCGGTGCCTTTTTTCGGGCCCATGGGGCCATCTATATCGAAGAAGCAATGGCAGCTTCGGGTGGCGACTGGGGCATCATCGGTGTCAGCCTGCAAAGCCCGCGCATGCGCGATCAACTGGCACCGCAGGATTTTGTCTACACGGCTCAGGAACTCGGCCCGAACGGAGAAACCTTGCGACAGGTTGAGGCCATAACAGACGTCTTGGTCGCACGAGAAGACCCACAGGCCGTGCTGGACGCCATGGCCAGCCCCGAGATCCGCATTGTCAGCCTGACCGTGACCGAAAAAGGCTATTGCCATGACCCGGCAAGTGGTCAGCTGAACAAGGATCATCCAGATATCATACACGATCTGGACAGCGAAATTCCTGTATCCTCTCCCGGTTTCCTCGTGCGCGCATTACAGCTGCGCAGAGATACAGGTCTGCCGCCATTCACGGTTCTAACCTGTGACAACCTTCCAGAAAACGGCAAGCTTGTCCGCAACATCGTCATCGAATTTGCCAACCTGATCGACACTGATCTTGCTAAATGGATCGAGTCCGATGGTCGCTTTCCATCAACCATGGTTGATCGCATTGTCCCGGCCACAAAGCCCGAAGACATTGTAGCGTTGGCTGAAAAGACCGAATTTTTTGATGCAGCGCCTGTGTTGCACGAGCCATTCCGTCAATGGGCCGTAGAGGATGATTTCGTCGAAGCCTATGGCGCGGAGGCCCGGCCAGACCTTGCCGCAGTTGGCGTCGAACTTGTCCAAGATGTCACGCCCTATGAGCATATGAAGCTGCGGATGCTGAATGGCACCCATTCCGCCCTGGCCTATTTGGGATATCTGGCAGGCTATGAAACCATTGCTGAGACCGTCGCCGATCCAGTGATGGCCACTTACGTCAAATCCCTCTGGCGCCGTGAGATCATACCGTCCTTTACGCCGCCTCCCGAAGTTGATCTGTCCGCCTATGCAAGTGCGCTGTTCAAACGCTACGCCAATCCGTCGATCCGGCACCGGACATGGCAGATTGCCATGGACGGCAGCCAAAAATTGCCGCAGCGCATATTGGGCACCCTCCGGGACAACCTTGATGCAGGACACCAGTCACCGGGCCTTGGAACCGCAATCGCGGCCTGGATGATCTATGTCGGCGGCACGGATCTCAATGGCGCACCAATTGATGTGCGCGACCCGCTTTCAGAAAAGCTGGCAGCACTATCTGCTGCTGCAAGTGCCCCTGGCGAAAAAGTAGCAGCACTTCTGGGCGTCGACCAAATTTTCAATCAGGACCTTGCAGAGGAAATTGGTCTCGATTTGGTCGCCGCTTATATCCTGCTCAGCGCCGACGGAGTTCGGACAGTTCTGGAGGACTTGGCATGAAGGAAGGTTGGCGCTGGTACGGCAAATTCGACAAGATTTCCCTCTCTGAGATCGCTCAGACGGGTGCAAGTGAAATCGTCACGGCCCAGCACGAAATCCCCTATGGCGAGATTTGGGCAAGCGAAACGGTCCAGGCAACACGACAAAAGCTGAATGCGGCCGGGTTCAACTGGACCATAGTTGAGAGCCTGCCGATACACGAAAAGATCAAACGCAACGACGGCGACCTCTCCGGCCTCTTTGCCAACTACCGTCAGTCCATGGCCAATCTTGCAGCCGAAGGCATTGAAGTCATCTGCTACAACTTCATGCCCTTGCTTGACTGGACCAGAACCGACCTTGCGGCACCGGTCGCCCGTGGCGGAACCTGTCTGCGGTTTTCCTCTGCAAAAATGGCAGCGCTGGAACTCTTCATGGTTGAGCGTCCGGAAGCCGAGAATGACTATTCTGCCGAAGTTATCAGGCAGGCCAAGGCCTGGTTCGAGGCCTCAACCCAAGCGGAGCGGGATCAACTGATCCACGCTGTCATGGCAGGACTGCCCGGTGCCTACGACCGCTTCGATACAGCTGGCCTCAAGGAAGCGCTCAAGGCCTATGATGGCATCAGCCGAGACCAATTGCGCGCCAACTACAAGCGGTTTCTGGATGAAGTAATCCCGACCGCCGAAGACCTCGGGCTGCGCTTTGCCGTCCATCCGGATGACCCTCCACGCGACATTCTAGGGCTCCCGCGTATTGTTTCCAACGAGGCAGACATAGACTGGATCCTGAACGCTCACGAAAGCCCATCCAATGGGCTGACGCTTTGCGCTGGATCACTCGGAGCCAATCCCAGGAACAACGTTCCCGACATTGCCCGTAAATTCGCCGACAAGATCCACTTCGCCCATTTGCGCAATGTGGCAAAGGACCCGGACGGCTCCTTCGAAGAAGCAGCCCACCTTGGCGGAGACACGGACATGGTTGACTTGGTCTCAGCGCTTTTGACCGAACAACGCAAAAGACGCACCGATGGCCGCAAGGACGCAGACATCACCTTTCGCCCGGATCATGGCCATGATCTTTTCAATGATGCAGAACGCGAAGCGCATCCAGGCTACCCATTGCTTGGGCGCATGCGCGGACTGGCTGAAATCCGAGGCGTCATCGCAGGCCTTTCCGCCCAACTTCCGGCAGCTTGACCATGCGCGCACCGATCATTCTTCATCCGTCTGATACAGTAGCAATCCTATCCGAACGCGCTGTAAAGGGAGCCGACCCTCTCACCATTGGCAACGCTTTGCCAACGGCAGTATCCGGTGGTCACAAGATCGCGCGAACTTCCCACAATCCGGGTGACAGGATTATCAAGTTCGGCCAGATCATTGGCAACGCAACAACTCCGATTGCACCTGGAGATCACATCCACACCCACAACTGCAACTTCTCTGATCACGATCAGGACTATGAAGTCGGGACGGATCTGGCACAGGCACAGGCAGCCATTCCAAAGATCGAGCCACGGACGTTCCAGGGCTACCGGAGAAGCAACGGACAAATCGGCACGCGGAACTACATAGCTCTTTGTGCAACGGTCAATTGCTCCGCAACGGTCATTCGCAAGGCTGCGTTTGAACTGGAGGTTTCCGGTGTCCTTGCCAACTACCCGAATGTGGACGGCATCACCGCGTTTGCCCATGGCACAGGCTGCGGAATGGACAGCGCCGGCACTGGATTCAAACTCCTGCAGCGGGTTCTTTGGGGACATGCCACACACCCGAATGTCGGTGCAACGATCTTCGTCGGCCTCGGCTGTGAAGTCATGCAGGTCGCCCGTATGAAATCCGTTTTCGGCGACACCATGGCAGACCGGTTCCACGGCCTGACCATTCAGGAAACCGGCGGCACCCGCGCCACCATCGAAGCCATCAAGACCAAGGTGCTCGAACTGCTGCCAGAAGTGAACTCGATTGAGCGCAGCACATGTCCTGCTTCCGCATTAAAACTTGCGCTTCAATGTGGCGGCTCTGATGGGTACTCCGGCATGACGGCAAACCCTGCGCTCGGAGTAACATCAGATCTTCTCGTTGGCCTCGGCGGAACGGCTATTCTGTCTGAAACGCCGGAAATCTATGGTGCAGAACAACTGCTTTTGCGCCGCGCCGTCAATCATGAGGTTGCTGAAAAGCTGATCGCCCAAATCCGTTGGTGGGAACGATATACGGACATGAACGGCGGCAGCATGGACAACAATCCAAGCCCAGGCAACAAGGCAGGCGGCTTGACCACTATTCTGGAAAAGTCACTCGGGGCTTCGGCCAAAGGCGGGGCAACACCCCTGACAGCAGTCTATGACTACGCAGAAACTGTGACCGAACCCGGCTTTGTCTTCATGGATACGCCTGGCTACGATCCCGTCTCTGCCACCGGGCAAATTGCAGGCGGCGCGCAAATTCTGGTCTTCACCACCGGCCGTGGATCTGCGTTCGGCTCAAAGCCTGCTCCCACCATCAAGCTTGCAACAAATGACGTGCTATTCAAGGCCATGCCTGACGACATGGACATGAACTGCGGCGACATCATTACCGGTGATGCGACCATTCCCGAAAAGGGCGCCCAGATCCTCGATCTGATCCTGCACGTCGCATCGGGCCAACCCAGCAAGTCCGAAACGCTTGGACTCGGAGACAATGAATTTGTCCCCTGGCAGGTCGGCGCGGTGATGTGACCAGGCTGTCTGAGAGTGAGGGAAGCCCCCCTCAGATCTCCACCTGAAATTGAAGCTGCGGTTTTTGCGTGCTATTTTTGTCCGAATGTTCAAAAAAACAGCACGCCTACCTTCTCGGCAACATTGTGACACTGCTGCTTTTATGGTCAACTCACCGGGTTGATAACAATAAATTCAGGGGTTCAATATGGCTCAATCGAAACCGTTTTCATGGTCCCGGCGGGCCTTGCTCTCCGCCGCTGTGGCTATGACCACGACTCTCTCTATCGGCATCCCGGCAGCCTTTGCCAAGGACAAGCCAATCAAGGTCGCAGCGATCTATACCGTTCCGGTGGAACAGCAATGGGTCAGCCGCATCAACAAGGCGTTGAAAGCAGCAGAAGCGCGCGGCGACATCGCCTACACATTCTCAGAGAACGTCGCCAACACCGACTATGAGCGCGTCATGCGCGAATACGCCGAACAGGGCATGGATCTGGTCGTTGGCGAAGCCTTCGCCGTCGAGCGCGCAGCGCGCAAGGTCGCCGCTGAATATCCTGACACAGCCTTCCTGATGGGATCGTCATTTGGCGCTGCCAAGCCAAATTTTTCGGTCTTTGACAACTGGATCCACGAACCATCCTATCTGACCGGAATCATCGCAGGCGCTACAACCAAGTCGAATGTAATCGGCATGGTCGGTGGCTATGCGATTCCAGAAGTGAACCGCCTGATGAATGCCTTCATGGAAGGCGCATTGTCCGTCAACCCTGACGTCAAGTTCCTCGTGACCTTCATCAACTCCTGGTACGATCCGCCCAAGGCCAAAGAATCCGCCTTTGCCATGATCGAAAAGGGCGCTGACGTGCTCTACGCAGAACGTTTCGGCGTTTCCGATGCGGCCAAGGAAAAGGGTATTCTTGCCATCGGCAACGTGATCGATACGGCAGGGGACTATCCTGGAACGATCCTGTCTTCCGCTCTGTGGCATATGGAACCGACCATCGACAAAGCCATTGCAGCCGTTCTGGCAGATGACTTCGAGCCAGCAGACTATGGTCCTTACAGCTTCATGTCTTATGGGGGCGGCAGCTTCGTTGTTGACGAAGCTCTTGCGCCAGCTGAATCGGTCGCGACAGCAAAAGAGAAAGAACAGGAAATCCTCGACGGTCTGTTCCGCGTCAATGTCAACGACAGCGAACCAAAGTCGACCATGTAAAACCTGACTTGAATGCGGGTGGGGCAATCCCTTCCCGCATTCTCCCTTCCATGCTGCAAGAAGCTCACCAATCATTGCCCATTGGCGGCGACGTTCGTCCGGATGCGGATACACAATTATGCCAGGAGAGGCACTATGACCGATTTGCCGGGCGACATGCCAACCGTGCTCAAACTGGATGATATCACCAAGACATTCGGCGCGCTCACAGCCAATGGCGACGTCTCCCTATCCCTGCGCAGGGGTGAAATTCTCGCCCTACTTGGGGAAAATGGCGCGGGCAAAACGACCTTGATGAACATTCTGTTCGGTCACTATGTCGCCGACAACGGAACCGTCGAAGTCGGCACCAAAGATGGCACACTTGTTGAACTCGAACCCGGCTCGCCCAGTGCTGCGCTTGAAGCCGGAATTGGCATGGTTCACCAGCACTTCACGCTGGCTGAAAACCTGTCCGCACTCGAAAACATACTACTGGGCACAGAACCTCTTTCCGCTTTCAGGTCTTCCCGTAGCAAGGCAAAAAAGCATCTCGATGACCTGATGGCCCGATCCGGCCTTGCCGTTGATCTGAACGCCCGAATTTCCAGCCTTTCGGTTGGCGAGAAACAGCGTGTCGAAATCCTAAAGGCACTCTATCGTGATGCCAGGGTTCTGGTTCTGGATGAGCCGACCGCCGTGCTGACGCCACAAGAATCCGACACATTGTTCGCGACCTTGAAGAAACTGGCAACAGATGGCCTCGCCATCATCTTTATCTCCCACAAGCTCGACGAAGTGATTGCCGCCTCGGACCGGGTCGCGGTGCTTCGCGGCGGCCGGAAAGTCGCAGATCTTGCGACAGTGGACTGCGACAAACGACATTTGGCCGAACTCATGGTTGGCAAACATATTGCGGAAAACGCGCGCGATCCCCAAGCTCCCGGCGACACATTGCTCACGCTCTCAGGCGTTACAACTGGCAGCGGGCGCGATGCCCTGCATGGGGTCAATCTGGAGCTTCTTTCCGGAGAGATTCTTGGCATCGCCGGCGTATCTGGCAATGGTCAGGGAACACTTGCCAAGGTGATATCAGGCCTTCAAGCGCCTGCAGACGGTAGTATTTCCTTGAACGGCGACAACCTCACAGCAGCTTCCGCCCGCGAAATGATCGACACCGGTATTGCCCGCATTCCCGAAGACCGGCACAGAGACGGAATTGTCGGCCCGATGTCCGTCGCCGAGAACCTCGCCATAGAACACATTCGCAAGCCGGAGAACCAGCGCTTCGGTTTCCTGCGGTTCGACACCATCGCAGCACGGGCCCGCGAGGCGATCGCGGCCTATGACATTCGCTGTCAGAGCGAGAAAGCCCCTGCCCGCCTGCTGTCTGGCGGCAACATCCAGAAGATCGTTCTGGCGCGCACACTCGATGCCAACCCCTGTGTTGTACTCGCCGCCCAACCTTCACGCGGACTCGATGTTGGCGCCACCGCCGACGTGCACCGCCGCCTGCTGGAAGCACGCGCAAGGGGTGCTGGCGTTATCCTGATCTCCGAGGACCTCGACGAACTCATGCGCCTGTCCGACCGTATCGCCGTGATCCATCGTGGTCATCTTTCCGCCCCCGACCCAACCGAAATACTGGACCGTGGCACTCTCGGCCTGCGCATGGCTGGCCAGTCAAAGGAGCACGCGGCATGATCCGCTTCGAGCCACGCGAGCCCGCGTCCCTCCCCCGCCTGATACTGATACCGGTTGCCGCCGCTGTGATCGCGCTGGCCCTTGCAGCAATCCCGATGATGTCTGCAGGACTATCTGTGTTTGAAGCTTATGGACTGATGCTGACCGGAGCCTTCGGCTCTCCCTTTGCCTTCACCGAAATGCTGACCAGAGCAGCCCCCTTGATCCTGACCGGGCTTGCAGCAGCCCTCGCCTTTAGGGCCAAGCTTTGGAACATCGGTGCAGAAGGTCAGCTCTATGCCGGGGCATTGGCGGCCGTCGCTGTTGGGTCAGGCTGGATCGACGCCCCCGCTGTCGTTCTCCTACCGCTGGTTGTCTTTTGTGGCGCGATGGCAGGCGGCCTCGTCATGCTGGGGCCAACTCTGCTAAAAACCCGCCTCGGCGTCGATGAGGTTGTCACGACCTTGCTGCTGAACTTCATCATTATCCTGTTCGTCCAGATGATGCTGGAAGGTCCGATGAAAGACCCTATGGGTATGGGATGGCCGCAATCTGAGCCAATGCTGGACAACGCTATGTTGCCCAAACTGATGGCGCGCATGCGAATCCATGGTGGCCTGATCATCGCCTTTGCCTCCGCCATCGGGATCTACATCCTTCTAAAGAAGACAGTCTGGGGCTTTGAAATTCGCGCCGTCGGCGAGAACGCCAACGCGGCCCGCCACGCAGGCATCCCGGTCACCGCAACCTTCATACGTGTCGGTCTTCTTTCCGGCGCACTCGCGGGTCTTGCCGGTGTTGGCGAAGTCGCGGGCCTCAAGGGATACCTGACCGCAGATATCTCACCCGGCTTCGGCTATTCCGGCATTGTGGTTGCCATGCTGGCGGGCCTTTCCCCCATTGGCGTTGTAATCGCGGCCCTGTTTATCGCCAGCATTTTTGTTGGCGCTGACAGCATGTCACGGGCAACAGGCGTATCAAATTACCTTGCTGACCTGATCGTCGCCATGGCGCTGATATGCGTCCTCATTTCCGGCCTGTTCCTGAGGTTTAAAATTCGCTTCACCAACAACAAGACCGTCGAAGGAGCCGCGAAATGAGCGATATTCTCGACATTCTCCTGACAGCGAATTTCTGGGCAGCAGCCCTTCGAATTGCCACGCCGTTGATCTTTGGCGTCCTCGGAGCGCTCATTTGCGAGCGCGCCGGCGTCCTGAACCTCGGTATTGAAGGTATTTTCACGGCCGGTGCAATGGCAGGCTGGATGGCCGTTTGGCTAGGCGCGGGTCTTTGGGGAGGCGTCTTGGTTGCTGCCATTGCGGGTGGCTTCTTCGGTCTCATCCACGCAATCCTGACGGTTCCACTCGGCCTGTCACAGCATGTCTCCGGCATCGGGGTCACTTTGTTTGCCACAGCGCTGAGTTACTTCACTTACCGAACAGCTTTGCCGGACGTCTCCTCACCGCCGCGCATCGAAGCGTTCCCGCCGCTGAACATTCCCGGCCTGTCGGATCTCCCCTTCATTGGGCCTGCCCTGTTCCAACAAACCGCTCTGACATTTCTGGCACTGGCGCTGGTCGCCGTGACAGCCTTCGTGCTCTATCGAACACCGCTCGGGCTGGCGATTCGGGCCGTCGGCGACAATCCTTCAGCTGTCGAATCCCAGGGCCTTTCGGTCTACGGCTTGCGCATTGGAACCGTGGTTTTCGGGTCGGCAATGATGGCGCTCGGCGGTGCATTCCTTACCATGTCGGCCTTTGACGCTTTCTTCTTTGGCATGGTCAACGGGCGTGGCTGGATCTGCATTGCCCTGACAGTCTTTGCCTCCTGGCGTCCCGGCAAAGCGCTCATCGGCGCGCTTCTGTTCGGGGCCTTTGATGCTTTTCAGGTCCGCCTGCAAACAGAAATCGGCAGTTTCATTCCAGGCCAGATCTTCCTGATGATGCCCTATGTCCTGTCCATCGCGGCGCTTGTACTGGTAGCTAGAAAGGCCGACTACCCCCGCGCCCTACTGGTTCCTTACTTCCGCGGCCAACGCTAGCCTGAAACGAAAGACGTCCCGATGAGCTTCGATCTTCTGGTCAAAAACGCCACGCTTCCCGATGGTCGCACTGGCATGGACATCGCTTGCGCCGCTGGTCGTATCACCGCCGTTGAGGCAGGCATCACCGGCGAAGCCGCAGAGACAATCGACGCCAATGGCCAACTGATTTCGCCGCCTTTCGTCGACAGCCATTTCCACATGGACGCGACGCTGTCCCTCGGCCTGCCACGTATGAATGAAAGTGGTACTCTGCTTGAAGGCATCGCCCTTTGGGGAGAGCTGAAAGAGATCCTGACGGTGGATGCTGTTGTGGAGCGTGCTCTGCGATATTGCGATCTGGCCGTATCCCAGGGCCTGCTTGCGATCCGCACCCATGTTGATGTGTGTGACGACAAGCTTACCGGCGTGGAAGGTCTGCTTGAAGTCAAACGCCTGATCGCGCCCTATATCGATCTACAGCTCGTCGCTTTCCCGCAAGATGGCCTCTATCGGTCGCCGAACGCTGAGAAGAACCTTCTAAAAGCCCTCGACATGGGCGTCGATATCGTTGGTGGTATTCCTCATTTCGAGCGGTCCATGGAAGACGGCGCAGCATCTGTCAGGCGCTTGTGCGAGATCGCAGCAGAGCGCGGCCTCATGGTCGATCTTCACTGCGACGAGACGGATGACCCATTATCACGCCACATCGAAACGCTGGCCTATGAAACCCAGCGTCTCGGACTTCAGGGCCGGGTTGCCGGGTCCCACCTCACATCCATGCATTCCATGGACAACTACTACGTCTCAAAGCTCCTGCCCCTGATCGCGGAAGCTGAAGTCCACGCCATCGCCAACCCGCTGATCAACATCACCTTGCAGGGACGTCACGACACATATCCCAAACGCCGCGGTCAAACGCGCGTGCCGGAAATGCGCAGCTATGGTATCAACGTTGCCTTTGGCCACGACTGCGTGATGGACCCTTGGTACTCCATGGGCTCCGGCGACATGCTGGAAGTTGCCAGCATGGGTCTGCATGTGGCACAGATGACAAGCCGCGAAGCCATTCGCTATTGCTATGACTGCGTCACAACCCATCCGGCCAAGGTGCTAGGTCTGAATGGCTATGGCCTTGACGTTGGCTGCAAGGCAGACTTCCTGCTGCTGCAAGCCAAAGACACCATCGAGGCCATTCGCCTCAAGGCAACCCGCCTTGCTGTGGTCAAATCCGGCAAAGTCATCAGCGAAACTGCCCCGCGCATCGCCAATCTGTCGCTCGCGGGACGACCGGACACGGTTGACCCGGCGACCTATGCGCCCAAAAAGAAGCCAGCCGGATAAACTGATATTGCCTTCAATGTTGGCATCTGCAGATTCACCAGCCCATGTTGAAAACAGTTTGGCTCAACAAGGACTGGTGATAGCGCTCTAGTTTCGATTGTAACGGCGCAAGGCTGGTCCGGATTGAACCATTGTAGTGGTTTCTGTAACGTTCGCCGGCAAAGGAGAAGACGCAACACACTGGGAACAGCCGCAAGCAGAATATCCCGGCCATGCAGGCGGCGCCTGGTTGGTCCAAGATCCAATCCACCCCCCCGCGCTTTGGCAGAGCGGCGTACAAATCTGCGAGGCAGCAGAGTTGGAGCCTGGATAATCAGTGCTTTCCAGATCGCAATGACCGCTGAAAGCGCCGAGCACCGCGCTCTGCACGTTGCCGCCGAAGCTGTGGAAGGCATCCCGGTCAATGGTGGGCATACTGACGAGGTTCGTTGTCTTCGCATTCAGAACGGCCGTCATCTGCGTATAAAGCGGATCAACAGCACTCAGCGCAGTCAAGATACTGGTGCGAGCAGGGAAGAGGTAGGACAGCTTCCCGTCAGCCGGAGCGATTGCATTTTGCACAGTCGCCTGCTCTGTCATGATGTTGGCAAGTTCAAACGGCAGCGTACCGCTGTTGGCAAGGAAGGGTGAGGCACTGTTGACACCCACAACGTCTGCATAGAACTGATTTGGCGCTGATGTATCATCAGTCCATGGGAAAGCCCTGAGCTGCAATTGGCTTCGTGTTGCGTCGGACATCTGCGACATGCTCTCGGAAAAGCCAATAGAAGTGCGGCCATAGCCTTCGCTAAAATATCCCGCGCGTACATATTGATCTTCCACCCCAGCCAGCGGCGGTACAGCTCCCGTCAAAGCATTATAATAACTCGACGTTTCAGATATGTCGGTTAAGGATTGCACAATAGCTGGGTCAAGGGCTGTCATGGATGGCCAGGCACCGTTATCCAGCAATCCCTTGATCATATAATTGACGCCGATGGTTGTCTTTCCCGCCATGTTCATCATCACGCCTGACATTCCAAACGGTACCGGGCTGATGTAGATACCGGCGGGATTAACCGACTGAAACTCAGACAGCGTCGAGACACCCGCCATACCTGCATCACCATCACGGTAAAACATCAGGTTGGTGCAGCCAAGCATCGGAAGAGCAGACATATCGCCATTGGGCAATTTAAGCGCAGTGTCTGCATAGGATACAAAATCAGCGGCATCCGTGATCTGATTTGACGGCACCTGGGTAGTCTGCGTTTTCCAATATTCCAGGTACATCGCATCAAAAACGAAGACATCAATCGGCACTGAGGTGCCGCTGCCATTAGTGTAGACCGGATTGGACGAATACCCGCCATCCCAAGTGCTTTCGTCTGCAATCAGATAGAGTTTTTCGGTTTTTCCAGCACCTTGCCAAGCTGTGCAGATGGCAGATGTGAAGGCGTTCATATCTGGAACATAAGGATAAACAGCTGCCGAAATACAACTTTCGCCATCCACACAAATGGCATCACAGTTCTGAGCATGAGCACCCGTCGCAGTGATAGAGCCGAACAGAAAGACGCTCTTCAACAAAAATATTTTAGGAAAACACATGGTCATCTTTGACCCTTTCAGATCAAGGGCGCAATTACCCTAAAGGAATGCAGGAATAACGTACAAAACACCATATGCATGTAAAATTTATTTTATCAACTTTTGAGTTATTTGCCTAGCTCACACTCGAGAAATCACCTAAGCGAATTTATGAACCGTCGCTCTTAGCCTCCCGTGAAATAAAGATCCCGAAAATTAGCAAAACGTCATCATGACTTTGAAAACTTGAACTTGAATTTCATGTATGATTATTACGACTTGTAAGCGATGTGGACGACCTCCCGCATCGCCTGAAACCAATTGGGCGCAGATGCTGTTCCATGGTCTTTCGTCATCCAGAAACAAAGGTCTCTCATGAGTTTTTCCGCACAAACGACGGTCGCGCTCGACAAGCCTGCTGAAGCATTGGGACACATACTGGAGCACCTGCGCGAACATGAGCTCACCCCGGTGACGCAACCAGACGGCAGCGTTTTCATCGAGATTGACCAGACCAGCCAGATCCGGGTGGCCCCTGATGATGAAACGCTGACGTTTCACGTCAAAGCCCCGAGTCAGAACACGCTGTATTTCTTCAAGGAAAGCGTGGTCCGCCATCTTGAGGAAATTTCAGCAGAGGCAGCCCAGGCCGTTCGCTGGAGCGACAACACCAACCGCTCGTCCGGTGACAGTCCGGCGTTTCCGATAAACTTTCAGTTGCTGCAATTCGTGCGCAAATCGGCGCCCTTCCCCGGCATGATGCGTCTGACATTTACCAGCGAAACAGATGCCAGCAAGAGAGATATCACCGCCCTCCTGGAAGACGGTATTCACGTCAAGCTGATGTTGCCATCCCATGCAGGACGTCAGCCAATCTGGCCACACGTCGCAGCCAATGGCACGACAGTCTGGCCGCAAGGCAAAGACGAACTCCACGTCCGCTATTACACTTTAAAAGAAATCCGTGTGGACCAGAACGAAGTCGACATCGATATCGTTGCGCATTCAGGCGGCAAGATTGCGGATTGGGCCGCAACCGCTGCATCTGGGGATCAGATCGGCCTGATGGGTCCAGGTGGCGGAGACAAAGTGCCTGAAGACTGCAGCAGGGTTCTGCTTGCGGCCGACGAGACAGCTCTGCCTGCGCTGGCCCATATGCTTGCCCATCTGCCGCCCAATTGCACAGGACATGTGGTCGCCGCCTTGCCAAAGGAAGCCACCAGCTATCTGCCGGAAACGCCTTTGCAGATCACTTGCCTGCCATCAGAGACATTTGCAGCCCGCATTGATGAAACGCTTGCGTCACTCGCCGCAGCACCGGCGCCAGAGCAAGCACCCGACTTCTGCTGGTTTGCTGGCGAATACAACAATGCGCAATCCCTTCGCCAAATGTTCAAGCAGACGCTTGGCCTGAAGAAAGGCCGTCAACTTGCGATTTCCTACTGGAAAGAGGGTCGCACAGGCGATGCGAAAGGCACCGGGTAACCTTAGCCGGTTCTCACCTCAGACCCAACGAAACACCACAATGGCGTAGACGATGGATAGGCCGATTGGAGCGATGAGCGGCATGCCCATCAGCCCAAGCCATGCCAGACAAATAAAGGCGCTGCCGAGCAGGGAAATGAACAACCGGTCGCCGCGCGTCGTGTGAAGCCCGAGCACACCGTCTCGCGGCCCGCCACCCGGTGAGAAATACTCCCAAACGCCCATCGTCAAAATGCAGAGCGCCACGAAACAAAAAAAGGCGGCTGTTGGCCAGGTCCAGGCCATCCAGGAAAGACCCATAGCGATTTCCTCCTCAGACCCGGCCGAGGGCAAAGCCCCGGGCGATGTAGTTACGTACGAAATAGATCACGAAAGCACCTGGAATAATCGTCAAGGTTCCAGCTGCAGCCAGCAGTCCGAGTTCATATCCGGACGTACTCGCCGTTCGGGTCATGACCGCCGCAATCGGCTTGGCCGCAACCGACGTCAGCGTTTTGGCGAGAAGCAATTCGACCCAGGAGAACATGAAACAGAAGAAGGCTGCAACGCCGATGCCGGCGGCAATCGTCGGAATGAAGATCTTGACGAAAAACCGCGGGAACGAATAGCCATCCACATAGGCTGTCTCGTCAAGTTCCTTCGGCACTCCTGACATGAAGCCTTCCAGGATCCACACAGCCAACGGAATATTGAACAGCGTATGCGCCAGCGCGACCGCCCAATAGGTGTCAAACAGCCCAACCGCAGAATAAAGCTGGAAGAACGGCAATGCGAAAACTGCAGGCGGTGCCATCCGGTTGGTCAAAAGCCAGAAGAACAGATGCTTGTCGCCCAGGAACCGGTAGCGTGAGAACGCGTAGGCCGCCGGAAGCGCGACGGACACCGACAGCACCGTGTTGATCGAGACATAGGCCAGCGAATTCACGTAGCCCATGTACCATGTGGGATCGGTGAAGATCGTCACATAGTTCTCAATCGTGAACTCCCTTGGCCACAGGGTGAAGGAGCCCAGGATCTCGTTGGTCGTCTTGAACGACATGTTGATGAGCCAATAAATCGGCAACATCAGGAACAGGATGTAAAGGGCCGGAACGAAGCGGCTTGCGTTTCTCATCAGTTTGCCTCGTTGCGCATCATGAGCGTGTAGAAAACCCAGCTCATCAGGAGAATGATCAGGAAGTAGATCAGGGACATCGCCGCGGCCGGACCAAGGTCAAACTGGCCAAGTGCGATCTTCACCAGATCAATCGACAAAAGCGTGGTGGAGTTGCCCGGTCCCCCGCCCGTCAGGACGAAAGGCTCAGTGTAGATCATAAAGCTGTCCATGAACCGCAAGAGCACCGCAATGGTCAGCACCCGCTTCATCTTAGGCAGCTGGATGTAGCGGAAAATCGCGAAGGACTTCGCCCCATCAATCTTGGCCGCCTGATAATAGGCATCCGGGATCGACACAAGGCCGGCATAGGCCAGCAAGACCACCAGCGACGTCCAGTGCCAGACGTCCATCAGGATCAGCGTGAACCAGGCATCCCCCGGCTGGCGCGTGAAATTATAGTCAAAGCCGAGCCCGTTTAGACTGCGCCCCAGCAGGCCAATGTCAGGCAGCGCGAAGATGTTCCACATCGCCCCGACGACATTGTAGGGAATGAGCAGCGGCAGGGCCATCAGCACCAGACACACCGGTACCCAGGGGCCTTTGCGCGGCAGCGTCAACGCGATCAGCACACCAAGCGGGATTTCAATTGCCAGGATCGAGAAGGTGAAGATCATTTGACGGCCCAAAGAGGCATGAAACCGCTCTGAATTGAGCACGTCCTCGAACCACATCACACCGGCCCAGAAGAAGGTGTTGTCACCAAACGTCTCCTGGACGGAATAGTTCACAACCGTCATCAGCGGGATGACCGCATTGAACGCGACCAATAACACCACGGGAAGGACGAAGAGCCAGGCTTTCTGATTTTCCAACTTGTTCATCACTCGATCCTCAGTTCACCAGCCAACCGCCGCGATAGACCTGAGTGTGGTCCTGCGCGAATTGAAGATATGCATTGCCTTCAGGAATATAGCCGCCTTCGGGGACCAGCAGCTTTATGCTCTGATCACCACGCCGCGTATCCACGATCCGGAACCGGCCCGCATCCGACACCTTGGCAACATCCACCTGGATGCCGCTGTCACTAAACGAAGTGAACTCAGGCCGAACGCCAAGCTCCAAGTCCCAGGCATCGCCGCAAGAGCCTGCATTCCAGGTCGGAATTTCCGCATCCTGATAAAACGCCCTGCCGCCGCGCACTTCACACGGAATGACATTCATGCCCGGCGATCCGATAAAGTGACCGACAAACGTATGCTGTGGCCGCTCAAAAAGCTCAACCGGCGTGCCGATCTGCACCACCTGGCCGTCCTTCATCACCACAACCTTGTCGGCAAATGTCAGCGCTTCCGTCTGGTCGTGGGTGACATAGATCATGGTGGTTCGCACCCGCTGGTGCAGTTCTTTCAGTTTCGATCGAAGCTGCCATTTCAAATGCGGGTCGATCACCGTCAAAGGCTCGTCGAACATGATGACATTAACGTCCGTGCGCACCAGACCGCGCCCAAGCGAGATCTTCTGCTTGCCGTCTGCCGTCAGTCCGGATGCTCTATTTTGCAAGGTATCCTTGAGATCAATCATCTCTGCGATGTCGCGAACACGGCGCTCAACTTCAGCTTCTGCCACGCCGCGATTACGCAGTGGAAACGCCAGATTGTCGTACACCGTCATCGTGTCGTAGACGACCGGGAACTGAAAAACCTGCGCGATATGGCGCTGATCCGGCGGCAGCTTCGTCACATCCTGACCGTCAAAGATCACCTGGCCGTGGCTCGGTGTCAGCAAGCCGGAGATAATATTGAGCAGCGTTGTCTTGCCGCAACCGGAAGGCCCCAGCAACGCATAAGCGCCGCCATCATCCCAATCGACGTCGAGCTGCTGCAACGCATAATCTGCATCGACCTTCGGATCGGGCATATAGCTGTGACGCAATTCCTTGAGCGTAATTTTTGCCATAATGGCCGTCTCCCAATTCCTGCCGCTTAGCTCGCAACCAACTTGCCCGACTGGTCGAAATAAAATGCCCTGGAGACATCAGCATAAAGTGTTGCGGCAGCTCCGACTTCGAACTGATGGATCCCGTGTGATTGGGAGACCCATGTCCGATCGGCGACCCGAAAGTGAACAACACTTTCCGACCCGCTAATTTCGGTGACCACGACATTTCCCTCAATCTTGACCGGCATCTCGCCAGCTTCCATCGTTGTGACGTGATACGGGCGCAGGCCCAGCGTATAGGCACCATCGGGCAACGCTGCGATCTGACCAATGGCTGCCCAACTGGCGCCGCCAGCAAAGGACATCAAAGCGCCCTTCTTCTCGACCTGCGCCTGGTTGATAGGCGGCTCGGAGAACACCTCCGCGCTGATCAGGTCCAGCGGCTGCCGATAAACGTCACCAGTCGGGCCAAATTGTGTAATACGCCCCTGATGCATGGTTGCCGTATGGCCACCGAACAACAGCGCCTCAACCGGTTCCGTGGTCGCATAGACAACGACACAATCCCGGTTTGCAAACAGTCGTGGCAGCTCATCGCGCAGTTCTTCGCGCAATTTGAAATCTAGATTTGCGAGCGGCTCGTCGAGCAACACAAGATCCGCATCCTTGACCAGCGCTCTGGCCATCGCAGTACGCTGCTGCTGTCCACCTGACAGTTCAGAAGGGCTACGGTCCAGCATCGGCGACAGCTTCAGCATTTCAGCCATCTCGCCAACCCTGCGCTTGATCTCGTTTTCTGGCACGCGCCCGACCCGCAAGGGGGATGCAATGTTCTCAAAAACGTTGAAATTCGGGTAGTTGATGAACTGCTGATACACCATCGACACATTGCGCTTTTGCACAGCTGTCTTGGTCACATCCTCGCCCTTGAAACGGAGCGAGCCTGTCGTCAGCTTGTCCAGACCTGCCATCATTTGCATCAGAGTTGTCTTGCCAGACAAGGTGGTACCCAGAAGGACATTCATCCCGCCAGCTTCAAGTGTCAGGTTTGTCGGATGAATGTGCTGGTCCACCCCGACGCGCTTCGAGACATCGATAAGTTCAAGAGACATAAGGAAATCGCATTCTTTTGTCCGCGCTTCGCGGGCCACGTCACGAACCGAAAGATCCCGGGGCAAAACTTGCCCCGGAATTTAGCTCATCGCAGTGTCAACGCTTAGTTAGCGTTCCACTGGGCAATCAACTCGTCATAGCCAATGGTTTCGCCCTGAGGCTTTTCATTGTCCAGCTTCGCCTTGGCGCCGCCTTTGCCGAGCCATTCAGACGGGTCTTTTTCCTCATTGAGGCGTGGACCACATCCGCCATAAGTGCTGTTGGCTTTGTCCGCACGTTCCATACGCGCCATCACTTGGTCCATCTCGCTTGCGAGACGATCCATGGCCTGCTGTGGCGTGAACGCACCGGAGTTCACATCACCAATCTGCTGCCACCAAAGCTGCGCCAGCTTTGGATAATCCGGCACGTTGATCCCTGTTGGGGACCAGCGAACACGGTCAGGAGACCGGTAGAACTCAACCAGACCACCGAGCTGTGGAGCACGCTCTGTAAAGCTCTCATGGCGCACTGTGCTGTCACGGGCAAACGTGAGACCCACCTGGGACTTTTTCACATCAACGGTCTTGGATGTGACGAACTGGGCATAAAGCCATGCAGCCTTCGCACGATCAGTCGGTGTGGACTTCAGGATCGTCCAGGATCCAACGTCCTGATAACCAACCTTCTGGCCTTCCTGCCAATAGGGACCATGCGGTGATGGAGCCATGCGCCAAAGCGGCATGCCTGCATCATCAACCGTATTGTTGCCTTCGCTCTTGGGAGCTACCATCGACGCAGTGAACGCGGTGTACCAGAAGATCTGCTGCGCAACATTGCCCTGGCTCAGAGCCGGGAGTGACTGATAGAAATCATAATCCGCAGCACCAGGAGGTGCATATTTGCGAAGCCATTCATCCCACTTGCGGATCGCATAAACAGCAGCTGGGCCATTGGTTGCACCACCGCGCGACACGCTTGCGCCAGCCGGATTACATGAACCGGCTTCCATGCGGATGCCCCATTCATCAATCGGTACGCCGTTCGGTTCGCCAGGCGACCCCGCACCAGCCATCGACAGCCAAGCATCAGTCATGCGCCATCCGAGATCCGGAGCACGCTTGCCATAATCCATGTGACCATAGATTTTGACGCCGTCAATTTCCTTGACGTCTTCGGAAAAGAACTCCGCGATATCTTCATAGGCAGACCAGTTGACCGGCACACCCAGATCATAACCGTATTTGGCCTTGAACGCCTTCTGCAGGTCTTCGCGGTCAAACCAGTCCTTGCGGAACCAGTAAAGGTTCGCGAACTGCTGATCAGGAAGCTGATAAAGATCGCCATCTGGGCCAGTGGTGAAACTGATGCCCATGAAATCTTCAAGGTCGAGCGTCGGGGACGTCACGTCCTTGGCTTCACCGGCCATCCAGTCGGTCAGGTTCACTGCAAGCTGCAGGCGGGAATGCGTACCGATCAGATCGGAATCATTGACGTATGCATCATAGAGATTCCGGTTCGTCTGCATTTGCGTCTGAACAGCCTGAACCACTTCACCTTCACCAAGAATCTGATGGTTCACCTTGATGCCGGTGATCTCTTCAAATGCTTTGGTCAGGGTCTTGGATTCATAGTCATGGGTCGGAATCCCTTCCGACAACACGTTGACTTCCATGCCACTGAATGGCTCGGCAGCTTTAATGAACCATTCCATTTCGCTCATCTGCTCGTCTTTCGACAAGACAGACGGCTGGAATTCGGTATCGATCCAGGTCTTGGCTTCATCCATTCCGGCGAAAGCCTGACCGGCGCACGATAGTATTGCCGCGGCTGCCACCGCGGACATAAATCTCTGTTTCATGTGTTCCTCCCAAAACGGCCCGCATGCGCAGGCAAAGCGAATATCAATCGAAAGGAAATGAAGGTCAATGGAAAATAAAAAATGCAATTGCAATTTGTTGCGATCCTTCCCGCAACCCATGCCAGCTTCCAATTAAATGCGAGTAAAATCAATAAGCTTATAGGAGAACGGCAGAGAGACAATATTCGCAATTAATTCCTTCAAAACACAATCAAGTGATCAACCGGAGCGAAAGTTACCTGACCCGCCAAATTTCATTAGTCGGCTTATTTTATGGCAATGCAGCCCAACCAACTGAAAATTTGTATTTCTTCTAGAAATAGCGAGGATAAAACTCAAGTTTCCTTGCCCTTAGGAAACTCAAAAGGGTAGTTTCATCATAGTTGGTTTAATCAAGGGTCTGCATCCAGACAGTCTGCAACAAACACGAAGACCGCTCAAACGCCAAAACAGATTATGTCGCTGGCATTGGTGTAAATTTGCATTCGTATAAAACAGTCATGGAAATTCGTTAATGACCGGCGCAGACCTCTGCCTCGATGAAAAAATCGACCTGAGCGATTATCTGGAGGATCTGTTTCATGGCCCGGCAGCGCATTTGGCAGATCGATTTTCGATACAGCCCATTCAGAGTACAAACGAGAGCATCCCCGAAACGCCCGGCGTGAATACCGGAAATGGCAACCCAATCCAATGTTCCGAACTCACAGACCCGACAGGCCTCAAGAGACTTCTTGATGCCTATGCCAAGATGCAATTTCCAGGTGACGATGTTCGCTCAGTGGTGTCGTTCTGGTCGCAATGGTATTTCGGTTTTCTACTTCCCCCCCTTCTGCTTTTGACGAATGCCGCTCAAAGCGATGCCCCTTCAAGTCTGTTCGACCTCTACCTGTCCCTGGATCAAAACGGACAGCCACAGCGGTTCAATTTGTCTAATCCTGTTGTGATGTCATCCGGTAAAGACCGAGATGCTTTTGAACGCCTGACACCGCTGATCGACAATCACCTGTCGCCTCTGGTGTTTTCGCTCTCGGCCCGCTCTGGCGTGTCTGCAAAAGTGTTCTGGATGAATGCAGCCGTCGTGATCGACTACACCTATGATGTGCTGCTCGACCGAAAGGGCATTGATCTGAAACAGGTCACCGGCAGCCCGACGAGGCCGAACGGCCAGCGCAATCCCTTGTTCAGCCCGTACCGCCCATCCGGATCAGAGGCGACACGAACACGCCGGGTTTGCTGCCTGCGATACGCACTTGAAGGTGTTGCCAGATGCACCGACTGTTCCTTGAAACCAACGACTGGCCAGGAACAACGTCCAATTGTTCTGGGGGCCAGCGCAAGCAATTAGATCTGGCCGCAACGCGCCTATTTAATTCCGGCACGCATGAAGCTTTGCACGAATTGTCTTTGGAACAGCAGAAAAGCAATCAAAAGAGGCCCGCTGGTCATCAAGGTGGCCGCATTGATCACAGACCACTCCACACCGCTGTCAATTGCAGAAAAGATGCTCAAGCCGACAGTAACAGGCCGCGTATCTTCCGAGTTGGTTACGATCAACGGCCATAGGAAATTGTTCCAGTGATGGCTGACGGACACGAGCCCATAGGCAAGATAGGTAGGCTTCGCCAAAGGAATATAAACGCGCCACAACACACCGAGGAATGAAGAACCTTCGATCCGGGCCGCCTCATCCAGCTCTTTCGGGATGGTCATGAACGTCTGACGCAACAGGAAGATGCCAAAGCCACTCGCCATATAGGGCAGCGCAATCGCCGGGATCGTGTCCACCAGATCAAGCAGCCTCATTGTCTTGTAGTTCTCGACAATCAGAATATCCGGCATCACCAGAAGCTGCAGCAGGACCAATGTAAAAAGCAGTGAACGGCCCGGAAAATCGAACCGGGCAAAGGCATAGGCCGCTAATGTGCACAACAGAAACTGTCCAGCCAGGATCAGGCTGACCAACATGAATGTGTTCAGGAAATACCGTGCAAAGGGAGCTGCGGCCCAGGCCTTTTCGAAATTCTCAAACGTCAAAGGGGCCGTCAGTACAAACCGCGCTTCATAGGCTGAAGGATGGATTGCCGTCCAAATAGCATAGGCAAGTGGCAGGACCCACAAGAGTGCCAAAAACCAGGCTGCGGCCGTGTTCAGGCATTGATCGAACGAAAGCTTGGACCGGTTCATTTGTAATGCACCTTGCGATCGAAAAAGAAGAATTGCCCAATTGCCAAAGCCGACAGCAACACCAGCAGAACAACAGTCAATGTTGCCGCATAACCAGTCTCCCAGTATCGGAACGCCGTCTCATAGACATAAAACAGCAGCAAGGAAGACGCGTTATCCGGTCCCCCGTCCGTCAGAATGAAAATGTGATCGACAAGACGGAATGAATTGATCACCGCATTCACGGACACAAACAAAGTCGTTGGCATCAGCAAGGGAAATGTGATCCTTCGGAAAACGGTCCAGCGGCTTGCCCCTTCGATCTGGGCAGCCTCGATCAAGGTCACAGGGATCGTCTGCAAAGCTGCCAAATAAAAGATCATAAAGAAGCCAGCTTCCTTCCAGATCGTCACAACGATCACCGCGTTAAGAGCCGTGGCCGGATCTCCCAGCCAGTTGGTACTGGTCCAGCCGAACAGCCCACCGACAATCTGATCAAAAAGGCCAAATCCCGGCGTGTAGAAAAACAGCCAGATATTTGCCACTGCAATCAGCGGCAGAACAGTCGGCGTGAAATAGGCCATGCGGACAAAGCTACGGCCGGCAAGCTTACCATTGACCCAAAGGGCCATGACGATGGCCAAGCCTACTGAAATCGGGATCGTACCGAGTGCAAACCAGAGATTGTTCACCAGCACTTTCCAGAACACTTCATCGCCCAAAAGCCGCTCATAATTGGCAAGTCCAATGAACTTGGCAGATCGTTGTCCGCGCGGTGTCGAATAGAAGCTGTTGATGAAGGTCGTGATCGCTGGAATGTGGGTAAAGGCGAACAAAAACACCATCGCAGGTGCCAAAAGCAGCCAGCCGTGGATCCAGTCCCTCTTGATCGTTACCCGCATGATCATTCCCGTTTTTTCACTTCATTCCGGACAAGTGCAGCTTTGACAGATGACATCTGGAGGCACATTGGCCTTGGCACACTCGTCTGGAATAACGTCGCGTTTCGAAGAAAAGGCCGGGCGGCCAGATCCGGCCGCCCGATCTCCAGGTCTTTAGCGGTATTCTGCCAGGATCGCGTCGGCCTTAGCCTGAGCTTCTTTCAGAGCAGTCGCAGCGTCTTTCTGACCAGTGATGGCCGAAGCAAGAGCATCGTTGAAAATGCCTGTGACGCGCTGGTTCTGGTAGGTGGACAGCTCAGCCTTGGCGAACTCAAGCTGATTGCGAGCAACCAAAGCCGGAGCAAAGTCAGCCACATAGGCCTTCATAGCCTCTGTTTCCCAAGTTTCGGCACGTGGTGCAACGTAACCCGTTGCAATGGTCCACTTTGCGGACTGATCGGGAGCTGTAATCCACTGAACGAAATCAACAGCCGCATCAAGTTGCTCGTCTGAAGCGCCTTTGAACAGGTAGAAGTTACCGCCGCCAGTTGGCGCACCGCGTTGGGCTTTCTCCGGCAACATGGCGACACCAAAATCGAAAGGTGCATTGTCACGCACGTTGGTCAGGTTGCCAGTAGACGTCCACATCATCGCTGTCTGGCCTTCAAAGAAAGCCTTTGGCGTTGCGCCCCATTCGATGATGCCCGGAGCCATCACGCCGTCTTTGGTGCTCAGATCAACCATATATTCAAGGGCTTCGATCACTTTAGGATCATCGAAGTTGGTCTTGTTGCCTTCAGCATTGGCCAGGATCGCACCGTTCTCGATGGCAAGGCCCTGGAAAAGCCAATAAGGGAACCCGGAAGACGGAATGCGGACGCCCCACTGAGTGACTTTGCCGTCAGCGTCTTTTTTGGTCAGCTTTTTACCGAACTCGACCATTTCGGCCCAGGTCGCAGGTGCAACATCAGGATCAAGACCGGCTTCCTTGAAAGCTTCCTTGTTCCAATAGAGAACAGGCGTCGAACGCTGGAACGGAATGCCGTAAGTCTTGCCGCCGGTCTGGCTGTTTTCCATGAAGGCCGGGTAGAAGCCGGACAGCCACTTCTTTTCCGTTTCGGTGGTCAGATACTGATCGAAAGGTACGATCAGATCTTCATCGATCAGAGTGTACATGTCGGCAGACAGGATCACGGAGAGCTGTGGCGGGTTGCCACCACGTGATGCCGTGATCGCCTTGGCAACCGTGTCCTGGTAAGACCCCGCATAGACAGCATCGATTTTCACGCCCGGATTGGCCGCAACATAAGCGTCGGTCAGAGACTGAATGGTCTCGGCAGCTTTGCCACCAACAGAGACTGGAAAGTAGAATTGCAGATCAACCGCATGAGCCGAGGCCCAGGTGCTGAAAGAAAGAGCCGTTACAGCAACGGCCTTCAAAAGTGTGGACTTCATCATCTCAAAACTTCCTTGGTTTGAGCAGGAGCGCCGAAACGCATTTCGCCTGCGCACGACAGCACAGCTATTGGGATCGCAACCGCGATCCGATTTCTGGGATCAGGTCGTCCCGGCGCGAACCGGTTGACGTGTCAAAAACGTGAAGATCGTCAGGGGAAACCCCGAACCTCAGGACTTCGCCAATGGCAATGGCTTTAGATCCGGGAAGTCTTGCCTGAAGGACGGAACCAGCCAGATCGCAATCAACCAGCGTATCTGAGCCAAGGTATTCAACCGCCAGAACCGGGCCGCAAAGCACCCCGTCATCGGCGAGGAACAGTGCCTCCGGACGCACACCGAACAACAGATCTGCGAACAAGCCATCTGCGGATGCCACGGCTGAGACCGGCACCAGGTTCATTGGCGGCGTACCGATAAATTTTGCAGCAAAGGTCGTTGCAGGGCGCTCATAAAGCTCACGCGGAGCAGCTGCCTGTTCAAGTCGCCCGCCATTGAGCAAGACAACCTGATCCGCCATGGTGATGGCCTCAACCTGATCATGCGTCACATAGACCATCGTAAAGCCGAGGCGCTGTTGCAGGGCCCGAAGCTCGACGCGCATTTCGTGACGCAACTTGGCATCCAGATTGGAAAGCGGTTCATCCATCAGGCAGACCGGCTTTTCGCCGACGATCGCCCGCCCCAGCGCCACGCGCTGTTGCTGCCCACCCGACAACTGACCGGGCTTGCGTTCCAGCAATTCGCTTAGGCCGAGCAGATCGGCCACCTGAATCAGCTTCGCATGCCGTTCAGCAGCAGGTACTTTGCGCACCTTCAGTCCGAAAATGATGTTTTCTGCGACGCTCAAATGAGGGAACAGGGCGTAGGACTGAAACACCATCGAGATGTCTCGCTTGGAAGACGCCTTGTCCGTAACATCCTGATCGCCGATCAGGATCTGACCTTCATCCGTTCCTTCAAGGCCCGCAATCATGCGCAATGTTGTCGACTTGCCGCAACCGGACGGCCCAAGCAGAACGGTAAATGATCCAGCGGGAATATCGATGGACACGTCGTCAACAGCTCGGCTATTGCCGAAAAGCTTACCGACACTTTCCAACCGGATTGGTTTACCAGCACTAGAGGAAGGCCCGTTTCCAGACATCACCCGAACTCCTCATCATTTGCCACGATGACATTGGTTTTTGCGCCGACCAAAAGTGCCTCTATGGCAGCAGGCATTGGCCGGTCTGTGCACACATGAGAGACATCGGAAATATGGCCGCCGCGCACATGAGCTGTTCGGCTGAATTTCGTATGATCCAGCACCAGGAATGATTGGCGGCAATTGGCGAGGATCGACTGCCTCGCTGCGACTTCTTCTTCATGAAAGTCCAGAAGAGTTCCGTCTTCATCAACGCCTGCAACGCCGAAGATACCGATGTCGACCTTGTAATTTGCAAAGAAATCCTGCGCCGCCGTGCCCAGGATATCCCTGTCACCATGACGAAGCCGTCCACCAGCGATGGTCACCTGAAAACTTGAATTGATTGACGCAGTAAAAGCCACGTTCAGATTGTTGGTGAAGATGCAAAGGCCTTCATGCCCAATCAGGGCCTGCATGACGATCTCCGGCGTCGTGCCAATCGAGAACGCCAGAGAGCTGGCATTCTGGATCGAGCCAGCCACCACATCCGCAATGCGCTTCTTGCGCGCCAGATTAAGTATTTGCCGTGTGCTGTAGTGGATGTTTCCAGCGGGGGCTGGCGGCTCAACACCGCCATGTGTTCGGCGTAAAACACCCAGCTCACACAATCCGTTCACATCACGTCGGATGGTTTGTGTCGTTACCTCGAAACGGTCCGCCAACTCATCGACCGATGCAAAACCTGTCTTTTGCACAAGATCCGCGATTTCGGCCTGCCGTCCCGTGATATCGATCTGCCCCAACATGATGCGAGCACGTCCTTCCCGTTTCCGCACTTGTCAATGCGGAGCCATTGCGCGACGATGTATCGACGCATCTCGAATGCCCTGTTTTTCGAGCGATTGATGAGGTGTTTAGAATGTTCATATGAACCTAATTAGACGTTCACATGAACATGACGTGACAGAACCCAACGGCCACGCACAGCCCAATCCCATTCGCTGGAAAAATGAAGTCCGCAAATGGCTGTCAGATAAATAATGCTGAAAAAATCAGGCCCATAGAACGACCACACGGCGCTCCAAGCAGCTCGTGGGCCTTATGGGATATGATTAAACTCAGATGGATTACACCATGTCAGCGCCATGGCTTTCATGGTGACATCCGCCCTTCTTTTTCAAACTCATTTGTGAGCCTGACACTACCGATAAAGGAATGAAATCCCCGAAGCGTCGAACAGATGGAGCTTCTCTGAAGCAGCGGTCAGGCGCACTTTGGCGCCTTTCCGGATCGACTGGATACCGGGCAATTTTACAACAAAACTGGCGTCCTCTCCCTCGGCCTCGAAATAAAGCACCGTGGTTTCCCCAAGAGCTTCGACGATTTTCACGTTGCCCTCGAACAGAAAGTCCGCGCCATCAGTGATCGTCAGATCTTCCGGGCGCACACCGAATTTGACCGCTGTTCCCTGATCGCCAGCTTCGGACGGTACTTGCACTGTGGCGGCCCCGCCATTCACAATTTGCACAGCCGTCTCAGCGCCGGTCCCCGTCAACTCTGCCGGAAGCATGTTCATGGCTGGTGAACCAATGAACTGCGCAACAAATGTGTTCGCCGGCCGCTCATAAAGCTCCAATGGTGCACCGACTTGCTCGATATCACCGCCATGCAGAACAACGATCCGACTGGCGAGTGTCATTGCTTCGACCTGATCATGGGTCACATAGATCATCGTGCTCTCGGGCATGCTCTCCTTGAGCTGCGCAATCTCGATACGTGTTGCAACACGAAGGGCGGCATCCAGATTTGAAAGAGGCTCATCAAAGAGGAAAACCTTGGGGTCACGCACGATAGCACGACCAATTGCAACGCGCTGACGCTGCCCGCCGGACAATGCTTTGGGCAAACGGTCCAGATACGGCTCCAATTGCAAAATCCGTGCTGCATTACCAACCACCGCGTCAATTTCGGCCTTGGGCTTCTTGGCGATTTTCATGCCGAACGCCATGTTGTCGCGCACGGTCATATGCGGATAAAGCGCATAGGTTTGAAATACCATTGCGATCCCACGTTGGGCAGGCGGCGTCTGGTTCATCAGCTCGCCGTCAATTTGCAGTTCGCCGCCGGTGATGGTTTCCAGTCCCGCAATCATCCTGAGAAGCGTGGACTTTCCGCAGCCGGACGGCCCAACGAACACAACAAGCTCGCCTTTATCAATTTCCAGATCGATGTTGCGCAGAACTTCGACAGCGCCATAGGACTTGCTGACGTTTTTCAGGGAAACAGAGGTCATGTCAGCGTCTCCAGTGTTGTTATCTTGAACATTCTATTTCACCGACCCAGCCAGAAGCCCACGCACCAGATAACGCTGCAAGGAAAAGAAGACGAGAAGCGGAACTGCGATTGAGACAAATGCAGAGGCTGTCAGGATTTCCCAGTTTCCGCCTCTGGAGCCCAGGAGTTCTCTCAAACGCGCCGTCATCACAAGCTGCTCTTCATTGTTTCCGAGGAACACCGTGGCAATCAGCAGATCATTCCAGACCCAGAGGAACTGGAAAATGGCAAAGGACGCCAGCGCCGGAAATGACAGCGGCAGAACGATCTTGCGAAAGATGTCAAAATCAGACGCTCCATCCACTTTGGCGCTTTCGATAATTTCTTTCGGCAGGCCCTTGATGTAATTCCGCAAAAGATAGATCGCCAACGGCAGTCCAAAGCCCGTATGGGCCAACCAGACACCGACATAACTCTTGCCGATGCCAACATCGGTATAAAGACGCAACAAGGGGATCAGCGACATCTGCAAGGGCACGACCAACAGGCCAACCACCACAGCCAGCAGCAAAGAGCGACCCGGAAACTTCATCCATGCCAGCGCATAAGCCGCAAACGCCGCAATCAGGATCGGAATGATGGTGGCCGGGATCGTGACCGTCAGCGTATTGATAAAGGACCGCCCGATGCCTTCTGAAAACATCACGTTTCGATAATTCTCAAGGGTAAACCTCGGAGGATCAATCGACGTGAAAAAGATACGCGCTCCGCGCTTACCCTTCATCTCCTCAGACGAGGCGATCCGGTAGTCACCATTGGCCATAACGCTCAAGGTCCGCCCCTTGGTCAGCTCCGCGCTTTGGCCAGCGTCAAATGCGGTTGGAGCCTTGCTGGAAAAGCCAAATTTGGTAATTTCTCCAGCGGCCTGCCCTTCAAATACATTTCCGGAGATGACCCATTGACCTGCTTGTTCGACCTGAGCTTCTGCTGCCGGCGCCCGATAGACAATGTTGCGCTCAGTTGGCGTTAGGGCGGTCCACCAACCGGAGACAGACAGCTGATCACCATCCCGAAAAGAAGACACGAGCAGACCAAAAGTTGGAATTGTCCAGAGCAGCACCAAAGCCGCGACAGAAAGATGTACGGCCCAGATCAGAAGCGGGCGTCGTCCTGCGATACCATCCATAAGACGTTCCTCAGCCCTCTTTCCGCGCTTCGCGGATATTCCAGATCATGATCGGAATGACCATAACCATGATGACAAGTGCGATGGTTGCCGAGCGGCCAAAGTCCAGCCCCCGGAACATCCAGTCGAACATGTAGTTCGCCAGCACCTGCGTCCCCCATTGACCGTTGGTCATGGCAAGAACGATATCGAACACCTTCAGGACAAGAATTGTGATGGTCGTCCAGACGACTGCAATGGTGCCCCAGATTTGCGGAACCTTGATCTTCAGGAAAATCTGGAAGGGATTGGCACCATCCAAAACGGCAGCTTCAATCGTTTCTTCCGAAATCCCGCGCAGCGCTGCCGACAGGATCACCATGGCAAATCCTGTCTGGATCCAGATCAGGATCACCATCAGAAAGAAGCTGTTCCAGAACGGCAATGTGATCCAGGCCTGAGGCTCACCGCCAAGGCCGACCACAATCGCATTCAGCAAACCAATTTGCTCAATGTTCTCCCCTCGGATGTCATAGACAAACTTCCAGATCACCGACGCACCAATGAAGGAAATCGCCATCGGCATGAAGATCATCGACTTGGCAATGTTCCCCCAGCCAATCCGGTCGGTGAGGGCGGCTGCAATCAACCCGAAGAACGTTGCCGCCGCAGGCACCACAATCAGCCAGAGAAGATTGTTAAACAGGCTTTCGCGAAAACCCTGATCGGCAAACAGCCAACTGTAGTTCGCAGTTCCAACGAAAACCTCACCGGACGGTCCGTAGAAGGACAACATCACCGAATTCACGACTGGATAGATGAGATAAAGCGTCAACAGCACGATGGCGGGCCCAAGAAAAAGCCAGGGTCTTATACTGTTGGCTCTGAGGATATTTTGCCCAGCTTTTGACCCGCTCGCCGGATATATCCCATCGAGGATTTTATTCGTTCCCCAAAAATACAAGACGCAGGCACCGACTCCCGCTGCCATAGATGAAAACGCAAAAATCAGCTGTTCCATGGGTTCCTTCCCTTACGGCCTCTTGAGGCCGAGGTCGACGCTGAGAAAAACTCACGCGTCGACCACCCTTGTGGCAGCGTTACTTGATGGCATCCCAGCTTTTCTGGATGTCGGTCGCAACTTGGTCTGCAGGCTCCCCGCCGACATAATTGACCATTCCGGTCCAGAAAGCTCCGGCACCAATTGCACCAGGCATCAAGTCTGATCCATCAAAGCGGAACGTGGTGGCACCAAGCAGAATTTCGCCAAGGCCCTTCAATGTGTCATTCGCATAAGCATCCACATTGACCCCTTTATGAGGTGTCAAAAACCCGGACTGCGCCATCCAGACTTCATGGGCAATCGGCGATTTCAGAAAATCAATGAAGGCATGTGCTTCAGGGGTTTCATTGGTAATCGCAAAGACGGTGCCTGCACCGAGCACCGGCGACCCCAGGTCCTTGCTTTCATAGGCTGGAAAATAGAAGAAGTCTGCGTCCACGCCCATTTCCGTACCTTCAGGAAAGAAAGACGGAATAAACGATGCCTGGCGGTGCATGTAGCAAGCAGGCGGCGAGGTAAACAGACCCTTCGGGCTGTCGCGAAAATCAGAGGCTGCAACAGCCCCAGGCGTATCAACAAATTTCTCGTTGTTGGCGAACCAACCGAACTCTTCGATGGCTCCAACGACACGCGGATCATTAAACGGGATCTCGTTCGCAACCCAGGCGTCATAGACTTCAGGCGGCTGGGTGCGCAGCATCATGTCCTCAACCCAGTCGGTTCCCGGCCAGCCGGTCGCGCCGCCAGATCCCAGACCGATGCACCAAGGGGTTCCGCCGTCAGCGACAATCTGTTCGGTAAGAGCCTTCAGGTCTTCCATGGTCTCTGGAATTTCATAGCCAGCATCCTCGAAGTTATCAGGGCTGAACCAAACCAACGACTTCACATCGGCCTTGTAGAAAAACCCGTAAAGATGTTCGGATCCGTCTTTGCCGGCAAATGTCCCCAAATCGACCCAAGATTGCCCGGCCGCGTAATTATCGCGCACCCAGTCGCCGGTTTCAGACCCGAGCGGCACCAGGAAGCCCTTGGCAGCGAGGTCCGATGCCAAACCAGGCTGCGGGAAAATCGAGATATTCGGCGCCGATCCTGCCTGAGTATCAATCACGATCTGCTGCTCGAAGCTGTCTGAACCGGAGTACTGAACGTCAATACCGGTTGCTTCTTCGAAATAGGCCAGGGTGTTTTCGACCAGCTCTTTGTCAGCCCCCAGCCATGGACCGAACACGGTCAGCGTCTTGCCGGAAAGGTCGTTGGCCTTCAGAGCCTCATAGCTTTCCCAATTGAACCGGGCATCCTCACCTGGCTTGAACAGAAGATCAGCCTGAGCTGCCGCGGCGCTCACTCCCACTGCCAGCGCGGCAATCGCCGAGCACGTCAAAAACCGTGACTTCATCATGATCCTCCCAGATCCAAATAAAACACTTGACCCTAAGGCCTATCATTTGGGCACCTTATCAGAGTTGCAAAAAATATCTTGCACACCCATCCAAACCGCTTTGAATAGAAAGTTAACATGTCCCGATGTCACCATATTGTCAAGAAAGCCTTTGTCACACTAACCTAACATTTCGTTTTGCCTGTCTTCATGCAATGACGTCTCAAAGCGATTTGAATTTGGAGCGCGCATATTGAATCTGAAGGAATTATCCAGGGCTCTGGAGCTGTCTCAGACCACGGTCAGCCGGGCGCTGAATGGCTATCCGGAAGTCAATGCGGAAACAAGACAGCGCGTTGAGGAGATGGCAGCCAAGCTTGGCTATGCGCCAAACCAGCAAGCCAGGCGACTGGCAACTGGCCGCGCCATGTCGATCGGCCATGTAGTACCACGCTCTCTTCATGAGATGATGAACCCCGTTTTCATGGAATTCATAGCCGGGGCTGGAGAGGCCTATTCCCAGCACGGATATGACATGATTATTTCAGTGGTTGGCGATCAAGACGTGGAAGACGCCTACCGTGAAATTGCATCCAGGAAAAAAGTGGATGCGGTGATGGTTCATGGCCCACGCATTGGTGATAATCGCCCCGCCCTTTTGGCGGAACTTGGCCTCCCGTTCCTGATACATGGCCGTATACCCGGACTGGAGAAGACCACTTCCTGGATCGACGTCAACAATGGTCAGGCGTTCGAACGCGCAACAAATCTGCTTCTGGATCTCGGCCATCGTCGAATCGCATTGTTAAACGGTCTGGAAGACATGGATTTTGCGGCGCGCAGGCGTGCAGGGTTCGAAAAAGCCCACGCTGACCGGGATCTGCCAGTCGACCCAAAGTTGCTACGTGCTGCAGACATGACCGAACCCTATGGAGCAGATAGCGCTCTTTCGATGCTCCGTCAAAAAGCCCCGCCAACTGCTTTTCTGGTTTCCAGTATGATCACAGCCATCGGCGTTGCCCGTGCCATTGGCCTCTGCGGGCTCAAAATCGGGAGGGATATTTCAGTCATCACACATGATGACGCGCTCTCCTTCCTGCCCAACAGTGGTGAGGTTCCCATTTTCACCTGCACCCGATCATCTGTCCGCCACGCGGGTAGCCGGGCAGCTCATCTGCTGATCGAAAAGATCCTTCCAGACCCAACGACCCTGGTGAGTGAGTATCTTGAATCAGAACTCATCATCGGCCAGTCGACAGGCCCTCATCAGGCCAACTGATCCGAACACGCACACGCGCCATGCTGCCAAACCGTTCAAGTCCGACCTAAACAGGCATGATCGCCGTTTCCAGTGCGCTCAAGAAGTCAGCCTGCAAGGCAGTCGGTTGCCAATCGGCGCGAGTGGTCAGGCCGATCGGCCTTTCACTGCCTTCCAGCGAAAATGGCAGGACTTCGAGCAGTCCGGCTTGGAGTTCATAATAGATCTGACGTTGGGATATGATTGTCAGGAAATTCGATTGGGTCAGAATTCCGCGCAAAGCCACCAATGACCCCGTCTCGATGACACCCTTCAGATTTCCGTCGCCCACAAGCGTTTCAAATAAATGACGAGTTGGAGTTCCGCGCCGCGGCAAAACCCATCGGCTATTGGCCAGGTCCTCACGAGTCAGCTCATGCCTGCCCGCCAAGGGATGCCCCTTACCGGATACAATCACCAAACGGTCTTCAAACAAACGCTTCTGCTTCAAACCGCTGTGCATGATCTTGCCGCGCAATGCCCCGACCAACACATCTATGTTGCCTGTCTCCAGGCTTTGCAACAAACCTTCATAGGTTCCGTCCAACACACCTATCGTCGCCTCAGGATATTTTTGCGACAAAGCGACCACAGCATCGGGAACAATTCTGGTGCGCGCGAGTGGCAATGTGCCGATGATCAGACGGCCGTCATAGGCCCCGTCGAACTCCCGGACTTCCTCATAAGCACTGTCCAGCTCTTTAAGAACCAGACTCGCCAGCTTGGAAAAATCGAGCCCCGACTGAGTCAGCTGCACCCGGCGCAAGCCGCCTGAGAATAACTGCAACCCAATGATACCCTCAATTTCACGCGCAGCACGCTGCACCGAGGGTTCAGATTGACCGAGCGCGCGCGCTGCAGAAGAAAAACTGCCAGCGCGCCCAACAAAGCACATAGCCTTCAAGTGAGAGACTGTCAGGTGGCTTTCCAGAGATCCGCCGCGTTTCGGGCGATCTGACCGTAAGCGCCGGGAAACACCCTGACTAAAACTCCGGACCAGATCGAGAATTCTCCGGGTTCGACTGATCACGATCATGCCGCGATCCGTCGCGAAAACACCGTTGCCATGACGTTCGAGAAGCTTACCGCCAAACTGGTTACTCAAGCGGATCATCGCCTGCGAAGCCGCAGGCTGTGAAATATGCACGCCTTCCGCAGCAGTTGTCAGAGCTCCACACCGTTGGGCTGCTTCAAGCAGCCGAAGATGACGTAGGTTCGGATAAGCCTTTTCCAACGCAGCGGGACTATCCGCGACCTCAGAAACGCCTGACTGCAATTCCATAGTCTAACTCATGCCGAAATAAGACTGCCCGAAATTGGTCAGCGATCCCAGTATAGGCGCATTGGATTCTCAACCAGTAATTTTTTCTGAAGGATTTCAGTCGGCGCGATGATTGGAATCCGATCAACCAGCAGACCATCATCTGGAAGATGGCTCTTCATGTTTGGATGCGGCCAATCCGTCCCCCATAAAACACGGTCGGAAAATCGTTTGACAAGCGTGCGGGCAAAAGGCGCTACATCATCATAGGGAGGCCCGTCTATGGTCAACCGCTCAGGACAGCCAACCTTCACCCAGAATTTCTCGTTTTCCATAAGAGCTATGAAATTCTGAAATCCTTCTCCCTCAACACCAGATGCCGTATCGGGGCGCCCCATGTGATCGATCACAACGGTCACCGGCAAACTTTTCAGGAAGGGTGCCAACTCATCAAGATCTGGGGCCTCGAAATAGACAACAACATGCCAGCCAAGCTCTTTAACCCGCTCGGCCAAACGCATATAGACATCCTTCGGACCTGGATCGACAAGACGACGGACGAAATTAAACCGGATGCCACGCACACCCGCTTCGTCCATATCCTGAAGCTCAGCATCGCTGATGGCGGGATCTACGACAGCAATGCCACGGGTCAGATCAGGCGCTGCCCGCAGTGCATCAATCAGCGCAGCATTGTCCGTGCCGTGGCAGCTCGCCTGCACAATCACATTTCGTGACAATCCGAGATGATCTCTGAGCGCAAACAACATCTCCTTTGGCGCGTCCGTCGGCGTATATTTCCGCTGAGAAGCATAAGGAAAACTGCTGCCTGGACCGAACACATGACAGTGCGCATCAACCGACCCGGCGGGTGCCTTAAATGCCGGCTTGGACGGATCAGGATGCCAGGTTTGCGGATCGACGGTCATGTGAACTCCAGAGACGCCAAAGTGAGAAGACAAGGAAGACAGTACCAAGGACCTTTGCCGCAAGCCCCAAAGGCGCGAGTTGGGCCAAGATCAGTGAATAGGTAAAGCATGCAGCTGACAGCCAGAACGCGACGCGTTCAATGTGGCCAAGGGGCTGAATACACCAACCAGTCATCGCCGTGCCCGCAGCGAACACACCTGCGAAAGCGGCATAGGTTGCCAAACAAACCTCAAGCGGCGAGCCAATAAGCAGCAACTCCGGCGCATAGACAAACAAGAAGGGGGCAACAACCTTCACAAACCCCAGCCGCATGGCCTCAATCGCAGTTTCATTTGGCGAGGCCCCCGCAATCGAGGCTCCGGCATACGCAGCAAGTGCGACAGGCGGAGTAATGGCGGACAGCAGGCCATAGTAGAAGATGAACATATGGGCTGCGATAATCGGCAAGCCGAAATTCTCGAGTGCCGGAGCGATCAGGATCGCCAGCAGCAAATAGGCTGCCGATGTCGGCATTCCGAGGCCGAGAATAAAGGAGGCAACCATCGTCAGGCACAGAACCAGAAATAGGTTATCACCGCCGAAATCCAGGATCATACCGGAGATTTTGAGCGCCATGCCTGTCAGCGTCAACACGCCGATCAGCATGCCAGCAATGGCAACCGCAGCAACCACCGGCAACACATTGCGTACGGTGTCCACCAACACCTCAACCAAGGCGCTGGGGCCAAGGCGCGTCTTGTCTGAAATCAAGGAAATGATCAGCGTCGCTGCAATACACAGGACCGCTGCCTTTGCCGGCGTATAGCCGTAGACCAGGAACCCGACCAGAGCGACAAGAGGCAAGAGCATGTAGCCACGTCCTGCCAGCACAGACATGAGTGAAGGAACATCGGACCCGTCTGAACGGGCCAGGTTGAACTTCCCGGCTTCAAGGCGTACCGACACAAGCAGGGCAAAGACGTAGAGCAGTGCCGGGATCAAAGCCGCAGCAGCGATTGTCGCATAGGGCGTCTGGGTCAGCTCTGCCATGAGGAATGCAGCAGCCCCCATGACCGGCGGCATGATCTGCCCGGCAGAGGAGGCAGCAGCCTCAATCGCAGCTGCCACTTTAGGCCGATAGCCGGTCCGTTTCATGAGTGGGATCGTAAACGTCCCCGTCGTCACCACACCAGCAACAGCAGATCCATTGATGGAAGAAAACATGGTCGAGGACACGACGGCCGTCAGCGCTGGACCGCCTTGAATACGCCCCGTCAACGCATGCGCCAGATCGACGAAAACCTGCCCAAGGCCCGTGCGCAACAGCAGCGTTCCCAAAAGGGAGAAGAGCAGGATGTATTGCGCGGCAACGCCCATGGGCAATCCGAAGATACCTTCTGTGCGTAGGAAAAGGTTGGAGGTGATCCTTCCCAGGCTATATCCGCCGTGCCCGTAGACACCAGGGATCAGATCTCCCAAGAACGCGTAGGCAAGAGCTGCGACCCCAAGGCCCACCATAACCCAGCCAACAGTGAAGCGCGCCAGTGTCAGCACAGCCACTACCGAGACGACGAATAGCGCCATATGCGTTGTACTCGCGATGCCGCCGGAGAAAATAATCGCCATGTAGTTGATATACAGATACGGCCCAGGAATGAGGACGACCGCAGCCAGAAGATAGATTGGAACGCGATAGGTGAGCTTGGTTCGACCGGCACTGACGATGAACAGTCCAGCCGATGTCATCAGCGAAAAGAACAAGGACCGCAGCAACAAAGCCGTGAGACTGCCTGTCCAGGCAGAGTGGATCACCAGAACCGTAGCGGCGCAGGCAAGGACCGCCAGGATCACGCAGACAGCGCGATGCTCGTATCTGCCGAGCGTTCCCTCAGGCAGAGTTTTCCATATGCTAGCCAAAACGGCGTTCCTTAATTGAGAAGTCTGGCGGAACCGCAACGGTCCCGCCAGAGATAGGGATTATTGATGTTCGTCGAAGTAGCGTCTTGCGCCTTCGTGCAGCTCAATTGGTGTATTAAACGCCCAGTCCATGCTGATTTTTTTCGCAGCCGGATGCACCTGACCAAGAGTATCCAGATTGTCGAACAGGGTTTTGGTGATCTGATAGATCAACTCAGGATCAGCGTCCTCAGATGCAAAGAGGATCGCAGGATCGCCAATGGCTGAAACAGCCACATCCGTGCCTTTATAGAGACCAGCTGGAATCTCTGTCAGCTGATAGAACGGAAATTCCTTCAGCAAACCTTCGACGGCAACCGGATCAACGGGCAGAATGGTCACATCCGTGGTTGTCGACAGCTCGATGAAGGCTGATGCAGGTGTGCCCGACAGGATCAAGGATCCGTCGAGATTACCATTCTTGATGGCACCTGTTGCCTCGCCATAGGAGAGGAAAGAGATGTTATCCATGTTGAAGGCATCATGAGCCTGCAACAGTCGCGTCGACAAAACTGAAGAGTTGGAACCTGGAGGTCCAACACTGATTTTCAGATCCGCCAAATCAGCAATGCTGGTCGCACCGCTTGCCTTGGTCGCAGCCACCTGAAGAACGGCGGGATAGAGCATGGCAATCGCAGCAACATTCTGGGACTCGTCAAATGGAGCCTGTGCATTTTTCCCGGCAAACAACGTGGATGCACTGGAGAACCCAATGGTCATCTCACCGGCAGAAACACGGCGCACGTTCTCAATTGAAGCACCGGTGACTTCCGCATTCGCGGTTACGCCGTCCAATTTCTTGGTCAGAAGATCCGCCATACCAGCACCGACTGCATAAAATGCGCCGCCTGTGCCACCGGTTCCTATTGATACCCTGTCTTCAGCCAGAGCCGGGCTTGTCAGCAAAGCCACTACGGTCGAGGCAGTAAGTAATTTCTTGATCATGTTAGTCCTCCCTATAGGAATTTAGACAATCAACATCATGGAAAAACCATTCCGTCGAAGAGCTTACGTGAAGTTCGCAGCACACCGGATGACGTCGGATTTCCAACCTCATCCAAAGTGGTCACAACAGAAAATTCGCCTGTGGGATGTTCAACAGACAGAACCTTCGGATTTCCGTTTGGTATATTTGCTAGCTCGGATGCAGGCCCCTGAGGCAACAGGCAGGCTGTGCCCACGCTGACAGCACCGAGAACGCCGATGGCGGCATGACAGCGATGAGGTATGAATGTACGAGTTGAAATGCAGCCAGCCTGCGGAGCACTGACAAGCGTCATTTTCGGGATCGATTTTTCTGTGACATCGCCCAGGTTCATGACGGGGCCAGCCTGAAGGCGGATCTCTTCAAGTTGGCTTCTCAACGCCCCGTTGGCTTCAAGTTCTTCCGGAGCTTCACCACCGCTCACACCCAGGTCAGACGCTTGCAGAATGACGCAGGGCATGCCGTTGTCGATCAACGTAACGCGAACGCCATCGATCTCGTCCACCATATTCCCGCTTGGCAATAAAGCGCCGCATGTAGAGCCTGCGGTGTCTTCGAACACAATGGACACTGGCGCAGCCGTGCCTGGCACGCCGTCTATTTTGGCATCGCCAGAATAGTTGATGCAGCCTTCAGGCGTTTGCACCACAGCCGTCGCGAACTGCTGGGTGTTCTCCATGAAGATCCGCACCGACGTTTCTCCATCATTCGCAGACAAGAGACCGCGTTCAATGGCGAAAGGAGCCACTCCGGCAAGGATATTCCCGCAGTTCTGCGTGTCAGTGACGATCGCCTGATCGACGAAGACCTGAAGAAAAAGGTAATCGACATCAACACCCGGACGCTCAGATTTTTGAACAACAGCGACCTTTGAGGTCAACGGATCCCCGCCCCCCAAGCCATCGATCTGACGCGGGTCCGGCGATCCCATGATGTTGAGCAAAACAGCATCTCGCTCTGACGGATCTGCTGGCAGGTCATCAGCGAGGAAATAGCCGCCCTTCGACGTTCCTCCCCGCATCCACATTGCCCGGATTCCATCAAAGCTGCTGTTGTCAGACATACTTCAAGCCCTTGTCCGCAAGGCGCTCGCGCATATTGTAAATGTCGAGGCCAAGCTCACCAGAAGCCAAACGCTGCCGCTTGCCTTCTTCCGCATCAAGCCGCGCCTTTGCCTTGTCCAGAACCGCAGCAGCCTCCTCGCGGCGAACGACACAAACGCCGTCATCGTCAGCCACGATGATGTCGCCTGGATGGACAGCAGCGCCAGCACAAACGATAGGAACATTGACCGAGCCGACAGTCTCCTTGACTGTACCTTGCGCAAAGACCGCCTTTGACCAAACGGGAAAGCCCATCTCGGTCAGGTCCTTCACATCGCGAACGCCCGCATCAATGATCAGCCCGCGACCACCATGAGCCAACAGCGAAGTCGCCAGCAGATCGCCAAAGTAGCCATCTTCGCAGGGAGATGTCGGCGCAAGAACAAGGATATCGCCGTCCTTCACCTGTTCAATCGCAACATGCAGCATCCAATTGTCGCCAGGAGGCGCCAGTATGGTCACAGCAGAAGCAGCGAGTTGCGCACCCGAAAAAATCGGGGTCATGTAGGATGCCAGAAGCCCCTTGCGACCCTGCGCCTCATGAACCGTGGCTACACCGCATTCTCCAAGCGCCTTGATGACCTGCGGGTCGGCCCGTTCAATGTTTTGAACCACAACGCCACCCATCACAGTTCATCCACGGTGCGGGGGAAGACCGACTGAAAACCTTCTGCGTATTTCGCCGCCCGACCGCCAGCCTGACCACCCGAATTACGGCGAAAGTGATTGGCACGATTTTCAGCGACATTCGTGTAGTAATCCCACAAATGCTCCTGGCCTTGCATGCACTCGATGGCCGCCCGCTTCTTGTCCCAGACATCAGTGATGTCCAGGAACGTATCCGGTTTCCAGCCCATTTGCTCTGTCTGGTGAGGCTCGAAGAGATAAAGCTGCGGTGCGCCAAGAACCTTTTCATCCGGATTGTGGCCCCAAGCCTGAGCAATCATGCGGCATTCCAGTGCCACATTGGTGGCATACATGTGGTCCGTATTATAAGGGTCGTACTGGGAGTGACTCAGCATGAAATCTGGCTGAACCTTGCGAATGACATCAACCAGACGAAACTTTGCATCTGTGTCCAGCTGAAGCGGATAGTCGCCAAGGTCAAAGAACTGAATATCACTGACATCCAAAGCCGTCGCAGCGTTTTCAGCTTCCTTACGCCGTTCGGTTTTAACGGTCTCCAGGGTCATGCCTTCGCGCTTCCAAAGTTTGGCGCTCTCACCGCGCTCGCCATAAGACAGGCAAACAACGGTCACGTCATATCCCTTGGCCTCATGCAAAGCGATCGCACCGCCGCAGCGCCAGACAAAGTCAGCCGAGTGAGCACTCACAACCAGTGCCGTTTTGTTCGCCATTTTCATCCCCTAGTCTCACCCACCGGCGGCGTGCCGTGGGTGTGAAAATTCTTGATTGTCTGCAGGCCACAGGCCTGACCGTTCTTGCGATCTTCCTAGCTCCACACGACCACCTCCCAGTCAGGCTGGAGGATCAGGCGCGTGCCCGCATTGGCAACCTCAATCCGATTCCCGGCTGGCTCATACACGTAGAGAAAGAACGCTCCCCTGAACCGCATGTTTGTGGGGCCCAGTCTCGATAAAGGTGCCATTATCCAGAAAGATATCCGCCTCCCGCAGGACGTCCTCGCGCTGGTCGACAGCAGATCGACTAGCGTTTCCTCAAGGAACCAGCCTGATACATAGCCAAGCATAATTTCCAATCGTCTGGCTCAAAGTTACAGGCGCAGCGATCGGCACACAAATCCAAGCCAAGCCATAAGTCATAACTTTTAACTACAGATATAACTTCAACCTATCAACGACGGCGAGCGCCTGCCCGTCGAGGCTGCGCTGCAAACAGTTCTGGAAGCAAGTTTGGTAAAGCTCTGAAAAGAACTGATCTCCAGAAAAAGTCAGACTGCCTGATTTCCACAAGTCCGTGGATAAGCCGCTGAGCAAACGCGACCGCCATCGACTTCAGTAGAAAGGCATTTTTCCACATGAGCGTCGAAGCCAATCGACCTCCTACACCTGCACCAATCGGCACGTTGTAAAAACCTCCTGCAGCGCCTGCTTGACAACTTCCAGATGGCAAACACAAAGCGAGAAGGCCATGTCCGAGTCTCCAGACAGGACAGCAGCCAACAGGTCTCGATGATCCTGAACTGCGCTGACCGGCTTGTTCCGCATGCGCAGCAGAACCATTCGCCCTCGATAGACCTGATCAAGAAGACAACCAGCATAACCCGCAAGGCGTCGGTTGCTGCTCAAACTCAACAACTTGCGATGAAACTGATCATCAGCCTCGCCCCAAGCGTCAAGATCACCATCGCCGTGTGCCTTCTCAAGATTGTAAATCAGGGCCTCCAACGCCTCGAGGTCCTCAGCAGCGACTTGATTACCAGCAAGTTTAGACAGCGCGGCCGGCTCCAGCGCGATCAGAAGATCGTAAATCTCCAACAGGTCACTCAAAGACAGCGCGAGTACTTTGGCACCTCGCCTTGGCACCAACTCGACGAGCCCATCAGATTCAAGCCTGATTAACGCCTCTCGCACAGGGGTGCGGCTCATACCTAGCCGTTCGGCGATATCGGGCTCTGGAGCCTGAAACCCAGGAGGCAACTTACTCTGAAGAATTTCATCTTTCAGGCGATCATAGGCGTTATCTACACGGGTTAATTTTGTTTTTCTTTGCATATTAAAGTGAAGTCCCAGTCCCCTGAAGTAAAACAGCTCAACTTTGCAAGGCACAATGGTAAGTTGAATCGCTCACCGGCGATCCTTTTTCGCTCATGCCGTTTGGGTGACAGTTCTGAACGGAAATTGGTTAGTCATTGTTAAAAATATCAATTGGATTTTATTCATCAGCTCAATTGCCAGTGAAAACCACATAAAAGTGTATAAATTTGACAATGCACGCATCATCAACAAAAAGAACGAGTAAATGAATCCATCAAGTCATAAAATATAATTATGCTACCAAGATTCTAAAATTAAATAATTGTCTTCATTCGAAATAAATTAAAAAACAAGTTTAGCAAATTTATCAAATAAGAGCTCAATATTTAAATCTCTGAAAAAACAACTCCAACTAGTAATACACAGTAAACCATTCAAATTATATAAAAATGGCCCCGAGCATTGCGCCCGGAGCCATATCAAACCAGCAGAAAGTCAGCTTAGTGACTTGCAGGCGTGACCATTGCTGTAATTGTATCCTGCACCGTCAGGAGACCAACGGTATCACCAGCTGCATCGACAACATTTGCCGAGCTTTCGCCTGAATCGGCGAAGGCACGCGCAGCCTCCTCAAGCAAGACCCCTTTCGGGATGGTAAGACCGCTTTCCTGCTTCTTGTCTTTGTCCATGACCGTATCAACCAGGATAACCCGGCCACGATTCACTTCCTGAACAAAGCTGGAAATATACTCATCCGCCGGACTTAGAACGATATCCTGTCCTGTGCCTTGCTGAATGACGGCACCGTCACGCAAGATGGCGATCCTGTCCCCAAGCCGAAGAGCTTCATCAAGATCATGCGTAATGAAGATGATCGTCTTTTGGAGCTCTTCCTGAAGATCCAGAAGGACGGATTGCATGTCCATGCGGATCAGGGGATCAAGTGCGGAAAATGCTTCATCCATCAGCAGAATATCAGCATCATTGGTCAACGCACGGGCCAGACCGACACGTTGCTGCATCCCGCCGGAAAGCTGGTTTGGATAATAGTCTTCAAAGCCTTCCAGACCAACGCGTGCGATCCAGCGCTGCGCCCGTTCCTCAGCTTCCTTGCCTTTTACACCCTGAACTTCCAGACCATAAACCGTGTTCTTCATAACAGTCCGGTGCGGCAGAAGAGCGAACTTCTGGAACACCATAGCTGTCTTGTGGCGGCGAAACTGCCGAAGTTCCCCGGAAGACATTTTACAGACGTCTTCATCACCATAAAGAACTTCGCCAGCGGTCGGATCGATCAGGCGGTTCACGTGGCGGATCAAGGTCGATTTACCCGACCCTGACAAACCCATCACTACCTGGATCTTCCCACCGGGCATGGAGATGTTGATGTCATTCAGACCCAGGACGTGATTGTGTTTCTCGTTCAGTTCCGTCTTCGACATGCCATTCTTGACCTTGTCGACCATCGACGCTCCATCAGGACCAAAGATCTTGTAGAGATTGCGAATTTCGATTCCAGTTGCCTCAACCATGGACCACCTCCGAGTGTTTCTGCAGGCGCTTGCCATAGGCTTGAGTGGCGCGGTCAAAAATGATGGCAATGGCCACAATGGCCAGACCGTTCATGACACCCATAGTGAAATACTGATTATTGATGGCCTGCAGAACCGGTTGCCCAAGTCCCTTGACGCCAATCATCGAAGCAACAACAACCATTGCAAGTGACATCATGATGCACTGATTAATCCCGGCCATGATCGTCGGCAGGGCCAGAGGCAACTGCACATTGGTCAATTTCTGCCAAGCAGAAGACCCAAATGCGTCAGCAGCTTCCAGAACATCTGTATCAACCAGGCGAATACCAAGATTGGTCAATCGGATCATCGGCGGAATGGCATAGATCACAACCGCAATCACACCCGGCACCTTGCCGAGGCCGAAAATCATCACCACCGGGATCAGATAGACAAAGCTTGGCATCGTCTGCATCAGATCGAGCACCGGATTGACGAAGGCCTGAACCCGGTCCGAGCGCGCCATCATAATCCCGACAGGAATGCCGCACAAAATGGCAACCAACGTACACACCGCAACCATCGCAATGGTTCGCATGGTGTCGTCCCACATGCCGAAATACCCGATCAGGCACAGGGCAATCAGAGATCCAATGGAAATCTTGAAACTACGGCTCATCAGGAACACGATGCCGATCAGCACCAGCAGCACCAATGGCCACGGCGATGTAAGCAACAAGCTCTCCAACGCCACAAGAAAAGTCTTGAGCGGTGCAAAGAAACTTTCAAGACCTTCACCATAAGCCCGTGTGAAGTCTTTAAAGCTGCCATCAACAGCCAGTCGCAGATCACGCAAGTCGCGTCTACCGAGTGATGGAAATTCTATCCAGTCCATCTCATTTCCCCCTATGGTTCATAGGACCAAAATAAAAGCCCGCGCACCAAGTACGCGGGCTTTCGTTATGTCTGCAAAATCTCATCAAAGAGACTTTTTAACCTTCGCAGCGACCTCAGGTGACACCCACTTGGACCAAACATCTTCATGGTTTTCAAGGAAGTAGTAAGCACCATCTTCATTGGTTGCCTGATTGTCTGACATCCACGCAAGAACCTGACCTGCTGTTGCGTTATCCCAAGTACGAGCCTTTACATAATCCATAGCAACGCCAGCTTTAGCAGCGAACTCATCCGTTACGACTGTGTAGACTTCAGATTTTGCCCAAGCGTTTTTCTTAGGGTCTGCGCAATCGGCAATAGCTGTACATTTATCCCATTCAGCCTTGTCATGCGGCACTTCAAAATCAAGCATCGTCATATCATATTTACCGAGGATCGCTGTTGGCGCCCAGTAGTAGCCGAACCAACCGACCTTGCGCTCGAAGGCACGTGCAATAGAGCCGTCGAGGCCAGCTGCAGAACCGGAATCAACAAGTTCAAAACCAGCTTCTTCGCCTTTGTTCGCACGGAACAGATTTGCAGTCAGGATCTGACAGTTCCATCCCGACGGACAATTGAAGAGAGCGCCCTTAGATTCGTCTTCAGCACCCGGGAACAGCTCAGGATGCGCAAGCGCTTCTGCAACCGTTTTGATGTTGTGCTCTTTGGCAATGTAAGTCGGAATCCACCAGCCTTCGAGGCCGCCTTCATTGAGGATCTCGCCACCAATGATCAGTTCACCGGCTGCAACAGCTTTATCAAGAGGCTCGCGAACGGCATTGATCCATAGCTCAGGAGCCATGTCCGGATCGCCTTTTTCATTCATCGAGGTGAACGTTGGCATAGTGTCGCCGGTCACCAGCTCCACTTTACAGCCATAACCTTCTTCGAGAATGATCTTGTCGATCTGCGCAATAGCGCCCGCAGAAGCCCAGTTCATTTCAGCGATGGAAACATCGCCGCAATCTTCTGCAGCCATGGCAGAAGACGCCCCAAGGCAAAGCGCGGCCGCAGCGGCCGATACAAAAAACTTCTTCATGTGATTACTCCACTATAGTCTATATGCGATTAGAAAACGAACGCAGCTCGTCAATACTCATAGAGTATTCATCGGCGCGAAAACCAAACTTCACAGATTTGGAAGAAAAGCGGCCAGTCTCACGAGAAAACCCACACTGTTTTCGATATTCAGCTTTGGCTTTCTTGGAACTCATTAATCCACTTTGATCTAAAGATGATCCTGCGACATTCCATTGCTACGAGCGCCGGAACGAAGATATAGTATCTTGGCTTCAACAGGATCTGATAGGAGCTCACTTTACACTATGAGGCAGCGGACACAACAGCAAGACGCCAATTTCCCTGCGTTGCACAACAATCAGGATAAATAAGGGCACCAGGCACTTAGATTTATGCAATTTACGTCATATTTCTTTTCATTAATAAGCGAAGCGCAACCACATCCATTTCACCACTGCGCAATGACGCTCCAAAAAATCGGCACCTAACGCCAGCCACATACTGCCCATTCCAGGCACTCATGATAGACTGCTGATTCAACATCTTAGCCACCTACATAATAAAAGAGACATCCATGCAGTCCTGTTTTCATCTCGCGTATCACGTAACGGATCTCGATGAGGCACGCGCCTTCTATGGCGACCTATTAGGGTGCAAGGAGGGACGCAGTACCGAAACCTGGGTCGACTTCAATTTCTTCGGGCACCAAATATCTCTGCATCTTGGCACCCCGTTCAAGACAGAGAACACCGGCAAAGTTGGCGAGCATATGGTTCCCATGCCTCATCTGGGCGTCGTTTTAGACATGCCAACCTGGCAAAAGCTTGCTGACAAGCTAAGCGCAGCCGGGCTCGACTTTGTCTTGACGCCAACTATTCGCTTCAAGGGAGAGCCCGGCGAACAGAGCACCATGTTCTTCCGCGACCCATCTGGAAACCCAATCGAGATCAAGGGTTTTGCAGACACCAGCGGAATTTTCGCTGCATGAGTATCAACTCCCCAATCACACAGAAAGTCTTGCCTCTTGTCGCGCGGGCCGAGCCGGACGAACTATCGCTCTGGTGCGAGCATTTGAGCCAAGCGCTCGCGCCCACTCATACAGTCAAGCTGCTCGCAGAGCTGTCCGTTGATGAATGCCAAGCAGCTGAGGTTGCCATTGTCGCCAACCCGGATCCAAAAGACCTGCAGTCCCTTCCCAACCTTAAATGGGTTCAAAGCCTTTGGGCTGGCGTCGAGCACATGGCCGCTGAACTGCCCCAGGATGGCCCGGCCATTGTCCGTATGATCGATCCGCAAATGGCGAACACCATGTCTGAGGCCGTGCTTGCCTGGACACTCTATCTACACCGGGACATGCCCCGCTATGCAAAACAGCAAAGCACCAAAATCTGGCGCGAACATGCTCTGGAATTGCCATCAGATCGCACAGTCACTGTTTTGGGACTTGGCAATCTCGGCAAAAGGTCGGCACTTCGCCTGAAGGCAAACGGATTTACTGTCTGTGGCTGGAGCCGAAGCGCCAAGACCATTGAAGGAGTGGAAACCCATTCTGGCGCGGATGGCTTGGCCAAAGTTCTCTCCAAGACAGACATTGCCGTGCTCTTGATGCCCCTTACAGATGACACTCGCGGGCTCATCAATGAACAGGCCTTGGCGCATATGCCCAAGGGCGCGAGCCTGATCAACTTCGCAAGAGGACCAATTATTGACGACACTGCTCTGATCGCTGCACTCGACAGCGGACAAATCAATCACGCCGTGCTGGATGTCTTTGCCAGCGAACCTCTGTCTGAAAGTAACCCCTATTGGTCCCATCCATCGGTGACAGTCCTGCCGCATATCTCCGCACCGACAATCCATTCCACCGCGGCCAAAATCGTTGCTGAAAATGTTGCAGCTTTCGCACAGACCGGCAAAGTCCCTGAAAGCGTCGACCGTCAGCGGGGGTACTAGGATTCAGGCAGGGCTCCGAGTGTCGCGGCCCTGTCAAACAGCTGGTTTATGTCATGTCGAGAATTTTGCATTCTGACTGCTCACGATCACAGGCTGACATCATGACCGATCTCCCAACTCTTGGCGCTGCATTGAATCTGAACACCTTCGAAACCCATCGCAACTTGATGCTGGAAAAGCCACGAGATCTGGAACTACAGGACTTCGTTGACGCCAGCGTCCTCAAGGGCGACTGGGCCTCCGTCGTCGAGCGCGCCAGGAAAGTTCTGGATGGTCACAAAGGCCGCGTTGGTATTCACGGGCCATTCTGGGGCTTCACCATCGACACTATGGACCCGGATGTCCGCGAAATCGTCAAGCAGCGTCTGGCTCAGGGCCTGAACGTCTGCGAAGCGCTCGGTGCGACCCATATGGTCGTGCACAGCCCGTTCACCACTTGGGATCACAACAATCTCGACAACAGCGACAATGGCCGAGACCAACTGATTGAGCTCTGCCACCTGACCATGTCAGACGCCGTCAAGCGCGCCGAAGACATCGGCTGCGAGCTGGTCATTGAAAACATCGAGGACATTGATCCTCACGCCCGGATCAAACTCGCTGACAGCTTTGGATCACACGCCGTCGCCGTTTCCATAGACACCGGCCATGCCCATTATGCCCACGGCTCAAACGGTGCGCCGCCCGTTGATTATTTCGTCAAGGCCGCAAGCAACCGCCTGCGCCACATCCACCTGCAGGACGCCGACGGCCATGCGGATCGCCACTGGTCCCTCGGCCAGGGCAACATTCTCTGGCACTCGGTTTTCGCAGCCCTTGGCAAGCTGAATAGCGAACCGCGCCTGATCATTGAGCTACGTGATCACGCCGATGTGCCCGCATCCATCAAGTATCTTGCAGACCTGGGACTTGCCCAATAAGCGTTTCCGCTGCTTACTGGGTCCCGTAGGCGGGCGGCCTGCCTTTGTCACAAAGGGTCAGTCTCCCGCTCGTCCTGAAGCTCACTTCTCCACACGCCCTGCTTCCCTCCGCCCAGATGAAACCGCACGAGCCGTCATGAACCAGATCGATTCCTCCCTCACTCTTTCCGGCGACGAGCTGGTGCTGCGCAACGCACGCATTGTCCTGGCAGGCGAAATCATCCATGGCAGCGTCAGGTTGAACGGCGAAACAATCACCGATATCTCGGAAGGGCCATCTTCCGCGCCGGGTATCGATTTTGGCGGAGACTATCTGCTGCCCGGTCTGGTCGACATTCACACGGACCATTTCGAAAAGCATGTCCTGCCCCGTCCTCATGTACGCTGGGATGCCATGCGCGCGGCCCTGTCCCATGACGCCCAGATCATCGGCAGCGGCACAACAACCGTGTTCGACAGCCTCGCCGTTGGCTCCGTCACCAAAAACGCCGAGCGGCGGGAAATACTCACGCCGATGATCGAGGCTCTGGAAACAGCGACCCGGGCTGACATGCTGAAAGCCGAGCATTTCATTCACCTACGCTGCGAGCTCACCGGTGAGGATACGCCGGACCTGATCGAGACCCACCTGGGCAAGGACATCGTCCGGATCATGTCGGTCATGGAGCATCTGCCCGGTCGCCGTCAAAGCCGCGACATCGAAAGCTGGATCCACCGGCGGATGCTGGATGCGGATATTTCGCACAAGCAGGCCGAAGCCGAACTGATCACCCTGACAGCCGACTTCGACCACATCATCAAGGCCGTCCGGCCCAAGGTCGTTGCGATGGCCAAACAGCATGGCCTGCCCCTGCTCAGCCATGATGACACAGAACCCGAGCATATCCCTGAAGCCATGGCAGATGGCATCACCATCTCTGAATTTCCCTGCACGATGGAAGCCGCGCGCCTGGCCAAGCAACACGGCATGTTGACCGTTGGCGGTGCGCCCAACGTGCTGCGCGGCGGTTCCCAGTCCGGCAATGTCGCCGTTGGCGACCTGATGCACGAAGGCCTGATCGACATCCTCGCCTCCGACTATGTGCCCCGGTCCATGTTCGACGCCGCCTTCATGATTGCAGCTGATCCGCAGTTCGCCGAGGACCTGCCCGCTGCGGTCCGCATGGTGACCAAAGCCCCGGCCTGGGCCGCCGGACTGACGGATCGCGGCGAGATTGCCATCGGCCTGCGCGCTGATCTGCTCAGGGTCGCCGTGCATGACAGCTATCCGGTCCTGAAAACCGTCTGGCGGCAGGGCAAGCGGGTCGCCTGATCCGCATCCGGCAGCCGCTGCCAATCGCAGACAACTTGTGGTCAAACTCGGAAATTGTTTTTGGAAGAGCTGATCGGGAGAGGGAAATCTTGAGAGGCAGCACGAAATCCGCCGCAGGATCTCTCCCCGGCGTTTTGGCTGGCCCTTCGTTTCAGCGTCCCTGTCTGGCCAGATCATCGCCATAATGCTGGCGGCTGGCCGGGGGTCGGCAGAGCGCGGCGGCTGGCGCCAGCGCTGTAGTGGTATAATGTTTCTTCGGCTCCGGCTGTCACGCCCTGCCTCGGTTGTTTATCATGGACGCGTACCCCTCCCGATCAGGCGTCTGGCAGTCCGTGAAGACCGCCACCGCCATACACCCGAACGGGACGACCAGTCCCCCCAGGCTCGTACGGTAGTGCCCGGGTTTACGTCCACCGGACCCGACAACACGTTCGTTACACGCCCTGCCAGCCCACACCCATCCCGCTCCTCCTTGCCGGTCGGTCCGGCAAAGGCCCGTGAGAGGGGGACACCCCAAGACTACGACAGCATTTGACAGCGGGGATAAGTTTTTTGCGGGGGGCCTTAAGTCGGGGCCAAGACCGCACCGCCTCAGCCATCATGCCAGACGCCACACCACGAACGCCTTCCTCCACGCTATCCCCTCAGCCGTCATCCCCGACGACTTGATCGGGGATCCATTGGCACCCGAAGCCTACGCAATCGACCACGTGTCAACGAACCAAGCCGAAAGCTTCTTCTCCCGCCTGCGCCGCATGGTACGGTGACAGCATCACCACGTTAGTGCTCGCTATCTGCATCAGTATGCAGGCCATGCCGCATGGCTTGAGGATCATCGTCGCGAAAGCAACGGCGCTCTTGTAGGCCGTGCGCTTGGACTGTCAATGGCGCATCCAGTTAGCAGAGAGTGGAAAGGCTATTGGCAGCGCATAGAAAGTTAAGGGAAATTAACACATACCTCTTGTAATCCATGGTTGCAGACCCCATGAATCTATGGTTGCGTATTCGTACGTAACATAAAAGGAACGACCCGGCGGTGCGGTAACACCTAGCCGGGCCAATTTTTTGAACAACCTTGCGGTTGGTCTGTGATCACTAACGCATATTGTATGTGCGTATGAAAATGTCAAGGCCGATTTAAGACCTCCGCATAAAGACATAACGAAAGGTTTATGTCGGAATGCAGCAGCACTTTGAACTGATCCCCCACGAAGCTCAGGGGGAAATCATCTACCAGCGTCCCAAAGACGGCTATATCAATGCCACAGCTATGTGTCAGGCGGCGGGCAAACTTTGGGCTGACTATCGCCGATTGAAATCAACTGAACCCTTTCTCATTGAACTAGAAACCGATATGGGAATTCCCATATCGGAATTGGTTCAATCTCTTAAGGGTGGCGACCCTCGGGTGCAGGGGACATGGGTCCATCCGCAGGTAGCTATCCACCTCGCTCAGTGGCTTTCTCCAGAATTTGCGGTGAAGGTCAGTAAGTGGGTTTTCGACTGGATGTCTGGCAGGGGTGCCCCTGTTCGCTCTGAAATCCCCTATCACCTGCGCCGGTATGTCGCAAACCAGCCAAACGTTCCTGTTGGTCATTTTTCAATTCTAACAGAGCTTACACAGGCTCTCATCGCTCCGATGGAAATCATGGGATATTCACTTCCAGAGCATATGATGCCTGATATTTCTCATGGCCGCATGTTCTGCAAGTGGCTGAGGGACGAGCACGGAATTGATACCAATTCCCTGCCGACGTACACCCACGCTTTTGAAGATGGAAGGCGGGTATCTGCCAAGGCATATCCTGAGATTCTTCTTCATCACTGGCGGCGGCATTTCCGAGAGGAATGGCTTCCCAATAGGGCGGTGAAATACTTTACGGGACGCGATAACTTGGCTCTTGAGTTTTTGCCTAAATTGCTCCCTGCACCAGCAGCGGCTTAAGCTGAACAAAATAGGCGGCTGGTTATCGCGCCAGCCGCCACATCTGCAAATTGTTCCCACTCCCCTCAGAAACAACCCACCCCTGAGAACGGAAGTTGCCCAGTGCACGGGAAACGTTGTTCGTTAGGCGAACCATATGCTTGTGGTCGTTCGGGTTCTCTCCGCGCCGATCTGCTATCTGTAACGCAATCTGACGGCTTGTAAGCGGCTCTCTGGCAGTTCTAAGAATGTCAGACACATGCCTGCTTATCTCACCCTGTTTGTAACGTCTGTTTCCTGCGTTCTGAGGCATCAGGGCGTTTAAATCACCCTCATACCCTAGAAGTCGAATAGTGCGGTCTATGGCGCTTATGTCGTTGTCCAGGTTGGCGAGTCTTGATAGCTGTTCTTCTCTCTCGTGAAAGAGGGTGACGCACTTGGTAAACAGGCCGCGTATGGTGCTGTCGTAACTTTGGAGTTTGGCGGGCTTCATGACAAAGCATTGTAAAGAACCAGCCGTTTTTTACTGCCTGTGATTTGGTGCGTTTGCTACCTAATGCCGCCCCCTCACAGCCGTCATCCCCGACTGGATCGGGGATCCATTGGCACCCGAAGCCGCGCCATTGGATGCAGAGCGCCTTCAAAACGAACAGCCTCACCTCGGCTAGAAGCAAAGTGGATTGGATCCCCGCTCGGAGGCGGGGATGACCGCAGGAGGAGGGCATTTGCAACACACAAGAGCCTCATCCCATGGCTCGACCATGGGACCTGTTCCGTGACCTCACATCCACCAACAGCCAATCGATCTGGACAGGCAACGGGATGGATTAACGGACCAAGTACGGCAATGACGGCGGAGAGGTGAGTCATCCACCACCCTCCAGCAGCCGACCAGCCGCCATCCCCACGAACGTCTCCCCACGCTATCCCCTCAGCCGTCATCCCCGACTGGATCGGGGATACATTGGCACCCGAAGCCGCGCCATTGAACGCAGAGCGCCTGCAACACGAACAACACCATAGAGATTTGAAGCAACGTGGATTGGATCCCCGCGCGGAGGCGGGGATGACCGCAGGGGTGAAGAGAACCTTGCCTATACTCAGCCATCATCCCATGGCTCGACCATGGGACCCATTCCCTGCCCTCACCTCCATCGACAGCCCATCGATCTGGACAGGTCACGGCATGGATTGCCGGATCAAGTCCGGCAATGACGGCGGAGAGGTGTGTCATCCCTCCCAACAAAAAAGGCCGGGTTTCCCCGGCCTTCCTCACATCCAGTCAAACAACCCGGACTTTAACCCGCGTTCATCGCCCAAGGCCCGTGATAGCCGGAGCCATCCTTGTCGGTGCGTTCAAAGCCGTGGGCGCCGAAGAAGTCGCGTTGGCCTTGCAGCATGTTGGCGGTGGAGCGCTGGGTGCGCATGATGTCGAAATAGGACAGGGCTGAGGACAGCGCCGGAACTGGCAGACCCTTCAGCGCGCCTTCGGCCACAACCTTGCGCAGGGCGTCATGAGTGTCCTTGAGCTTGTCCGCAAAGAACGGCGCCAGCATCAGGTTGCGCTCAGGGTCTTCAGCCAGGGCGTCGGCCATGTCGTTCAACATGGCAGAGCGGATGATGCAGCCCTCGCGCCAGATCTTGGCGATTTCCGGCAGGGGCATCGCCCAGCCATATTGCTTGGCAGCTTCAAGGATAAGCCCGAAGCCTTGCGCGTAGCAGACGATCTTGCCAGCCACGAGTGCGGCTTCCAGCATGGAAGTGGCAATCGCGGCCTTGTCGACGGCAGCAGGGGCAGCACCGAAGACAGCTTCGCCTTTTTTGCGCTCGTCCAGCCGGGCAGACATGGTGCGGGCCGCAACAGCAGCCTCGATCGCGCTGGCAGGTGTGCCCAGCATCAAGGCTTCGATGGCCGTCCAGCGACCGGTGCCCTTCTGGCCGGCACGGTCCAGAATGATGTCCAGCATCGGGTTGCCGCTGTCCGGATCTGCGGTCTTGGCAACCTTGGCGGAAATCTCGATCAGATAAGACTGCAGGATGCCGCCATTCCACTGATCAAAAACGTCACCGATCTCGGCAGCGCTCATACCGAAGCCGTCGCGCATCACACCGTAGACTTCCGCGATCATCTGCATGTCGGCATATTCAATGCCATTGTGCACGGTCTTGACCAGATGACCGGCACCGGAATCGCCCAGATGAGCGGCGCAAGGCACATCGCCATGTTTGGCCGAAATCGCTTCCAGAATATGGCCGACCTGATCCCAGGCATCCGTTGGGCCGCCTGCCATGATTGACGGACCAAAACGCGCGCCCTCTTCACCGCCGGACACGCCAATGCCCATGAAACGCGTGCCGCTGGCCTTCGCGTCGTCATTGCGCCGGTTGGTGTCGTGGTAATTCGCATTGCCCGCGTCAATGATCAGGTCATCGCTGTCCAGCAGGGGACGCAGCGCTGCAATCTGCGCGTCGACCGCCTCGCCCGCTGGCACCATCAGGATGACGGCACGTGGCTTTTTGATCGAGGCGACGAAATCCTGCAGCGTCTTTGTCGGCACGATCTTGTCCGCCAAAGGACCCGCAGAGGCAAAGAAACTGTCGGTCTTTGCAACGGTCCGGTTGAACACGGCGATGGAAAACCCGTTTTCCGCAATGTTCAGCGCAAGGTTGCCCCCCATCGTGCCCAGTCCGATCAATCCGATTTCGGCAGCGCCAGTCATCACTTCGGCCATCAGGAAGTCCTTTCGCAATCTACGCGTTTGAGTATGTCCAGTTGCCGGTTAGATAGCCCATGTGAGACCCATCCGGCAATTGCAGAATCCATTTCTCAGCGTTTACCGACCGACAAATGCGAAGATCGCGAAAGGATGCAGGAAACAAACGCGAAGATCAGGATCGCAGGCTCACGCCCGTCTGCGTCGAGAACAGATGACACAGCGCCCGATCCAGGCTCAGACCGATTTCAGTTCCCGGCTCAATGCTGGTCTGGCCGCTGAGATGCAGGGTCAGGGCAGCTCCATCGGGTGTGTTTGAATAGACGAAGGATTCGCCACCCAACTGCTCCGTGCCGCGCACGCTGACGGTCATGTCGGCCTTGTCCGCCTCAACAACAGCCAGATGATTGGGCCGGAAGCCCAGCGTCACCTTCATGCCTGCCTCAATGTCAAAGCTGGCGTGATCCAGCATGAACGGGGGACCGGATGTAGGTACGAACTCAAACTCGGCTGCGCTGACAGTGCCAACGGCGCCTTCCAAGAAGTTCATCTTCGGCGAGCCGATAAAACCGGCCACAAACAGGTTCTCAGGCTTGTTGTAGATATCGAGTGGCGCGCCGAACTGCTCGACGACCCCAGCCCGCAACACCGCGATCTTGTCAGCCATGGTCATGGCCTCGACCTGATCATGAGTCACATAGACCATGGTGTTGCCGAGACGCTTGTGCAGTCCGGCGATCTCGGCGCGCATGTCAACGCGCAGCTCCGCATCCAGGTTCGACAAGGGCTCATCGAACAGAAAGATTGTTGGCTCACGCACCACGGCCCGGCCAATCGCAACCCGCTGACGCTGACCGCCGGACAGATCCTTCGGCTTGCGCTCCAACAGAGGGTCGATCTGAAGCATTTTGGAGACTTCATCGACCTTGGCTGCGATCTCGGCCTTTGGAGTCTGGATGTTTTCCAGGCCAAAAGACAGGTTCTGCCTGACCGACATATGCGGATAGAGCGCATAGGACTGGAACACCATGGCCAGGCCGCGATCTGCCGCAGGCACATCATTCACAACCGCATCATCGATGCTGATGGTGCCTCCGGTAATCGGCTCCAGCCCTGAAATCATCCGCAGCAACGTGGACTTGCCGCAGCCTGATGGCCCGACGAAGACACAAAAATCGCCCTTCTCGATATCAAGATCGACACCCTTGATCACCTCGTGGGATCCATAGGATTTTTTGACGTCCTTTAAGACAAGCTGTCCCACGTTATTTCCCCCCGGTCGACGCGATTCCAGTCGCGATGTATTTTTGTAAGAAGACAAACACCAGCGCGATAGGCAGCAACACCAACATCGTCATGGCCAGGAGATTGCTCCACTGGGTGTTGAGATCCCCCTGGAATGTATTCAACGCCAATTGCAGCGTGAACTTGTCGCTGTCGGACAGAACTATCAGCGGCCAGAGGAAGTCATTCCAGCGCCACATGATGGCAAGAATGGCCAGGACAGCTATGGCCGGTGCACTGAGCGGCAGGATAATTCGCCAGAAGATCTTCCATTCACTGGCCTTGTCCATACGGGCAGCATCCAGGATCTCATCCGGAATGGTCAGCATGTATTGACGCAAGAGGAACACCCCCGTCGGTGTCGCAGCGCCGGGGATGATAACCCCCCAAAGGCTGTCGATCAGATACAGTTCCTTGGAGATCAGAAACAGCGGCACGAGCACCACGGTCTGAGGCACCATCAGAACCCCGATCACCATACCCAGCACAACATTACTGCCCCGGAACTGGTATTTTGACAGCGCGAAGGCAGCCATTGAGTTGACCAGCAACATGATGGCTGTGGCCGTTGCCGTGATGAAGACGCTGTTCCATAAATAGAGCGCGAAATTGAATTTCTCGAACAGCTCTGTGTAGTTCTCGGTTGCCAGTCTGAATTTCTCGACAGGCTCGCGCAGTTTGATGTTGACCTTCAATCTCTCGGTCGGCGCATCAGGCCGCACCATCTGTGCAATGATGCCGATCCGCCGGACCTGAGCCAAAACCTCGCCAGCATATTCTCCGTCAGTGATCGTGTACAAAGGCAATGGTTCATCATAGCCCGGCAGGACCATCGTTTCCTGTGCCATGGGCAACAACCGGGGCGGAAATCTTTGCAGATCGGCCTCTGTCTTGAAAGAGGACAGACCCAGCCAGATGACCGGCACGAACATCAGCAAGACGCCGCACAACAGATAGCCATAAGACAGCCAGTCGGTCCAATGCAGCTTGCCAGCCCCATTGCCGCGCGTTCGGGTGAGAAAGGAGAGCACTCTAGCCATTGACGTTTCTCCTGTTAATCCAGAGCTGCACGACGGTCAGCACGACCAGGATCAACGCCAGCATGACGGACGCCGCAGAGGCCAGACCGAACAGGCGCGGTGTGGCGGCAAATCCGGTTTCGTAGATATACTGAATGATCAGTGTTGTTGCGGACCCTGGACCACCGCCTGTGAAGGCAAAGACCTCGTCAAAGGTCTGCACGCCCTTGATCAGCGCCAACACCAGCACAACAAGCATGGTCGGCATCAGCAATGGCAAAGTTATCCGCCGAAACACCCTCCAGGGAGAGGCACGGTCCATCATCGCCGCTTCATAGACATCCCTGGGAATGGCTTGAAGACCAGCCAGAAGGATCAGCGTGTAAAACCCCATATGCGCCCAGATCGACAGAAACACCGTCCAGCCGAAGGCCCAGCTGGCGTCAAGCAACCAATTGAAGCTCTCAAGACCCACGCCTTCCATCCAGGCGTTGAGCACACCTTCGCGCTGCAGGATCCACTTCCAGATCAGCGCAACAACAACGGGCGACAGGAGAACGGGAAAGAAGAACACCGCCCGGAAGAATCCGCGCGCCTTGATTTCACGGTTCAGAACCAGCGCGGTCAAAAGGGAGAACCCAACCATCAAACCGACCTGCAGAACGACGAAAATGACGGTGTTGTGAACCGCTCGCCAGAACAGATCCTCGGAGCATGAATTGGGATCAAGGTAATTGTCGCAACGCGCCAAAACCGAGAAATTCTCACCACCCACAAAGGTCCGGTCGGACAGCAGGATCTGATCCGTGCCCGTCAGCGAATAGACGATATTCAAAATCACGGGAAGAAAAGCGAAGAGAGCAAAAAGGACCAAGTTTGGCGCAAGAAACAGCCAGGCTGGTGTTTTCAGGCCCAATTTGTCCTGAAGGAATTTCATCGGCACTTCGATGAAACGCATGAAGATGCTTATCACATTCAGCATGGCATACCCCTGCATCGAGAAACTGCATGACCGCGTATCAGGATGAAAATGCCCCGCCAGGCAATCCGCCTGGCGAGGCAAAATGGCTTTTTATTGCGCTTCGGCGAGCGCTTTCGCCACATCCAGTTTTGCGCGGTCCATCGCCTGCTCAACAGTCAACTCGCCAACGATTGCCTGGGTCACGCGCTGAACCGTGATGTTGAACATCGCCCGGTTGTGCTTGTAGCCCTGATACGCAAAGGCAACTGGAGAGATCTTGCCAACCTGCTGGCCCCAGGCGTTGATCGCCTTGCCTGCAATCGGCGTTGCTCCGACATAATCCACCCCCTTGGCGGCAACACCAAGGTGAGCTGGAATATTCTGCGTCTTGGCAGTCATCTCGGTGTAGTTGTCTTCACGCGCTAGATAGTCGATTGCCTTGGCAACAAGCTCAGGATGCTGAGTGCTGGCAAAACCAACGACGCCCGCACCGCCCGGCATTCCGGAGCAACCGCCCGCGCCGCATGGAGAGCCTACGACTTCCCAATCAAACGCATCGCCGACCTGATCTTCGAGCTTCTCGACGTTCCAGCTGCCGGAGTAGTAGTAGACCAGCTGACCGTTGATGAACTCCTTGGACGCATCCTGATAGCTGGTCCCGCCAATACCGGCCCAGACATCACGTGCCATCGTGCCATCGTTGTTCCAGTCAACGAACTTCTGAACGTAGCCTGTGAAACCATCATCCACGAGGATGAAATTGCCGTCAGCATCGAACAACTTGGCACCATAGGAAATGGCAGGACCTGCGATCCGGTGGCCGGAACGATCCATGGCCATCGGGAACTTGGTCTCGGTCGCCTTGGCAACAGCACGGGTTGCCTCTGCCCAGTCATCCCATGTCGCATCTGGTCCCGGAATAGCAACACCAGCCTGTTCGAACAGTGTGGTGTTGATGTAAGCACCGGTGATGGTCAGCTGGGAGTGCATCCCGTAGATGCCCTTGTCGTCTGGTCCCTTGCGATACCAATCAAGCGTCCCGCCGAAGCTGTCTTCCCAATAGGCAGCGTCCACGTAAGGGGTCAGGTCAAGGTAATATTTGTTGAGGCCGCCAAGGTCTGTAACCTTCGCAAAATCAGGGCCTGTGCCACCAGCAAGCTGAACCGGCAGGCTTTCCAGAATAGCCTTGTAGGGGACCTCATCAATTTTGATGGTAACGCCAGGATTTTCAGCTTCAAACCGGTCAAAAATCTCACGTGCGACTTCACACTCAGTGCCATCGCTGGAGCACATATATTTGATTTCCTGCGCAAACGCTGCGCTCATTCCCATGGCAGCACCAAGCGTCGCCGTGCCTGCCGCAAGCTTGATAAGATTCATTTTTATGGACATAGGTTTCCTCCCTTTTGTCTTTGCTCATCAGATCATGTGATCTGCAGTTCTCTCCCTCATGTGTCTCTGCTTTATGGCTGCCAACTTTCATAGAGGTTACAGTCATTTGACAGAGGTAACATGATGCATTTTCCGGTTCTGGCCGACTGGTAAATCGCGGTGACCAGTTCAACTGATCTGCGACCATCATCGAGCGTAACCGAATTTGTCCCGCCGTACTGCAGACGATCAGCCAGAGCCTCCAGAAATCCGCAAAACCCGCTTTGAATGTCAGGAACCTTAGCCAGACACGCATCCACCTTGGCCTGGTCGGCCTCAGAACCGCGTGCCTTGAACGACCATGTGCCCTCAGCAGGCGCATAGGGCAGGATATCGCTTTCAGCCGTCAGTTTCTCGAAGCAGAAACGAAAGCGGCTCATGTCTGTCGCAGCCCCCAAAGTGATCGAGCTTGTCGCAAGCGCACCATTTTCCATCTGGAACGAAATCGAAGCACAATCTTCGACTTCAATGTCATTGACCCGTGTGCCGACAAAAGCATTCAGCTGGCGAATTGGACCCATGAAAGCGCAGAGCAAATCATGATTGTGTATGGCGTGACCCAGAACCGCGCCGCCCTGTTCGCCCTTCCAGGTTCCGCGCCATGGATTGTCGTAATAGGCAGCCGTTCGGTTCCAGTGTGTCTCAACACTGGCGACAAGCGCCTTGCCGGCAAGACCAGCCTCAATCAGAGCCTTGAGCTTTGCGACTTCTGATCCATATCGATATTGGAACACAGGCGTCAGCGTGCCCTTCGCCTTTTTCTCAGCCTCAATCAGCAGATCCGCTTCTTTGAGCGAACTCACCAGCGGCTTTTCGCAGATCACCTGCTTACCAGCCTCAAGGGCCTTGATCGACATATCGAAGTGAAGATGCGGAGGCAGGCAGATATCGATGACGTCGATATCGTCACGAGCAATCAGATCATCAAAGCTGTTGGACAACTTCACAACATCCGGATCGGCCCCTTCTTCCGAGACGACTTTTGCAGCGCGCTCCAGATCAATATCGCACAAACTAACAACCTTGAACCTCTGAGGTAGTTGCAGATAGGCCCGCAGGTGTTTCTGGCCGATACCGGCGCCAATCACGGCAACGGTGATGATATCCTTCATCTCAGCGCCCCTTCCGCTGATCATCAGCCATCTTCTGGGCCTTCAGCGCCAGTTCCATGACCTTGAAGCAATGCGCTTGCGGCATGGCGGTTTCCGTCCGGTTTGCAATATCATCTGCAAGACGACCGAAATATGGATAGCCAGCATCGGATGCATCGATGTACTCGCAACGTTCCCCGTTGACGAGATAAAGGTGATCAGTGCCTTCGCTGCGCGTCACATCGGTGTATTTGCGAAGTTCGATATAGCCTTCGGTGCCAAGGATGGTCAGGCGGCCATCGCCCCATGTGGGCAAGGCATCCGGCGTGTACCAGTCCACCCGCACATAACCGTGGGCCTTGTCACTGCGCAAGGACAGCTCGCCGAAATCCTGCAGGCCCGGATCATCCGGATTGGCGTAATTGGCCACATTGGCCATGGTGACTTCAGCATCAGTTGATCCTGTGAAAAACAGAAACTGGTCGATCTGGTGAGACCCGATGTCCGTCAGGATGCCGCCGTAGTGCTCGTTCTTGAAAAACCAGTCCGGCCGTGTTGGCCTGTTAAGGCGATGCGGCCCCATGCCCAGGGTCTGAACCACACGGCCGATCGCACCAGCTTGCACCAATTCGGCTGCCTTGGTGACACAGGCCACTTCAAATCGCTCTGAAAAATCAACCGACCAGATACGGCCCGTCCGCGCAGCACAAGCCTTGATCGCTTCAAGGTCTTCCAACGTCGTGCACCCCGGCTTGTCCACCATCACGTCTTTGCCATGCTCCATGGCCTCAATCGCCAGGGCAGCACGGTCAGACGGGATGGCCGCAATCAGGATCAGGTCGATTTCCGTATTTTCCAGCAGCGTCCTGCGATCAGCAACCCGGTCAACACCGGGGAACCGCTTTTCAAACCCGTCAAGGGTTCCAGGGTCTCCCTCCGTCCAATACCCGACGAATTCGGCGCCCACTTCCTGCATATTGGCAGATTGACCAAAAATGTGACGATGATCGAGACCAATCGCAGCGAATTTCAATTTCTTAGACATGAACAATCAGGCTTCCGGATATGGCACCTTGGCGGCGCATGTTGAGTTCGAAGATGTAATGAGCGCATCGATCAGGGCGTGGACATCAAGCGCCTCGCGCCCGGACACGAGTGGCGTACCGCCCTCATCAGAGTTGCGGTTAAAATCAGCGATGACATCTTTGTGCCAATCGTGGGTGAACGCCATTGGGTCTGCACCACCGCCCGTCGTTGCCGATGCCCCGAACAGCTCCTCGCGGCCATCGCGCCATTTCACCTTCAATTCACCAGACTGAAGATGGGTGACACATTTGGTAAAATGCAGGGTGATGCTTTCCGCTTCGCCGGGAAAGCTGGCTGTTGAGGCGATCAGGGACCCGACAGCGCCAGACTCGAATTTTAGGCCCGCAGTGACGTAGTCTTCGGATTCCATGCCATGCAGCATCGTCGTATGCGCCATGGCCTGAACCTCAAAGACGCGCCCTGTCAGGCTCAACATCAGATCAATCGAATGAATGGCCTGGGAAATCAGAACCCCGCCGCCGTCCCGCTCATAGGTGCCCCGGCCCGGCTCATCATAGTAAGCCTGCTCACGCCACCAGGGCACGATAACTTCAGCAATCGCCAGCTGCCCAAGCGCGCCACCCTTGATCAACGCGGCCAATGCTCTGGACGCTTCACGGACCCGGTGCTGGAAGACAATGCCCAGGCGCACTCCAGCCGCTTCACAGATCTCGACGATCCGAGTTGCCGCAGCAAGATCACGCTCGACTGGCTTTTCCATCAAGATTGATTTTCCAGCCGCAGCCAGGCTCTGAACGATTTCCAGACGCGCGTTCGGCGGCGTCAGGACGATCACCCAGTCAACCTTGCCGTCAGCGCAAAGAGCATCAAGGCTCTCATAAGCCTCAACCTGGTATCCGCAAATATCAGCTGCCTGACGGGCAAAGGCCCTGCCGCTTTTCTCCGAAGATGTCAGAACGCCGGTCAGCGTGATTTCATCAGCAAGATCCTTGATCGAAAGAAGATGCGACTTCGCAACCATCCCTCCTCCGACAATGGCTATTTTTTTCCCAAACGCTGCAGACACTATGGCCTGTCCTCCCAACGTATAATTTTCAAAACCTGTATACAGGCCTATATAAAGCAGTATACAGGTTTGCTTTCAAGGTAATTTTGACAAGGCTTGGGAAACAGGCAGATGGCCAAGAGTGACCGCTCTATTGGGCGCTTTTTTGAAGACGGGTATCAACAGCAGCTGGACCATGGCCGGGCGGCTGGAGAGCAGATATTCGACGCACTCAAGCGGGCCATCTTGAGCATGGACATCGCACCGGGCTCGCTCATTCCGGAAGCAGAAGTCGGTCGCCGCTTTTCAGCAAGTCGAACCCCTGTACGCGAAGCTCTGATGCAACTTCGAGGTGCCGGACTGGTCGTGACGAGTTCGGGCAGCGGAAACTTTGCAACCAAGCTCAGCGAACTGCGCATTCGCGAAGCCCGCTTCATCCGTGAGGTCATAGAAGTCGGAATCGTTGAAAGACTGTGTGAAACAGGCATCGAGGCCTCTGCACAAAAAGACCTGCAAGATATTCTGGATTCACAGAAACGGTGTATCGAGCGCAATCTCGAAAATGACGAGTTCGCAAGTCTGGATGATCGGTTTCATCTGACACTTGCTCTTGCAACAGGCTTTCCGCGCATGGCAGACATTCTGGAGCGCGAGAAAATGGTTCTGGATCGGCTCCGCGTCATTTCCCTGGTGGATGCAGGTCACAAGCAAGCGCTTTACGAAGAGCATCTGGGAATTTATGAGGCCTTGATCGCGCAAAACATTGAGCAAGCACGAAGCTTCATGAAAACACACCTGACATCTGTCCTGAACACGCTCTCAAAACTCGCCGAACGCCATCAGGAATTTTTTGAATAAGTCGATAGGCCATTAAAATTTCAGACACGGGAAAGTCCATCTCATTCAAGACGACAAGTCTTGCCCGCAGAATGTTTGAGAAACTCACCCAAAAATTACTTTCCCGTAAAAACTGTCATAAAAGACTGTTAGAGCGCCTTCAGTCGCAGACCTCGCGGCCCCTATTCATGAGGACGATCAAGATGAAAAAGCTTCTTATCGCGGCCACCATGCTGGCCGCTGCCACAGGTCAAACTTTCGCTGCTGATGTATCCGGCAAGCTGGTGCTCTATACGTCCCAGCCAAACAAGGACGCACAGGCAACTGTTGATGCATTCACAGCTGCCAACCCTGGCGTAGACGTCGAGTGGGTTCGTGATGGCACAACCAAGATCATGGCAAAGCTGCGCGCCGAAATCGAAGCTGGCAGCCCGCAACCAGATCTTCTGCTGATCGCCGACATGGTCAACATGGAAGCCCTGAAGGCCGAAGGCCGTTTGATGGCCCATGAAGGCGCAGACGTCTCTGCCTATGATCCCGCGATCATGGACAAGGACAAGACGTATTTTTCCACCAAGCTGATCACCACCGGCATCGTCTACAACACAAATGCTGAGATGAAGCCAACTTCCTACAAGGATCTGCTAAAGCCGGAAGCCAAGGGCAAGATCGCCATGCCATCGCCGCTCACCTCCGGCGCAGCAACCATCCATATGGACGCTCTGACATCCAACCCGGATCTCGGCTGGGACTATTATGAAGGTCTTGCAGCTCAGGGCGCAAACCCAAAGGGCGGCAACGGCGGCACTTACAAGGCAGTTGCTGGCGGAGAAAAGCTCTATGGCTTCGTCGTCGACTTCCTGCCGATCCGCAACAAGCTGGATGGTGCTCCGGTTGAATTCGTCTTCCCGGAAGAAGGCGTTTCTGCTGTGACCGAGCCAGTTGCAATCCTCTCCACCGCCAAGAACCCGGATGCTGCCAAGGCATTCGTTGACTTCCTGATCTCCAGGGAAGGCCAGGAACTGGCGTCAACCATGGGCTATCTGCCAGCTGATCCAACTGTTGCCGCTCCAAAAGGCTTCCCGGCACGCGACGAGATCAAGCTAATGGCCTTCGATCCGGCAAAAGCTCTTGCCACGGACACGGCCAACAAGATGAAGTTCACCGAAGTATTTGGTGGCTAAGCCTTTCTGGCAATCATAAACACCACAGGGACCGGCGCAAATTTGTGCTGGTCCCTGACACTCTTCCCGACCCGAAACGGCACCCCGCCGCAGTCTTGAAGCCCAGCCCATTCTTTGACCCCGGCCCAATCGGCATTTGATCGCTGCTACATGAACCCCTTCACTGCCGAGAAATTTACCGTCGTTACCCTGTCGCTGCTGATTGCCGTGATCTGCGCCCTGCCGCTTCTGCTCCTGTTCAAGATCGGCTTGATCAACGAGGGCAGCCTTGACCTCAGGCCTCTGCTCGAAGCCCTGCAAAGCCGGTCCGTGTTGCGTGCCCTTTGGCATTCGCTGGAAAGCAGCGCACTATCGGCCCTCTGTGCAACCTTCCTGGGAACAGCCTTGGCCCTGGTGATCGGCCTGACCAACGTCCGCGCCAAGGGACTTCTGGTCTTCCTCATTCTGCTGCCGATGATGATCCCGCCGCATGTAACAGCGATTGCCTGGATTCAGGCGCTTGGGCCCGCAAGTCCGATATTACGCTGGCTAAACATCGCACCGGAACTCGGCTCCGACCATCCACTTTATTCCCTCAGCGGCTTGGTCATGCTGCTGACACTGCAGCACAGCCCGCTGGTCTTCCTGTTGGTCCGTGCGGCCCTGCGCTCGTTTCCGCGCGAGCTGTCCGATGCAGCCCGCGTCAGCGGTGCCCGTGCACCGCGCATGCTGCTCAAGATCACGCTGCCTTTGTTAGGCCCTGCCTTGATGGCCGGATTTGCACTCTCGTTCGTGGCAGCGCTTGGCAACTTCGGCATCAACGCGCTGATCGGTATTCCTGCGCGCTACACCACCCTGCCCGTACTGGTCTGGAGACGTCTGGCCAGCTTCGGCCCGGATGTTCTGCCCAATGTCGCGGTGATTTCTGTCGTCCTGACGCTTGTGGCGCTGACGGCAATTGCCTTGCAAAGCATTTTGCAAAAACGCATGCGCTCCGCCCTCGTTGGCCTGCCTCAGGCGCCGCTCGCGATCTCCCTTGGAACAAAGCGCCCGCTGGTTGAGGCAGTCATCTGGTCCTTCATCGGCGCAGTTCTGCTGCTGCCTGCCGCCTCTCTGATCGCGACTGCTTTGGTCAAGACCTATGGGCTGGATCTCTCGCTGGACACGCTGACTTTCGACAATTTCGCAGAAGTCCTGTGGCGTCAGTCGGTCACTCTGCGCGCCTTTGCCAATTCGACCGGCATCGCAGCGCTGGCTGCCCTCACCATCGCAGGGATTTCAATTCCGCTGGGTTATTTCCTGATCAGCCGAAAGGGTACCCATGGCAGGCTCGCCAGCATTGCAGCAGGTCAGGCAGACATCGCCTTCGCCGTTCCCGGCCTCGTCATGTCCATCGCCTTTATTCTGGCTTTCATACGGCCCTTGCCAATCCTCAACGTCTCGCTTTACGGCACGCTCTGGATCATCCTGATTGCCTATATTTCCTGCTTCCTGGCGGTTGGCCTGAAGCCGGTCGCAGCCGCCTTTTTGCAAATGGACATGAGCCTGGATGATGCGGCCCGCGTCTCCGGAGCTGGCTTCATACGTCGTATGCGAACCATCTTCGCCCCTCTCGTAGCGCCAGCTGCAGCTTCAGGCGCCATTCTGGTCTTCCTGACCGCCTACAATGAGGTCACCGTGTCTGCTCTGCTGTGGTCCACCGGCAATGAGACCATCGGCACGACCATCTTCAACTATGAGGACGGCGGCTATACGACCCTGGCCGCGGCCATGTCTGTCATCGTGGTGATTGCAACAATCATCATCATGATCGCAATGAACGTCATGGCGCGCAAAGTCCCTGCCGGAACCATCCCCTGGCGAGACTAGATCCGGGGCGAGATCCCGATCGGGGTTAAAGGCTCGGGCAGCTTGGGCTTGCTGAACTCTAAGCCAGCTCGAGAACCAAAGCGTAACACATCGGGATCTTCACATCGCGGGTCTCGTAAATGGCATAATCGACCTCCCGGTTTGAATGCGGATATTCCTGCATGAACCGGAATTTGAACCCAGCGTCTATTGCGGCATTCAGGATGTCGGCGAACGTGTGGACAAACCAGTAGTTTTCGCTGCCCGTGCCGCCGGGGTTTCCATCATAAACAATCGGGTCGCTGTCCACGAGAGGCTCGCGCTGAAAATAGGACATGGACGGCACAAACGGATCCTCAGCCCTCGGATCGAACATTTCCAAAAAGGGATGCGTTTCGTAGATAACGAGTTCAGCGCCTGGACGCAAAAGCTGCGAGACAACTGAGAAAAACCGAACAAGATCCGGCATCCAGTTCAACACACCTATGGTAATGAGACCAACATCGAAATCATCTGGAACGTCTTCCGGCAGGGCATAAATATCCGCACAGACAAACGCGCAATCATGTCCTGCAGCACGGTTCAGTTCCCGCGCCTGATCCAGAAACGCTTGCGACTGATCAATGCCCAAACACCGGCGGGCCCCCATGGACTTGAGCGACAAAAGCTCCCGGCCATTGTTGCAACAAATCTGAACGCAGGACTTGTCTGCAATGCCAATGTCGTTCAACACGCCGCTCGCTGTTGCATCAAAAACCGTGTGATTGCCAGCTTCAAAGGCGCTTTTGAGGTGTTCCCACTCTGCGCCCGCCTTATGCAGCGGCGCAGATTGATCCCAGGCTTTCCGATTGGCATCGGTCACCTCAAAGAGGGTTTTCTCGCTGAAAGACATCTCGCGAACCTTTTCGGCAACTTTGAATTTCAGAATACTAAGCCTTACGTATAAACCAGTTGCAATCCAAAACTGTAGCCCATTCGCCGTGATCACCGGGTCTTCCAGTAGCCTCTGCACCGTATCGAAAACGGCAAATACGATCCAAGCCTGCCCCTTGCTTTTGCCATCGCGTGGTGTTTCGACAAAAGGATTGAGGAGACTTTTCAGGGCTGAGAGAAATATCAGTCTGGCAGAACCCAGCCGCCGTCGATAGCGATCGACAATCTGTCGCCAGCGGCAGCCTTGTGCCCAAGGTTAACGAGAACCAGCTGGTCCTGCCCCTCGATCCTGACATTGGTCTCCCAATATCCGCCACGGTAAATGACCCGCTCCACAACTGTTTCCAGCCCGCGCCCATCTCCGCTTGTGCGCACATGCTCCGGACGGACCATGATCTTGGAGGCACCTTCACTGGTGCCCAGCGAACACGGGACCTCGTAGGCCTGCCCGCCGATCATCACCAGTGCCCGCGTCTCACGCACCCTGGCGATCTCTGCAGACAAGATCGTGCTACGGCCAATAAAACCTGCGACCTTCTCGCTGACTGGCCGGTCATAGAGCATATCCGGCGTATCCGCCTGAAGCACCTTGCCATCCCACATCAGGGCGACTTTATCGGCCAGCGCCATCGCCTCGCGCTGATCATGGGTGATGAAAAGGGTCGTTGATCCACTTTTCTTGTGAAACTCCGCCAGTTCCTCTTCCATCGCACTTCGAAGATGCGGATCAAGGTTCGCCAGCGGTTCATCCATCAGCACTGTTTCCGCGCCCTGCGCCAGACAACGTGCCAGCGCCACCCGCTGCCTTTGCCCTCCGGACAGGTCTGCAGGCTTTCGGTCTGCGAAAGGCTGCAACTCAACGGTCGCAAGACAGTTATTCGTCCGCCCCTCAACATAGGATTTCGACCGCTTTGCTGTTTCCAATGGGAAAGCCACGTTCTGCCGGACGGACATATGCGGCCACAGGGCATAAGACTGGAACACAACGCCGACATTGCGCGCTTCAGGCGGCTGATGCAGCCCCTTGCCCGCGACCTGCGTGCTGCCCAGATGGATCTCCCCGCTGTCGACAGGCTCAAGCCCGGCAATCGCACGCAACAGCGTCGACTTTCCGCAGCCGGACGGGCCAAGCACAACGAAAAATTCACCCGCTTCGATCTGAAGCGACACATCATCAAGGGCGGCGTGAGATCCGAAAGTCTTTCGGACAGAAGAAACACGTATTGTCATACTCGGCGCTTACCCGCGAACTGTGACAGGAAAATTACGACAGAAGGTACAGATCATCCGAAACTTCATATTTGGCCTCATCCCGTTGGCCCGCTCATGCCCAGCGCCATTTCCCGAAAACACTCGGCAACATGCTCGGCGAAGGCGCGCGTGGCTTTGCCAGCCCTTGGGCGTTGCTGCATGATGATGTGATAATTGCCAATTTCCGGCAGATCATGACGTTCATCCAGAACCTGCAACGGCGGTTCCACAATACTGGAGGGAAACGGCGCAATGGCAAGGTCCGCCAGAAGCGCGGCTTCCTGCCCGGCGCTGTGAAAGCTGGTGTAGGAAATCCGGTAGGGTTTTTGAGCACTGTCCAGCGCGATCCGCGCCGTCCGACGCCAAGGGCAACCGGATGTGGACACAGCAAGTGGCAAGGGATCCCGCTCATAGGCAACACCACCTTCCAGCCCGACCCAGACCAGCGGCTCGGTGAAGACAATCTCACCCTGGCGGATCAGATCGCTTTCGGGACGGGCAGTGTAAAGCACCAGATCCAGGTCGCCGTTCTTCATCACCTTGTGCAGCTGGGGACTGCCATCCAGATGCACATCCACATTGACCCCCGGATGAGACCTTGCAAACCGGGACAGAAATGTCGGCAGGAACCGTGTGCCAAAATCAGATGGCGCGCCAAAGCGAACCTCACCTTCCACATCCGGCGAGAGAAACAGGCTGACCGCCTCTTCATTCAGCATCAGGATCCGGCGCGCATAGCCAAGCAGCGCTTCCCCCTCTGATGTCAGCCGGACAGTGCGACCTTCACGCACAAAAACGGAAACTCCGATCAGGGTTTCCAACTTCTTAATCTGCATGGAGATGGCTGAAGGCGTTCTGCCAACCAATTCGGCAGCCTTTGAAAAACTTGATGTTTCCGCGATGACGAGGAACGTTCGATAAAGCTCCATGTCAATCAGCGTGGTCCCCGGATTCGGCGTCGCGCCCATTTTTTTTTGATCCCTTGCACTCACATCAATAAAATTGAACCATCATATGAATACAATTCGTTTGATTGAAAGATATTTTTGGCAGATACAGATATCAAGCGGCCCGTAGAATTGAAAAACGAGGTTCGCAAGTCTCAACAACATCATCACGGGATCGGAAATGCCATGACCTATCTTGCTCAAATTCTCGGTACAACTCTTATGGGCGTAGTCTCCGTCAACACACCAGCTCAGCTTGGCCGCATGGACAAGACGCTTCGTGCCAGCCAGACACGCAAAGCTGCCAAGTAATCGGCCTGAGCGTCGCGGAATTTTACCGGCGCAACAGTAGATCATTTTAAAAACGCCCGGTGCCTCCCCACCGGGCGTTTTTGTATTTCGGGCCAATCGGCGACTGGCGCCGCTCAAATCACTTTCGGCCTTTATTCATGGCTGCAGCCAGCGCGGCAGCCATGGCATTGTTGCCCCCGCCAGCATTGTCTCCACGAGGCGCGTTGCCACCCTTGTTTCCGGATCCGCCAGAACGACCGCCACCTGCCTGGTTAACCCGACCACCAGAACGGTCATCACGCCCTTTTGCCGGGCCACGCTCCTGGCTCCGCTCCTTCTGGCCCTCATAGTCAACCGCAGCCTTCATCGTCATGGAGATGCGCTTGCGCTTCACATCGACTTCAAGAACCGTGACTTTCACGATGTCCCCAGCCTTGACGATCTTATGCGGATCATCAACGAACTTGTCCGCCAGCTGCGAGACATGCACCAGACCGTCCTGATGCACACCGACATCCACAAAGGCACCGAAGTTGGTGACGTTGGTCACCGTACCTTCAAGCTTCATACCCGGTTTCAGATCGGAAATTTCTTCAATGCCATCTTGAAGGGTTGCCGTCTTGAACTCCGGACGCGGATCCCGGCCCGGCTTTTCCAGCTCGGACATGATGTCCTTCACCGTCGGCAGCCCGAACCGTTCGTCGGTGAACTCCGCCGGATCAAGGCCACCCATAAGGCTGCTGTCGCCCATGATCTCGCGCACATCGCGGCCACACGCTTTCACGATCCGCTTGGCCAGAGGATAGGCCTCCGGGTGTACGGACGATGCATCCAGGTGGTTCTCCCCGTCGGAGATTCGCAAGAACCCGGCGCACAGTTCAAACGCCTTGGCCCCAAGACGCGGCACATCCTTCAGCTGCTTGCGGCTGGAGAATTTGCCGATGCTGTCCCGGTGTTCGACCACGGCCCGCGCCAGACTGTCTGACAGCCCGGAAATCCGCACCAAAAGTGCGGGCGATGCCGTGTTGAGATCAACCCCGACAGCGTTCACCGCATCTTCCACGACCGCATCCAGCGCCCGCGCCAGCTTGGTCTGATTGACATCATGCTGATACTGACCGACGCCGATTGACTTCGGCTCGATCTTGACGAGTTCCGCCAGAGGATCCTGCAGACGGCGGGCAATCGAAGCCGCGCCGCGCAAGGACACATCAACATCCGGCATTTCCTTGGCAGCAAGCTCAGACGCTGAATAGACCGAAGCGCCTGCTTCATTAACGATCACCTTGACCGGGCGGCTGGCAGCAGGAACATCATTCAGCGCATCACCGGTCAGCTTGTCGGTTTCCCGGCTGCCGGTGCCATTGCCAATGGCAATCAGCCCGACCTTGTGCTTGGCGATCAGAGCCAACAGGGTCGCCCGTGATCCGGCAACATCATTGCGCGGCTGGAACGGATAGATCGTCGCCGTATCGATCAGCTTGCCTGTGTCATCCACGACGGCCACCTTGACGCCGGTGCGAATGCCCGGATCAAGACCCAGCGTTGATTTCGCGCCAGCGGGTGCGGCCAGAAGGAGGTCCTTCAAATTGCGCGCAAACACCTGGATAGCCTCTTCCTCGGCCTTGTCGCGCAGCACGCCCATCAGGTCGAGTTCAAGATGCAGCGCCAGCTTCACCTTCCAGGCCCAGCGCGCCACATCCATCAGCCACTTGTCACCCGGACGGCCCCGGTCCTCAATGCCATAGGTATCTGCAACCAACCGCTCCGCAGGCTTGATAGGCGACACGTCATCCGCGTCCGCCACCAGATCAACCGACAGGATGCCCTCGTTGCGCCCACGAAACAGAGCCAGCGCCCGGTGACTTGGAATTTTGCCGAGAGGTTCGGAATAGTCAAAATAATCAGAAAACTTGGAGCCCTTCTCCGCCTGACCATCAATCAGCTTTGATGTCACCACGCCCTTGCTGTTCAAGTAACGACGCAATTGGCCAACGAGGCCTGCGTTTTCGGCAAAGCGCTCCATCAGGATCTGCCTGGCTCCATCGAGCGCCGCTTTCACATCCGCAACGCCCTTCTCAGCATCCACAAAAGCGGCGGCTTCTGCTTCAGGGCTTTTCATCGGATCGCCCAACAGCAAATCAGACAGCGGTTCCAGGCCAGCTTCGCGGGCGATCTGCGCCTTGGTCCGGCGCTTCTTTTTGAACGGCAAATAGAGATCTTCCAAAACAGACTTGGTGTCGGCCAGCGCCAGCGCCTTGACCAGTTCATCAGTCAGCTTGCCCTGCTCATCAATCGACTTGACGATGGCACCACGCCGGTCTTCGAGCTCGCGCAGATAAATCAGTCGCTCTTCCAACTTTCTGAGCTGGGTATCATCAAGCCCGCCCGTCGCTTCCTTCCGGTAGCGAGCAATAAAGGGAACGGTCGAACCTTCATCCAGCATGCTGACCGTTGCATTGACCTGATCTGGCCGACAGGCAATCTCCTCCGCGATCCTGCGCGCAATGCGCAGGGCCACCTCAGGCGCAGAGCCGGAGGACTTCTTGGCAGCGGAAGGCTTCAGATCAGAGACTTCGGACATATCAGGGCTTTCCATCAAACATATTAGGATCAGCGAGAATAGAGCCCCAGGATAAGTCGAGAAAGAGACGAAAACGATAGATCCACCGGGAAAGAGGCGAACTCGGTTGCTTCGCCCCCCTAAATCCGCAAAGTCTCACATCACATTTCGAACCCTCAGTATCCTTTTCCGTATGACGAAGTGTCTTCTTCGGGCTACCAAAGTGGGATGATACCCTCAGGAGATCCCATGACTGATCCCACGAACGAAATCATCCTGCACAATTACCCGCAATCACCTGTTGCCGAAAAGGTGCGGGTTGGATTGGGCATCAAGGGATTGTCCTGGGCATCAGTCGAAATTCCCCGTCTGCCGCCAAAACCAATGCTGACACAGCTGACTGGCGGGTATCGCCGCACACCGGTCATGCAGATTGGTGCAGACATCTATTGTGACAGCCAGGCCATTCTTCGCGAACTTGAGCGACATCATCCATCACCAAGCTTTTTCCCTAACGGAAATGCGGGCCTGATGTGGGCGCTCAGTCGCTGGACGGATGGTGCGCTCTTTGACCTGACTGTAAAAATCGTTCTGGGCTCGGCCGGCGACGCCCTGCCAAAAGACTTTGCGGAAGATCGCGGCCGACTTTATCTCGGAGCTGACTGGTCCAATGGCCTGAAAGCTGCCAATGCAGATTTGCCCCATCTGGTTTCGCAGATGCGGGCACCACTGTCATGGCTTGAAGCCCAGCTAAGCGATGGACGCGCGTTCCTGGCGGGCGATGCAGCCGGAGCCATTGACGCCCAGTTCTTTCATGTCGTCTGGTTCCTCCGAGGTCGGTTCGCAGGTGGGCCAAACCTCCTGAGCGAATTCCCGCGTCTTGAGCGCTGGGAAGAAAACGTCACACAAATCGGCCATGGCACAATGACCGACCTCAGCGCAGAAGACGCTCTGGAGCGTGCCAGCACCTCCTCACCAAGGGCAATCGACGGGGCGGTCGAGAACGACCCTGAAGGACTGTCAAAAGGTATGGCTGTTGTCGTTTCGCCTGATCTCGATGGCGGTGAGCAACCGGTCAGTGGCACTCTGGTGGCTGCCAGCGCCGATACGATCACCATTCACCGCGAAGATCACACATGCGGCGATCTTCATGTCCATTTCCCACGCGCCGGATATCGGATCGCCGAAGCTTAGCAGCGGTTAAGTCTTTATCCGCGGCGTTTCCCGAAAGGCCCGGCTGGTGACTGATATGGTATTCTGGTCCGGGTCTTTTGCATTGGCAAAGACATAACCATCCGCCTTATGGAGCGGGCCGAAAACAAGGCCCTCTTCCGCACGAGCTGCACAAAACCCTGCAACATCTTCAACATCAAATCCAAGCTTGACCAGAACCTGGCCTCGCTTCAAGGATTTGGCCGCAGGGTGCAACATCAAGCGAGCGCCGCCATCGGGATGAACCAGCTCGACGATCCTGTCGCCGTCCTCCCGAAACACTTCGAACCCGAAGTGCGTTTCGTAAAACCGGGCGCTTTCGTTGATGTCCCGGGTGTAAAGCGTGATCCTGTTCAGCGGCATGCGTAAACTCCGAAGACGGAAAACAGCGGCCCCTACCGCACGACAGTAATCCGCTCTGCTGCCCGCGTGACCGCTGTGTAAAGCCAGCGGGCTTTATGCTCCCGGAAAGCCCAGCTCTCGTCAAACAGCACCACATCATCCCACTGCGATCCCTGTGCCTTGTGAACCGTCAAGGCATAGCCATAATCAAACTCATCTGCCTTGCGCCGGATCGCATAGGCGATCTGCTCCGCACCATCTTCGAACATGGCGGGCAGAACACTGACCTTAACGGTCTGCTTGCCGGCCGCTTCATCTTCCGGCGTCACATCAAATCGAAGAGTGTTGCCACGCGGCGGGCGCAGACGCTTGACCGACCATAACCCCCCATTGAGCAAACCTTTGGTCTTGTCATTGCGCAGACAGACCAGCTTGTCCGTCACGGCGGGCATCGGCGTTGTAAAGCCCTTCAGCTCGCGAATACGGCCATTATAAAGCCGCCGTGTCTTGTTGGTGCCGACCAGAACCTGATCTGCGGACAGGATCTTTTCCTTGTCGATGTCCCGCCGATGGATGACCTGGCTTTCACCATACTCGCCATAATCAAGTGAGCCACCTTCTCGGATGGTCATCGACATGCGGACAATCGGATTGTCCTGCGCCTGCCTATGCACCTCCGTCAGCATCACATCCGGCTCTGCATCGGTGAAATAACCCCCGCCCTTGACCGGTGGCAGCTGAGCCGGATCACCAAGCACCAGAACCGGTGTGCCAAAAGACAATAAATCCCGTCCAAGGTCTTCATCGACCATGGAACATTCATCAATCACAATCAGCTTTGCCGTAGCCGCAGCACTGTCGCGCTTGATGGCAAACTGAGGACCATTGTCCTCAGTATCATCATCCGCATTTTCTTCTTCCTTGGCAGAGCGTGGCCGATAGATCAAAGAATGAATTGTTCCAGCATCCTCACAACCTTTCTGCCGCAGGACATGCGCAGCCTTGCCGGTAAAGGCACCAAAGCAGACATCGCCATCGATGCCCTCTGCCAAATGCCGTGCCAGAGTAGTCTTGCCGGTACCGGCAAAGCCAAACAGCCGAAACACCTGCCTGTCGCCGCGTTTCAGCCACGCTGCAGTCTCACTCAGCGCCGTTTCCTGTACTGACGACCAGGCCATAAATTGATTCCCGTTTCGTTCTTCTATGGCACCTGCATAACTTGATTTGCCATTCTGCACCACGGAAAAGGCAGGCTTTCCAGGGCTAGGTCATGGAGCCATGAATGAGATCAATATGGTCGCAGTGAATTTGGGCAAATACAGCATGCGAGAGAATTGGAACACGGATGATTTTTCAAGTTCATGCAACATTGCAGACCGCCTGTTGCAGAACGATCCAAATCACAAACAAACTGCGGCGGATGAAACGCCAACTGATAACCTTGCCCAAGCTTTTGACCTGCGCAAGGCATGACCTTCTCGCATTTTCTGCCATTCTTGCTCAGACTCAAGGCCAGTGGATCTAATTCTATGAGATCGAACCCTAATCTTGTGCTTTCACGTCAAGCGTCTGATCAGATGTCAAAATAGAAGTTTAAATTTGAACTAAATAAATATAAAAACAGAGTAATCATGAAAAAATATTCGAGCCCGAACACAATGAAAAACAATATTTAAATAATTTTACGCATAAATAAGGGTGTAAATTAGAAATATAGGACACACATCGTAAAATGTACGTAATATTTAGTATGAAAATTTATATAGGTATTTTGATTGTAACTTTTTATAATGCCTACCTTTGGGGAATCTATTAAACAGAAAGTCTGTAAGATGATCACCGCCTCCACACTGCAAAAACAGCCAGGGCAATGGCCAGCGCGCAACGGGCGGATAGACAATCCGAGTTACCTGTTTGACCGACTGGATACCGCAATATGGGTCTACGACATTGACCATGGGCGCGTTGTCTGGGCAAACAAGTCGGCCATGGAATACTGGAACGCCGACACACTGGACGAATTGCGCAGCCGGGATATGAAGAAAGAAATGTCCCCAGCCGTTGAGCAACGACTCAAACAGTATCAGGCCGACTTCATTCAAAGAGACGCAGTCTTTGACGAAATGTGGACTGTTTACCCTCAGGGTGTTCCAAGACCACTCCACATGCGCTTTTCTGGCGTCATTTTGGATGATGACCGCACCGCGATGTTGTGTGAAGCTCAACAGGAGGCAAACCTAAAGCCCGATGCAATGCGCAGCGCTGATGCACTCTTGCACACGCATCTGATGATTTCACTCTACTCTGAGAGCGGCGAAAGACTGTACATGAACCCCGCCGCCCGCGCCGCTTTTGATGGAATACAGTCTGAACTCCAAAGTCGTTTCCTCGAACCAATTGACCACGAAGAACTCATCACCGCCATCGCGAACAAGGGCGAGGCCAAAATTGTAGCCAAAGTTCACACTGCCAATGGAACACGCTGGCATGAACTGACTGCACGCAGCTGTTATGACCCGACCTCTGGAGACCCATCGTTCCTGATTAGCGAAACAGATGTCAGTGAACTGAAAGAAGCCGAAGCTCGTGCCCGCAAGGTAGCAAACACAGATTCCCTGACAGGACTGCCTAATCGCCATCATCTGCCCGTCCTGTTCAACGAGCTGATTCAGCAATCAAAAAACCAAGCTGGCATGCTCGGAGTCCTGTTTATCGATCTGGATCAATTCAAAGTCATCAACGACAGCCTCGGTCACAGTTACGGGGACGCAATGTTGGTCGCGGTCGCCAACAGGCTGAATGACCTGAAGTCCGGCGATGACGCCGTCGTGCGCTTGGGCGGGGATGAATTCCTTTTCCTGACTGCCGCAGATGAGCAGAACCTCGAGCTGTTGGAGGCACGCGCTCATGACATTCTTCGAGTGCTGTCACTACCCGTTGAAATGAATGGCCACAAATTGGCCGTCACACCAAGTATAGGCATCGCGCTCTACCCCGATCACGGCCAAAATATGCATGCCTTGATGCAAGGTGCCGACCTTGCCATGTATGAAGCAAAAGCAGCAGGCAGAAACCGCCATCGCTTCTTCAAGAGCCAAATGCGAGACCAAATTGAACTCGAACTCGAACTGCTGACCGATTTGCGAGAAGGCATGAAATCCGGCCAGTTCGAAGCCTATTTCCAACCACGATACTGTACAAAAACAGGGCGCATCAAAGTCGTCGAAGCACTGGCAAGATGGCACCATCCCAAGCGCGGCCTGATCCTTCCCGGTGAATTCATAGCGCTGTGTGAAAAGAACGGCCTCATCAACCAGCTAGGGTCTATCATTCTGGAAGACACTGCGCGCAAGGCCACTCATTGGCGTAGGCTCGGACTTGACATCAAGGCTTCAGTGAACCTCTCGCCCTCACAATTGAACGCACCGGATTTTTCAAATCAGCTGCACCAAATTCTAAAGGATCAAGACTGCCCAGGATCATCAGTCGAGCTGGAGTTGACGGAGACCCTGCTGATGGAAACCAACATAAATGTCCATGAAAACCTGGCGAAAATCCGGTCATTTGGCGTTCAAATGTCAATCGATGACTTTGGTACAGGCTATTCGAATTTTGCCCGTCTGTCAGAAATGTCAATTGATTGCATCAAGATCGATAGAAGTCTGATCAGCCGCTTGCCAGGCAGCGAGGCAATTGTCGAATTGGTAATTGCTATGTGCAAGCTGATGAACGTCCGAATTGTGGCCGAAGGCGTCGAAACAGCAAAAATCGCGGCCAAAGTGAAAGAACTCGGTTGCGACGAAGTCCAGGGCTTCTACTACAGCAAACCCATGTCCGCAGCTGACTTGGAAAGCGTGCTGCTTTTGGAAACAACGACTTAAGACCTCGAAGAAAACTCTACGGCCTCGGATAGCGTTTCACGCCGGTTCCAGTGACCGAAAATCCCGTCATGTAAGGATCGCGCTCGTCCAGAGTGATGGTGCTGGTCCCAGTCTTAACTGCCCAGCCCTCGATGGTCGGGATGATGCCCCGTTTGGTGCCGACCAGAACGTCGGCCTTGACGCCTCCGGTGAAGAGCGAGCCGATGACGCTCTCATGGACGAACGTATCGCCGACGTTCAGTTTGCCTTTGCCGAACAGCTGCGCCATACGCGCTGACGTTCCCGTGCCGCAAGGACTGCGGTCAATCGCCTTATCGCCGTAGAACACGGCATTGCGGGCGTCTGCCTTGGGGTCTGCGGCAGGTCCGGTCCACTGGATATGCGTAATACCCTTGATCTCCGGATTTTCCGGGTGCCGCATTTCAAAGGCTTCGTTTAGGGCCAGTCTCAACTTCGGACTAACGGACATAAGCTGATCAACGGGAACAGATCCGACCCCAGGGAAATTCTCCTGCGGTTCAATGATCGCATAGAAATTACCACCATAAGCAACGTCGAAAGTTAGCCGGCCAAATTCAGGACAATCGATCTCAAGACCTTCCGCCGCCAAGAAGGACGGCACATTGGTCAGCTTGACCGAGGAAACATAATCGCCATCCATTTCATAATCGGCAAGCACCAGACCCGCTGGCGTTTCCAGCCGTGCCTGGCCCGGTGTCTTCGGCTTCAGCAAACCTTCTTCAATCGCCATGGTCACGGTGCCGATTGTTCCGTGCCCGCACATGGGCAGGCAACCGGACGTCTCGATATAGAGCACACCAACATCATAGGCGTCATCTGTGGGTGGATACAAAATGGAGCCGGACATCATGTCGTGACCGCGTGGCTCAAACATCAAACCGGTACGGATCCAGTCATACTCAGCGATGAACGTCTGGCGACGTTCAAACATGGAGGCGGCTTTAATCCGCGGCCCGCCACCTGCCACAAGCCGAACAGGATTGCCGCAAGTATGACCGTCAATGCAAAAAAACGTGTGTCGGGCCATCGAACAGTTCCCTTGTTAAAAGCGGGTCGCCCGGAAGGGCGCAAGATCAAGGCTTGGCTTTTCGCCCAATAACAATGCGGCAAGTTGTTCGCCCGTTGTCGCGGCCTCAGTCAAACCATGATGCGCATGTCCAAACCCGTAAACAATATGCTCACTGGCAGACGAAGTCCCAATCACTGGCAGGCTGTCCGGCAGAGACGGGCGAAACCCCATCCAGCGTTTGCCAACAGAGGCATCAAGCTTCGGATAGATCGTCTTAGCCTTGGCAATCATCGCATCCACACGCCTCCAGTTGGCGGGCAGATCCAAACCGCCAAACTCCACCGCACCACCAATCCTGAGTCCGCTCTCCAGCGGAGACAGGACAAAGCCATGTCCCGGCAGCATGATGAAATTTCGGATCGAAACGCCTGGTTCCGGCACTGTGATATTGTAGCCTCGCTCCGTATCAAGCGGCACAGGGTCACCAAGTTGAGACGCCAGCTTCTTCGACCATGCCCCGCAAGCGATCACCAATTTGGCGCAGGCCCGCCTTGATCCATCCGAGAACGTAAGCTCTGCACCGTCATCCGATGCGGTAACTCGTTCAACATCAGCGACTTCAAAAACAACGCCTTGCGCCTCAAGCCAATCGGCCAGTGACAGACAGAGCTTCTTCGGGTCATCCATCTGGGCCCAGCCGGGCAGAAAAGCACCGCCGACAATTGAACTTGCCAGATCCGGTTCCATGTCCCGCACATCACCGCCAGACAACTCGTTGACTTCGATGCCGTATTCACGCTGCTTCGCCCATTTCAGGCGATTGCGATCCAGCTTCGCCACATTGTCGAAAACTTCCAGACAACCATTGTAGCGCACCTGATTATGCGTTCCGGTCAACCTCCAGAGCCGCTCCCAGCCAGGCAACGCATCATGATTGAGCGCAGCAAGCGCTTCCGTGCTTTCGCGCACCTGGGATTTGCTGGAAGCGGCCATGAATCTCATCATCCACGGCAGGATTTTCAACGCATAACTCGGCCGGATTGTCAGTGGCCCCAGCGGATCAGACAGCCACTTCAGCGCATCTTTCCAAACGCCAGGAGAGGCAAGCGGCGCAACATCCGTCCAGGCAATACCACCCGCATTGCCCTGGCTGGCACCCGCGGCGACGCCCTCCCGATCAAGGATAGTTACCTTGCAGCCACGGCTCACAAGAATAGAGGCTGTGGCGAGCCCAATAATGCCCGCGCCAACGATATGAATATGAGGTCCAGTCATAACCCCACAGATTTGGCATTTCGAACCAGTTTGCAAGCTCTGTTTTGATCACAGTGTGCATCCGCCAGCCCTTCAATTTGCCCAAGATGGTAGCGGCCAGTGCTCGGGCAGGTAAAAGCGTTTGAAGCCAAGCCAAGTTGCACATTCAAGTCCATGGAATTATGGTGCTGCCGATCTTAGAAAAATACCCTCCCTAGACGATTGAATTTCCAACGTTCCCAAGCAAATCGTTTTCTCATGCACCTGGAACCTGCCAATGGCCATTGAAGCCTGGCTCGCCTTTACAATGGCCAGCATCATCTTGACACTGATTCCCGGACCAAGCGTCCTTCTTGTCATCGGCCAGGCCGTCGCCAAGGGAAAGAAAGCTGCAATCATATGCATCTTGGGCGATGTGATCGGCGGCCTATTGCTGATTGGCCTGTCATTCATGGGCGTCGGTGCACTGCTCGCAACGTCTGCCGTGCTGTTTCAAATTGTGAAATGGGCAGGCGTCTTCTACCTGGCGTATTTGGGATACCGTCAGATCATGGATGCGAAAAACGGGGCTGATTTTATAGTCGAAACGCAGGAGGAATCTTCTTCCTGGGCCAGTTTCTGGGCTGGTCTGATCACCGCCGTCCTGAACCCGAAAGCCATCGTCTTTTATATGGCGTTTCTCTCGCAATTCATTGACCCAGACAGAAGCATGGCGCTGCAATTGACGATTATGGCAATCACGTCCTCTTTTGCAGTCTGTATACCCCTTGGCGGCTATGCACTTCTGGCTGCCCGTGCAAGGCTGATGTTTCAAAGCCGGGCTGCACAGAAAAAAGTCGGTTACACAGGCGGGGCCTGCCTGATCGGCGGCAGTGTTTTCATGGCTGCGACACGGTAACGAATACGATAAGGCACCGCTCCATTACCTATGAATTGAGAGTTCCTGCGGGGCGAGCCGCTGCAGGAAATCTTCCTGTGCGGTTCGCCCCGAAGATATTCGGGGTCGCATCCAAAATCACTTATCAAACCAATGCCGGGTCCGATTGGCAAATGCGACCAAAGACAGCATTACAGGCACCTCGACCAGCACGCCGACGACTGTGGCAAGCGCTGCGCCCGAATTCAACCCAAACAGACTGATCGCAACGGCGACGGCAAGTTCGAAGAAGTTGGAAGTTCCAATCATCGCGGCCGGAGCCGCAGTCGAGAATGGCACCCGCCACAGGTAGCCCCAAGCATAGGCCAAGGCAAAAATTCCATAGCTTTGAACAATCAGCGGCACCGCGATCAGGGCAATGACACTCGGCTTGTCAACGATTGTCTGTGCTTGAAATCCGAACAGCAAAACAACTGTGGCCAGCAGCCCCATCACAGAGAACGGTTTTATCCGAGCCGTGAACTGCTCGATACGATCGTTGTTGCCGGAACTGTCCAGAGCCTTGCGCGTCACATACCCAGCAGCGAGCGGGATGATCACATAAAGAGCGACCGACAACAGAAGGGTTTCCCAAGGAACAACAATGTCTGTCACACCGAGCAGCAAAGCGGTGATCGGCGCGAATGCAAACACCATGATGATGTCGTTGATTGAAACCTGCACAAGCGTGTAATTGGCATCACCTCTGACCAGTTGGCTCCAGACAAAAACCATTGCCGTACATGGTGCCACCCCAAGTAGGATCATGCCGGCGATGTATTCCTTGGCATCTTGCGGATCGACAAGCCCCGCAAAAATGATTTCAAAGAATAGAATGCCGAGTGCCGCCATGGTGAATGGCTTAATCAGCCAGTTGATCACCAGCGTGATGCAAAGGCCCTTTGGTTTCTTGCCAACGTCCTTCAGCGAGGCGAAATCCACATTGACCATCATCGGGTAGATCATGACCCAGATGAACACGGCAACAACCAGATTAACGCTGGCATATTCCAAGGCGGCGATGGTCGAAAAAACACCAGGAACGAAGAGCCCCAATCCGACGCCAGCTGCGATACACGAGGCTACCCAGAGAGAGAGATAGCGCTCAAAAAGTCCAAGGGGTGAGTGTTCTACGGAATCCAAACTTCGATCTCCTGAGTATCAGTTTCAATTAATTTCACCGTGGGCAAACGGCATTTAAGAAAGTCATAGGTCTATCGTCAGTCTGTCACGCCGACGGTCCAGACCTGCAGATTGCCCTTGCCCAGAACCACGTTTGATAAAGCGTCCCTGCAAAGGAAACGCGCTTTAAGTCGCTTGATACGTTCGCATTAACCGCCAGGTCCTGATGCCGGACCAGACAAAGTCTTAAACACTGGCGCGCACAGCTCCGGATTTCCGCCGCAGCAATCCTGCAGCAGATACATGACAAGATCCTGCATCGCAGGCAGTCTGGCGGAATAAATGATGGAGCGACCATCCCGGCTGGCGTGCACAAGGCCAGACCGGGACAGAACGCCAAGATGCGTCGATAGGGTATTCGGTCGAACTTCAAGCTTTTCGGAGATGGCGCCTGCGGTCATGCCTTCTGGTCCGACCTTCACCAACAAGCGAAAGACGTCGAGGCGGGTTTCTTGACCCAGGGCAGCTAAAGCATCGAGAGCAATTTCTTTTTCCATATTTCGAGAATACTCGAAATATGGAATTTATCAAGCATCAAGTGCAATCACAAAACAAATGCTGGATATCAAAAGGCTATCAGGCAGGTTGCGCCGTAAATCAGTCCCGCGCAAATCCCATAGTAAATAGGAAACGCACGGGACCACAAAAGTCGTCCGATTTCAAATCACTCTGGAACGAACTCTCCCGGCAAGGAATTGACGATCATCGTCTCCTCTGGCTGGAAGTGGATGACAGACCGGATAGATTTGCCCGCCTTAAGCAGGTCGAAGGCGGTGTTGATCTGATTATGGTTCATATGGTGCGTGATGTAGGGGTCAACACTGAAATCACCGTTCATCCATTCATCAACCATGCCCGGCAATTCACTGCGGCCTCTGACCCCGCCAAAGGCTGTCCCGCGCCATACGCGCCCCGTGACCAGTTGAAATGGGCGCGTTGCAATCTCCTGTCCCGCACCGGCAACTCCGATCACGGTGCTTTCACCCCAACCTTTGTGACAAGATTCAAGCGCCGCACGCATCAAGTCCACACTGCCAACGGCCTCAAATGTATAATCTAGACCACCGCCCGTCATGTCGACCAGCACATCCTGAATCGGGGCATCATAGTCTTTGGGGTTGAGGCATTCCGTGGCACCTAGAGCTTTGGCCAAAAGAAACTTCGACGGGTTGATGTCGATACCAATGATCCTGGACGCACCGCTCATCACGGCTCCCTGGATCACCGCCATGCCCACGGCCCCGAGACCAAAGACCGCGACCGTCGCACCAGCCTCAACTTTGGCAGTGTTACGGACAGCTCCCATACCCGTCGGCACCGCGCATCCCATGACCGAGGCCTTGGACAAGGGCGCCTCTTTGGAGATCTTGGCGACTGAGATTTCGGGGAGAACTGTATATTCGCTAAATGTGCTGGTACCCATATAATGCAGGATCTGCTTGCCTTTATAAGAAAATCGCGACGTACCGTCGGGCATGACACCCGCGCCCTGGGTTTTGCGAATGGTCTGGCACAGATTGGTCTTACCCGATTTAATGTAAGGACAATTGGGGTCCTCGGGAATATAGAGCGGAATCACATGATCCCCGGGCTTTACCGAGGTGACGCCCCTGCCGACCTCTTCCACGACACCGCACCCTTCATGACCCAGAACGCAAGGGAACAAGCCTTCCGGATCATCACCAGACAATGTGAAGACATCGGTGTGGCACAGACTGGTTGTAACGATCCGAACAAGAACTTCACCATCCTTTGGGCCTTCCAAGTCTATCTCTTCGATTTCGAGGGGCCTATTTGGCTCCCAGGCAATAGCTGCGCGCGTTTTCATTCCGGGTCTCCTATTAATTGCAATTCCTAATGGATGAGCTGTTGATCCAAACCGCCATCGATATCTGAAATCGGATCAAGCACGAGCACGAGCCGTGTCTCTTCTGTCCCTTCAATCGGGGGAGACCTATGAAGCAGGCCGGATCTTGGCGCTTCAGGCCAGAGTGTTCCACGCAAGATCATGGGTGACCCTGTTGAGACGCTGCAAATCCGTCGCGGCTCCTCACCATTCATTGAAATGCCGTATTGAGTCCCGCTGCCCCTGTAGGTGCAAATCAGCCGCGCTGTGACTGCATCAACATGAAACTTCCGGCAAGCATTGGTTGAAATTACGTCAAGGCGAAGCCGGAGATAGGGCACCTGCATAACACTGGCGAGAATATTCGCCATGGCAGCGATATCATCGACGAGCATGGAGCGCTCGTTGCACTCTGGTAACCTGGAACCCTCGAAAAGGTCTGTCATTGCGGCCCGCACCACTTCTGGACGAAGAATAATACGCGCCCTGGGCAGTACCTCCTTCTCCAGGCTGTCAATCCAATCTTGAAACGTCTTGAGGGGTTGGCGCTGCCAAATCGCAGCCGCGCATCCAGGATGTTCAATGGAAGACAGGCCGTTGGGCGTTGTCGCGAGACCAACACCAGCGACCACGTCCTTCATAAATTCGTGCTGAAGCTTCATGCGGCCTCCTGAGCTCGCCGCCAGGCCGGAAACGGGTCTGGCAGGTTCGGGAGCGCATCAGGTCCAAGGGCGAGATGCTCAGGAACAAGACAGGCGTCGAGCATAGCCTTGAGCGTAGTCCAATCGATGCCAGCCCCGATAAACACGAGCTCCTGGCGGCGATCTCCCCAAGGCTCTTGCCAATGGGTTTTCATATAGGCCTGCGCGCTCTCATGCGTGGGTTGTCGTTCTTTCGGGACCGACGCCCACCATGTTCCAAGCGGCGTCACGCTGGACAAAGACCCAGTGAGCGAGAACTCCGCAACCCAGTCAGGCCGGGTAGAGATCCAAAAGTGGCCCTTGGCGCGGATAACTCCCGGCAGGTCGCCGTTCAGAGCCTCAAAGATACGTTCTGGAACGAAGGGACGACGCGCGCGGTATACGAATGAAGCTACGCCGTATTCTTCGGTTTCCGGAACGTGATCCGCGAAACCGTAAAGCTCTTTTGCCCACATCGGATGTTCATGCGCCCGCTCAAAGTTGAACAGACCTGTATCGAGGATCTTATCCGACGCCACGACGGACTGGTTGGTTTCAACAATTTCGGTATCCGCATTCAGGCTGCGAATGATTTTGCGGGCCGCATCAACCTTATCCGGTCCTGCAGCATCCACCTTGTTCAGAATAACAACATCCGCGAATTCGATCTGATCGGTTAGCAAATGCACCAAAGTCCGTTCGTCTTCGTCCCCCATCGTCTCGCCACGATCACGCAAAAAATCATGAGAGGAGAAATCGTTGAGTAGATTCGCTGCATCCACCACGGTCACCATGGTATCCAGCCTTGCAACATCGGACAGACTCTCGCCATTTTCATCGCGAAATTCGAATGTTGCCGCCACCGGCAACGGTTCCGAAATACCGGTGGACTCGATCAACAGATAATCAAAACGCCCTTCAGCAGCCAGACGCTGGACTTCAACCAGCAGGTCGTCGCGCAAGGTGCAGCAAATGCAGCCATTGGACATCTCCACCAGTGTTTCATCTGTCCGGCTCAACGCCGTGTCGGCGCGTACAAGATCCGCATCGATATTCACCTCGGACATATCATTGACAATAACCGCGACACGGCGCCCCTCGCGGTCATTCAGAACAGTGTTCAAAAGCGTGGTTTTTCCCGCCCCCAGAAAGCCCGACAAAACTGTGACAGGAAGACGTTGATCAGCCAAGTTTGCTCTCCAATTTAGTAATGTTATTACATTACATTATCGGATAGACTCGCTCACCGCAAGATAAAACTCAAAGGGGCTCACACCCCCTGCAAGCTCACCCAAAACGCACTGAAGGCGCGGCAGCGCGCACCTTCACACATTTTGAAGCAATGAAAAAACCTACCCCGCCTTCGCAGCCAATCGTTTCTTGATGCTTTCGACACCCGCCTGAGGCGTCGCGGCGAAGAGGGTTTTGGTGTGATCTTCCCCCTTTGAATTAGTCCACCCGTATAGTTAGGAAAACGGAGGACCACAGATGGCTATCAAGCGACCAAAACCACTTTAGAAACCTGAGGCACGGCTACGATCACCAGTGAGTGCTATTGGAGGACTGCACAGGCGGTCATAGCCTCTCAATCAACGTCGTTCCGAAGGTGTTACGGCCCTCAGTTCGTTGCTCAGGCAGTCAGGGACTGGATCAAGGCCGTTGGAGCCCAAACCGCCTACATCGAACCAGGCTCGCCCTGGGAGAACGGATACTATGAGGGCTTCGATGCGCGCTTGCGCGATGAACTGTTGAAAGGAGAGATCTTCAAATTTCTGCGGGAGGCTCAAGTCATCATCGAAAGCTGGAGAAAACACGACAACACAAAACGACCCCACAGTGCACCGAAAACTGAGTATTGGGCTATCGCCCACCTGCCCCGGAAGCCACCGCCCGATGGACCAAAGGCCAAGCATGCACTAACTTTCAAAATGGACCAATCAGATGGGGCCAATCATAAGGATCACTGTCGTAATCAAAGTAACAATTTAGACCATTCAAATAGAAAATTTCATCAACTGAAAACCGCCGAATTACCTTAGGTAAATAATTGAAATTGTTTACCTATTACATCAAGTGACCCACCTGCTGGCAGGCTCTTCATCGCTTAAGAGGATCGGGTTCGGCGCACGGCATCACGCCAACCGTCCAAAAGTTTGGTGCGCTCAGAATCCTCCATGGCCGGAGAAAATCTTCGATCCAGATGCCATTTTGCGGAAAATTCCTCTTGTCCGGGCCACGCGCCCGATCGAGAACCGGCAAGCCATGCGGCCCCAAGTGCTGTTGTCTCAGGCACACTTGGTCGATCCACCGGCGCTCCGAGGATGTCTGCGAGGAACTGCATCGTCCAATCTGAGGCCGTCATGCCGCCATCCACACGCAGAACAGTTTCCCCTTCAGCGCTCCAGTCATCCTGCATGGCATCAATCAAATCGCGCGTCTGATAACCAACGCTCTCCAGCGCCGCACGCGCGAATTCACGCGGACCGGTCGCACGGGTCAAACCATAAATAGCCCCGCGCGCTTCAGCATCCCAATGCGGAGCCCCAAGCCCGACAAAGGCTGGCACCATATAGATTTGCTGCTCCGGGTCAGCCTGTTCGGCAAGCCCTTGCGTTTCACTGGCATCCGAAATCAGGCCAAGGCCATCCCTGAGCCACTGAACCGCTGCGCCTGCCACGAAGATGGAGCCTTCCAGAGCATAGGTGGTCTTGCCATCAAGCCGGTAAGCGATGGTGGTCAAAAGCCGGTTTCGGGAAGAGACCGGATTGTCGCCTGTGTTGATCAGCGCAAAGCACCCTGTGCCATAGGTCGACTTGACCATGCCGGGGGCAAAACAGGCCTGACCAACTGTCGCAGCTTGCTGATCCCCGGCAACACCCAGGATAGGCAGTGATTTGCCGAACAGGTCCGCTTTGGTCATACCGAAATCATCAGAGCAATCGCAAACCTCCGGCAACATCGACATCGGCACATGAAGCAAGCGGCAAAGATCGACATCCCAGACATTGTCGTGAATGTTAAACAGGAGTGTCCGGGACGCATTGGTCGCATCGGTGACATGACGCTCGCCTCCCGTCAGATTCCAGATGAGCCAACTGTCGACGGTGCCAAACGCCAATTCACCGCGCTCTGCACGCTCTCTTGCGCCCTCGACGTTCTTCAGGATCCAGGCAACCTTCGTGCCGGAAAAATAGGGATCCAGCAACAGACCGGTCTTTTCCGTGAACAACGTTTCATGGCCTTCGCCGCGCAAGTATGCACAAAAGTCTGACGTGCGCCGATCCTGCCAGACAATCGCATTGTAGACAGGCTCCCCGGTCTTGCGATCCCAGACCAGCGTCGTTTCCCTCTGATTGGTAATGCCGATCGCAGCAATGTCGGAGAGCGGCATTGCTGAGCTTTTCAGAGCTTCCTTGCAGACAGCAAGGGTGGTTGACCACAAATCGGCAGGATCATGCTCCACCCAACCGGATTTGGGAAAATGCTGCGCGAATTCCATCTGGCCAGTGCTGACTGGTTCAAAATCAGCCCCGAACACAATAGCCCTGCTTGATGTGGTTCCCTGATCAATGGCCAGTATAGCGCCAGACATCGCAACTTCTCCCTGATGAGATAAAGACCCCGCCCCTCCTCAGGTTCGGGCCAATCTATCCATTGTATTTTATGCAGCTTCTTCGGCTTTTTCCGCAAGATAGCGGGCCACGAATGTGTCCAACGCCGCCATCTCGGTTGCAGACAAACGCAAGCCCAGCTTCGTGCGGCGCCACACAATATCATCGGCTGATCGTGCCCACTCCCGGTCGATCAACCAGCGTACTTCTGCCTCATAAAGATTGTAACCGAAGCATTTGCCAAGCCCTTCTGCGCTCTCGCAACCTGACAGCATCATGCTAGCATCCGTGCCATAGCCACGGATCAACCGAGCTGCATGGACGTTATCGAGAAACGTAAACTCCGCACAGAGCCTTTCGATCAAGACATCGACATCCTGCACCCTGAAATCCCCACCTGGAAGCGGCGCATAGGCGGTCCACACCCCACGCTTGAACGGCAAATACGGATCCAGCTTTTCCAGAACCTGCTCGGCCAACTTGCGATAGGTCGTTATCTTTCCGCCAAAGACAGACAATAGCGCGGGGACACCCTCAGCTGCCTCCAGCTCAAGAACATAGTCTCGTGTCGCCGCCTTGGCATCAGCGGCACCATCATCATAAAGCGGCCTGACACCGGAATACGTATGCACGATATCTGCCGGCTTCACCGGCTTTTTCAGATACTCGCTTACGGATTGGCAGAGATACTCGATCTCACCTTTCGAAATCTTCACATCACCCGGATCAGCCTCATAATCCACATCCGTGGTGCCAATCAATGTGAAGTCCCGCTCATAGGGAATTGCAAACATGATCCGTCCGTCGCCATTTTGAAAAATGAAACAACGATCATGCTCAAACAGGCGCGGTACAACAATATGGCTGCCCTTGACCAGACGCACGTTCGAAGTCCGGTTGGCCCCGACCACTCCGGACAACAAGTCAGCAACCCATGGCCCTGCCGCATTGACAAGAACCCGCGCGGTCACAACGCGATCTTCACCGTTTCCCAGATCATGTAATGTGATCTTCCAGATCCCATCTTCCCGGCGCGCGTGTGTGCATTTGGTGCGGGTCAGGATTTCCGCACCCCGATCTGCCGCGTCACGCGCATTGAGCACCACCAAACGTGCGTCTTCGACCCAGCAATCCGAATATTCAAATCCCTTTTTGAACATGGATTTGAGGTCATTGGCGAACGGCGCTTGATCCAGCGCGACAGTCTTGGTCGCAGGCAAGAGCTTCCGCCCGCCCAAATGATCATAAAGAAAGAGCCCGAGGCGGAGCAACCAGGCCGGGCGCAGCTCGTTGTGATGCGGCAGAATGAAACGCATCGGCCACGCAATATGCGGCGCGGACCGCCAGAGCACTTCGCGCTCTTTCAGCGCTTTGCGTACCAGATCGAATTCATAATACTCCAGGTAGCGAAGACCACCGTGGATCAGTTTGGTCGAGGCAGAGGATGTCGCACCCGCAAGGTCGCCCATTTCCGCCAGCAGCACGGACGCGCCCCGCCCGACAGCATCGCGCGCAATACCTGTCCCATTGATCCCACCACCGATCACCACAAGATCATAGTCGGGCGTCATTGCATGCCTCCAGAAGCCTGTCTACCGCGCAGAAAAAAACGCGGATTGCATCTTAAAACGAAAATAAAACGAAACTTCACGAAATTCAATCAAACAAAAACCGCCACAGAGATTCTGTGGCGGTTTTCGGTTAGATCAACAAGAAAAACGGCTCATTCACCGCTGCTATCTGGCGGCGCAGGCTCGCCACTGTCGTATTCTTCATTTTGCGCAGCAACTGGATCCGCACTTGCTGCAGCGGCGGCAACCACCGCACCCGCAACAGCCGGAACTGCTGTGTGATAAGTGACCTGAGGGAATGGAATTTCGATCCCCTGCTCATCAAAGACCTGCTTCAGGATTTCATTGTAAGCACGGCCAGTTGACCATTGATCACCAGGCGTTGTCTTGATACGCGCCCGTATGTCGATCGAGCTATCGCCGAAGTTAATCACGCCGTGCATTTCCAGTTCGCCGAGAATACGATTGCCATAATCGCTTTCATTCAACCGTCGGAAAGCCTCCACCATGGCCAGCTTCGCAGTTTTGATATCCGTATCATAGGAAACGCCAATCACGGCAACATGGTATGAGAAGTCACGCATGAAGTTCGACACCATCGTAACCGATGAGAACGGTACGATATGCGTGGTTCCCTGAAGATCTCGCAGACACACAGACCTGATCGTCAAACGCTCGACTGTTCCGGTGGTGCCACCAACCGTGACCACATCCCCCTCGTTGATCGCATTCTCAATTTGAATGAAAGCGCCTGTAATAATATCCTTGACCAACGTCTGTGCACCGAATGAAAACGCAAGACCAAGGACACCGGCACCAGCAATCAGCGGGCCAATATCAACCCCGATTTCGGACAAGGCAAGCAGCGTGGCCATGACCATCACAACCACTGTGAAGCCATTCCGGAAGAGCTGAAACAAGGTGCGGACACGAGACGTCACAACATGACCTGAATGCGCCCGCAGTCTGAGATCAACCCAGGACATCACGCCCAACCAGACCATGAAGGCAACCAACAACACAAGCAGGCCAGAGCTGAGACTACCAACCAGGTCAGATCCGGTTGGAGATTCCAGCCAACCGCTGAAACTGAATGCGCCCCAGATCTCCAGCAAAATCGAGATTGTCACAACAAAGACAATGATCCGGATGATTTTCAGGATTCTCGGCACAAAGGCATTCAACCTGCCCTGCAGAGCAGGAAGGCTCTCCTGAAGCCCGGCTGGCAGGCGAATGCCGCCGATGATTGCCCGGGTCACCATGACGGAAATCAAGGAACCACCCATGATGGTCAGGATCGACATGGCCGTCGAACGTATGATGATTGTCATCGCATCGACCGGACTGGACCACCAAACGCCAAAGGTCACAAAGATATAAAGATAAGCAGCCCAGTGCCAAAAGCCGGAGAGACGAGCCAGAGCCCCCTTAGCAAGCTCGCTGGTAAGGTGCTCCCCATAGCCTTTGATACCGCTTCCGACACGTCTCCTGTTTCGGTGAACCAAGCTCAGCAGATAGATCACCGCCAGAAGAACGACAAAGACCCGCACTGCATTGCCCAATGTATCCGAGACGGTTAAATTTGCAGTCGGCACGCCCAGCATCACGCCATATCCAATCCAGGATACAACCAGGCCAAGCCGCGAAGCCCAATAAGTCGAGGCAGTGTCTTCAAAAGGCAATAGCCTGAGAACAGGTCGCTCCGGTGCGAACACGAATCGCAGTGCAACCTTGGCAAGACCCGTCACCAAAAATGCATTCAGAGCGAGGCTTTCCATCAGCGAAACGCCACCTCTGAGGTCACCCATTTCTATCAGAGCCACACCGTAGCCCGCAGCCCAACCAATAAGAACAGTTGCCGCATCTCCAATGGTGGTCAGGACAAGCATGAACACCCGCAGCGCTTCCCTGCCATATGTCACTTGGACAGCATAGCGTTTAAAAACCGCGACCAGCACCTTCTGGCCGAGGATGAAAACGATCAGCGCAGCAGCCAAAACCACAAAGATTTCAAAAGCAGCCAGCTTTGCCGCAGCTCTTTGAACCTGGACTTCTCCATCGGCGAACTGAACAAAGCCCTGCAAGGAATCCCGAATCTTGAAGAAGCTCGCCTCAATTTCATCGGCAAGAAACTTGGTATATTTTCCAAGCCGAACAGCAAAGCCCATGTGTTTTGCACGAACACTGCTTTCCTTGGCTTGCTCAGCAACGAGTTGAGCTTTTTCCGAAGCGACATCCCCGCCGTCAGACGTTTGATCCGCCACGGCTGGAATCTGCAGAAGCTTTTCGATCAGCGCTTCGCGGCTTTGGGGATCCTGCAGCACCTTGATCAAGGCTTCGCTTGCGGCATTCAACGAGGGTACCGCAGTTTCCGTTGAAGTCTTCTGAGAGACTTCAGTCTCGGCCATTGCAGAGCCTTCACCAAACACAGAACACACGATTGACAGGAAGAGAAGGAAAGCCGCGCAGGCCCGGGTAAATAGCAACATCTGAAAAATCCGGTTCGTTTCTAGCAAGCAGGCAATGCCAAAATCACATAAGCGTCAGACAAGATGATATCCTTGTTGCACCAGAAATATAAAAAAAGGCGCAACGAATTGCGCCTTTTTAAATTTATTCAAATGGTCATCATTGGAATGCCAACGGCATCATCAAGACCGCTTGCCATTATCCAGGCAAGGAACATCTGAGCCGTCCTGCAGAGCACTTGGCAGCATATCGGGCAAGAAGTCCTGGTAGGACACAGGCCTGAGGAAACGCTCAATAGCCTTGGTACCGACCGACGTTGAACGAACATCAGTGGATGCCGGATAAGGACCACCATGCATCATCGCGTGACAGACTTCCACACCCGTCGGATAGTTATTGCGGATGAGACGACCAGCCTTACGTTCGACGATCGGCAAGAGCGGCACAACAGCATCCATATCGCTGTCATCCATGATGAAGGTCGCAGTCAACTGACCTTCCAATGCTTCGGCAACCTTGGCGACAGCCGCCGCATCCGGGCACCGAACGACAACTGCCGCTGGACCAAACACCTCATCGTGAAGAACAGGGTTAGCCAACCAGACATCAGCAGACACTTCAAAGACGGCAGGAGCGACATCACAGTCACCGCCGTCCGAGACGCCCTTCATCTTAACCACAGCTGTACCTGCAGCTTCACGCTCGGCAATGGCAGCGCCATAAGCCTTCGCAATGCCCGGTGTCAGCATGGTCTGGGCCGGAACATTGCCCAGCGCCTGACAGGCACCTTCAACGAACCCATCAAGATCAGGCCCATCAAGAGCAACAACCAAACCAGGGTTGGTGCAGAACTGGCCAACACCCATTGTGAGCGACTGCGCCCAACCAGTGGCAATGTCCGTACCACGAGATGCAAGAGCTGCCGGCATCAGGAACGTAGGATTGATCGATCCCAGCTCACCATAAAATGGGATCGGCTGCGGACGAGAAGCTGCCAGGTCGAAAAGTGCACGACCACCGCGCAGAGAGCCGGTGAAGCCAATTGCCGTGATCAAAGGGTGCGTTACCAAAGCAGCGCCGGACGCCTGACTTGCGCCCTGAACCAAACCAAAAGTTCCGCTTGGCATACCCGTCTTTTCGATTGCCACGCGGATTGCATCAGCAACGATCTCAGCCGTTCCCGCATGAGCTGGATGCCCCTTCACGACGACCGGACACCCGGCAGCCAGAGCAGAAGCCGTATCGCCGCCAGCTGTTGAAAACGCCAACGGGAAGTTGGACGCCCCGAACACGCCGACTGGACCAATCGGCTTCAGTATAAGACGAATATCAGAGCGCGGCAGAGGCTTGCGCTCAGGCATGGCACGGTCAATGCGCGCATCGAAACAGCTTCCGTCTTCGATCCAGTCAGCGAAAAGCCGAAGTTGGCCTGTCGTGCGGCCACGCTCGCCATTCAAACGCATGTCCGGCAATGCCGTTTCTTTGCCAGCGATCTCTGTCAGATCTGCGCCGCGCGCTTCAATTTCATCAGCGATTGCACGCAAGAAGGCAGCCCGCTGAGATGTCGTAGTCGCGCTATAAGCCGGGAACGCACGCTCAGCAGCTTCTGCAGCCTTCGCTACAGTCGCAGCATCCGCGTCGCAAACTTCATTTTGCAGTGTCTGCCCTGTCGCAGGTGCAACAGTTTTGAAAGTGCTGCCACCTTCAACCCACAAACCATCGATCAAATGCTTTCCGCTCAGCATCGCTATCACTCCCAATCTTGTATTTAGTCCATCGCCCGACGAATATCCGGCAATTGCCCAGGTCCAGAACAAAGTCCCGTCGCGCCTTCAGGCAAGTGCGGGTACTGCATGAAGGGCTTTCCATGTGGAACACTCAAATGCAAGCCGTAATCCAGCAAGCTTGGCCCTGCTGAACATCGACTGTCTGGAAATTTTCTCAAATCTTGATAACTGTATTATAACGATATTTTATCTAAAACTTGAATTTATGGGACACTTGATTCGCACTCAGCTGTTGAATTTAGCAAGAGATAGTTCCGCGCAAGCACGCGGCGAACTGATGCTTGGCCTAACCGATGCAATCATATCTGGCATCGAAAACCGCCCCCAAAGCGAGCTTGAAGTTTACGCTGATATTTCTCTGATTCTCTACAAAAGTGCCCCCAATCAAGATCGGGTTCAGATGTCCCGCAAGGTGGCCACAGAACCCCTGGTTCCTGTGGCACTGGCGATGAATATTGCGTCTGACCGCATCAACATCGCTCTGCCTGTTCTGGAGTCCTACACCACATTCGGACAGCACGACTTGCTACAGCTTGCCGAAAAAATGGATGATGAACACTTACAGGTTCTCGCCAGGCGCAGCGATCTTGGTCATCAGGTTTCGAATACGATTGTCCGGCGGGGTACAAAAAATGTTCACCGCATCATCGCCGGTAACCGCGAGATACATTTGTCAGACCTTGCCCTGAGGGCACTTGTACGTCATGCGATGCAAGATGCAGTGCTGCAGGAAGATCTCTCCCTTAGGACTGATCTCACTCCGAAGATTTGCAGCATGCTTTTACCCCATGCAGACGGAGCGGCGCGCAAGCGGTTGCAAGTTCTGGTTAAGAGCGCGATGTCCGATGAAGATCTCGCAAAACTCAACCGCCTGCGTGATTTGCGCAAGACGCACGGCGCAAAATTGGATCATCTCAAACAAAAACAACTTTGGCCCTATGCTGAAGCCAACAACATCACATTGAATGAACTTGTCCTGCTGATGCTGAAAGACCAGCGACTGGCCCATGTGGCCGATCTGCTGGGAGAACGAACCCAAACACCATCAGTAATAGCCCGCAACGCTATCTTCAGTGGCAAAATGGACCAGGTGATTACGATGGCGAAAAAGGCAGAGCTGTCTCTGGACACATTTTCTCTGCTTGCCAAGGCAAGATGCAAGCAGCTTCAGCTTTCCAGCGACCAAGCGGGAAAATGGATCAATGCATTCATAGGGACATCAACGCCAAGCAACACGCCCACCAGAAAATCTCACGGTGGCGCATTTGCCGCCAAACGCAAAGAGCGTCCGAAGAGAAAAGGTCCACGACGTCTCGTGCCTATCTAGCAACAATTTCAACTGCCACTTCAATTGGCAGGAACACTCGGTTTGAGCTGCCGTTGCAAACACAAGTAAGCCGCAAGAGCAGTGCTGAGGGCCGCCCCGGCGTAGAACCACAAACCTGGAAGCACGCTGGCCGCTGCTAACCCACTGGTCTTGGCAGCAAACAACACCAGAGCCACCAACATCACGTCCAGCATCGACCATTTGCTGACCATGCTCAGCATGTGCAACGAGCGGCTATGCTGGCCCGACAAGGCCGCCACATGTGTCAGAATGATTTTCAAAGCTGGAAACCCAATAGAGAACGCACCGATCAGAAATGCCAGAGCATGCTCCTGATCGTTCCAGAGAGCTGCAACCATTTCAATCAGAGACGGTCTGTCTTCGAGAATGAACAGCCTTTCAAACCGCATTAGTGGCAGCGTTAAACCAAGCGCAAAGGAAAAGGTCGCGACCGGAAGCAGCAGGGCAATTGCAAAGCGCATGAACAGGTATTTTCCTTCCTAAGCGGCAGAGACCGTCGGTAACTGGCCGCACAGCCTATAACAATTCCCTGCACACGTAGGAAGACACTCTCACAATTCTCCAGCAACTCAATACCAAACAGAGCTCCAAAATCATGGCCGGATGTAAGCGAAACCTTGCTCTTGCAATTCAATCAACCGCACGGCACCTGAGGGTACCATTGTGGCTTCATCAAGAAGTTCAACCTCCTTGCCTTCCTTCTTGCTCATGGCCCGATGTGTGTTGCCGCAAGCTGAGAAACTGATGTTGTCGATCTCCAGGCTCATCGCCGAAATCCGATCTTTCACCGGGCTCTTGTCATCCCTTAGCATCATCAAGCCCGGCCCATAGGCGACGAGTTCGATCTCAACTGTCTCGCCTTTCGCGTTGTAGTAGGAATCAATGTTCTTCGCGTTGTTAAGAGCCATATTCATGACCTGATGATCATTTTGATCGACATGGATCGCCACCTTGTGCGTCACATCGGCTGCCATCACCGAAATCGGAGAAAACGCGAAAGCCAAGAGAGCAAGTGCCGCTAAAAACCGGGTCATGTAAATTCCTCCAAATGTATGCGGCAATTGCAAACCGCGTTTATTCCGGGCTCAGGTCAAACAATTTAAGCGTAAAAAGGCCTGAAGCATCGTGTGCTTCAGGCCTTTTTGACACTAAATCTGCAACAGAAAGCTAGGAAGTCAAAATTTAGCGTGACCGTGCCCGAGCCGCAATTTCGTCGAGTTCATCCTGCTCAGCAACTTCCTGTGCAGAGCGTTCGCGCTGCTGGTCGCGTTCTTCCAGCTGCTCAAACTTCTTCAGTTCACCAATCGCTTCATTGAGTTCATCATGCGCACGTTCAAGCTGATCATCAAGCTCGTGGGCAGAATTCTTCAAATTATCACGTCGTGTCGCTGCCGCTTTGGCAAACGTCGGATAGGCGAAATGGCCTACATCGTTGATACCGACACGTTCCTGCTCGCTCCGAATTTGCTCATCAAGCTCATCGGCCATTCTGTTAAACTCGGCAATCATGGTCTCGATTTGCGCCAATTGGCGGCGCTTGTCATCGACCTGAAAGCGCTTCAGACGAATTAAACTGTCTCGGGTTTTCATCACTCAATACTCCCCTAGCTGCCTTATCCTAGCGCGGAGTCATTTCCAAAAGGTTGGCAAGTTGAGAATATCCCTCCTGCAGGGACGTTGCTTCGCCTTTTCCCTGGTTCAAAAACGATTCCATCGGTTCAAACCGCTCTATGGCTTCATCCACGACAGGATCAGAACCACGTCGATAAGCCCCCAAACGGATAAGTTCTTCCATATCTGTATAGGTAGACAAGAGCTGTTTGGCCTTACGCAAAACAGGAAGCTCAGCCTCGGGTACACAGCGCGGCATGGTTCGAGAAACCGACTTAAGCACATTGATTGCCGGATAACGCCCGCGCTCCGCAATACTGCGCTCCATAACAACATGGCCATCAAGAATACCACGAACCGCATCCGCCACCGGCTCGTTGTGATTATCTCCCTCGACAAGCACGGTGAACAATCCGGTGATCGCGCCATCACCGACCCGCCCTGGCCCCGCTCGCTCGAGCAAACGTGGTAATTCCGTAAAGACAGTTGGCGTGTAACCCTTTGAGGTTGGAGGTTCGCCAATCGACAGTCCGATTTCCCGCTGGGCCATCGCAAACCGGGTGATCGAATCCATCATGCAAAGAACATTCTGCCCGTCATCGCGAAAATGTTCGGCAACCGTCATCGTTAAGTAAGCTGCCTGGCGACGCATCAACACACTTTCATCGGAAGTCGCAACAACAACAACCGACCGTGCCAGGCCTTCTTCGCCCAAATCGTCTTCGATAAACTCCTGAACTTCACGACCTCGTTCACCAATCAAGCCGATGACCGAGACATCACAGTCCGTATTGCGCGCCAACATCGACATCAGCACAGACTTACCCACGCCGGATCCGGCAAAAATGCCCATGCGTTGACCTTCGCAACAGGTCACAAAAGTATTGAGAGCCCGCACTCCCAGATCAATCGCCGGACCAACACGAGCTCGCTCGGATGCCGGAGGCGGTGCACTGCGTAATTTCCTGGGAACCTCGCCGCGCGGCAAATCACCCTTGCCGTCAATCGGTTCGCCCATGGCGTTCACGACCCGACCAAGCCAGCCATTTTCAGGATGAACAACACTGTCACGGGCACTGATGACGGCCTTACAGCCCATCCGAACCCCTTCAAGTCCGGAAAATGGCATGCACAAGGCATGGTTATCCCTGAAACCCACAACTTCCGCCGGGACCTTAGGATTGTCTTCACCACTATCTATCAGGAGCCTCGAACCAACACTCATTTCGTGAATTGGCCCAGCAATTTCAACCAGCAGCCCCTGAACCGCGGCCACACGTCCGTAAATTTCTGTCGCAATCAGCGAATCAATTTCGGCAAAAAGTGACTTCAAAGCGGATTCCTTTCAGGAGTTAATGGTTTTGGTAACCTATCGTTTACGTATCTGGTTAATCTTAGTGAATGGAACGTTGACAGGCGAGAGCCATTTCAAAGTCCAGTTGCTTTGTAGAGAATGAATCTGAAAGGAGTCGGTTACGCCGATTTCCTAAAGTTAAACATTAAGGCTATTGAAACTGAAGTTTTTCAGTTGACTCAATATCTTGCATGTTTCTCACAGATTCCTTCACTTGGAGCTTGCTGCTAGGAAACAGAATTTGTTAACCATAACTCACATAATATGAGTCGGGGTTAAAGGCAGTCCTACGTAGCAGGCACCGACACAGCCGTTGCGACTTGCCCAGAAAAGGCAACAGAAGGGGATTGGCATGCGTGTATTGTTGATTGAAGATGACAGCGCGACAGCACAGAGCATAGAGCTCATGCTGAAGTCTGAAAACTTCAACGTCTACACGACGGATCTTGGCGAGGAAGGTATCGACCTCGGCAAACTATACGACTACGACATCATTATGCTGGATCTGAACCTTCCCGATATGTCGGGTTACGAGGTTCTGCGCACCTTGCGCGTCTCGAAAGTTAAGACGCCAATCCTCATTCTTTCCGGCAATGCCGGCATTGAGGACAAGGTTCGCGGTTTGGGCTTCGGCGCCGACGACTATATGACCAAGCCGTTCCATAAGGACGAATTGGTTGCTCGGATCCATGCAATTGTACGTCGTTCGAAGGGCCACGCCCAGTCGATCATCGTCACAGGCGACTTGAAGGTCAATCTGGACACTAAAACCGTTGAAGTTGGCGGGCAGCGTGTTCATTTGACAGGCAAGGAATACCAGATGCTGGAGCTTCTATCGCTCCGCAAAGGGACCACCTTGACCAAGGAAATGTTCCTCAACCACCTTTATGGCGGTATGGACGAACCGGAACTGAAGATCATCGATGTCTTCATCTGTAAGCTGCGGAAGAAACTTGCTGCAGCCACATCCGGCAAAAACTACATCGAAACAGTTTGGGGCCGTGGCTATGTGCTGCGCGAACCGGAAATCGAACAAGCTGCTTAAAAGCATCTGATACGACGTTCCGATCCTCTCTGGATTGCCTAAAACCCTCGCTGTAAAGCGAGGGTTTTTTCGTTTTCCGCTGAGTTTTGACCCCAGACAGGTAATTAGAGGCTGAGCTGATAGCTCTCTGCAACATAGCGAAACCCGTCGCCGTCAACCTCGACAAAGCCAACAGCCGGAAAGGGCATATGATAACCGATGAAGGGAGTCTTGTCGGCAGCCAACATGCCCAGAACCTTCCGGCGTGTTGCCGCCGCAGCTTCCTTATCCATATCGAAACGCACTTCCCAATCCGGCTTCGCCAGAGACCAGACATAGTGGTTCGCAGTATCCGCAGCCAAGAGAAGCTGCTTGCCACCATTCTCAACCATATAAATCATGTGGCCAGGTGTATGACCTTCGGCCGCCACAGCCGTTATCCCTGAAGTTACAGCACCACCGTCATTCAGGAATGTCATCTTCTCAGCAAGAGGCTTCACATTTTTAGCCAGCAGTTTGGTCACACCATTGGCCTCCGGGTCCATCTTTGCCCAGAAATCATACTCTTTGGCACCAGTTATATAGCGCGCATTTGGGAAAGCTGGGGCAGCGCCCTCAAACAACCCGCCTATGTGATCTGGATGCATATGGGTCAAAACCACGATGTCAACTTGCTCCGGCGTGTACCCGGCGCTCTCGACAGCCGCACGCATATTACCACGCGCAGGGCGTCCACCTGCACCAACGCCAGTGTCAAACAAGATCAACTCAGACCCTGTGTTGATCAATGTCGGTGTAAAGAACGTCTTGAAGCTGTCCGCCGAGATAAAATTATTGGACGAGACCGCTGCAAACTCTTCCGCAGCAACATTCATACCGAATGTCTTCTGTGGGGCCGAAACCGGCACAGCTCCATCCATCAACGTGTTCACTTCAAACTCACCGACCCCATACCGCGCAACCGGGTTGTGAAGAGCACTTTGCTTGTCAGCGGCTGCCAGGCTCGGCGCAGAGTTCATCAGAACAACCCCAGCCGCAGCGCCACCAGCTCCCAGCAATGCTGTACGTCGCGAGATTTGAACTTGTGTATCACTCATGTCACCCTCCAATAGGCCTTTATGAAACAGGCCATTTCACTGGCTGAGCTCTTTTCCCCCAGCAATGAATGCATTTTGAGGTCATAAACATGCCACTGCATCCTCACTGTTGGTTCAGCCTGCAGATTAAAGTGGCATATTTGATTTCAATGGAAAGGTGATCACGCCCAAAAGTCACGGCAACGTGAACATAATTTGGCGTATTTTAGCTTTCTGCAATGCTTAGTAGAAACAGAAACGGCGACCCGAGGCCGCCGTTTCCAAATATTCAATCCACAGATCAACTCAGCGGCGCAACGTACCACTGGCAACCAATCGAGGAGCAGCAGCAGAAGTTGCGGCTCTGGAAACGCTCTGCTTGCGTTGAAACAGTCCACGTTTCCCAGCAACAGGCTTGAACGCATCCGTCAAGCCGACAACTGTCTCAGCAGCACCCAGAACCAGATAACCGTCATCGGGAACCATTTTGGCCAACCGATCCAGGATCTCTGATTTTGTTTTCTGATCAAAGTAGATCAAGACGTTACGGCAAAACAGAATGTCGAACTCGCCAAGATGAGAGAAACTATCCAGCAGGTTCAGTTTTTTCCACTCAATCATCGCCCGCATTTCAGGCGTGATCTGCCACAGATCGCCAGTCTGATCGAAGTATTTCAGCAGCAACTGGATAGGCAGTCCGCGCTGAACTTCAAACTGGCTGTAGATTCCAGCTTTGGCTTTTTCAAGAACCTCGTTGGAAAGATCAGTACCAAGGATCCGAGTGCGCCAGCCTGTCAGCTTGGCTCCAGCTTCCTTGATGCAGATGCCCAATGAATACGGCTCTTGGCCAGAAGACGCTGCAGCACACCAGATCTTCAACGTCCGAGTACGCGCCCGTGATTCAAGCAGTGCAGGCAGCATCGTGTCATTGAAGTGGTCAAACGGCGTCTTGTCGCGAAAGAAGAACGACTCATTCGTCGTCATTGCCTCAATCACTTCGTTCTCGAGCTTGGCGTTACCGCCTCGCTTCACATGCCCAATCAGGACACTCAGTGTATCGTATTTCGCTGTCCGGGCGATTGGGAGCAAACGGCTCTCAACCAGATACTGTTTGTCATTTGACAAAACGAGGCCGGAACGATCCTGTAGAAACTTTTTCAAAAAGTCGAATTCTACTGGGGTCATCTTGCAGTCCCCTTCAATACTCTAGCAACTTTTGGTCCAATTTCCTGCAATGGCAACACATCGCTGCACTGCCCTGTATTCGCGGCTGCACCTGGCATACCCCAGACAACGCTTGTTGCTTCATCCTGGGTAATGATGCTTCCACCGCCCGCAGAGATCGTCTTGACACCTTGAGCCCCATCATGACCCATTCCGGTCAGGATCAGCCCCAATGTTGCAGAGCCGTAAATCTTGGCAACGCTGTCAAACAGAGGATCAACTGCTGGCTTACAGAAATTGACTGGTTCACCGTTGGTAAGGCGCACTTTGACTGCACCACCATCTTTCTCAAGGATCATGTGCTTGCCACCAGGAGCCACATAAATGTGGCCCGGCTGCAATATATCACCATCCTCGCCTTCCTTGGCAGGACGCATTGCAGCCTTTCCAATGTGTTCAGCAAGAATGGCGGTAAACGTCGGTGGCATGTGTTGGGTTATCACCACAGGAACGTCGTTGATCGCTGTTCCGATGTCTTTCATCACATGCTGCAGGGCCTGCGGACCACCCGTAGACGACCCGATTGCCAGAATCCTAGGACGAACCGCGGCGTAAGGACGTATCGTGAAGGAGCTTTTAGCAACAGCAGGGGCTGCGGCTCCCGCAGTACGGCGAAAGGAGTCGCGAGCACTGTCAAGACGACCGGCTGGTGCTTGCGAGGCCGTACGACCTGCATTTGTTTCCGCCCGCATTGTTCTGACTGGACCACGAATTCTTCGTGCACGGGTCCCAAGTGCTTTCACCTTGTCGACCAACTCTCTGCGGAAGTCCACAGACGTTGTAATCTCAGACGTAGATTCGGGCTTCGGAACGTAGTCTGACGCGCCAAGAGATAAAGCCTTGAAACTGATTTCAGCATTTCTACGCGTGAGCGTGGAGGCCATGATAACAATCAGGTCACGCTTTTTCGCCAGCATCAGTGGCAACGCAGTCATGCCATCCATTTCTGGCATTTCGATATCAAGAACAACCACATCTGGATTGCTCTTTTCGACGTCGTCAACTGCGAGCTTGCCGTTCCGATGAGAACCAACAACCGTCAATCCGGGATCTGAATCCAACCAACGGGTCAGAAGGCCTCGGATTACGACTGCATCGTCAACAACCATGACTCGGATGGGATCCGTACCCGGGTTTGCCCCGGTTGTAATATTTTGTTGCGCGAAGGCCATAAGAGGGTCCAGTCACAATTTAGATGAGGCCAACTTCCTGAAACTTGGCTTCAACGATGTCACGGTCGAAGGGTTTCATGATGTACTCGTTTGCACCTGCCCTGATTGCACGAGCGATGTGTGCGACATCGTTTTCTGTTGTGCAGAACACCACGATAGGGCTGTCACCACCCTCTTCGGCGCGCAGGCTGGTCAGGAACTCAAGCCCGTCCATGACGGGCATATTCCAATCCAGAAGGATCGCATCGGGCATTTCTTTACGACATGCGTCCAAGGCCTGCTGACCATCTTCGGCTTCTGTGATGTTGAAGCTCAAGTCTTCAAGAATGCGGCGGGCCACTTTCCGGATTACGCTTGAGTCATCGACGACAAGACACTGTTTCATCTCGTTAGTCTCCTCTGGACGGCCGGGAAATCCCGGCCGAAAATCAAGCTGCTGCGACAAGCGGCTCTGTGAACAATGAGCCAAGCAGTCGAGCAACGTCGAGAATGACCATCAGCCTTCCATCAAGCCTGTGCACACCTCCGGAGATCTCGGCCCAGCGTTTGTCCAGGTTGGATGGATTGGCCTCGGCTGTGCTGCCCGGCAGGCTAAGAACCTCCCCAACAGCATCAATGACCAGCCCGTAACTTTCTTGCTTGTACTCAATCCCGACGGCCATCATCTGTTCGCCTTCCTGAGGCGGCAAATGCAAACGTCGACGCATGTCAATTGCGGTTACAATCCGTCCACGCAAGTTCAGAACGCCAGCAACTTCCGGCGCAGAAAGCGGCACCCGGGTGACACTTTCTGGAACAAAAACATCGTGCACTTGGGAAATCGGGAGGCCAAACAACTGGCCTCCGATCACTATGGTGACGTATTGGATTGTATCGCTATCGGCTGAAGCAGTTGTATCGAGAATGGTCATGCTGCAACTTCCATTTCACCAGAAAACACATCTTTAAGAGCCGCAATCAAACCTGGGCGGTCGAACTTGGCGACATAGTCATCAAATCCGGCCTGGCGCCCACGTTCAATGGAGGCTGGTGTAACCATCGCAGACAAGGCCAGGATCGGCATGTTCCGGAAACGCGGATCACGCCGCAGGGCTTCACAGAATTCAAAGCCGTTGATTTCCGGCATCTCGATATCGCTGACAACCGCGTTGAACTTCACGCCTGTTTCCAGCAATTCAAGTGCCTGCTTCGGACTGTTGCATGTGGTCACGTCATAACCAGCAGCTTTGAGAACCGGCGTCAGCATGTTGCGGAAGAAGGAGGAATCGTCGACAAACAGCACCTTTTTGGTGAGTGACGAGATGTCCATTTCCTTACGCATGAACCAATCTTCAAAGGCCTGCGGCAAGTAGTAGCCAAGGTCGATGATTTCAGTTGCACGCTCTTTGACAACTGCCGATCCCAGAACACCAGGACGCTCAGAGCCCACCTCGATGTTCATGCGGTCTTCAACAATATCGACGATTTCATCGACCACAAGACCCATGGATCTGCCACTGTCGGAGAACACCAGCATGGGCTGAGTGCCTTCGAGTTTGTGTTGATCTCCATCGTTGATGTAGACCAGCGGCATCAATGAGCCACGGTACTGGACAAGATCTCGACCATTCGAGCGTTCGATTTTCGAAACCTCGAACTCTTCGAGGCGCGTAACAAGGGAAAGTGGAACCGCCTTCGGCTCTGCCGCTCCTGAACGGAACAGAAGAAGAGAGATAGTAGACTGGCTGCTCTGCGTCTGACGATGCAGATCTTCCGCCTCTTCCACAACTTGCTCGGCAACAGCGCTGGATGCATGGCTGGCCATGGCGTTCGCAACTCCGTTCGGATCAATGATCATGATCACAGATCCATCCCCTAGAATCGTGTTTCCGGAGAACATGTTGAGATTCCGAAGCATGGTCGACATCGGCTTGACCACGATTTCTTCCGTATGGAAGACACCATCGACAACTACACCAAACGTTTGGCTACCAACCTGCATGACAACAATGAAGCCATTCTCGTCATCGATTGCGTTCGCGACATCTTCGCCTTTGTAGATACCCAGCAACTGAGACATATGCACAAGCGGCAACAGTTTGTTGCGAAGTCGCAGAACAGGCGTGTCCTTGATCCGCTCGATCCGGTGCTCGGAATTGGTCTGAACACGCACAAGCTCAACAACGGACAGCTGAGGAATTGCAAAACGATCCCCAGCAGCTTCAATAATGAGCGTCGAGACAATCGCAAGCGTCAGCGGGATCTTGATGATAAAGCTGCTGCCCTTACCAGGCGTAGAGCGCAGATCTACCGTACCGCCAATGACCTCAATGTTGTTTCGGACAACATCCATACCGACACCACGGCCGGACACACTGGTAACTGAGGCTGCGGTCGAGAAGCCAGCAGCAAAGATGTACTTGTGGATTTGAGCATCCGACATCTTTTCAATTTCAGCTTCAGTCGCAATGCCGCGTTCGATCACCTTGGACTTGATCTTCTCAACATCGAGGCCTTTACCATCATCACGCACTTCGATGATGATGTGACCGCCTTCGTGGTAAGCAGCAAGGGTAATAGTGCCCTTTTCGTGCTTGCCGGCAGCCTTACGTTCGGCTGGCATTTCCAGGCCATGATCGGCGGAATTCCGAACCATGTGGGTCAACGGATCCTTGATCATCTCAAGAACCTGGCGATCCAATTCTGTTTCCGCCCCGATCATTTCAAGTTCGATCGGCTTATCCAGATCCTGGCTCAGGTCGCGGACAATCCGCGGCAACTTCTGCCATGCATTCCCGATTGGCTGCATCCGCGTCGCCATGACGCCTTCTTGCAACTCAGCCGTCACATTTGACAGGCGTTGAAGCGGAACTTTGAATTCGCTATCTTCATGACGACGAACGATCTCGAGGAGCTGATTGCGTGTCAGCACCAGTTCGGAAACCATTGTCATCAGGTGTTCAAGCGTATCGACCGCAACACGAATCGACTGATTGGAAACAGACGGACCGCCTGACTTCTTTTCAGTAGAATCAGCTTTTGCAGCTTCTTCTTTTTTCGCAGGAGGCTTCGCAACCGCTTTCACCGGCTCCGGAGCTTTTTCAACGGGCGCGGGAGCTTCAACCACATCCTCGATAGGCTCGGCAACTTCAACTTCGATCTCTGTTTCGCGGAACGCCCGCTCCAGATCATCGAGGGAAACTTCCCCAGGACGCAACTCACGATCCATGGTCTGTTCTGGCAGCGTGAAGTTGTCGTCCGCAGCAGCCTCTTCTTCAACAGCAGGAGCGCCAGCGCTGTTCGACATCCGCTCAAGTTCAGAGATAAGGTCGCTGTCATCTCCCTGAGGTTCATCGCCTTCAGCAGCTTCCAGCTCAGCCAGAATAGCTTTAATTCGATCAATCGAATTCAGAATGAGCGATACTGCTTCCGAGTTGACCGGCACACCATCGCGGAACTTACCCATAAGGGTTTCCGCTGCGTGTGCAATTCCCTCAAGTCGGGGAAGGCCCAAGAAGCCGCAAGTGCCTTTGATCGTATGAACAAGGCGAAAAATATTGTTCAAGATCGTAGCATTGTTCGGTTCTTGTTCGAACTTAACAAGCTCAACATCAACAACATCGAGACTTTCATTCGTCTCTGTAATAAATTCCCTGAGAAGGTCGTCCATTGCCTGCTCTCACCCGACTTGGTTACTGGTTCCGCGCCTTAGAAAGGCGGCTGGATCACTATGTCCATGTCAGTCAGGTTGAGCCGAAACAGTTAAGATACGCTGAAGCAGGCAAAGTCTTTTGAGAAGTAAGTCTAAAGAGCCTTTAAAGCCTCGATGCGAACGGTATCGTCTTCTTTGATCATCTTTAGATCCATACCGCATTCGCGCGACAGAAGAACTGTATAGATAGGTTGAACAGAATGCCCATCTACACGCTCAGGCTCCTCGCCAGACAATGTCTCCTGCATACCCAAAGGAATGCGCGGATTAAGGCCCTTAGCCAGCAATGTGAAGCTAGGAGAACTTGCCTCTCCTTCCATTGAAACAGAAATTTCACCGCCGCGCGGTATGCATTGATTGGCAATAAGGATCAAATTCAACAGCAACTTCACATAGTTTTTCGGCATTAGATGCCGGCCGATCTGCCAATTCAGATCAGATTTTTCATTTTCCATAAAGCCAGTTGCAACGACCTGAGCATCTCCCAGATCAATTTCCGCACCCGCAGAACCTGCAGCTCCAAAAGCAAGGCGGGCAAATTGTAACTTTGCAGAAGCTTGCCGTGCGCTCTTGCGAATGAGGTCCATTGCGAACTCGCGCATGTCCTCGGAGCCTTCCTCGTCGAGAACCTCCAGCCCATTGGTTATCGCCCCTACCGGACTGATAATGTCATGGCAAACACGACTTGCGACCAAGGCGGCCAAATCGAGAGAGGAAAGTTCTTTGAGTTCGGTCATCGCGGGTCAAAGCTCTTCAAGCCGCCAAGCGGCATGGTGATTCGATTAATTAACCATAGAGATACACATCGAAGACTTCTCTGCCAAGTCATCGCGTTCAATCAAAACGTGGGTTTACAGCCTGCTCTGTCCTGATGCATCAACGCATCCGCCATCAACTGCTTTCCATTCACTAGAAAAAGGAAACGACTGACGACCGAATGGAAGAAAACCAACTTTCCGTCCACCATCGCAAAAATCAAGGGATTTCCCGCCGTCGCAAAGCCTTCTGCAAGCGCGTACCCACCGCAACCGGCAAACAAAGGCGCATAAATCTCTGGCGATCTCTTGAAAGCCTTGAAGTTCCCCTCGTTGACAAAAACCCATTCTACCCCGCCCCAGTAGAACTCATATTTTCGGCTTCCTTGACGCGGTATTCCATCAACGAAATAAGCGACGGGGTCGTGCCCGCCGATGGCATAACCGCCAATTGGGTCGGGAAGAAACACTTCAGGGCGTGCCAGAGTATGAGTGGAAACAAAGCATAGGCAGCAAGCGACCCAAAGGCACAGCCACATCCTCGTCCCATTTGCCCTACACTTTATCATTGATTCGGGTCCGTGTTCGTCCGACAGATAAAGCGAATCACATGTCGGCATTTGCCATTCTATACCAATGCAGCTTATCGCCATGCACTGCAGGAAAGTCTGCACAAAGGAGAATAACTTGATGAACCGGTTTTCGACACACTTCGCGCGGACCCTGCTCATCGCATTTTTCGCCCTGGGTGCCCTCTCAATTGCAACAGCACCAGGAAGAGCAGATCAAGGGTCAGTAATCCCGCCTAAAACCTATGGCGAAGATGAAATTGTCACCGCCGGTCACCAATTCTTTGGGTCTGTATCTGGCGGATTGGCCTCTGTCATCGAACGTGCGTTCAGTAAGTTTGGCGAACCAAACGGCTACATTCTGGGCGAAGAGGGCTCAGGAGCATTTGTTGCAGGCGCCCGTTACGGCGAGGGAGACCTTTTCACACGCAACGCCGGAACACACAAAATGTTCTGGCAAGGCCCTTCCCTGGGATGGGACTTTGGCGGCGATGGCGCGCGGGTGATGATGCTGATCTATGATCTGCCGTCGATTGACGCAATGTACAATAGATTTCTAGGCGTAAACGGTTCTGCTTACCTTGTCGGTGGTGTCAGTATGACGGTTCTGACGAACCACAATATAATCGTCGTTCCCGTTAAGGCGGGCGTTGGAGCACGGCTAGGCGTCAACGTCGGGTATTTGAAATTCACCAACAAGCCAACCTGGAACCCCTTCTGAGGCCTGCCAACAGCATTAAGATAAAATGCGTTAGTTTATTGGCTAAATTGACCCGTAGGTTTAATGATGTGATGATTTTAATCTCTTTTAATCAGTAACGGGGCCGATCGTGATCGAAGCGGCAATGTACATTGCACTCGGGTTTTTCCTCGCCACTATGATGGCCGCGGCAATTTTCCCAGCGTTCTACAAACGCGCAGTGCGTTTAACCAGCGACGCGATGAGGGCAGTCAACCCGGCCAGTTACGCTGAAGTACGCGCTTCGCAAGATTTTGAGCGAGCCAACCACGCCTTGGCCCTGAGAAAGGTCGAGCGTGCGGTCGAAAAAGAACGAGAGAACAGCGTTCTCTATCGCCTGGAGGCTGGTAAACTCACTGCAGAACTCATCGCTCAGAACTCTGCACATACGCAGGAACTAGCTGCCCTTAAGGAGCAGATTCAGCAAACAGAGCAAAAAGCGGGCGGTCGCAGAGCGCAAATCAACGCGGTCGCAACAGAACTGGAACACACCCGCGCGCGATTGGCCCAAACTGAAGAAGCACTCGCTGCCGCAAAAGCTGAAAAAGTCTCTCCACAAAGCCCAACGCCAGATTTTGCCAAGTGGACACCAGCAGAAGACACCATGGCCCTAACCACGATAACAGGCCTGGAATCTCAAATATCAACACTGAAAGGCAAATTGGCCCTCGCCGATGATAAGCTGCCCCGGCCAATCAACCCACTATTACTAACCAATGAAGCTGAGCTACGCACCATCATCTCAGGTCTGGAAGGCGAGCTCATTGACGCTGATGCACAATGCATTTCAGCAGAAGCAGAAGTTGCACGCCTGTCAGCAGCGCTGAATCAATCCGCCATTCCAACAGATGAGCGCATTATTCAGCTTCAGCAGGAATTAAAGACGACGAACAATGCGAAAGCACGTCTTGAGGCCTTAATACATGATAGAGAGCGCGCTCTCGCTCTTTCAAAAGCGCAGGTTTCCAAACTTAGAAAAGACCTGAGATCCGCGCCTGAGCTGCTGAATGCGCGAGCGGAACTCACTGCCCTGGCAGACCAAATCGCAAACCCCGGCAAAAAACGGTCAGATGACAAGGGCAAAGCTTCCAAAGCGCCAGCCATTACACCAGTAGCCATTTCCGGTGCACAAGACACATTATCCTCCGCAGCGACTAAAACGCTTCCTCAAGCAAGTGTTTCAAAGTCAGCACCGACCAGCTTGCCGACTGCCAACAATGCCAGCGCTCTCGTTAATCGCATCGTGCGCTCCAGCAAGGCAAATGCAGCTGCAAAAGCAAAGAAGGTGGAAACGGAGCCCTCCGACTCAGAGGTTTCTATAAAACCAACACCAGAAGCCAAAACAACAACCTCACGTGCCTCGACGAAAAAACAAGAAACATCCAGCCCCAAGAAGCAGGGTGTTGCCTAGGGTGACTGCTCATTGATATGACTGAAATGAGATCACCCCCAAGCTTGTTCTCTCCCCGGGATGCATGCAGCAGCAACACCTGAAACGACCAAGCCACCGGCCAGGGACCATTTACTCGACATGCTGATCGCCAGACACAATGCCATTCTTGAGATCGCACGTCAGACTGGCCGGGTCACGGTGGATAACCTCGCAAAGCGTTTTGAAGTCAGCCCCCAGACAATACGCAAGGACCTGAATGAGCTCTGTGAGCGGCGCCTCCTGGCCCGGACCCATGGTGGGGCCCTGTTGTCGTCGGGGATCGAAAACGTGGGCTATGAAGCCCGCCGGATCATCTCAAGCACGGAAAAAGCCGACATTGCGACCAAGGTTGCTGAACTCATACCGGACAACGCATCAATTTTTATCAACATCGGCACCACGACAGAGGCCGTCGCCCAGGCATTGCTGCAGCACCGGGGCCTGATGGTGATCACCAACAACATCAATGTGGCCAGCCTGATGCGCGGCTACTCACAAATTGAAGTTGTGATCGCTGGCGGTGTTTTGAGACATGCAGACGGCGGGATCGTTGGCGAAGCCGCCGTCGACTTCATGCGCCAATTCAAGGTGGACTTTGCGATCGTTGGAGCCTCGGCAATCGACCCGGACGGATCTCTTCTGGATTATGACTACCGTGAAGTTCGGGTAACCCAGACAATCATGGAAAATGCTCGTCATGTAATCCTGGTGGCAGACAGCACCAAATTCGAACGCACAGCTCCCGTTCGGGTGGGACATCTGTCTCAGGTAAACACCTTTGTGACAGATAAATGCCCCTCAGATGTAATCCGCCAAATCACAAAAGACGAAGACATTGGCCTGATTGAAACTGACAAAAACGACATCAGCTGATGAATATACAGCTGACGCTGTAATAGACAAAAAGCCTCATCACGCACAAAAGGTCAAAGCCAGTTCTTGGCTAAATTCTATATTTCAGGAAAACTTGGGGAGATGGTACGCCCAAGGGGAATCGAACCCCTGTTTTCGCCGTGAAAGGGCGACGTCCTAACCGCTAGACGATGGGCGCTCATTGGTTCGAGGTAATTTTCTCGACCCGAGGACTGCGCGTATAAAACCCAGAATGGTTCCGCGCAAGTCCCTTTTTGGTATTTAGCCAACTTGGCCTGTTTATAACTTGAAACTAACGGGCAACGAAATCCGTTCGTCCAAGCAAAGCACCGCTGGATGGATCAAAATGCAGCATGGCTGTTTTGGTCCCTTCACGGACCAAAACCACAAGCCGCCCGTTGACGAGTTCCATATCCTGAACCACAGCATCTGGCCCGATCGCAATGGACGCTGGAATGGCATCTCCAGCAATCCGTTCGCCGGAATAGTTGATCTTATAGAAAATAGCTGCGAAGACAGCGATAAATCCCGCAAACATGACAAGGGAAGAGCCAGCCAACAGGCGTTTCAGCTTCGCTTGCACACGCAAGGTCGCAGGATCGAGCGGCTGCTCATCAGGACTCTTGCCCTCTTTGCCGTCGAGCTCAGGTTGATTCATGAACGATATAACTCCAGAAGACACCGCCGACACGGACGCGGACTTCACCTATCAGGTTGATATAGAAGACATCGGCAAGCGCTTGGATGCCGTCCTGGCGGGGCAACTGGATACATTGAGCCGTAACCGCGTACAGGCTCTGATCCGTGCCGGTGAGGTCACCGTGGACGGCGCCAAGATAGTGGAGACGAAATTCCGGGTCAACGAAGGTCAGATACTCACCCTATCGGTTCCCGAAGCCGAAGACCCGGATCCCATTGGCGAAGCCATCCCCCTGTCCATAGTCTATGAAGACAGCCAACTGATCGTCATCGACAAACCCGCAGGACTTGTCGTGCACCCAGGTGCTGGCAATTGGACAGGAACCCTCGTCAACGCGCTCATCCATCATTGCGGCGACAGTCTGTCAGGCGTCGGTGGTGTCAAGAGACCTGGCATCGTGCACCGCATCGACAAGGACACCACGGGTTTGCTGGTCGTCGCGAAAACCGATGTAGCGCATCAAGGACTGTCAGCCCAATTTGCAGATCACGGCAAGACCGGCCCGCTGGAACGCGCTTATTCCGCTCTGGTATGGGGAGCTCCCGCCAGTCTGAAAGGCACCATCGATGCCAATCTTGCCCGCTCACATACAAATCGACAGAAGATCGCCGTGGTCAAGACCAGTGGCCGCCACGCGATCACCCATTGGCAGGTCAAAGAACGATTTGGCCCAGAGGATCAGCCGCCCCTCGCATCACTGATGGAGTGTCGCCTTGAAACAGGCCGCACCCATCAGATCCGTGTCCATATGAGCCATATCAATCATCCGTTGATCGGCGATCAGGATTATGGAGCTGGCTACAAGACCAAGGTCAACCGTTTGGAAGACCCGCTGAAATCCATAATTGCAGACTTTCCAAGGCAAGCGCTGCACGCTGGCCTTCTGGCATTCGCGCACCCGGTAAGCGGTGAAACGCTCCGGTTTGAGAGCCCATATCCAGCTGATCTTGAACAGTTATTTCGAGCATTACAAAAATTTTAGAATAACATTTGCGTCAAAACACATGAAAATGGCGCATTCCTACCTATATTAAAAAGGTTGGTGCGCCATAACATGGGCACCGGAAATGGACGTTCGCCAAGGTTTTTCGGTCTAATATGCGCGGGGGAACTGCGCAATTCGGCTTTGAAAAGGGAACGTGAACTCGGGAGAAAGGGGCGCATATAATGGCCCGGAATGTACCTATGTTGACTGCTGGGGAAGGCGGATTAAGCCGCTACCTCGACGAAATAAGAAAATTTCCAATGCTCCAGCCGCAGGAAGAGTTCATGCTCGCCAAGCGCTACAAGGAGCATGAAGACCCGCAAGCTGCCGAACGGCTGGTGAATTCTCACCTCCGTCTCGTTGCAAAGATTGCGATGGGCTACCGCGGTTACGGATTGCCAATCGGAGAAGTTGTTTCCGAAGGCAATGTTGGCCTCATGCAAGCCGTCAAACGATTTGAGCCCGACAAAGGCTTCCGTCTCGCCACATATGCCATGTGGTGGATCAAGGCCGCAATTCAGGAATACATCCTGAGGTCCTGGTCGCTTGTCAAAATGGGCACGACCGCCAACCAGAAACGGCTCTTCTTCAACCTGCGTCGCCTCAAGGGCAAGATTCAGGCTCTGGAAGAAGGCGATCTGAAACCAGATCAGGTCAACCAGATTGCGACCACACTTGGTGTCAGCGCTGAGGAGGTGATCTCCATGAACCGGAGACTGGGCGGCGATGCCAGCCTGAACTCGCCAGTGCGAGCAGAGGCAGACGCTGGCGAATGGCAGGATTGGCTGGTCGATGATTCCGAGAGCCAGGAAACCTTGCTTGCAAACCAGGAAGAACTGGATGTACGCCGCAGGCTCCTGACTGATGCGATGGACGTCTTAAACGACCGTGAACGCCGGATCTTCGAAGCGCGCCGTTTGTCGGAAGATCCGATTACACTGGAAGATCTATCAGGCGAATTCGGCGTCAGCCGGGAACGTGTGCGCCAGATCGAAGTTCGCGCCTTTGAGAAGGTTCAAAAGGCCGTGCGCAACAGCGCCAGAGAGTTTGAGCGCCCAAGCGCTTAAGTCTCCAAGCAGGCACAAAAGAAGACCCCGGTCACACATGCGGCCGGGGTTTTCTTATTCTATGATCACCTCAGGCTCTATTTGAAGAACGGCCTGTATTTGGTCGATGGGGCCAAGTAGCTGCAGTCAGCGAATTTCAACCGCATAATCTTCGACTGGTACAATCTTTTCGATCAAACCATTTGTAGCCAGGAACTCCGAAAATCGTTGATATCGTCCGGCATCCAGAGCGGAAGGACGCAAGGCAAATCTCGGCAAAGTATCTGTCCATGCCCGCTTGTTCAGCTCATCATCAAGGTTCGGATAGGCCTTGATGAAGGCCTCCCATGCGTCATCAGGATGGTTGATCAGATAAATGGTTGCCGCTTCAATCGCCGCCATGAATTTTGCATAGCGCGGGTCGCCAGTTTTGTCTTTGTGAACCACATAGATAAGCTCATCAAATGCCGGAACGCCGTTTTCTTCAGGATAGAAAGCCTTCCCTTTTTTACCTTCCAGTTCGATCTGGGTCAGTTCAAAATTACGATAGGCTCCAATGACCGCATCGACCTGACCAGACATCAGCGCAGGCGACAGAGCGAAATTGACGTTGATTAGCTCAACATCATCAAATTCCAGTCCGACAGATCTCAGCATCTGACCCAACATCGCATCTTCAAAGCCGGAGACAGAAAAGCCAACCTTTTTCCCTTTCAGGTCAGTCAGTTCTTTGATCGGACCATCTTCCAGAACAATCAGAGAGTTCAACGGCGTCGCAACGAGTGTGCCGATACGCTTGAGAGGCAGGCCCTCATCAATCTGCGCATGCAGGGTTGGCTGATAGGAAATTGCAATATCTGCCTGGCCTGCAGCCACAAGCTTGGGCGGCATGGACGGATCAGCAGGTTCAATCAGCTCAACATCCAGGCCCTCGGCTTCAAAGAAGCCTTTCGTCTGGGCCACGATCACAGGTGCATGGTCCGGGTTGGTGAACCAGTCCATGAGAACTGTCAGCTTCTCGGCGGCCTGCACAGGCGTTGCAAGCATAACCAAGGCTGCTATTGCCGAGTAGATGCGTATTTTCATGAAATTACTCCGATTGAATGGCAACATCAGTCTTCTAGCTGCCAGGGAACCATTCGGCGCGTAAGTGCGTCGACGGAAAAGCGTAAAGTAAGAACCATCAAGGCCAACAGGATGAGCGCGGCAAACATGACGTCCGCCTGCATCCGCGCATTGCTCTGAAGCATGATGAAAGCGAGCCCGCCCTTGGCCCCGACCCACTCGCCGACAATCGCGCCAATAGGCGCAAACACAGCAGCAATGCGGATACCGGATGCAAGGGCCGGAAGAGCAGCCGGAATACGAAAGAACATCAGTTCCTTCAGCCGGGACACACGGTAAAGACAGGCGAGATCGACAAGCCCGCTGTCTGTCCGGCGTAGGCCGTCAAAAAAGGTCGAAGTGACGGCAAAGAAGATTACAAGCACGGCCATGACAACCTTGGATGCCAGGCCAAAACCCAGCCAGAGCACAAGGATGGGCGCGATAGCAAAGACAGGTAGTGCCTGGGTCACCAGAATAACTGGCAACATGGCTCGGCGTGCGAGTGGAGAAAGCCACATAGCAAGTGCCAAAATCGTACCTGCCAAAACCCCGAATACGAAGCCTAGAAATGTCTCGTAGGCTGTCAACGAGGCATGATACAGAAGGAAAACCCAGCGGTCCTGAAAAGCAGCAGCAACACGTGCAGGACTGGGAAGCATAAACGGCGGGATTTCGAGAAGCCGGACAAGCAACTCCCACATCACCACAAAGCACAAGATGCCGACAACTATGCGAGCTGTCGCGAGAATAAAATCACGCATCTTCCCTGACCTCCAGGAGACCAGGTAGACGACCAAATGAATGCAGATGCCCTTCAAAGAGAGCACACGCGTAAACGCGCAACAAATTCAACACAGCAGGATCTCCGAGCTTCGGACGAACCGAAAGCGACATAGGAGATCCGGGATAAGGCTAAAGGCTTCCGTCCCTTCGCCGGCATGACCCGGATCAGGTTCTAAGGGTTCAGCTCAAAGCAATCTCAGTTCCTGTACAGGAACACCCCTCGGACCAAATACAAAAATGCACCGGCTCGTTCATAAAAACAAGCCGGTGCAAGAATTAATTCACAGCAGAGGAAAGAAAACTAACCGGCGGCTTGCCAGGCAGCAACGGCCTTTTCAACGGCAGCAGTTCCATCCGCGCCTTTTTCAAGCGTCAATATTCCGCGCTTTCCGTTCTCATACAACATTGGAATATCGATCCAGCCGCGTTCACGCAGCAAGCCCATGTTGCGCTCCATTTCGCTCTCGATGCTCGACAGAGCGATCCAGAAATAGCCAGGAGACACTTTCACCGACGCCCCGATCAGGGCATCTCCCCGTGCTTCCTCGGTTGGCTTCATGACAAGCCCAGGAACATTCACGATCTCGCCCGCAGGGAAATCTTTCGGAAAATCAAATTTGATTTCCACCAAATGGCTCGCAGGCAAGGATTTATCATCATTCGGCTTGATCTGAATATCAACGGAGACATTCCGCTCCGGGATCTCGATAACAGCACTCAAAACGCTCTGCTTCACGCCCTCAAGATCCACGGCTTCAGAGACCGACCAGACAACAGTTCCCTGCGATGCAGTCCCAGCCCCGTTGGCATCTTCACCCTCTTCATAGAGGATCGACTTCTGCGCGCCCTCAATAGAAGCAACCTCTTTGGCGGTATCTGGTGTAACCGCCGCAATCGCACTGTCTTCGGCTGCGACTTCCGGTGCATCCATTGGAGGCAATGCTTCAGGCGTAGCCGTTTCGGGCTCGGTCGGCGCAGCAGGAATAACAGTGCGCGGCGCGCTTTGTTCGCCAGGCGTGATCACAGTCGTGGTCACAGTCCGCGCATCTGGTGCAGCTGCTGGCTCTCCGCTGGCATCCAGCAAACGGTCTTCGTTCTTGCCAGCATCCGAAGCTTCATCAGTCTTCGCAGGAGCGGTCTCGACGACAGGTGCAGAAACAACAGGGGCGGTATCTTCGCTGGTTTCAGGTTCACTCGACGTTCCAGCCATCATGTCTGAAACCATGTCTCGCTGGGAATAGACAACACCCGCGATCACAAGAACGATGACCATCAGGATTCCGACAAGAGCTATAGGCAGGAAATTTGATTTTCCACTGTTGCCGGGCAGCGTTGCAGAAGCTCTTTGACGATCACGCGATTTTCGGCGCGATTGGGTTTGGCCATTGTCGGCGGAGGCAGAAGAAACCAGCGGCTCACGCTGCAAAACACGGCCGTCCGCTAAGTCATCATCCTCAGTTTCCTGATCAGTGCTTGAAGCGGAGAAAGCAGGTTCCTGCCGTTCTTTATCACGTCCCGACGGTCCTTCGACCGCCATTGCATCTTTGGTGTTTTGAACCGCTTGATGCGACGCTTCGCCAAGATTACCAGCTTCCTCAACCACATCCTTCAAGGGAGAGGCAAGTGAAACAGGCGGATGAGGTTGCCGCAGCTCTGGCTCCACGCGAGACGAAACCGCAGGAGCTTCAAAAGCAGGTTTAGGCTGCTCTACAGGCTCAGCAATTGGCGGGCTGACATCTGCACCTGTATCTTTAGGCTCTGAGGAGCTTGGCTGCGGTGCGGGCTTCGCCTGAGGCATCAGCCCTAGGCTTTCGCGTGCAGCTTCAGCTTCAACCTTTCGAATGGCTTCTTCAAGACGCAGCTGTTCGGCTGTGATCTCGGAGGGTGAAAGCGCAGGTTCATAGGCCTTCAGCTGATTGACAATAGCATTCCGCGCCCGGCTATAAACACTGCGGCGAGCCGCACCGTTATTTTCAGGAAGCGATGCGATCGTCTTTTTCAAAATGGAATAGTAGTCAGCCATTGTCCTGCCAATCGGCTGTGCGCCGGTAAAAACTCATCCGTATTAAAAGGCTTATACCAAACTTTTGCGCAGGCGAAGCCCTTGTTAGCCACCAGACGTTCCGTGGCCATTCAAGAAACGCCGCTCTGGCAAGCAAACCAGTTTTCTCATGCGAACATGCAATCGTTCATCGGGCAACAAGGATAACGGAAATTGCCAGCTCTCCTCTTGTCGAGGAGAGCTGGCGAATACCGACATACCATTGCAAAACTTGAACAATTAGACCTGGAAAGGGTTCTGAACCAAGATTGTGTCGTCCCGTTCAGGGCTGGTTGACAGCAACGCAACAGGAGCTCCGATAAGTTCCTCAACGTGACGAACATATTTCACAGCCTGTGCTGGCAATTCTGCCCAGGTACGTGCACCTTCTGTGGATTCTTTCCACCCTGGCAAGGTTTCGTAAATCGGAACGACTCGTTCCTGTGCGCCTTGAGAGGCTGGCAGATAATCGATTCGCTCGCCATCCAGTTCATAAGCAACACAAATCTTGATTTCCTCAAGACCATCAAGAACGTCCAGCTTGGTCAAGGCAATGCCACTGATGCCTGATGTGCAGACTGTCTGACGTACAAGAACCGCATCAAACCAACCACACCTGCGCCGACGGCCGGTTACCGTGCCGAATTCATGGCCACGCGTTCCAAGGAACTCACCAACTTCATTTTGCTGCTCGGTCGGAAAGGGCCCCTCGCCTACGCGCGTTGTGTAAGCCTTGGTGATGCCCAAGACATAATCGATTGCAGTCGGCCCAAGGCCACAGCCCGTCGCAGCTTGACCTGCAACCGTATTAGACGACGTGACAAACGGATAAGTGCCGTGATCAATATCAAGAAGCGCTCCCTGAGCCCCCTCGAACAGGATCCGTTTTCCATCCTTGCGCTGCTGATCCAGCAACCGCCAGACCGTATCCATATACGGCAGGACTTTATCGGCAACACTTGTCAGCTCATCATAAATTGCCTGAGCAGAAATCTCATCCTGTCCAAGGCCACGGCGCAAGGCATTATGATGTGTCAGAAGACGATCAATCTTGGCTGGCAACGTCGTGAGGTTCTTAAGGTCCATCAAACGAATTGCCCGGCGGCCCACCTTATCTTCATAAGCTGGGCCAATGCCGCGCTTGGTCGTTCCAATACGCGTACCTGTATTGGAATTTTCACGAAGAGCATCCAGCTCGCGATGCAAGGACAAGATCAGCGTCACATTTTCGGCAACACGCAGATCTTCGTATTTTACCACAATGCCCTGCGCGCCTAGCCGCTGAACTTCATCAACAAGTGCATGCGGATCCAGAACAACGCCATTGCCAATGACTGACAATTTGCCGCCACGGACAACACCAGACGGTAGAAGAGAAAGCTTATAGCTCGTACCGTCAACAACCAGCGTATGGCCGGCATTGTGGCCGCCCTGGAAGCGAACGATGACATCGGCTTGTTCGGACAACCAATCAACGATCTTGCCCTTGCCTTCATCCCCCCACTGCGACCCGACGACAACCACATTGGCCATGAATTAAACGCCCTCCTGAAGCGGCATACAGGCACCTTTGAAAAAGGCGCAAACACAACAAGCCCCGAAAAGGCATCCGAGGCAAACGCGGCGGACTATAGACACTCGGCTAACAACTTGCGACCCCCAAGGTAGCTTTTTCGCAACGGCATAAAAAGGTCTTACTCTTCATCACCTTACCCCCTCCTCGATGAAGAAAACCCGAGCGCTATTAGCCTGTCCCGGTTAATGCGCCTCCAAGAAGTCAACACTATCGGGTTTCGGGTGTACCACTCCGGACTTGGCTGCTAGGGAAATGTTCAACTGCATTTCCTCTTCCCCCATGAAGGCATGCCATGACCCTGATAAACTGGCTCTTGCTCGTCCTGCTTGGCACCATCTGGGGCGGATCTTTCATGTTCGCCAAGGTCGCAATCGCTGAAATTCCCCCGCTCATGCTGGTCTTTTTGCGGGTCCTGATCGCAGGACTCGCACTACATGTCGTCCTTAGAGCTCGGGGATTATCATTCCCCAGAACACCAAAGCTTCTCGCCGCGTTCCTGATCATGGGTTTGCTGAACAACGCCGTGCCGTTTTCGCTGTTGTTCTGGGGCCAAACGGAAATCTCAGCAGCCCTGGCCTCCATTTTAAATGCCACAACACCGATTTTCACCTTCATGATCGCAGCTGTCCTGCTGGGACAGGAGACCGTTAAACTTCACCGTATTTCCGGCGTACTTGTCGGCTTTGCCGGCGTATCCCTGATGCTCATTCCCACAATTTCCGGCATAGGTCACGATCCGCTCTGGGCCCAAGCCGCCTGCCTTGGCGCAGCATGTTCCTATGGTCTGGCTGCTTCATTTGCACGTCGTTTCAGTGACTTGTCGCCACTGATCTCTGCCACAGGTCAGCTGACCGGCTCCAGCCTCATCATGCTACCGCTGGCGATATGGTCGAGCGCAGGGTGGAGCCCGGCGGACGTCTCCGTTCATGTCTGGCTTAATGTCTTAGCACTTGGATTGTTGGCAACCGCTGCTGCCTACCTGATCTATTTCAAACTGTTGAGTGAGGCAGGTGCGACCAGCGCCTCGCTTGTCACTCTTATTGTCACCGCTGCTGCGGTTCTGTTTGGAGTTACACTCTTGAATGAAAGTCTCACAGCTTATCAGCTCGGTGGGCTCGCATTCTTGCTGTTGGGGCTGCTGATCCTGGATGGCCGGATCCTGAAACACTTCAGCCGATAGAAACAGAAAAGGCGACACCACAGCGCCGCCGTTTCCAATCTCGAAACCAGAAAACTCTAAAATGCCAAGGCTTTCACTTGCTTGACGTGTGAGACCGACGCAAGGCTGGTCATCACCTCTTGTGACACCTCGCCATCAACTTCCACCAAGCAAATTGCATCCTGCCCCGGCCTATCTCTGCCAAGGTTGAAGGTTGCAATATTCACACCGGCTTTACCCAGCTCTGTTCCCAGATGACCAATAAATCCCGGTTTATCTTCATTTGTAATATAGAGCATATGGGGAGCAAGCTCCGCTTCCATGTTGATGCCCTTCACCTGAATGATCCTTGGCTTGCCATCGGCAAAGACTGTTCCTGCAACAGACCGTTCCTGATGTTCGGTCACAAGCGTCAAGCGGATGTAGGTCTCATAAGCGCCCTTTTTCTCTCGCCGTATTTCCTCAACCGCAATGCCGCGCTCACGCGCAACCACTGGCGCGGACACCATATTAACTGTCTGCAGCAAAGGCGTAAGAACCCCTGTCAAGGCAGCTGATGTCATAGCCTTGGTGTTGAGATCAGCCACTGCCCCTGCATATTCAAGCCGAACAGTCAGAATCCCACTTTCCGTCAGCTGTCCTGCGAACGAACCCAGCTGTTCTGCAAGCTGCACAAACGGTGTCAGTTTAGGAGCCTCTTCAGCTGTGATCGACGGCATATTGAGAGCATTGGAAACAGCTCCTTCCAGCAGATAATCACACATCTGCTCTGCCACCTGCAAAGCCACATTCTCCTGCGCTTCACTCGTCGACGCCCCCAGATGAGGCGTTGAAACGAAGTTTGGAGCGCCAAAAAGAACGTTTTCTTTGGCAGGCTCATCGACAAAAACATCGAACCCCGCACCGCCCAACTTACCGTCATCCAGCGCCTTGCGAACGGCTTCTTCGTCAACCAGGCCGCCTCGAGCGCAGTTAACAATGAACGCACCTGGCTTCATTTTTTCAATCGCAGCACTGTCGATAATGTTGCGCGTTTTGTCTGTCAAAGGCGTGTGCAGGGTGAGAAAATCTGCCCGGCGCAGAAGGTCGTCCAACTCAACCTTTTCAACTCCAAGCAAAACGGCTCGCTCAGGCGTGAGGAAGGGATCAAAAGCCACAACCTTCATTTTCAGACCGATAGCCCGTTCAGCAACAATGGACCCAATGTTACCGCAGCCTATAAGCCCAAGGGTTTTCGCCGTGATTTCCTTACCCATGAAGCGGGATTTTTCCCACTTTCCAGCCTGGGTCGATGCATCTGCAGCCGGAATTTGGCGCGCAACGGAAAAGATCATTGCAATGGCATGTTCGGCGGTTGTAATCGCATTGCCGAAAGGCGTGTTCATCACGATGATACCACGCGCAGTCGCCTGCGGAATATCAACGTTATCAACGCCAATCCCCGCCCGTCCGATCACCTTCAGATTGTCAGCAGCTGCGATGATTTTTCCCGTGACCTTGGTTGCCGAGCGGATTGCCAAACCATCGTATTGCCCGATCACTTCGAGCAATTTTTCCTTGTCTTTGCCAAGGTCAGGCTGGAAATCGACATTAATACCTCGGTCCTTGAAAATCTGGACGGCAGCAGGTGAGAGCTTATCAGAAATCAGTACTTTCGGAGCCATCAGGCACACTCCTCAATTGAGTTGAAGAGGGCTCGGCCGGATAGCCGGTCGAGCACATTTTCCGTATTCATATGATCGCTTGGGCGATGCAATCAGATCGGGGCGTTTTTTAAAGCTGCGCTTTTTGCGCGGCGAAAGCCCAGTCCAACCAGCCAATTAGGGCAGACAGATCAGAGGCTTCGATCGTTGCACCTGCCCAGATCCGTAGGCCGGAAGGCGCATCACGATAAGCGCCGATGTCATAGGCGACACCTTCCGCATCAAGGGCTGAAACCATTGCCTTGGCAAAACCTGCCTGTTCCGCATCCGAAAGCGACGTGACAGCCGGGTCAACCACCTTGAAGCAAACTGACGTGTTGGACAGTGTCGCCGGATCAACAGCAAGAAAATCAACCCAGTCGGTCTTTTCCACCCAGTCCGCCAAGACCTTCAAATTGGCATCGGCTCGGGATCGCAAGCCGTCCAGCCCGCCAACAGATTGCGACCATTTCAGCGCATCAAGATAATCTTCAACACACAACATCGACGGCGTGTTGATGGTCTCGCCCTTAAAGATGCCCTCAATCAACTTGCCGCCCTTGGTCATGCGGAAAATCTTTGGCATTGGCCAGGCTGGTGTATAGCTTTCCAGCCGCTCGATAGCGCGTGGGCTGAGGATCAGCATTCCATGCGCGGCTTCTCCGCCCAGCACTTTCTGCCAAGAGAACGTCACAACATCGAGTTTAGGGAAGTCCAACTCCTGCGCAAAAGCCGCAGAAGTCGCATCACAAATTGTCAGACCTTCCCGGTCCGCCGGAATCCAGTCTGCATTCGGAACACGAACGCCAGAGGTGGTACCATTCCACGTGAAGACCACATCATGGGAGAAATTGACTGACTTCAGATCAGGCAACTCGCCATAAGGTGCCTCGATTTTACGAGCACCTTCTAGCTTGAGCTGTTTGATAACATCAGTAACCCAACCAGAACCAAAGCTTTCCCAGGCCAGCATGTCAACTGGGCGCGCGCCAAGGAGCGACCACATGGCCATCTCAACTGCACCAGTGTCTGAGGCCGGAACAATGCCGATCCGATAATCATCGGGAATTTTTAGAATGTCTCGTGTCAGGTCGATGGCTTCCGCCAATTTGACCTTCCCAATTTTCGCGCGATGCGAACGCCCTAGCGGTGCGTCAGTCAGCCCTTCAAGGGACCAACCCGGTCGCTTGGAACACGGACCGGAAGAAAAATTTGGATTAACCGGACGCACGTCCGGCTTGGATATTATAGCAGTCATAAAACTACCCTCACAGATAGGAGCCCCTCGTTGGGGAGGGGTGGCCCACCGACAGGGTTAGGGCTGTTCAGGCGCTTCGTCAAATGTTTAGTCAGAATATTTCGCAGCCGGTTGACCTCACAAAAAAGGCCAGCACGATGGCTGGCCCTTTCCTGATTTATTCATACAGCTTAGAAATTGCTGGAGATCGGCTGTGACGGATAATAGGACGGTGTGGAGGCCGCAGCATAGCTATCGAAAGTATAACGGGCACCCAAGCGGAACTCGTGTGCTGTGAGGTCCTTGAATTCAGACCGTGTCCCACCGGTGCCCGTGTTGTAATATCGAACGGTTTTGGCAGTGCCAAGGTTCTTGTAACGATACCCTGCATCAATGCTCCAGTTCGGCGTGACTGCGTAAGAAGCCCCCGCCATCAGAGCCCATGCAAGGTTCCATTCACCATGGTCACCGTCATAATTGGTCGTCGTACCACCTGGATTAACCGAAGTAGTGCCGCTTGTGTTGACGTATGCAGCACCAATACCGGCACCAACATATGGCGTAATATTATGCCAAGTTCCAACGTCTACATAGCCATTGACCATGACAGTCCAGACATCGATATCTGTACTTTCTTTAGAAAACCCGCCAGTACAGGTTCCGCAGACTGCATAGCCCTTGGCTTCCGCTGCCGTTTCATAATCAAGCGTGACATCGCCACGGAAGTAATCGGTAAACTGATAACCAACACCAACGCCGACCATCCAGGCATTGTCCATTGACTCCCGCTCATAGCGCAAATTTCCAACCACTGGATCATTAAAGCTACCAGTAGGGTCAGCATACACTTTGTAGCCAATATCACCGCGTAGATACCATCCGCCAGCTGCCGGAATTTCCGGAATATAATCGATGACCGGGGCAGGAAGATCTGCCGCCATGGCCGCAGTTGAAATCATTACTGCGGCGCCCGTTAAAGACAATCGCTTAAAATATTTAACCATGTCCTCGTCCTTCACTTCAGGCGTCCGCATATTATCCACGGCGCGCACTTGAACTATCTAGATAAGAATAGGCAGAATTAATTAAGCACGACTTAACCCTGTTCTTTAACTGAGATTTTTTACCTTAATTTTTTCTTACCAACAGAAATATAAATTAAGAACTTATAAATAAAAAGGCACTGCGATCAATCGCAGCGCCTCCATCAAAAACACCAGAGTCTTAAATTACAAAATGCCGCAGAGCTCAATCACGCGACTGACTTGGCAACCACATCGGTAATATCGTTCACCACTTGATTGACCAGGCTGGCGTCATCTCCCTCAGCCATCACACGAATGAGCGGCTCTGTTCCCGATGCTCGGATTACCAAGCGCCCTGTGTTCCCCAAGCGATGCTCGCCGTCCTCAATCGCAGCTTTAACATCAGCCTGTTCAAGCGGAGCGCCGCTCCCATATCGAACGTTCTTTAACAACTGTGGAACCGGATCAAACCGTCGACAGACTTCAGACACCGAGCGGCCCTGCTCTTTGACACAGGCCATGACCTGAAGAGCGGCAATCAGACCGTCTCCGGTTGTCGCAAAATCAGACAAGACAATATGGCCAGATTGTTCTCCGCCAACATTGTAACCTTCCAACCGCATATGTTCGACGACGTACCGATCACCAACCTTTGTTCTGGCAAGTGACAGCCCCAGGCTGTCGAGGTAACGCTCAAGACCAAGATTGGACATGACAGTTGCCACAATACCTGGTTTGGAAAGGCGATCATGAGCCTGCCAGGATTGAGCAACGACCGCCATGAGCTGATCGCCATCAATGACTGCGCCGTTTTCATCAACAATAATGACGCGGTCAGCATCCCCATCCAGCGCAATACCAATATCGGCCCGCACCTCTCGAACTTTGCGCGCCAAACCGTCTGTAGAGGTCGACCCGCATTCCTTGTTGATATTGTACCCATCTGGCGTAACGCCAAGCGTAACAACATCAGCACCGAGCTCCCAAAGGGCCTCCGGCGCGACTTTATAAGCAGCACCGTTTGCGCAATCAACGACGACACGCAGACCGTCAAGACGCATTGCACGTGGCAACGTGCGCTTTGCAAATTCAACATAGCGCTGCTGTGCCCCCTCAATGCGGCGGGCACGTCCGAGATCACTTGCCCCCGCAAGGCGTGCCGTCATATCGCTTTCCGCAAGCTCCTCAATTTCCTGCTCAATACGATCACTGAGCTTGAAACCATCTGGGCCGAAAAACTTGATGCCGTTGTCATGAAACGGATTGTGCGAAGCTGAAATCATCACACCAAGATCTGCCCGCAACGATCTGGTCAGCATGGCAACAGACGGTGTCGGCATCGGCCCAAGCAAAAACACGTCCATGCCAACCGAGGTAAAACCGGCGACCAGGGCATTCTCAATCATATAGCCGGAAAGTCGAGTATCTTTGCCAATCACAACCCGATGGCGATGGTCACCATTCTGGAACGCCAAACCAGCCGCCATTCCAACCTTGAGCGCCATTTCGGCCGTCATTGGAAAGACATTAGCGCGACCACGGATTCCATCCGTTCCGAAGAACTTACGCATAGGTGTGTGCTACCCTGTTTCAAATTATCAATTGATGGCCCTTGTACCCCACATTGTCGGGCAAAACGGTTCAAAAATTATGAGCAAATATTACGATGGCTATCTTCAAACTTGATCAGGCCTGACCAAAAAATAAAATGCCCGGTCGAAACCGGGCATTTAAATCACATTGGCGATCAACTTCAGGCCTGAGGTTGCGGCTCCATTCCACCGCTAGGCTCATCGCCACCGCGCTTCAGACCCGTTGGCGGAACAGCAGAGGACCGCCCGACTGGCTCATCATCGTCAGTGTCACGAATCGGCGGCTTCCCATCCAGAAGGTTTTTGATTTCGTCGCCAGACAGGGTTTCATATTCAAGAAGCCCCTTTGCAATCGTATGCAACTGCTCTTCAAAATCGCCGAGAACTTTCTTCGCAGTCTCATAGCCCTGATTCACGAAAGACTTGATTTCTACGTCGACGATTTTTTGAGTTTCATCCGAAACATTCTGATTACTGCCACCAGAATAGTCGATCCGATTCTCGCTATACAGCAAGGGTCCCAATTTATCGGACATGCCATATTGTGTCGCCATGGCATGAGCCAACTTGGTCGCCATTTGGATATCGCCAGAAGCGCCCGAAGTGACTTTCTCGTAACCAAAGATCATTTCTTCAGCAACTCGGCCACCCATTGCAACAGCAAGATCTGCCTTACACTTAGCACGGGTCAAGGACACCTGATCTCGTTCCGGCAGGCGCATCACCATGCCAAGCGCACGGCCGCGAGGTATAATAGTTGCCTTGTGGATCGGGTCAGACGCTTCCTGGTGAAGAGCGACAAGGGCATGACCAGCCTCATGATAGGCAGTCAGTCTCTTCTCTTCTTCCGTCATGACCAGCGTTCGGCGCTCCGCCCCCATCATGACCTTGTCTTTTGCATCTTCGAACTCGGCCATAGTCACGAGGCGCTTGGACCGCCGGGCTGCCAGAAGTGCGCCTTCATTCACCAGGTTCATCAAATCCGCACCAGAGAAGCCAGGCGTTCCGCGTGCCAGAGTTTTGACGTCAACATCAGGTGCCAACGGAACCTTCCGCATGTGAACCTTGAGGATCTTCTCGCGACCTGTGACATCCGGGTTCGGAACCACGATCTGGCGGTCAAAACGACCGGGACGCAGCAAGGCAGGATCCAGAACATCAGGACGGTTTGTAGCCGCAATGATGATGACACCTTCGTTGGCCTCAAAACCATCCATTTCCACCAGCAGTTGGTTCAACGTCTGCTCACGTTCATCGTTCCCGCCGCCAACACCTGCGCCACGATGCCGACCAACCGCATCGATTTCATCGATGAAGATGATGCAAGGCGAATTCTTTTTGGCCTGCTCAAACATGTCGCGGACACGACTTGCCCCAACGCCAACGAACATCTCGACAAAGTCGGAACCCGAAATTGTAAAGAAAGGCACACTCGCTTCACCAGCCACAGCACGGGCCGTGAGTGTCTTACCCGTACCTGGAGGACCAACCAGCAGAACACCTCGTGGAATGCGCCCGCCAAGACGCTGGAATTTTTGTGGGTCGCGCAGAAATTCCACGATCTCCTGCAAATCTTCCTTAGCCTCATCAATCCCGGCGACGTCATCAAACGTCACTCGTCCATGTGCTTCAGTCAAAAGCTTCGCCTTTGACTTGCCAAAGCCCATGGCTTTTCCGCCGCCGCCCTGCATTTGGCGCATAACGAAAATCCAGATGCCCAAAATGATCAGCATCGGCAACCAAGAGAACAACGCTCCAATCAAAGGAGAACTCTCGGTTGGCGGCTGTGCATTGATCAACACACCCTTGGTGCGAAGCAAGTCAACATATTGCGCATTTTGCGGCGCATAAGTCTGGAATGCCCCACCGGTATTGTAATGACCAGAAATTTTCTGCTCCTGGATTGTCACATCCTTGAGCTCGCCCCGCTCTGCCTGGTTCAGGAACTGGGAAAATGCGACCTCATTGGTCGGAGCTCGCTGACCAGACCCCTGGAACAGCTGGAACAGGGCGATCAGCAGTAAAGCAATGATGACCCAGAGTGCGAAGTTGCGAAAATTTGCGTTCATTTCGATCCCTTTACCGCTATGAGCGGCAACGTGCGCGGGTTTGTACTTGAAGCCCAAGATAGGTCGCGAAAGGGCCTCTGCCAAGGCGTTGAGCCAACTCTTGCCCCACTGCACTGACTTTTTTCTTAAAAAATCAGCACAAACAGGCCATTTCTTGCTTATCCACGACAGAGTCGGCAAAAAACAAGCAGTTTTAAGCCTCTATAAAACACTCGAGCTGCGCGAATTAACCATGGTCACAAGCTTTATTCCCAATTCAGCGGCAGTATCAGACCCGAAAAGCCCGGGAGCAAACAACAGCTGCTGATCATCCCAGACTGCGGGCGCACTCGAGAACACCTGCTTGGGCCAGCCCGAGGGAACGATGCATGTTCCATTATCAAAAGGTGCATCGGCCAAACGTCCGAGATAAAGACTGTCCCCGGTATCACTGCCTACCATAACGCTCACGTGAAACCGTTTATCCCAAATGCAGGAACACCCCGGCTCCAAATCCATTACCCGAAGTGCCTCCCTACCAAGTTCTTTCCAGAAATATAACTTCCCTGCCTCTCCCATCACGATCACGCCGCCAAGTGTGTTCTTAGTTGCCTGATCAGCGCACAAGGCCTGATCCAACTTCTCAAGCTTGACCAGCCGCGATGAGTAGGTTTGACCGGAGACACTTCGGATCAAGCGAGAAAGCAGCCGCAGCCGGATTTCCTCCGGCAGATTGACATACGCCGCATGACCCAGCCTGCAGGGACCAGCAGGATGCACTTCAACGTCATCGGCAAAGACCCGCTCAACCCAAATGTCGATTGCATCAGCCGTGCGTCTTAGTCGGCGGGTGGTTTCCAAAAGCCTGTCAAGCTGAAGACCTTCGTCAGCAAGGCTGGCAACCAAATTACGAAGGCGAACACGCTTGAACCCTTCATTCTGGTTCGAAGGGTCTTCACACCAAGTCTGACCGAGGTCTTTCAAATGTGACACCAGGCGATCTTTCGGCACATCAAGAAAGGGTCTGATTATGCGGAGACCTTCAGGCCCAGCCGGTTCATCATCAGCCATTCCGCCAAGACCATAGACACCGCTTCCACGTGTCAGCCGGTCCAGAAAGGTCTCAACCTGATCTCCCTGATGATGGGCAAGGACCAATGCATCAGCCTGTTCATTATGCATGGCTTCAGCCATCAATGCGTAACGAGCGTTGCGCGCCTCTCCTTGCAAATTCGCTGACGGTTTATCGCCCTCCCAAACAAGTATTTTATGCCGAAGGTGAAGAGACGCACAAAGTTCATGAACGAACTCTGCGTCATCCGCGCTGCCCGTTCTCAAGCAATGATCGACTGTCAGAACCACAAGTTTGCCTGACCATCCGCTTCTTACCTGCCAGGCATGCATCGATCGCAAGAGCGCAACAGAATCCGCGCCGCCTGAAACACCTAGTGCCAGGCAAGAAAATTGAAATAGATCTTTGAAAAGTACATCGACTTCAGCAGTGCCTAGAGGAACACCGGAGACAGTCTGATCAGGCACATTTGGCACGGCTGCGTTCATCCCGCGCCTCGCCAAGAACGGCCGGAGCCGCATTTGGGAATTTTGTGAGCAATTCGGCAAAAGTTGCACAAGCCGCATCGCCTTCACCAAGCCCCTTGAGGGACATGCCAAGCTTCAGAAGACTGTCAGGGCTTTTGTCGCTGTCGGGATGATCCGTATAGGTCTTCAGAAAAGCATCGGCTGCTGCGCGATAATCCCGCTGGGCCAGAAGACTTTCTCCAAGCCAAAATTGAGCGTTGGCTGCCAGTCGGTCATCGGGATAAGTCTCAACAAACGCACGAAATCCATCTTCCGCAGCATCATATTGGCCATTTACCGCATAGCTATATGCACGGTCATAGTCAGAGCGTGGGTCTCCGCTGGTCGTAAGTCCCGCAAAATCATCTCCAGATTGCGCAGTACCCGTGTCCTGGGAAAAATCCAGACCGGCTGGAGGTTCGCTCTGAACAACTGTGCCAGCAGCAAGCGCAGAAAGATCAATCGGCCCGTTGCTGGGCAGGCCAGTTTCACCTGCCTTATATCCATCAGTAGCCGACCAGTCCCCATCACCGGAACCACCAGGAACCGACAAGGTCCCCAGGGTCTCGGTGGATGAAGCAAGGTCTTGTTTGACACCCGCGGGAGCCGGTTGTCCCGCGTCGGAACGTTTTCCAGGCGCCACGCCTTCAAGCTGCTGGAAACGATATTCGTTGTCTTCCTGCATACGCCGCAGCTGTTCCTGCAGTTCACGCATTTGGTAAGACATTTGCTCGATCTGCCCCGTCAGCGTTCTGAGCTGTTCTTCCAGCTGGTTCACGCGGACAGTAGAATCGTCTTTCTTTCGGCCAAACAGCTGGGCCTCGGAAGGCGACGCAAGAAGCACCGCCAATCCAATTGCTGCCATGAGGACCACGAGTCCTCGAAATGTCGCCATTCCACCCTCCAGTTTCGTCATGAATCTCAGGCCACAAACTCCAAATTGAGCGCAAGACCTGTCAACTCCTTGCAATACATCCTGGATATCACAGAGCGCGTTGACTTCGGCTAAAATTTGACGCTCGGATAAATAAATTCAAACAAGAAAAAACAATTCGACATGAAAAAGGGCCGGAGAAACTCCGACCCTTTGCAATTCAAACTGAGCGACAATCTAGTTTGTCGCGTTGTTCAGCACAGTCACAGCACGCCGATTTTGCGACCAGCAGCTGCTGTCATTGCACACCGCGACCGGACGCTCTTTCCCGTAGGAAATCGTCTTGATCCGGGATGATGCGATACCTCTAGAGACCAGGTAATCGCGAGCGGAGGAAGCACGGCGCGCGCCAAGAGCGATGTTATACTGCCGGGTACCGCGTTCGTCTGCGTGACCTTCCACGGTAATCATGTACTTGGAGTATTTCGACAACCATTGAGCTTGTTTGTTCAATGTCCCCTGTCCCTGGGCATTCAGGGTCGACTGGTCTTCTTCAAAGAACACCCGGTCGCCGACGTTCACCACAAAATCCTGGCCTGTACCTGGCGCGGCACCACCATTCGCACCGTTGAGACCATCCGGCTGTGTCTGGGCACAGGCAGCAACGAACAGCATTGCACCGACAGCAAACAGCACCTTCGTGCCCCGTACAAATTTCCCCAATTCCAACATGCTCATTCTCCTAGCCCCACCAGCCCCGACAGGGTGAATAGTTTCTATACAAAACTGGTTAAGGCGGTCTTTGCCAAACTGGTTAGCAAATGCTTAACACACTCATTCTCAAATCGTCAGTCGATCAGCGGAGACCAAGAGGGATCCGATGCAAACGCAGGAGTGACCACCTGCTGCTCATTGTACCCTGTCAAATCCACTGTCCAAACCTGCGGCCCACCCGTTGCACCTGGTGTATCGCGGAAGAACACCAGAACACGGCCATTTGGTGACCAGGCAGGACCTTCGTTATGATATCCCTCGGTCAGAATACGCTCGCCTTTTCCATCAGGTTTCATCACACCGATCATGAAACGACCCTGATGCTGCTTTGTAAAGGCAATCAGATCGCCACGTGGTGACCAGACAGGTGTCGAATAACGTCCCGGCCCAAACGAAATCCGATGTTGGTTACTGCCATCGGCATTCATCACATAGATCTGCTGCGCGCCGCCACGATCAGATTCAAACACCACCTGTCTTCCGTCGGGAGCATAAGAGGGACTTGTATCGATTGCAGCGGTATTGGTCAGCCGCGTCGTCCTGCGAGACCGCAGATCCATCGTAAAGATATTCGCGTTGGCATCTTGCTGCAGGCTCATGATCACTTTCTGCCCATCAGGCGAAAAACGAGGAGCAAAAGTCATGCCCGGGAAATTTCCGACAATCTCCCTTTGGCCAGTCTCAATGTTCAATAGGTAAACACTCGGATCAGACCCGCCATAGGACATATAGGTGACTTCCTGACTGGTCGGCGAGAACCGCGGCGTCAGCACCAGATCGTCCCCTCGTGTCAGATATCGAACGTTTGCACCATCCTGATCCATCAGTGCCAGGCGTTTAATCCGCTTGTCCTTGGGACCAGTTTCATCGACATACACAATGCGCGTATCGAAATATCCCTTCTCACCCGTCAGACGCTCATAAATCGCATCTGAGATAATGTGCGCCAACCGGCGCCAGTTTTCAGGTGTTGTGTAGAATTGCTGCCCCAGCATCTGCTCGGACGCAAATACGTCCCAAAGGCGAAATTCCGCACGCAAACGTCCATCTGGCTGCTTTGTCACAGAGCCGCTGACCAGTGCTTGCGCGCCAATTGTCCGCCAGTCACCAAAGCGCGGCGTTGTGCTGACAGCCATGTTCTTTTGAATGAAACTGGCAGCATCGAGAGGCTTGAACAGACCTGAACGCTTCAGATCCGCGGCAATAACAGCCGTCATGTCTGCTGAAAGCTTCGGATCCCCGCCTTCCGCCGAGAAGGATGGCAGGGCGATTGGCATCGGCTCGATTCGACCCTGTGTCACATCGATTTCGATCAGCGCAAAAGCAGGCGCAGTTTGGAATGCGGCTGTTGCAGCCAACAGACAGACAGCTGTCACCGTTTTCACACGGGACAGGAAACGGGCAAGATTCGGCAAATCGCGCATCTTCAGCAAGGCTCCTAGTTTCCTTTTCAACACTCTATCCGCCGAGCATTTCACGGGGGTCGAAATTGATTATGACGTCCTGCCAGGTTTCGTATTTGGCCGCTGGCAATGAATAGGGTCCACATCTCATGACAGCTCGAACTGCGCTGCTTGCGGCAGCTCTAAACGCAGGATTCGAACTTGAATTCAAAACTTCCGGGCTAGCCGACACAGCTCCGGAACGATCAAGAGAAAACTTCACGCGCACATTGAGCGTTTCCGCCCCAACGGCTCCAACCGGAGGGCTCCAGCATTGTGCAACCTGGCCACGAAGGGCATCAAGCTCTGATTGGCTCATCGCAACACTTTCTTCGCCAAGCCTGCTGCCCAGCGAGGCAGGTTCTTGAGACGTTGAAGTGCTTCCCCCTGCAGGTTCAACCTTATTGAGCAAAGCCGAAATCTGGTTTGGATTGAAGTCTTGTTCTTTTTTCTTTTCCGCCGTGCGCGTTGGTCGCGGCGGGGTCGGCTTTGATTGCGGCGTCACATTGGTCAAAACCGGCTTCGGCGTGTCTTCTTTCGGAACTTCTGGCGGGGCTTCAGGTGCGGGCTCACGTTCAGCCGCAGGCGCTGGAGCAGGTTCTGGTTCCACAGCCGGGACTGGCTCAGGAGGCGGGGTCGGCTCCGGAGCTTTTTCAGGCACTGGCTCTGGCTGAGGTTCCGGTTCTAGCTGGGGTGCTGGCTGCAGTTCCGGCTCAGGAGGTTTTGTTTGTTCGGGACGAACGTCTCCAGGCTTTTTCTCAGGTTGAGGCGCATCCTGTGGCGTCACTTCAGTCGACTGCAAAGCCCCAACATCGCGGATCTTCGTTTCAGTCTTCTCACCCTTTTGCAGCCGCGTCAGCTCAGAAATAGGGACAAGTTCAACAGGCAATGAGTCAACTGGCGTCGTTGTAAAGGTCTCCGAGTCCGGGAGAGCAATCATCCCCCAGATCAAGACGGTCGCATGACCGACCAAAGAAGCAATGAGACCAGCGCGCATAGCGGCTTATGAATCCCGTTCTTCAAGGGTCACCAAGCCCAAGCGCTTGAACCCTGCAGCGTTGATCCGGCCCATGAGTTTCATCATGATGCCATAGTCTGCGTCCTGATCACCGCGCACATAGATCCGCTCATCATACCCGTTGGCGGCAATCGCCTCCAACTTGGGAACAACTTCGTCGAGCGGAATTTCCGTTTCCTGAATAAAGATCTGACCTTCAGAGTTTACAGAAATGGTGATGGGCTCCACATCACCCTCAAGCGCGGTTGCCCGTGTCTCAGGCAAGTCAATAGGAACGCCCACTGTCATCAGCGGGGCAGCCACCATAAAAACAATGAGAAGCACCAGCATCACGTCGACAAACGGCGTCACGTTGATCTCGCTCATCGGTTGCGGCCGACGGCGGCGACGACGACGACCGCCCCCACCTCCTCCACCTGAGAGCTGCATGCTCATAACTCAGGACCTCTCGTCAATCTGACGGGACAGTATGGAAGAGAACTCATCCGCAAAGCCTTCCATCCGGGCGACGGCTTTACCGACATCAGAGTTCAGCTTGTTGAAGGCGATAACAGCCGGGATAGCAGCCAAAAGGCCAAGTGCTGTCGCAAACAGAGCCTCGGCAATCCCCGGCGCAACGACTGCAAGGTTCGTGCTCTGCGAGTTCGCAATCGCCTGAAACGCACTCATGATACCCCAAACCGTGCCAAACAGGCCGATGAAAGGAGCAGCGGACCCAACGGTCGCAAGGATCAGAAGCCGACTTTCAAGCCTCTCGGCCTCACGCTGAATGGTGACATCCATCGCCCGGTCGATGCGTTGTTGCAAACTGCCAATGGCTGGACGCGCACCTTCATGGCTGCGTTTCCATTCCTTCATGGCAGCCACGAACAAAGCCGCCATAGAATGGTTCGCTCGCTTTTGCAGCGTTCCATACAACTCTTCGAGCGATTGGCCAGACCAGAAAACAGTTTCAAATCTGTTCATCTGCCGCCTTGTACGGGCATACAACAGCGTCTTGTCGACAATGATTGCCCAGCACCAGACTGAAGATAAGATCAAGCCGAGCATCACGGCCTTCACAACAATATGAGCTTCCCAAAACAGGGCGAAAAACGAAATACCGCCTTCCTGCGCTGTCAACGTCGACTGGACGAGTTCATTCATGAAACAAAAGACCTCTTGGGCGTAAAACTGTGCCTGAACGGATCAACCGAAGATCCGAACACCGAATCTCAGTCACTCTCGTCGTTTCAGGCTCAGTGTCTCTTTGACTGCCGATTTTGGCAAAACTGGGACTGTGTCCAAGACTTCGGACCAAAGCTCAAAAGAATCAATTAGGGTTACCGAAGACTTAACAAACGCCTGCAGCCCTCAAATTTCTCAGTAAACCACCTTAAAAAACCTTTTGGCGATTATTGGCACGCTTCATTCAAACGCTGACTGAGATGCGCGGGCAATCGAACCGGTCGCCCATCGGCTGTTATGACTGCGACAACAACATCAGCAGAAACAAGAACTTCATCACCACGAATGATCTGCTGGTGCAACGATATGCGGGCACCTTTTTGCTCAATTAATCTGGTCTGAACTTCCAGAACATCATCGATTGTCGCCGTTTTCAGGAAATCGAGCGACATTTTCCGAACAGCAAAGGCGAGCGATTTTCCGTCTACGCCAAGCTTCAATTCGGAGTGATGAACTCCTGCATTGCGTAGAAAGTCGGACCGGCCACGCTCAAAAAACTGAACATAGGCACCGTGATAAACGATGCCGGTAAAGTCCGTGTCTTCATAATAGACGCGGACCGGCAGGACATGAATGCCCTCGACAATACGACCGGAAAGATCAGGCCAGACTGTCATGGCGATATCCTCTCAGAATTCTTCAGCAGGACACCAGATAGCAGAAGGCCCCGCTGCAAGACAAATGCAACGAGGCCTTTATTTATGGCAGGCTAGATAGTTACCTGGTTTAAGCCGCAGAGACCTCGGACAGGAACCGCTCAACCGATTTGCGCAGGTTCTGGGCCTGTCCCTTCATCTCAAGGGTCGCATCACGCATATGCTCGGCAGAAGTCGAATTCTCAACTACATCTGTATTCAAAGACGCGACTGCCGAGGAAACACTCAAAGTCCCTTGGGCAGCTTCCGCAACATTGCGCGAAATCTCATTTGTTGCCGCGCCCTGCTGTTGAACAGCATCAGAAATCGTCGCGGTATAATTGTTCACTTCATCCATAGAACTGGACACCCGTGCGATCTCCTCGACTGCCTCCGATGTAGAGGACTGAATGGCAGCAATCTGCGTTGAGATTTCCTCAGTCGCCTTGGCCGTTTGCCCCGCCAATGACTTCACTTCAGACGCCACAACAGCAAACCCGCGCCCCGCATCACCGGCCCGCGCCGCCTCAATCGTTGCATTCAGGGCAAGAAGGTTGGTTTGCTCGGCAATGTCCGAAATCAGCGAAACAACGGCACCGATCCGATCAGCGGCTTCCGCAAGACCTGCGATTTTCTGATTCGAGGTTTGCGTGTTGGTTGTGGTGCGACCAACAATATCTGCAGTCGTTCCAACCTGGCGCGAAATTTCTGAAATAGAGGCATTCAATTCTTCAGTCGCAGAGGCCACCGCTTGCACATTCGCAGAGGCATTTTCGGAATCGCTAACCGCTTGCGCACCTTGCCCGGCGGCAGACATGGACCGGGTATTCAAGACAGTTGAAAGCTCTTCAACACGAAGAATGTTTTCCTCCACCGACAACAAGACAGCCTGCGCTTCCTCGCGGAAAGAACTAATCAAGCCATCGACGTGCTTTTCGCGCTTTTCACGGGCAATATGCCCGCCTTTTCGTTCCTCGGCCAGGCGTTCGCGCTCAATCGAGTTTTCCTTGAATATGGCGATACACCTTGCCATTTCGCCGATTTCATCAGACCGGTCGGTGGCCTCAACCTCGACAGCCAAATCGCCATCGGCGATTCTCCGGGCAACACCTGAAAGGTCATTCAGCGGCGCAAACATGCGAATCGTCAGCCACCAGATCCCGCCAACAATCGGCAACATCGCAAGTAAACCAACCAGAATGACCCCATATGTCACTTTGTTCGTTTCAGCTGCCAGTTCACTCTGTTTGACCGCTTCGATCACAGAATACGGTTTGCCCTGAAGGGCATTTTCAGCACGCGAATAACGATAGTCTTCCCCATCGATATTGAGAATATCGCCACTTGTCAGAACCGCCGAAAGCGCAAAGGTCTCAGCCGCGCGGCCATCGTTGGTGAGCTCAGCAAGAGTAGCGTTTTCTCCAACCAGGAACGCTCTTTCACTCTCACCGACACCTGTGTTCTCATTTAGCAGAGCTGCAACACGCTCCATGTTGACGGAAAACCCAACAGCGCCGAAAAAACGGTCAAGGTAGTAGACCGGCGCGCCCAGCACCAAATTCACCTGACCATCGCTGGCAATTTCGATGCCGGACGTAAAGACCTGTCCGGCTTCCAGGCTCTCCGCCGTATTGGCTGCGAGGAGGGGCGCAAGCGCGTTATGAATTGCAGAATTGGCAATCTTTGGATCACCAAGATTGCGCGCAAATTCCGGCCCTTTGCTATAGGAATAACTTACGTTCCCATCGGGATCTACGAGAGTAATATCACTGAACAGCCCCTGGGAGATGAGATCCTGATAGGCAGCATGGACAATCTTGTGATTGTTTACATAGTAATTCTGCGTCTCAGGCTCAATAAACAGATGACGTTGACCTGCCGGATTTGGGTTGTCCTCCACGAAGATTTTGCGCAGAGTTTCCGTTTGGCCTTCCTTAAGGCTTTTCCACCCTGCATTAGACTTCATCAGACTGTCTTTTGCATCGGCAAGAGTTACAAAGAAACGTGCGCTATCCCAGACTTGATCCAAGACCAGCTCGATTGTTTTACTCTTCCCAATCGTTGCGCTGGTTAAAGTCTTGTCTGCTTTCTCATAGGCAACGCCACGGCCCACAGTGGATGTGACAGCAACAATGGCCCCACACATGACAACTGCTCCCGCCAAAAACATGACAGCAAGCTTTGTTGAAAGACGTTTCTTGATCATAGTTCCTCCCAAGAATTCTTGAGAGAAATATGCATATTAGAAGAAAACAAATACTTAAATTATTGACAAATATATCAATACATAAGAACTGCTTCACTTGTCTTCCAGATCACCAAATAATCCGAATTGCGGCGCCTCCGGTCTGTTAGGAACAGCAAGACCAAGGTGCTGAAAAGCTTGTGGTGTCAGCACACGCCCCCTGGGAGTTCGTTGCAAAAACCCGTTTTGAATCAAGTAAGGCTCAACGATTTCTTCAATCGCATCGCGTGGCTCTGACAAGGCTGCAGCAATGGTTTCAATGCCAACTGGACCGCCGCCGAAATTCATGGCGATTTGTGTCAGGTAGCGACGGTCCAGGCTATCGAGCCCCGCAGCATCCACTTCCAGCTGCGACAATGCCTTATCGGCCAAAACACGGTCAACATTCTCGATACCGCCAACAACCGCAAAGTCCCGTACCCGCCGCAAAAGACGTCCGGCAATTCGCGGCGTTCCACGTGATCGCTTGGCAATTTCATGAGCGCCGTCTGCTGTCATACCAACGCCAAGGATACGTGCACCACGGTTCACAATGTGCTCAAGTTCCGGCACCGTATAAAACTGCAGCCGAACAGGAATACCAAATCGGTCGCGCAAAGGCGTGGTCAGAAGACCCACCCGTGTCGTTGCAGCCACAAGAGTGAATTTCGCCAGGTCAATCTTGACGGACCGGGCAGCGGGCCCTTCCCCGATAATCAGATCGAGCTGATAGTCTTCCATCGCTGGATAGAGCACTTCCTCGACCGCAGGGCTGAGCCGATGGATCTCATCAATGAACAAAACATCGCGTTCTTCCAGATTGGTCAAAAGCGCAGCCAGATCACCCGCTTTGGCAATGACCGGGCCTGAAGTCGCACGAAAACTCACCCCGAGTTCTCGCGCCATGATCTGGGCCAAGGTCGTCTTACCAAGGCCTGGTGGACCGACGAACAAGACATGGTCAAGCGCCTCCCCCCGCGATTTCGCCGCCTCGATGAAAATTTTGAGATTGGCTCTGGCCTGTGCCTGTCCGACAAACTCATCCAGAGCCTGCGGACGCATGGTGCCGTCAATCTCATCACCGCGTATTTCAGGCGTTACAATTCTCTGATCATCCGACATTGCCAACGACCCCGATCAAAAGAACGAGGAGGAAAATCGAATAGACAACGCGAATAGCGTAAAATTTCTTGAACTGGCGACGAACATACGGATCGTCTGTATCAATCTTCCGGCCTTTCATCGCATAGGTCCGGCCATCAACCGCCAATGCAAACTTGTGGTCGATGAACATGATGCCGCCCATGCCAAGAACAAAAAAGCTGAAAGCAATCAGAATAAAGACAACAACGGTCATTGCGCCAACTCCTTGAGGCCCAGGCGAATGAGCGTTTCTGTCGACGCATCTTCGCCTGCCGACTGCATGGCCCTGGCCACGGCAGCACTTGCCTGAGGCTGGCCATAACCAAGGTTTGTTAAGGCAGATACTGCTTCGGCGACAGGACGCGCAGCTATGTTTTCATTCACAGTCTGAGATACTGAAATCGTACCTGCATCAACGCTGGCGAAACTAGGAGCCTTGTCCTTCAGCTCTCCCAAAATCCGTTCAGCAACACGTTTACCCACGCCCGGTGCGCGTGAAATGGTTGCCTTGTCCCCCAGGGCTATCGCATTGGCGATTTCACTTGTCTTCAAAATACCCAGAAGCGCGAGCGCCACTTTGGCTCCAACTCCTTGAACGGTCATCAGCAGGCGGAACCATTCACGTTCCGCGTCATCAGAAAACCCATAGAGCCGGATCATGTCTTCGCGCACAAACGTCTCAATCGCGAGAACGGCTGCTTCTCCTGCCCTTGGCAAAGTCTGAAGAATTCGAGATGGACAATGTACCTGATACCCGACACCATTAACGTCCAGAATCACGAAATCCTCGCCGTAGCTGTCGACTGTTCCCTTTAGCTTCCCGATCATGCCGCGCCCGCCTGTGCCATTCTTGCTGTTGCCGTTCCACGATGATGCGCATGGCAAATCGCAATTGCCAGAGCATCAGCTGCATCATCCGTATCAAAGGTGGCACGAGGCATAAGGATCTTCACCATGACGCGGATCTGCTCTTTGTCCGCATGCCCTGTGCCCACAACCGTCTTCTTGACCAGGTTAGGAGCATATTCAGCCACACTCAATCCGGCCAATGAGGGAACCAGGAGTGCAATACCACGCGCCTGGCCAAGCTTCAGCGTCGCCCCGGCATCCTTGTTGACAAATGTAAGTTCAACAGCAGCTTCCATTGGGTTTTGCGCATCAACAACGCTGCTTAACCCGTTATGAAGTTGGACCAGCCTTTGAGCCAGATTTTTCTTATTATCAGACGTCACAGTACCCGAGGCAATGAAGACCAACCGATTGCCGGTCACCTCAATCACGCCCCAACCTGTACGCCGCAAACCCGGATCGATGCCGAGAACTCGAATCGTATGTGCCATGGAACAAACCGGTAACAAAACTTATGCGTTGACGCCAGTACAAGCGCCCGATAGGCAAGAAATAGACGTATTTTTCCCGCTTCGGTGACATCTAACTCACATGTTCGATCTTTTTTCCGCTTTTTCATCCAATACTCTGTTGTTGCTGTGCGCTGTCCTGTTCGTCTCAGGCTGCGTCAGAGGCTTCGCTGGTTTTGGAGCTGGAATGATTTTCATGCCAGTAGCAACAAGTCTCATCTATCCGCCGACAGCGGCCGCGAGTTTTCTGTTTTTAGACTTCGCAATAACCATGCCGCTGGTCGTGCGCGCCGTGCGTATTTGCGACTGGAACACAGTTTTACCAGCCGTTCTGGCATCGGTTATTTTCGTCCACGCAGGGGCATGGTTTCTCGCACATAGCGATGTGCTGGTGCTGCGATGGGTGATTTTCGGGATTGTCACCGGCCTACTGCTTCTGCTCATCTCCGGTTGGAGGTATCACAGCAAGCCAACGCGGCCAGTGTCTTTCGGCGTCGGAGCAATAGCAGGAAGTCTCGGAGGCATCAGCCAAGTGGCTGGCCCTCCAGTGGTCGCTTTTTGGCTCTCAAGCGCAAAAGAACCGGCTATCGTTCGGGCAAACCTGATCGTGTTTTTTGCACTCGCCGGAATAGGCAGTACTTTCGCCTATTGGCTAAATGGCTTTTTCACCTTGGAAGTCGCGCATTTCCTGGTCCCAGCGATCCCGTCCTATGCGATTGGACTTTTTCTCGGCTCAAAAGGCTTTGTCAGGGCGGACCCAAAACTGTATCGCGTGATCGCCTATACTCTGATTGCTCTGGCAGCCATTACCAGCATGCCGGCCCTGGATGACTGGCTGCGCTGAACTGAATATCAAGCGACGCCAGACAGCACAGACTGCCATTTGCTGCATTTGGCAGCCAGAAGTCGTTCCAGTTCGCTGCGAAACATCGCCTCATCATTACACGTTTGAGCCAGAACACTGAGCGCAACAATAGCCGCATCTGCAGCTTCTTCGCGCACATCTTCCAAACTCAGTTTCTTGTAGGCAGATCCAGGTGCTCCTGTGGCAGACAACACAGCCTGCGCAAGTTCACCAGCCTCCTCACACAACTTTAAAGACCGCTCTTGAAGGGACTTGCCGTCAAGTTGGGTCAGTTCATAAATCCGCGTTTCCAGTGTCTATACTCCCTAAAACAAACAACCCCGACCAATGGCCGGGGTTGGGAATTCAAATCGAGCCTGATCAAAAGCCTCTAAGACAAAGACGCCATGGTCTCATCATCAATGTCGAAGTTGGCAAAGACGTTCTGCACATCATCATCATCTTCCAGCAGATCAATCAGTTTCATCAGGGTCTGAGCTTTTTCAGCATCGACTGGCGTCAGGTTCTGCGGCTTCCAGATAATCTTGACCGAATCAGCTTCCCCGAGTGCCGTTTCCAGTGCTGAGGAAACTTCATTCAGGTCTTCAAAGGCTGTGTAGATCGTATGTCCGCCCTCATCCGACTGGGCATCTTCCGCACCAGCTTCAATGGCTGCATCAAGAACGGCTTCTGCCGTTCCAGCTTCAGCCTTGTAGATAATCTCTCCAACCCGGTCGAACATGAACGACACGGAGCCGGTCTCGCCAAGAGATCCGCCGCACTTCGTAAAGTAAGATCGAACGTTAGACGCGGAGCGGTTCCGATTATCGGTCAGAGCTTCAACAACAACGGCCACCCCTGCCGGGCCATAGCCTTCATACCGGATCTCCTCATAGAGTTCCGCATCACCTTGCTGCGACTTGTTGATTGCGCGCTGGATGTTGTCCTTGGGCATGGACTGGGACTTGGCGTTATTGACCGCCAAGCGCAGACGCGGATTTGCGTCCGGATCCGGCTCACCCATTTTAGCGGCGACCGTGATTTCCTTGGAAAGCTTTGAAAACATCTTTGAACGCACAGCATCCTGGCGTCCCTTGCGATGCATAATATTCTTGAATTTTGAATGTCCTGCCATGGCTCTTCTCGGCTTTGTGCGGATGTATGTGTCAGAAAAGATGCGATGCTTATAGGCAAAGCCGCCCGTAAAATCCAGCGACGACGCAAACCTTGGAAGCAATCACTGTATCCAGAACGACGGCAGCACCTGTTCCAGACGGCCACCAATCCGCACAGGAGCGATGTCTGTCGCGAGTCCTGTTCTGTCATCGGTCAAAATGGCGACGCCTGAAATAGTGGCATCACCCGTTGCTGGCGTGAAGCGACTGCCCGGAATTTTGCGCAGGAAACGATTGACCGGCTCTTCTTTTTCCATGCCCAGAACACTGTCATAAGCCCCACACATGCCAGCATCAGACATATAGGCCGTGCCACCAGGCAAGATCTGATGATCAGCAGTGGGCACATGTGTGTGAGTTCCAACAACAAGACTGACCCGGCCGTCCAGGAAATGACCCATCGCCTGTTTTTCGCTGGTCGCCTCGGCGTGCATGTCGATAATCACGGCATCGGCGACATCGCCAAGCGGACAGTCATTAACGATTCGATCAATCGCGGCAAACGGGTCATCAAGCGCATCCATATAGACACGGCCCATAACATTCGCGACCAGAACCTGTGCGCCATTGCGAGCCGTATAAAGATGCCCACCACGTCCTGGCGTTCCTGGTGGATAATTTGCCGGGCGAAGAAGCCTGTCCTGCCGTTCGATATAAACCAGCGTGTCCCGCTGATCCCAAATGTGATTACCGGTCGTGACGACATCAGCGCCAGCATCCAGAACATCTTGCAAGATCGCTTCGGTAATGCCGAAGCCTGACGCAGAGTTCTCTCCGTTTACAATAACGAAATCGAGATCCTGCTCCTGAACGATATGCGGCAGCTGCTCAATTACCGCAGTACGACCAGTCCGTCCGACAAGGTCTCCGAGGAAGAGAATATTCATGGGGCCTCATCAGGTTAAAAGCGGCGGAACCCCATCTCGGTCAGAATTCCGTCCATCGGCTTGTCATGTGGCTCAGCTGGTACATCACTCATTTCCTGCACACAATAGGCTAATCCGACGCAATCGAGCGGACCAGATTGCTCAAGTGCTGAAATCGCCATGTCGTAGTGGCCTTTGCCGTAACCAATTCGGTTTCCGGAACAGTCAAAAGCGGCAAGCGGCATGAGCAGCACATCCGGGCGCAGTTCCGCAGCATCCGGACTTGGAGCCTGTGTTCCAAAGCCAGCCGAAACAAATTCCGTTTCCCGGGTTAGTTCACGAAAAATCAAATGAGGTTCGGCAACCACAGGAAGGCACAACCGATGCCCTTTTTTACGCAGGGCATCCAGCAGTGGCCTAGGGTCAATTTCATCCCGAATTGGCCAAAATCCGGCAACAATACAGCCATCAGCAAGTCTCAGTTGATCTACATGATCAGCCAGTGACAGCGACGCTTCTATGCGAAAGACATGGCTCAAGTCGGCGCGGCGAGAAAGCGCTTCCTGGCGTAATCTTTGTTTGACTTCAGCAGGGGAGACATCTGAATAAGACATAATTCATCGCAGCTCACATAAAGACAGCCACACGACCGTTGGAAGTTGCAATCCCGGGAAACCTACTGTGTAGGTGGGCGCCGTGTGCCTCAGACCACGGTCTGAAGCAGGGACAGCTCCCTAAGGGATGCGTAAGGCCCCGGGGATATGGTTCCTGACGTGTCGCGCAGCTGCATCATTGCATATAGACCTGCCAAGGCCACATTGCCAGCCCGCAGGCAAAAACTCCTGTAGCCATCCAGATCACTGCCGCACACATCAACGCAAACCGGGACGTGTGACGCAGCCTCTATTACGATTAGGGCCTATTCAGACTTGAGACTTTTCGTCAGCCCTTGAGCAAGCTCTTCAATCCGGGCCGCCGCGGCATCGATCGCGGCAGCTACATTGGTTTCGGAACTGGACTTATGCGCCATAGCCGCAGTGTTTTGTTCACGCTCGCTCGCCAGCTCTGTTTCCAGACGCACGATCTTGCGCTCCAGTTCGGCCAATTGGTCTGTTGCCATGATGCCAGCCATCACGGTCAGGCGCTGATCGCCAATCTCGCCGAAGGAGCCACGCAATTCATTGATCCAGCCATCGAACCTTTGAGCCAGACCCTGCAGACGGTCTTCTTCACCGTCATCACAGGCCATTCGAAATGACCGGCCATTTATGGTAACATTAATCTGCGCCATACACCGTCATCCTTCATGCGCGTCGAGCACGCTACGGATCGTTTCCATGGCGGAAACCAGCCGACGGGACACGTCTTTGTTGGCACCTTCAAGTCGTCCTGCGCGCGCTTCCGCCTTGTCCAGATCGTTGGCGAGAAGAGATCGATCTTCTCCCAGTCTTTGCAAATCAGCTTGCAGGACATTCAGATTACGGTCGGCATGTACACGTCGTTCAACAGAAACTTCAAGGCTGCCTAAGGCTTTTGCAAGACGCTGCAATGCAGCATCGACATCCCCCATATTCGCATCCCCTTGTTCTGCCATTCAAACTGCACCCGATACTCTGCCATGCAAATTCGCGCGGCATAAAATTACATGCTCAAAGACACTCATGAAATGCCAGCTCAAGAGCTCGGCAAGTGAAGTATCCCTCGGTCAAGTTTTGCTCAAGTCGCTTTTGAGCAGGTTCCAGCAAGCACCTGACATCATTGTACCAGAATTAAATCGTGACGCAGAGATTAGGCAATGCGCATTCGACCCGTCAATGGTCGCCTTGTCAGAATCCTCATGTCCGTTTTAGCTAAACATGGCACTGGCTGGGCCAGCACTTTTGTTGACTCAGGCAAGGTTCCTGATATTTGTCGTGCGCCTCTCTGATTTAACTCACTGGCAACCTTGCCTGTGCATGCGCGAAACTCTTGCAAACGCAGTTGGTTGGTAGTTCATAGCGAGGCTTAGAGATTTACCCGGCATGCCGCCGACACAAGCTACGGGACAAAAATGACCGATCTTGAAAAGCACCAGCGCATGGCAAATGCGATCCGCTTCCTTGCCATAGATGCCGTGGAAAAAGCCAAATCTGGCCATCCAGGGCTGCCAATGGGAGCCGCGGATATTGCAACGGTCCTGTTTACTCAGTTCCTGAAATTCGATCCGACGTCGCCAAACTGGGCTGACCGGGATCGCTTTGTTTTGTCAGCCGGGCATGGCTCGATGCTTCTCTATAGCCTGCTGTATCTTCTGGGCTACGAAGACTTCACACTGGACGAAATCAAGAATTTCCGACAGATCGGCGCTCGTACAGCTGGCCATCCAGAGTTTGGCCATGGCGAAGGCATTGAGACGACAACAGGTCCTCTTGGCCAGGGGCTCGGCAATGCAGTTGGCCTGGCTATTGCCGAAAAACTGCAGGAAGCCCGCTTCGGCACTGAAGTCGTTGACCATTTCACCTACGTGCTCGCAGGCGACGGCTGCTTGATGGAAGGCATCAGCCAGGAAGCCCTTTCCCTGGCAGGTCATTTGAAGCTGAACAAACTGATCGTCATCTGGGACGACAACGGAATCTCCATTGATGGTGCTGTATCCCTGACAGACAGCACGGATCAGGCAGCACGCTTTACAGCATCCGGTTGGAATACGATTTCTGTTGATGGGCATGATCCAGATGCGATCGCAGCTGCCATTCGTCAGGCTCAGTCAAGCGACAGCCCAACGCTCATCGCAGCAAAAACAACCATTGGTTTCGGATCCCCGAAAAAAGCTGGCACGAACGGTGTGCACGGGTCCCCGCTCGGCGCTGATGAAGTCGCGGCAACACGGGAAGCCCTTAACTGGCCACACGAACCATTTGACGTCCCGAACGAAACCCTGGACGCATGGCGTATTGCAGGCCTTCGCTCCGCTCAGGCACATAAGGACTGGGAAAAGCGATTCGCAGCACAGGACAGCGAAACACGCGCTGAGTTCGAGCGTCGCAACCGAGGCGATTTGCCAGCCGGTTTCAAAGCAGCCGTTGACGATTACAAAAAGCTGCTGGCTGAAGATAAGCCGACCATGGCAACACGCAAGGCCTCAGAAGCCGTGCTTGGTGTTCTCAACGAAGTGATCCCGGAAACCATCGGCGGATCAGCCGATTTGACCGGATCGAACAACACCAAGACAACGCAGACCCTGCCGATCACTCCGGAAGACTTCTCCGGTCGCTACCTGCATTGGGGCATTCGTGAGCACGGCATGGCAGCAGCCATGAACGGCATGGCGCTTCACGGTGGCATGATCCCCTATTCCGGCGGCTTCCTGATCTTCTCAGATTATTGCCGCCCATCACTCCGCCTTGCAGCTTTGATGAAACAGCGCGTCATTCATGTGATGACCCATGATTCCATCGGCCTTGGTGAAGATGGACCAACGCATCAACCGGTCGAGCATTTCGCAGCTCTGCGCGCAATTCCGGACCTTCAGTTCTTCCGCCCGGCGGACGTCACCGAAACCCTAGAATGCTGGCAGTTGGCACTGGAAACAGACGATGCTCCATCGGTTCTGGCCCTGACCCGTCAGAACCTGATAGCCCAGCGCACATCTTATGAGGAAGAAAACCTCTGTGCACGTGGTGCCTATGTTCTGATCGACAGCGACGATGATGCGGCCGTAACGCTCTTCGCATCCGGTTCGGAAGTTGAAATCGCTGCAGAAGCCCACGGACAGCTTGCCTCAGCTGGCATTGCTGCAAGGGTCGTTTCCGTTCCCTGCTTCGAATTGTTCGAAAACCAGTCCGCCGACTACAAGGCTGCCGTGATCGGCACGAGCCCGGTCAGGATTGCAATCGAAGCCGGCATCCGAATGGGATGGGATCGATTTATCGGCGAAAACGGCGTTTTCATCGGAATGAAGGGCTTTGGCGCAAGCGGCCCATACAAGGCTCTTTATGAGCATTTTGGTATCACGGCAGATGCCGCTGTTGCCGCGGCCAAGGCGCACCTAGAGGCCTGAGACCAAACACAGGATGAGCCGCCTGCACATTTGCGCATGCGGCTCTACCCAAGAGCGCCACATGGCGTTTCCGTTTCGGCCACGCCAAGGTGGCCAACATAACGGCGCTCATAGAGCGCGTTTCAAGATGTCGGAGTTGAAATATGGTGACCAAGGTAGCAATCAACGGGTTTGGCCGTATCGGTCGTAACGTTCTGCGTGCAATCGTTGAATCTGGCCGGACTGACATCGAAGTTGTCGGCATCAATGACCTCGGCCCTGTTGAAACCAATGCACACCTGCTGCGCTACGATTCAGTTCATGGCCGTTTTCCAGCGAAAGTGACCGTTGATGGTGACACCATTTCTATTGATGGTGGTAAACAGATCAAGGTTACGGCAATCCGTGATCCAAAAGACCTGCCATGGAGCGAACTCGGCGTCGATATCGCCATGGAATGCACAGGCATCTTCACTGCCAAGGAAAAAGCCGCGCTGCATCTGGAAGCAGGTGCAAAGCGTGTTCTCGTCTCAGCTCCAGCAACTGGAGCCGACAAGACCATTGTGTTCGGTGTCAACGACAGCGCGCTGACCAAGGACGACCTTGTCGTTTCCAACGCCTCTTGCACCACAAATTGCCTGTCCCCTGTCGCCTATGTGCTGAACGAAACCGTCGGTATCGAAAAAGGCTTCATGACAACGATCCATTCGTACACGGGCGATCAGCCAACGCTGGACACCATGCACAAGGATCTCTACCGCGGCCGCGCAGCTGCCATATCGATGATCCCGACATCCACCGGTGCAGCTAAAGCTGTTGGCCTGGTTCTGCCTGAGCTGAATGGCAAACTCGACGGTGTAGCAATCCGCGTCCCGACACCAAATGTGTCCGTTGTTGACCTGAACTTCATCGCAAGCCGCGAGACCTCAGTTGAGGAAATCAACGCAGCAATCAAATCGGCTGCAAACGGCAAGCTGAAAGGCATCCTTGGTTTTACTGAAGAGCCTCTGGTCTCTATCGATTTCAACCACGATAGCCATTCCTCGATCTTCCACATGGACCAGACCAAAGTCATGGACGGCACATTCGTCCGGATCCTGACCTGGTACGACAATGAGTGGGGCTTCTCCAACCGCATGTCCGACACAGCAGTTGCAATGGCAAAGCTCATCTAACCGAGGTTAGAACCGCAAACTGTGGGATTTGATCCCGCCCTTCAAATTCAGGCGGGTACGGTTCTCCGTATCCGCCTTTTTTGTCTCGCTCATTTGAGGTTTCACCTTGATCGAATTGCTCACAGTCATTTCTCTGACCATTGTCGTTGCGATTGTCCCCGGGCCTGATTTCGCCGTTGTCCTGCGCAATGCCCTCGTTGGAGGGCGGAAAGCCGGCCTCATGACAGCCCTCGGCATCGCACTGGCGCTTGCAGTCCATGTCACCTACGCACTTGCAGGCATTGGCCTTCTGGTGTCTCAGTCGATATTTCTCTTCAATGCGTTGAAGCTGATTGGCGCGGCCTATCTGATCTTCCTCGGTGTCACAATGTACCGAACCGCATCTCCTGATATGCCAAGTGACGCATCCTCCAAGGTCATGTCTCCGCTCAGGGCACTTCGCTGGGGCTTTCTAACCAATGTGACCAACCCCAAGGCAACCATGTTTGCCATGAGCGTATTCCTGCAAGTCACCTCTCCTGAAACGCCCTTGTGGACCCAAATCGGCTATGGCGTGATCATGGCGTCCGGCGTCTTCCTCTGGTTTGTTGTGGTGACCTTTTTCTTCACCCTCGAGCCAGTACGTGAGAAATTCATGCGCATGAAGCTCAAGGTGGAACGCACCTTTGGTATCTTACTGACAGTCTTCGGGATCGGCATTGCCGTGACCACAAGTTCAACACGTCCTTGATGATGGGTTCAAAAACAATGGCTTTTAAAACTCTCGACGACCTCAAAGATATTTCCGGCAAGCGCGTTCTCGTACGCGTCGATCTCAACGTACCGATGGACGCCGGCAAAGTGACCGACACGACACGGATCGTACGCGTACTGCCAACAATTACCGAACTTTCGGAAAAAGGCGCAAAGGTCATTCTTCTCGCCCATTTTGGCCGTCCGAAAGGTCAGCACGTCCCAGACATGTCCCTTGAACCAGTAGCCCAGCCGCTAGCAGATCTGTTGCTTGCACCTGTCGATTTCGCAGATGACTGCATCGGCAAGGTTGCCGAAGACGCTATTGCCGAACTCTCCGACGGCGACGTTCTGCTCCTGGAAAACACGCGCTTTCACGCTGGCGAGGAAAAAAACGACCCGATCTTTTCCAAGGAACTTGCCGAACTTGGCGACATCTACGTCAATGATGCGTTTTCCGCAGCTCATCGGGCTCACGGTTCCACCGAAGGCATCGCCAAGCTGCTCCCCGCCTATGCAGGCCGGACAATGCAGGCCGAACTGGAGGCCCTTGGCTCAGCACTTGGCGAACCAAAGCGTCCCGTTCTTGCAGTCGTCGGCGGTGCAAAAGTCTCCTCCAAAATCGATCTTCTGGAAAACCTGGTCAGCAGGGTCGACATGTTGGTGATCGGTGGCGGCATGGCCAACACCTTCATGGCTGCCAACGGTATCAATGTCGGAAAGTCGCTCTGCGAACATGATCTGGCAGACACGGCCCGCAAGATCATGGCTGCTGCCGAGAAATCAGGCTGCGAGATTGTATTGCCGAGCGATGCAGTGGTTGCCCGTGAGTTCAAGGCTGGGGCCGACAATGAAACGGTCGCACTGGACGCCATTCCTGCAGACGCCATGATGCTCGACGTCGGAGTTGCTTCAATTGAAGTGGTCAAAGCGAAAATTGACGCAGCAAATACCCTCGTGTGGAACGGCCCGCTAGGTGCCTTTGAAATCGCCCCGTTCGATAAGGCGACAGTCGCCGCAGCGCGTCATGCAGCAGAGCAAACCAAGGCAGGCAAACTGAATTCAGTCGCGGGTGGAGGCGACACAGTTGCAGCCCTCAACCATGCAGGTGCAGCAGACGACTTCTCCTACGTCTCAACCGCAGGCGGCGCGTTTCTGGAATGGCTGGAAGGCAAAGATCTCCCCGGCGTCAAAGCACTAGAAGGCTGAATCCTACAACTCAAGATGTTTTCGGGCGGTTAGAATAAAACTCTAACCGCCTAGAAATTTCTCTTGCAATACTTAATTTGGCTGCCAAATTAAAAATCTTCCAAAAAACATCGAACTATTTGTATTTAAACCGATTTAGCTCGACCCTCACTGACTTCCAAATGCCGGACTATTTGCTAGAAATACATCCAATTGATGCGACGGTGGATTGAGCACAGCTCTTGAGCTGACGCCTTTTAAGCTTAATCGCTGAATAACTGGAGAATTTCATGGCACGTATTACCCTTCGCCAATTGCTCGACCACGCTTCCGAGCATGATTATGGGGTTCCTGCATTCAACATCAATAATATGGAACAGGCTCTGGCCATCATGGCTGCTGCCGACAAGACCAATGCGCCAGTTATCATCCAGGCTTCACGGGGAGCCCGTTCCTACGCACACGACATCATGCTGAAGCACATGATGGACGCTGTTTGCGAGATCTATCCGCACATTCCGGTTTGCGTTCACCTCGACCACGGCAATGAACCAGCAACCTGCATGACCGCTATGCAGGCTGGCTTTACATCCGTGATGATGGATGGATCACTGGAAGCCGATGGCAAAACACCTGGCGACTGGGACTACAACGTAGGCGTTACGAAAAAAGTAACCGAAATGGCTCACCTCGGCGGTATTTCCGTTGAAGGCGAGCTCGGCATTCTGGGATCTCTTGAAACCGGCATGGGCGACAAGGAAGACGGCCATGGCGCCGAAGGCAAACTGACAGAAGAGCAGCTGCTGACCAATCCGGATGAAGCTGTGAAGTTTGTTCAGGAAACCAAGGTGGATGCATTGGCAATTGCCATGGGGACGTCTCACGGCGCCTACAAATTCACCCGAAAGCCTGATGGTGACATCCTCGCGATGCATGTGATCGAAGAGATTCATCGCCGTCTGCCAGATACCCCGCTGGTCATGCACGGTTCGTCCACTGTGCCGCAAGACCTGCAGGACATCATCAACCAATACGGTGGTGAAATGCCTCAGACATGGGGTGTCCCGGTTGAAGAAATTCAACGCGGCATCAAGCACGGTGTGCGCAAAATCAACATCGATACGGACAACCGCATGGCCATGACAGGTCAGATCCGCAGGATTCTGACTGAAAATCCAGGCGAATTTGACCCACGCAAATATCTCAAGCCCGCACGTGATGCGATGGAGAAACTTTGCATCTACCGCCTGGAGGCCTTCAACACTGCCGGGCAGGCTTCAAAGATCGACAAAGTGGCAACGCTGGCTGAAATGGCTGACCTCTACAAGAGCGGCAGCCTGAATCCAAAGACCAACTAACCGGCGAACCAGCTACTGACTCACAGGGCAGAGCAAGGTAAGTTCAATTGCACTTTCCAGACAGAGGGGCCTTGCGTCCCTCTTTCGCCGTCTTTAGGGACAATAGCAAAGCAATACGCCCTCAAGATCCAGAAACGGAAACGCCCCGTGAACCGTCCTCGCCTCTTTCTCATTACCCCACCGACCTTCGACGCGTCGAGCCTAGCCGGACCGCTTGAGGAAGCCTTCAAAGGCGGAGATATTGCCTGTGTGCTGATTTACGCACCGGGTGCAAACTCCAGAGATTTGCAATCTGCGGCGGAAAAGCTTGTCCCGATCATTCAGGCTGGAGGTGCTGCAGCCCTGATCTACGGTGATACACAAGTCGCTGGTCGCAGTGGGGCAGACGGGGCCCATGTCGACAGCTCGCTTGAGGACATCAAGCTGGCAGTCGAAAGCCTTCAGCCTGCCAAAATTGTTGGCGGTGGCGGCACAAAGCTCAAACACGAAGATATGGAATGTGCCGAAACCGGCGTCGACTATCTCTTTATCGGCAAGCTGGATCTGGAAGAACAGGCCGAAACCCATTCCAAGACGCTGTCCAAAGCGCAATGGTGGGCCGAGCTTTTTGAAACCCCTTGCGTTGCGCTGGCTGGCAACACGATGTCCTCAATTGAAGCAGCAGCAGCTACAGGTGCAGATTTTGTGGCACTAAAAGACGCAATCTGGCAGCATGACGAAGGTACAGCCGCAGCCGTGACGGCGGCCAATGCCCTGTTGGATAAATATCCTTTCGAAGACATAGGCTAATATCATGCGATGTCGCACGACCCCAATGCGCGCCCTAACCGTCGCTTTCATCCTGTTCGCTTCAGCTGCATCAGCTCAGGTGGCACAACAGGAAACCGTTGACGGCGAGAGCGCACAGGTCGATGGCGCAACCGCACAAAGGCAGTCTTCCCTTCCAGAAATCAACCTCAAGGGCCCCACAGAAGTCCCTCCGGCGACCTTGCCGGAAGGAACAAAGCCAGACGCCGATTATATCTATGGCATTTTCCAAAGAGGCTGGTATCTGACGGCCCTCGGCCTTGCCACGCCACTTGCAGAATCAGGAGATGCAGCCGCCCAAACTTTGCTAGGCGTCTTGCATGAAACAGGCCTCGGCATTCAGCAAGACAAAACGAAAGCAGCCGAATGGTACAAGCTGGCGGCAACGGCCGGTGATCCGGGCGCAGCCATGCAGCTCGCACAGTTTTACCTTCTCGGTACGGGCGTGCCCAAAGACAAGAAAAAGGCAGCCGATCTCTTTGAAATCGCCGCCAATGATGGAAACCCCTCCGCGCTGTACAATCTCGCCCTGATTTATCAGGAAGGCGAAGGTCGCACCTACAACGAAGCAAAGGCACGCGAGCTTTTGGAACAAGCAGCGAATCGCAATGACGCGGAAGCGCAATATGCGCTTGGACTATCGTTCATCGAAGGCATCGGCGGGCTGACAGATCCAGCCAAAGGCGCATTCTGGTTGGGACGAGCTGCGCGGCGTGGACACACATCTGCGCAGATATATTACGGCATTCTGCGTTTTCAGGGAAAAGGTGTCGAGCCAAACGAAGCAGAAGCCGCGGACTGGTTTGAACGTGCGGCGACCGCCGGGAACCCGGTTGCGATGAACCGACTCGCCAGAGTTTATGCATATGGTCGGGGCCGGGAACTTGATCCGGTCGCTGCAGCAAAGTGGCACTATATTGCACGGTCTCTGGGCGTTTCCGATCTACAACTAGACGGTTTCGTCGAAAGTCTGGACGAAGAAAGTAGGCTGGAAGCACACAAGAAAGCCGAACAATTTACAGCGACTTTGATACCTCAAACGGAAGATCAAGCCCGTCACTCTCCATGATCCATTCGATCATGAACTAACCATTTTCGGCTTTTTTCCTTGAAACCATCCTGCAATTGTGTAGGACAGGCCGCACATTGGGTTCACGCCGATCCGTTGGGATTTGTCCTGCGCGTCCCGCCTCCGTTTCACAAAGTCAATTCAATCGGTCGTTCCATGAAAATCAACGGTAACGAAATTAAGCCTGGTAACGTTCTGCAGCATCAGGACACTCTCTGGGCAGTTGTCAAAACCCAGCACGTCAAACCAGGCAAGGGCGGCGCTTTCGCACAGGTCGAATTGAAAAACCTGATCGATGGCCGCAAGCTGAACGAACGCTTCCGTTCGGAAGACAAGGTTGAGCGCGTTCGTCTAGAGCAAAAAGACTTCCAGTACCTGTACACTCAGGATGACATGCTCATTTTCATGGACACCGAAACCTACGAACAGCTGGAACTCCAGTCAGATTTCGTTGGCGACCGCGCAGCCTTCCTTCAGGATGGCATGATGGTCACTGTTGAATTGCATGAAGAACGAGCCATTGGCGTCACTCTGCCTCAGTTCGTCACACTCCAGATTTCCGAAGCTGACGCAGTTGTTAAGGGGCAGACACAGTCTTCCTCTTACAAGCCAGCCATGATGGAAAATGGCGTGCGCGTAATGGTGCCTCCTTTCGTTACTGCAGGTGAAAGCATCATCGTAGACACTGGCTCTCTGGAGTATGTCCGCCGCGCGGACTGATCTCGCTTCCCCGATTTGACCCGGCGCGCCTGATGACCTCAGGCTGCGCCCAAGAACTGACGGCACACAAAATGGCCCGCACCGCAATCCTCAATGTCATGGTTCAAGCTGCAATGAAGGCCGGACGCAATCTCGTCCGGGATTTCGGAGAAGTTGAAAACCTCCAGGTATCCCGCAAAGGCCCCGGCGATTTCGTCTCCGCTGCCGACCGCATGGCGGAGGAGATCATCAGGACAGAGCTGGTGAAGGCCCGCCCTCAGTACGGCCTTGTCATGGAAGAAAGCGGCGAAGTTGAAGGAACTGACGGTCAGCATCGCTGGCACGTTGACCCCCTGGACGGAACAACCAATTTTCTTCACGGAATTCCAATCTTTGCCGTTTCGATTGCCCTTGAGCGTCAGGGGCAGATCGTTGCAGGCGTAATCTATAATCCGGTGATGGATGAGCTTTACACAGCCGAGCGTGGCCGTGGTGCCTTCCTCAACGACCGCCGCCTGCGCGTAGCTGGCAGATCTGATCTGCCAGAAATGGTATTCGGAACCGGCCTGCCGTTCATCGGTAAAGGCGATCATGGCCGGGCATTGAAAGAACTGCGCTACTTCATGCCGGAAGTTGCAGGCATCCGCCGCTACGGCGCAGCATCCCTTGATCTGGCTTGGACTGCATCCGGCAGGCTTGATGGATACTGGGAGCACAATTTGAACTCCTGGGATATCGCAGCTGGTCTGTTGATGGTCCGCGAAGCAGGCGGATATGTCACCGACACAGATGGCAAAGACAAAATGCTGGAAACCGGAAATGTCGCAGTTGGCAACGAATTTGCCCACAAGCACATTTTGCGACTCCTGAAACAGGCCAAGAGCTAAAGCGAGAGCGATTTCGATTAACATGTCAGCATTCAGGTTCACATAATGGAGCCTGGAATGCTGTCTTTATTGGTTAACTTGCGATTAACGGTTTCCAACCATCGGGAAATCACGCTATCAATTCTGCCTCGAACAATAGGCGATTGATTGGCGACTCATGGCACGTGATTACGACCCCTATAGTCTGTCCAGCCCGAAGGCATATCTCTCCTTTATGATCATCTTTCTGGTGATCGTTGCCTTCATAGCTTTCATACTCTACCGGCAAATATCAGTTGCCTTCGTCAGCAATCCCGGTCTGAACGGCCTGATCATCATGGTCGGCCTTTTTGGCACCCTTTTGCTGTTTGGACGGGTCATTCGGCTTTTCCCCGAAATCGCCTGGGTCAACAGCTTCCGAATCGGTGACCCCGGCCTGGACACCCGTTCGCCTGTACTTCTGGCACCTATGGCCACATTGCTTGGCAACAAAGTCGGAGAGATGGCTCTGACGCCATCAACTGCCCGAACGATCCTTGATTCCATTGGCATGCGGCTGGAGGAATCGCGCGAGATCTCAAGATACCTCACCGGGCTTCTTGTATTCTTGGGCCTGCTTGGAACGTTCTGGGGTCTTTTGCAGACGATTAGCTCGGTCGGCGCGACCATTCAGTCACTGGATGTCGGCTCTGGCGATTCCAACGTGATCTTTGAGGACCTCAAGGCAGGGCTGGAAGCTCCACTGTCCGGAATGGGCACTGCGTTCTCATCATCCTTGTTTGGCCTTACAGGATCCCTTGTATTAGGATTTCTCGACCTTCAGGCTGGACAAGCTCAAAACCGCTTCTACAACGAGCTGGAAGACTGGTTGTCCACCGTCACTGACATTGAACCGGAAGAAGGCCCTCCCCTGATTGCGCCTTCAAACAACAGTGACCAAATCCAGGCTTCCATTGCCCAACTGCAACAAACGATAGAAGACAGCAGCAGCAAGAACGCCTCTCAAGCCATGTCGAATCTGGCCGAAGGCATACAAGGGCTCGTCAAGCATGTCCGCTCAGAGCAGCGGATGATGCGGGACTGGGCAGAGAGCCACGGCGAGCAGCAAAAACGAATCGAGACGCTTCTTTCATCGATTTCAGCCGCTTTTGACCGGGCAAAGGACTGATCTATGGCAAGCCTGCGCGGTCGCCACCGGCCTCAAAGCACAGACTACTGGCCTGGCTTCGTGGATGCGATGGCAACGCTGCTGCTCGTGATCATTTTTCTGCTGTCGATTTTCATGCTGGCCCAGTTCTTCCTCAGCCAGCAACTGTCTGGCCGAGACAATGTTCTCAACCGGCTCAATGCCCAGATCAGTGAGCTGACAGAGTTGCTTGCTCTGGAACGTGGGAATTCCAGCGAGCTGGAGGATACAATCTCCGGGCTTCAAGCCAGCCTTGGCGAGGCCACCTCCGAGCGTGATCGCCTTTCCGGTCTACTTGATGCAAATTCAGACAGTATCGAAACCGCTGGCGGTAAAGCGACCCGGCTGGAAAACTTGCTCGACGATGAAAAGCAGGTATCCCAACGGGCTCTTGCGCAGGTCGAGCTTCTCAATCAGCAAATATCGGCACTCCGTCGCCAGATCGCCGCTGCAAATGCTGCGCTGGAAGCTTCTGAAGCCAAGGAAAGCGCAAGCCAGACCAAAATCGCGAGCCTTGGACGACGCCTGAACGCTGCACTGGTTCAAAGAGTTCAGGAACTCTCCCGCTATAGGTCTGACTTCTTCGGTAGATTGCGCGAAATTCTGTCTCAACGCTCCGATATCAGCGTCGTTGGTGATCGATTCGTTTTTCAGTCCGAGGTCCTGTTCCCATCAGGGTCCGAGGATCTGAACCCGGCCGGCACTGTCGAGCTTGATAAGCTCGCTGAGGCGATCCAGGAGCTCAGCTTGCAGATCCCCGATGAAATCAACTGGGTGCTGCGAGTGGATGGCCATACAGATGCTCGCCCACTGTCAGGAACTGGACGCTTGCGAAACAACTGGGAGCTGTCCGCAGCTCGCGCCATTTCAGTCGTGCGGTACCTGATCAGCAAGGGAGTAGATCCTAAACGCCTTGTTGCCGCAGGATTCGGCGAATTTCAGCCATTGGAAGAAGGTGACACTCCCGAAGCATTGGCACGCAATCGTCGCATTGAGCTGAAACTCACAGAACGGTAAATAAAACAGGCCTCGGCTCACTCAGCTTTCGAGCAATCACTAAAAAAAAGGGCCACCGATCTCTCGGTAGCCCTTAATTCAAAACGATGTTTCCGCGCTTAACAGAAGCTCTAAACGTCGTCTTCGTTTGTTGTGTCTTCGCTCTTCTTGAGAGAATTCAACTTGGCGAACACCGCATCGGCATCGATTTCTTCCTCGATTTCTCGCACGATCGGCTTGCTGAAAGCAGCTGCCAGAGCTTCTTCACTCGTGCTGTCTTCAACCGGCATCAACGTCTCAAGCTCGCCTTCTGGACGCGCAGGTGCATTCTTCGCAGCCTTCTCAACTTCCATATCCAGATCAAGCTGATTGCACAGGCTTAATGTCACTGGATCAGAAGGCGTGAGATTGGAAGAATTCCAATGCGTGCGATCACGAATCGCTGCGATGGTTGGCTTGGTTGTGCCCACCAGGCGAATGATTTGCGCATCTTTTAGTTCCGGGTGATTTCTCACCAGCCACAGAATGGCATTCGGTCTATCCTGACGACGAGACACAGGGGTATACCGTGGGCCTTTGCGCTTCGACTCAGGCACGATCACCTTTGAAGCGTGTAGTTTCAGAACAAAATTGGGATCTGTCTGCGCTTTTTCAAGCTCATCCCGCGCGACCTGGCCAGTCAGCACCGGATCAAGTCCCTTGATACCCTGCGCAGCTTCACCATCAGCGATAGCCTTAACTTCAAGCGGATGAAGTTTACAAAAATTTGCGATCTGCGTGAAGCTCAGCGCGGTGTTATCGACAAGCCAGACAGCAGTTGCCTTGGGCATCAGTGGCGTGTTCGCCATCGGTCAAATTCCTCTTGTCGGCTCCCTCACCCGGCAAGGTGAAAAAGCGAAATACCATTCAAGACTAATAGGAGATGAACCAACCATAATGTGTCTCGCACACAAAGGCAAATAATCCCGGAGAAATACTCCCGGAATCCTTCACTCAGCAATACTTCCGTCTACTTCACCGTCAAAACGATCTTGCCAATATGGCCGGAACTCTCCATTCGTCGATGTGCATCAGCCGCCTGGCACAAAGGAAAAGTAGAATCCATCACTGGCTTGAGCTTGCCTGTCGACAGTAATGGCCAGACTTTCTGCCTAAGCGCATCTGCAATAGCACTTTTGAAAGCATTGTCCCGTGGGCGAAGAGTAGACCCTGTATGCGTCAAGCGCTTCATCATGAGGCGAGAAAAATTCACATCCTCGGCAAAACCATTCAGGGTCGCGATCTGGCAGATACGCCCTTCGACAGCCGCGACCTTCCAATTCTTCTCGACATAATCACCACCGACCATATCGAGAATCACATGAATGCCCTCCTTGCCGGTTGCAACCAGGAAAGCCTCGACGAAATCGGTCTTGTTATAGTTGACAGCATGATCAGCCCCAAGTGCGTTCACTGCTGCAAGTTTCTCATCAGATCCGACGGTTGTGAACACCTCCGCACCAAATGCTTTTGCCAACTGAATGGCAGTCGTTCCAATTCCCGACGTGCCGCCATGAACAAGGAACCGCTCTCCTGCGGTCAGTCCGACCCGGTCAAAGACATTGCTCCAGACCGTAAAGAAAGTCTCAGGCAAGGCTGCGGCTTCAATCATGGAGAGACCATCTGGTATCGGCAGGGCATGGCCCTGTTCCACCTTGCAGTATTCCGCGTAGCCACCTCCAGGAGCCAAAGCAGTCACTTTGTCTCCAACAGCATGCATGCTTGCATCCGTGCCCTTGGACACCACCGTGCCACTGACCTCAAGTCCTGGTAAATCAGATGCGCCCTTGGGCGCCGGATAGGCTCCCATGCGCTGCAGCACGTCAGGGCGGTTCACACCAGCTGCTTCAACCTTGATCAGAATTTCACTGCCAAGTGGCACCGGAACATAGCGTTGCTCTGCCGAAAGCACATCCGGCCCGCCTGGCGCAGAAATCGCAATCGCAGTCATCTTCTCGGGCAAGTCGGACATCCGCTGTATCTCCTGTCAGGCAAGGCTCTGGTTTCGGACCTATAAAATGTTGCCACTGTCACTCTGGTTTAGCTCGACAAGCGACGGCTGACAATTCCGAGATGAAGCGTTAGCCTTCACAGACCAGAGGCAAATAAGCTCCGAAACCAAGCGAGCAATATAGAGAGGCTGCCGGGCTATGGATGATGATTTTTCTGAGCGCGTACGTGTCGATGTCAAAACCGTTGTAGTCGGGGAAAATCTCAGCTCCATGTCCGAGAAAGACCTCTTGGAACGGGTTGAAGCATTAGAGATTGAAATCCAGCACACCAAGCATGAAATTTCTCTTCGCAGCAATACGCGTAGGAAAGCAGAGCAATTATTCAAATAACGACTAGTTAAAAACAACAATAACATGCCAAAATAAAACAAAATGCCTCAATTTGGATCAGATATATTTCTCAATTGTAGCCATTTATGATTAATTAACCAAAATAGGCGACGTTCATGGACATCCAGTCATCTGGATATTGAGTGGGTTTTATCCACTCTGTTTGACGCCTCCCTGTTAATTACTTCGAGCCACGGTCTCCGTGGCTCTTTTTTTTACCTAGGCATAGGGTTATTATGCCTTCACTCGTTATCAAACGACATCGCGCAAGCACTTGGCACGCTGATTGCAAAACATTTATCAAGGCGCTGCATAGTCCCGCGCTGGCACAACACTCGCACTGATATGTCCCATGTCGGTGCGCATTGCCAGAAATGGAACACTGCGGCAATCGAACGACAGGCAGCAAGAGGCGTATCGAACCAATGACGGATGAAACAACCAACCGGAACGGCACGCCTGAAACGGTACATTTCGCACCAAGACTCGCAACGTCCGATACATTTCAGAGCCTGTTTCAGGAAGGAATGGCACTGGTAGAGGAAACTGCGGTTTACCTCGATGGCAGTGGACGATCCGAATCCAAATCCCTTGAGCGTCCCGCATCTCTCGCCTATGCGACAGAATCCATGCGCTTGACCACTCGGCTGATGCAGCTCGCCTCCTGGCTTCTGCTCCAACGCGCCGTCAACGAAGGTGAAATGTCTACCGAGCAAGCAGGCACCGAGAAGAACAAGGTACGCCTCGATAAATTGAGCAGCGCAACCGGTGGCCCCTCTTGGGAAGAACTTCCTGATAGCTTGAAAGAGCTGATCAATCGCTCAATTCGGCTGCAGGAACGCGTCGTCCACCTGGACCAGATGCTTTATGATAACGCGGAAGCCCTGACAGACAGCAACGACAACCCTGTCGCGGCCCAACTCAACCAGCTTCACGCAGCCTTCGGTGCCGCAGGTTAAAAACCAGCCTGCTCAGAATTGATGAGATTGATCAAAGGTCGGCATTTTGCCGACTTTTTTCGTTTCCGGATTTGGAACAAGCCGGCCACGGCACGAACAAAAAAACCCGGCCGAAGCCGGGTCTTGAATGCAAGTCTGGAATTCGAGGTTTATTAAGAGCCCAGGAAACCAGCAAACTTGTTCTTGAAGCGAGACACGCGTCCGCCGCGATCCATCAACTGACGGTCTCCACCGGTCCAAGCCGGGTGAGACAACGGGTCGATGTCGAGTGTCAGAGTATCGCCTTCCGCGCCATATGTGGAGCGAGTGTTGAATTCTGTACCATCGGTCATGACAACCTTGATGGTGTGGTAATCGGGATGAATATCCGCTTTCATGGCCGGTCCTTTCCTGCACCCTGATCGTCCTCGACACGCGATTCTTCTTCAGGGATGCACATAAAGCAAAGGGCCACCGATCCACTACCGGAAGCAGCCCAGGAAACATGGAAACGGGCTATACCCCATGAATTCAAAGGAGACAAGGGGGCTAAGCGATTCCAGCGCGGCAAATTACCTCTTGGTTTTCCTCCGGCGATCACCCAAATCTAGGCCGTGAACCAACAAACCAGATCATAATCGAATATTGGAACCCAAGCATTGGCAAAAGCCGAGACGGACAAACAGCAAGATACAGCCGCCAGCAACAAGTCTTTGCGACCACTTTCGAGGCTGATCCCGTATCTCAGCCGCTATAAGGGTATGGTCTCCGGCGCGCTGATGGCCCTAGTGTCCGCTGCGGTCTTCACACTTGTTCTGCCAACGGCTGTCCGGCAAATGATTGACCGGGGATTTGGCGGCGACAATCCCGAAGTGATTAACAGCTATTTCGGACTTTTGTTGGGAGTGGTTGCCGCCCTGTCTCTGGCCAGCGCCATTCGGTATTATCTGGTCATGTGGATAGGGGAACGCGTCGTTGCCAACGTGCGCAGCGATGTCTTCAGCCACATGACGGAACTTAGCCCCGCATTCTATGACAAATCCCGGTCTGGCGAAATCTTGTCCCGGCTGACGGCTGATACCACTCAGATCAAGTCTGCATTTGGAGCAACCGCCTCACTTGCCATGCGCAATCTGGTGCTCTTTATCGGCGCTGTGATCATGATGCTTGTGACCAGCCCTCACTTGTCGATCATCGTTCTGGCCGCGATCCCTCTGATCCTGCTTCCATTGATCCTCTTTGGCCGCAATGTGCGCCAACGCTCACGCACATCTCAGGACACCCTTGCGAATGCTGCCGCCTATGCTGGGGAAATGCTCTCCAACATCCGCAGCTTGCAGTCATTTGTCCATGAACGGGAAGCCTCAAAGCGTTTTGCCAGCGCAGCCGAAGGCGCTTTTCAAGCTGCACGCAAAGCCACCGGCGCGCGTGCCATCCTGACCTTCTTCGCCATATTCATCATCGGCTCAAGCGTGGTCGCAGTGCTGTGGATCGGTTCAAACAACGTGCTCTCAGGAACAATGACCGGCGGAGAGCTGAGCCAGTTCCTGCTCTACTCCATCTTGGCGGCAAGTTCTCTGGCAGGCCTGTCGGAAGTATGGGGTGAGCTATCCCTTGCAGCGGGAGCTGCTGAGAGGCTTAGTGAGCTACTTGAGGTCAAGCCACAAATCGCAGCGCCAATCGCCCCTATGACGATCCCTGAGCTCAGAAACGTGCATTTAAGTTTCCAAGACACTTCATTCAGCTACGAAACAGCTGACGACAAACCTGTCCTGCACGAAATATCGCTGACAATCCAAGGCGGCGAGACAATTGCAATAGTCGGTCCATCTGGTGCCGGGAAATCTACCCTCTTTCACCTGCTGATGAGATTTTACGATCCCACCACCGGCAGAATCAGCATGAATGATGTGAAGTTGAAAGACGTGGATCCCAAAGACCTGCGTCAACGCATAGCGCTGGTACCTCAGGACGCTGCCATTTTCGCAGCCACCATTGCCGACAACATCGCCTACGGAAAACCAGGTGCTTCCGCCGCAGAAATCGAAGCAGCAGCAAGAGCAGCTTCAGCTCATGACTTCATTACGGCAATGACTGACGGTTATCAGACTATGGCTGGCGAGCGCGGCGTAACATTATCCGGCGGTCAAAAGCAGCGCATCGCCATCGCGCGCGCAATCTTGAAAGATGCACCTGTCCTCTTGCTGGACGAGGCCACAAGTGCTCTGGACGCGGAGAGCGAACATTTGGTGCAAAGTGCTTTGGATCAGCTGATGCAAGGTCGAACCACACTCGTCATCGCCCACCGCCTGGCAACCGTGTTGAAGGCGGACCGTATTGTTGTCATGGAGGCTGGCCGGATCGTCGATATCGGGACACATTCCGAGCTCGTGGCGCGCAAGGGCCTTTATGCAAAACTGGCCCAACTGCAATTTGATGCAGGGGCCAGCACGCAACGTCAAACCGCCAGTTAGGCTGGCGTCGAATATCGATCAGTCAGCGTCCGGAACGGCGACTGTATAATTCAGCGGCAAACGGCCGCCGTCAGCATAGATCGTCTGGCCGGTGACATAGCTTGCATCAGGCGATGCAAGAAAAGCCGCAACGCCTGCGATTTCTGACGGCTCACCAACGCGCTCCATCGGAGTGCGAGACAAAATGCGATTGCGTGCTGCTGGGTCGTTGTTCACCGATGCAAGCATGTCAGTCATGATAGAACCCGGACCAATTGCATTGACCCGAATTCCGTGAGGCGCAAGCGCCAGAGCTGTCGTCTTGGTAAGCTGAGACATGCCCCCCTTGGACACGCAATATGGAATTTGATTCGGAATCGCCAATACCGCGTTGATCGACGACATGTTGATGATCGTCCCTGGCTCACCACCATTTTGAACTTTCTCGACCATATGCCGCGCAACGGCCTGACTGCAAAGAAACGTACCCTTGAGATTGATCGAAAGAACACGATCAAAGTCGTCTTCCTCAAGCTCCAGGAAATCCGCGCCAACAACAATGCCAGCGTTGTTCACCAGAACATCGACATCGCCATAGGCATTCAGCGTCTCGGCAACGAGATTACGGACGTCGAGCCGCTCAGCAACATTGCAATGCACATAAGTCACTTCACCGATTTTCTTCAGATCGTCGACCGCCGACTGACCAGCCTCATCATCGACATCGGCAATAACAACCTTCGCTCCGTCCATGACGAAACGCTTTGCGACAGCGTAACCGATACCACGGGCAGCACCGGTGATAATGGCAACCTTATTCTCAAGGGACACAGAAAACCTCTTGGCCTGTACAGATGAAGAGTCCGCAGAAGCGGAAAGGTTAATCATAAAAGGATGTCACCCAGCTGTCGATTGGTTTTCGTGCTCACACAGGCTTACCAACTCTGAGAGAGCCCCATAACCGTTACACGCCGCAAGAGACTAAAAGATTAGACACGACCCGCCCCTAGGCAACCAATCAACAGCTCACCACCTTGACCACGGCCTGCGAACCGCCCTTTACCTGCGCAAGCCATCGTGTTTGATTGTCACCTCTTACGATCTTAGTGCGCCACCAAAGCAGCTTTCATGCACCCTATTTCTGATCCGATTTTCTATGCCGCCGCCATTCCCGCCGTTCTTCTCGCAGGCCTCTCCAAGGGGGGCTTTGGTGGATCAATGGCCATGCTGGCAGTTCCCCTGCTCGCGCTGGTGATTTCTCCGATCCAGGCTGCCGGCATCATGCTGCCAATTCTCGTCGTGATGGATATGGTTGGCTTACTGGCCTACAAAGGTCATGCGGATCGGCGAAGCCTGATCATTCTGCTTCCAGCAGCCATCGCAGGCATCGGCGTGGGATGGGCAACGGCAACTTACGTCAATGAGGCATTCGTCCGCCTCTTGGTCGGCGTCATTTCTTTGATTTTCGTCGCAGACTACCTATTGAAGCGGCAGCGAAGGCAAGAGCCCCAGAAACACAACAATGCCAAAGGATACTTTTGGGGGCTGATCGCTGGCTTCACGAGTTTCGTGAGTCACACAGGTGGGCCACCTTTTCAACTATACATGTTACCGCTGCGGCTTGCTCCAACGCTGTTTGCTGGAACTGCGGTGATTTTCTTCAGCGTCGTCAATGCGGTGAAGCTGGTGCCATATTTCCTGCTGGGCCAATTCGACCCGGTCAATCTGGCGACGTCTGCCGTGCTGTTGCCACTCGCCCCCATTGCGACCCTTGCAGGCGTGAAATTGGTCAAAGTCGTCAACCAAAAAGCCTTCTACGGCGTTGTCTATGTCATGATGACAGTGATTGGAGCCAAACTCGCATGGGATGGCGTATTCGAAATGTTTTAGGTGAACTTTAGAAAGCCGACCTTGCAGGCTTTTCAGGCAACAAACCCTGAACAAATAACGTCACATATAAAAAACGCCGCAGTCCAAACTGCGGCGTATTTGATCTTAAACTCAGGTTTTAGATAAGTCGTGCGCCCCGTAAATCTGGCGTCAGTGAAGCGTCTCATCGCTTCGTATTCGCTCAATCTTATCCTTAAGCTTAAGTTTTTTTCGTTTCATGTCTGACAATTCCAGGGAATCCGTACTCGGTTGAAGGAGTGCGTATTCGATCTTGCGTTCCAGGGCTGCGTGACGGCGCTCAAGTTCTGCGAGATGCGATTGCATGGACATGTATTGGCCTCCTGTCAGTTGGGTCAAACAAGTTGAGCCTGCCACAGGTCGACAGAGTTTGTCGAACCCTGTTTACGTAACGAGAGCAATATTTTGCCGACTTAGCCATATTTTCCAAAAACAGCCTTTAAAAAGACTAAAGTTAAGCCCTGTCATCCTGCACTTAACTGAAAGTTAGAGCTGCTTCAGCATCTTATGGAATTGCAAGCTGAACCGCTCTGTGGCATGGATTACAGCAGTTCAATTTTGTCAGCGGGCGCCTGCTTGTGGATGAGTGTGAAGAAGCCTGTATGACCACAGGCAGACTATCAGCGAAGAGGCGTTCGGGTAAATAGATGGCTGAAGCGGAAGATAAAGCCCTACGTGTGGAACTCGCCCAACTGAGGCAAGAACACCGGGATCTCGACGCAGCCGTTGAGGCTCTTTCCATTTCCGGAAACTCCGATGCGCTTCAACTGCAGCGTCTTAAAAAGAAAAAACTCATCATCAAAGACCGGATCGCAATTCTGGACGACCAGTTGTTTCCTGATATCATCGCCTGATCACCTTTTTCTCGTGCCAATCGGACAGTTTAAAACAGGCCTTGCATAGGTCTGCGCCGTGCCTATACTCCCCGCCTTTCTGAGGGATAGTCTGAGATCCGGGATCGCATCGTGTCAAAATTTGAAGTCGCCATCATTATGGGCAGCCAGTCAGACTGGCCAACCATGAAAAATGCAGCAGAAGTCCTCGATGAGCTCGGCATTTCCTACGAGGCGCGCATAGTTTCAGCTCACCGCACACCCGACCGCATGTATGACTTTGCAAAGACTGCAAAAGCCGAAGGGTTCAAAATCATTATTGCAGGAGCTGGCGGCGCGGCACACTTACCCGGCATGACGGCTGCCCTGACCCCCCTGCCCGTTTTCGGTGTTCCCATTGAAAGCAAAGCCCTGTCCGGCGAAGACAGCCTTCTTTCCATCGTTCAAATGCCGGGTGGTATTCCCGTGGGTACCCTTGCCATCGGCAAAGCCGGTGCAACAAACGCCGCCCTTCTGGCCGCCGCTGTTCTGGCTTTGATGAACCCGAAAATTGAGGCCGCACTGGACACGTTCCGAGCCTCTCGCACAGCTGCCGTGACTGAGCATCCAATCGACAATTGATCCACTTCGGTGCCACGCAGGTCTGAAATAAGGAAATATCCATGAGCAACGACACCCGACTCATTCCTGGCAATACCGTCGGGATCCTTGGAGGAGGTCAGCTCGCACGGATGTTGTCCCTGTCTGCCGCAAGTCTTGGGCTCAAGACGCATATATTTTGCCCGGATCAAAACAGTCCGGCTTTTGATGTCGCAACGACTTATACGATCGCACCTTATGATGACCTGGCAGCTCTCGACGTATTCGCTGCTGCCTGCTCTGTCGTCACATATGAATTTGAAAATGTCCCAGGTCACACAGCCTCTCACCTTGCAGCTAAAATTCCTGTGCGTCCGGGCGTTAGGGCATTGGAAGTCTCACAAGACCGCTACAATGAAAAAGAGTTCCTTCGCTCAGCCGGTGTGGCCATCGCAGATTATGCAACGGTGGACAGCGATGACGACCTGACCGCCGCACTGGAGCGTTTTGATGGCATCGGCGTCCTGAAGACGCGGCGCTTCGGCTATGATGGCAAAGGCCAGGTGATGATCCGCTCAGCTGCAGATGCAAAAGACGCTTTCGACAAGATCAGAAAAGTGCCGGCTGTGCTTGAAAAGCTGATCCCGTTCGACCGTGAGGTCTCAGTGATTGTAGCGCGTGATCTGGATGGCACATGCGTTGCCTATGACATCGCCGAAAACCATCACGAACATCACATTCTGAAAACCTCAACCATCCCAGCGCATGTCTCAACGCAGACCGCCAAGACGGCACGAGATATGGCAATGCGCATTGCCTCAAGCCTGGACTATGTTGGCGTCATGGGCGTTGAAATGTTCCTGAGCGGCAGCGGAGAAATCGAAGACATTCTGGTCAACGAAATCGCTCCGCGCGTTCATAATTCAGGTCACTGGACAGAAGATGCCTGCCTGACATCCCAGTTTGAGCAACACATGCGGGCCGTCGCTGGCTGGCAACTTGGTTCCGGTGAGCGTCATTCAAACGTTGTGATGGAAAACCTGATCGGCAGAGACTGTGAACGCTGGCCCCAAATCATGGCAGATCCATCAGCTCGCCTTCATCTCTATGGTAAAGAAGAAACACGCCCCGGCCGAAAAATGGGCCACGTGAACCGGATCAAACCCAAAACCTGCTAGAGTCTCCTCATTATGGGGGGAGTATAACAGCAATTCGAGGGTGTTTTCTCGTCCTGCAGAGATTGAGCAGATTTGATTTCATCATGAGACAGTACCTTCGCCTGGGCCGCTTTTCGGTCCAGGCAAACAGAATTTACCTTAGCTGATCAGTTTGAGCTTATCGCGACGATAAAACCGGATATTAGTCAAGATTCCGACAAACGCCAGCCCGCCTGCAAGGCCGCTCCAGATACCAACTCCACCCCAACCAGCACCAAAGCCAAGCCCCAGAGACAGGCTAAAACCAATAGCCCAATATCCGATAATCGCGTAGATCAGCGGAATGGTTGTGTCCCCAAGGCCCCGGAGATTGTTGGTCCCGATAATCTGCGCACCATCAACAATCTGGAAAATCGCAGCAACAGCCAGAAAAGACGTCGCAAGATAAAGGACCTCTACCGAGGCAGGGTTATCTAGATCCAGATAGAGTGACACCAAAGCGCCTGGTGCGACCCAAAAAACAATCGCAAAACAAGCCATGAAGGAAACGGTGATCACCAGAGCCACCCATCCGGCACGACCGGCCGCTTCAGTATCGCCTTTCCCAGCTGCATATCCAACACGGCTCAAGGCTGCCTGACTCAAGCCGACAGGCACCATGAATGTTATGGAGGCGATCTGCAGGGAAATTCCATGAGCCGCCAGCGGAACAGTCCCAAGCCAACCCATTAGAACTGAAGACGCAGCAAACAGCCCGCCCTCCGCGATTAAAGTAATGCCAATTGGGAAACCAAGCCGCAGGATCTTGAAGAAAACGCTCCAATCAGTGCGCCATATGCGACCGAGGATGGCATACCGTTTCAAGGCGCGTTGTCGACTCGTATATAGAAGCAAGATGCCAAAAGTAACTGCTGACGTGAAGACAGAAGCGATGCCCGCACCAAATAGCTCTAGCCGTGGAAATCCGAATTCACCAAAGATCAGCAGGTAATCAAGCCCGATATTGACGACGACCCCGGCAAGCGTCGCGTAGAGAACAATCTGCGCTCGTCCCATCACGGTTAAAAAACCGCGCACAGCCATGATTCCCAATGCAGGTAACAAAGACCACTGCAATGCATCCATATAGCCGCCCGCCAAAGCAGCAAGCGTTGGGTCTTGACCAAGAGCGATCAGAATTTCTTCGGTAAAGAAAGTAAGGCACCAAGCGGGCAGGCAATATAAAACAGCAATCCAAAGACCCATGCGAACCGTTCGCCTGAGGTCGCGTGCAGCACGACGCCCGAGAGCTTGCGCACCAAGCGGAATAACCGCCTGTATAATGCCCATTCCAAAGAACCAGAGCAGCATCCACATGTTAAAGGCAAGCACAGAGGCTGCGAGTTCCTCGGCGCCCAGCCTGCCAATCATGAGAACATCTGTCGTATTGATGCCCATTTGTGCAATCTGCGCCAAAGCCAAAGGCATGCCAAGCGACAAAGTTGGCCTGATATCGCTGCGCCAGAGTTGCGCAATACGCAATCCATACTGTCTCGATTGACCAATAGGTGCCAAGGCAGCCTCCAGCGATGAGTGAGAAAATTCGGCAGGCCAGAAAATAAGAATGAGGTAATGCGCCGAAGAAAAAGGCGCTCTATTCCTCTACCGCTATTGTCAGGCGCTGTCCAGAAACCACACAAGCAGCTCGCAGAACCAAAAGAGAGCCCATGAAACAACATACAATACATTACATATAGCCGAAAACACGTTACCCTGAATTGAAAATCCTTCCTTAAGAAGAACGCACTAGGCTCATATCTGACCTTTGGGTATTATTGCAGCTTGCAATCTGCCAGCCGCTTCAATAGCCAAAGTAGACGTTAATGAATTAGAGGCGCAGCATGCGGCGCTTTTTAAAATAGGCAGCCCATCAATGATGCATCCGAAAACGGTAACAATTCGCTACAGCACAAAGCGAAGAACCGCACTTAGGTCAACGTCTGTCGCATGCCTCCTGTTGGCGCTCGCTGCCTGCCAATCTGCCAATGTATATAATGGCGTGCCAATCAACAGGGCCGTCGGGTCATCGGCAAACATAGAATCACTTACAGCGGTCATCGAGGCGAACCCAAGAGACGCCAGCGCTTTCAACACGCGCGGCATCGCCTTTGGTCAGGCAGGCAAACTGGATAAAGCCATGGCGGATTTCAACACCGCCCTGCAGCTAGACCCACAATCATACCAAGCCTATGCAAATCGGGCACTTGTTCAAAGACGCCTTGGTCAGATGCAGCCTGCGATAACCGATTACACGCGGGCCATCAACATCAAGCCGGATTATGATCGCGCTTACGTTGGACGCGGCAACACATATCGTCTTCTCGGGCAATACGGCCCAGCTCTAAATGATTTTAATATAGCCATTGAACGTAACAGCTCGGACTCTCGTGCATTTTACAATCGCGGCCTTATCTATCAGGCAGAAGATCAGCATCAACGCGCTATCGAAGATTTTGCGACTTCAATCGGTCTGAACCCAAATGCGACCGAACCTTATATCGCACGCGGCATCTCATATCTGGAAATCAACGATCCAAATGCCGCTCTGTCTGATCTATCTGTGGCAGTAAACCTCGACAAGCGCTCGTCCATTGCATGGGCGAACCGTGGCGTGGCACTGGAACTACTTGGCAAAATGAAAGACGCCAGCCGAAATTACAACAAGGCGCTTAATCTGGACAATTCAAATAATCTCGCCAGACAAGGCTTGGCGCGTGTGAGCAGAGCGCAACACGGCTAACAAGAAAGCCCGCCCTCGCAGAACTCGAATACAGGAACGCCGACAATACGGCTTGGCGATTTCCGCAGCCTGTTCTTTCAAAATGGACAGTCAGCTCTAAAGGTCACCCGCTCGCCCCCGGTCGGATGGTGCAAAGTCAACTCCTCGGCATGAAGCTGAAGCCGATCAGCAGCAGCAAGAGCATCATCATGTGCGTAGAACCGGTCTCCAAGGATCGGATGACCCAGCGCCAGCATATGCACTCGCAACTGATGCGACCGGCCAGTGACGGGAAACAACCTCACCCGAGACACACTGCCATCGTTGCTCGCAACTTCCCACCGGGTCACAGCATTGCGACCAAGCTCATGGCAAACCATCTGTTTGGGCCGGTTAGGCCAATCACATCGAAGCGGCAGATCGACCTCGCCTTCGGGACTGGCTAACTCCCCCCAGACCCTTGCAACATATGTTTTTGCCGTTTTGCGTCTCTCAAACTGAAGGCCAAGATGACGATGCGCCTTGGGGTTCATCGCCAGCACCATGACGCCAGACGTGTCCATATCAAGCCGGTGAACAATTCGAGCCTCTGCAAAACGCTGCTGCGCTCTGAACTCCAGACAATCAGAATGCTCTGCTGCCTTGCCAGGGACGCTCAGCAGCCCCGACGGCTTTGCAATGACAAGAATATCGCCATCAACATGCAAAACCTCCAGAAACGGTTCCTGGGGCGGATCATAAACGAAAGGTGGTGTCGTGGTAATCATGCAGCGCTTATACAGATCTCACCCAAAAACAAAAAGGCGCAGGAATGTCCCGCGCCTTTCAAATTTATAACAATTCAAAGTCCCTAGCTTAAATCGCCTTGACGATCTGCTCGGTCATTTTCTTTGCATCACCAAACAACATCATGGTCCGGTCATTGAAGAACAATTCGTTCTGAATCCCGGCATAGCCTGAACTCATGCCGCGCTTCACGAAGAGAACAGTCCCTGCCTTATCGACGTCGAGGATCGGCATGCCGTAAATCGGCGATTGCGGATCATCCCGTGCAGCCGGGTTGGTCACATCGTTGGCGCCGATGACATAAACGACATCCGCCTGAGCGAATTCCGAATTGATGTCTTCAAGCTCGAACACTTCATCATAAGGCACATTAGCTTCTGCCAAGAGAACGTTCATGTGTCCCGGCATACGGCCAGCGACCGGATGAATCGCGTATTTAACTTCAACGCCTTCTTCCTTCAGCGTATCAGCCAATTCACGCAAAGCGTGCTGTGCCTGAGCTACCGCCATGCCGTAACCAGGCACGATGATAACCTTGGACGCGTTCTTCATGATGAAGGCCGCATCATCAGCAGCACCCTGCTTGACTGGGCGTTCCTCAGCACCATCACCGCCAGCTGAAACAGATTCCCCGCCAAAGCCACCAAGGATCACGGAGACAAAGGATCGGTTCATGCCCTTACACATGATGTAGGACAGGATCGCCCCGGAAGAACCAACCAACGCACCGGTCACAATCAACGCCATGTTGCCCAGGGTGAAGCCGATACCAGCCGCCGCCCAACCGGAATAGGAATTAAGCATCGACACCACGACAGGCATATCTGCACCGCCGATTGGAACGATGATCAACACACCAAAGACCAACGCAACCAGCACCATGAGCCAAAACAGGAACATGCTTTCAGTGTTCACCAGTCCGACCACCAACAGCACAATGCCGGCAGCCAGAGCAATGTTGATAAGGTGCCTGCCTGGCAACATGATCGGCTTGCCGGACATGCGTCCATCAAGCTTCATGAAAGCGATGACCGAACCGGTAAAGGTAATGGCACCGATGGCCGCACCAACTGCAGCCTCGACCAATGCCTGAGCATGAATGCTCCCGTGCTCGCCAATTCCGAAAGCTGTCGGTGCATAAAGGGCACTGGCAGCCACGAAAACAGCGGCCAGGCCAACCAGCGAATGGAAAGCTGCAACCAGCTGAGGCATTGCCGTCATCGGAATGCGCTTCGCAATCACAGCACCAACGCCGCCGCCAAGCCCCACACCGACAAGAATCAAAATCCCTGAACCGAAGCTCACGCCTGAGGCAAGCAAAGTGGTGACAACAGCAATAGCCATTCCGACCATGCCGTACATATTGCCTTGACGCGAGCTCTCAGGACTGGACAAGCCCCGAAGTGCCATGATGAACAGAACGGCAGAGAAGAGATATAGAAGCGCCGTGATATTTGCAGACATCTAAACGCCCCCTTATCGCTGTTTTTTCTTGTACATGGCAAGCATCCGGCTGGTCACCATGAACCCACCAAAGATATTTACGCTTGCAAGCACAAGAGCCAGAAAGCCGAAGATACACGCCATGATAGCGCCCTCTCCAGCAGTCAGATCAACGCCAACCGCAAGAAGCGCGCCGACGACAATCACGGAGGAAATGGCATTGGTAACAGCCATCAAGGGTGTATGAAGAGCCGGCGTAACAGACCAGACAACATAATAGCCGACGAAGATCGCCATTACGAAGACTGAGAACAAGAACACGAACGGTTCAATCGCTCCGCCTGTAGAATGGGCAACCTGCATGGCTGCATCGCCTGCAGCACTGACAGAGCTGGCAATCTGGTCAGCATAACTCTGTGCTGCAGTCGCCGCATCTTGCGCGTTGGCTGCGGCGTCCTTAGCCGCTTGTGCGGCTGCGTTGGCGCGTTCTAGCGCCTCGCCTTGAGACAATTCGCTCATGCTGCCCCCTCCGAAGCTTCCGCAGGAGCAAAGGCTGGATGAACCACCTTGCCATCGCGCGTCAGCACTGTTGCCTTGACCAGTTCATCGTCCCAATTCGGCTGAACAGACTTGGTTTCTTTGTCGATCATGGTCTCAAGGAATGAGAAAAGATTCTTTGCATAAAGCAAAGACGCAGAAGCCGGAATGCGGCCAGCCATGTTCAAATGGCCAACAATCTTTGCACCCGATACGGTCGCAACTTTTCCAGGTTCTGCACCTTCAACATTTCCGCCACGCTCCACTGCGAGATCAACAAGCACCGATCCGGGTTTCATGGCAGAAAGCATTTCTTTTGTTACCAAACGCGGTGCCGGACGACCCGGGATCAAAGCGGTTGTGATGACAATATCTTGCTTTGCGATATGAGAAGCGACCAGGTCCGCCTGCTTCTGCTGATATTCTTCAGACATCTGCTTGGCATAGCCGCCAGCAGTTTCCGCCTGCTTGAACTCTTCATCCTCAACGGCAACGAACTTTGCACCAAGGGATTCAACCTGCTCTTTAGAGGCTGGCCGAACGTCCGTTGCAGTCACCACGGCGCCCAGACGGCGCGCTGTCGCAATGGCCTGAAGACCTGCAACACCGGCGCCCATGACGAAGACACGTGCAGCTGGAACGGTTCCAGCTGCCGTCATCATCATTGGCATGGCACGGTCATATTCGGCGGCCGCCTCGATGACAGCCTGATAGCCAGCCAAATTTGCCTGTGACGACAGAACATCCATCACCTGAGCGCGCGTAATACGCGGCATGAATTCCATTGCAAATGCAGCAACGCCTGCTTTCGCCATGGCTTCCACATCGCCTTCATTGCCATGTGGGTCCATGGTCGCAATGACAAGCGCCCCGGATTTCATGGACTTCAGCTCGTCCGCATTAGGACGGCGAACTTTAAGAACGACATCTGCGTCCTTTAAAGTGGTTGCAGCATCGGTCGCAATCGTTGCGCCCGCCGCTTCATAATCGGCATCGGGAATACGTGACGTATCCCCGGCATTCTGCTCTACGGAAACCGTAGCCCCCAGAGCAATCAGCTTCTTCACCGTATCCGGTGTTGCGGACACACGTGTTTCAACCGCGTCGCTCTCGCGCGGCACAGCAATTTTCATAAATACCCTCCCAGTGGGTAGATGATCCTTCTCGATACCTGGAGAAGCCGATCAACGCCCGTTAAATTGCCAGGATCGCAAATGCGCCTGTCAGCACGAAGATCGCGGCGGACGGCACCCATCCGTTTGCGCCAATTGCCATGCCAATGGCAACAGACACCAAGGTCGCAATTAACACGATCCAGCCCACACCGGTCGCAAATGTGCCACCAAAAGCGAACAGGATCAGGCAGAGAACCACATTCAGAACGGCGATAATGCCAATTTTCGAAAAATTAATGAAGCCCTCATAAGTGCTCTCATGGGCTGCATAGTCCATTTCAGGCGCGGAATTGTCCGACATAAAGTCCCCCGTTTCAAAAACACTGTTGTAGACAGATCTTTACATTAAAGCCCCATGGTGGGGCAATGTTTACTGCAAAGAATACGCGCATCAGCAAGTGCCAATTTTCGGCACCCGCCCTCAGGTTCCAATAACATGATCGGATAAGCCAGCGTTTTGAAGAACTTGACGTTGTCTTCCAGTAACTTTCTCAGAAGAGTATCCGTCGATTTGCTCATTAAACAATTGATAAAAATTCAACTCTGCACGCAAGTGAAGGAACACACCGCCCAACCCGATTGCCGCCCGATCCATAAACACAAATTCTCGTGGGACGGTTACCGGGCCAAGTTCCTTGAGAGCTTTGTGCACCCGAAAAGCTTCCTTACGACCGTATTCAGCAGCACTGACCCCGTCAGCAATCGAGCGAACACGGTCACTCAGCAAAGGACCATAGATAAATCGCGCCCAAATATTCAGGATTTCAATCAGATCCTTGGTCAGCCCCTGGAAGCCCCATCTTTCATAGGCTGCCACGACGCGCTCATCGTCGCTTTCAAGCAGTCCCTTATACAAATCAACGACCCCACCAACGAAGCTCTCCGGGAAGATGCGGATGCAGCCATAATCCAGCAGGTTTATGCCCCCAGGACCATCGCCATCACTGAAAACGCTGTAGTTGCCAAGATGCGGGTCCCCATGGATGAGCCCGAAATGGCTGAAGGGATGCCACCAGGCATGAAACATGGTCTGCGCAATCTTGTTGCGATCTTCCTGCGAGTGATCCTTGAAGGATAAAAGAGGCTCTCCGTCCAGCCAGCCCATCGTCAAAAGCCGGTTTGTGGAGAGCGACTTCATTACATCTGGCACGCGAATGTCTTCGCGGTCTCCCAGCACCTGCTGATAGGCTGCAATATTCGCAGCTTCCCGGTGATAATCGAGCTCTTCACGCACACGGGCGCTGATTTCCTTGGCAATTTCCCGCGTATCGATGGCTGGCTGCATACGCCTGTGAAGCGCAAACAACATCTGCAGTTGCTTTAAGTCAGCTTCAACAGCTGACGCCATATCAGGATATTGCAGCTTGCATGCAAGCGCTTGCCCATTATGCCCGATGGCACGGTGAACCTGCCCAAGTGACGCCGCAGCTGACGGATCTTTACTGAATTCCGCGAAGCTGGACTGCCAATCGGCTCCAAGCTCAGCCCGCATCCGACGCTTGACGAACGACCATCCCATAGGCGGGGCATTCGCCTGCAGCTTCGCCAGTTCAGTCGTATATTCGGGCGGCAAGGCATCAGGAATCGTCGACAACAACTGCGCGACCTTCATTAACGGGCCTTTCAATCCACCCAAAGCCGCTGCAATTTCCGTTGCATTCTTCTGATTGTCGACGTTGAGCCCAAGAAGACGCGCGCCAGCGAGTTTTGCTGCAATACCACCGACATTGGTGCCGACCTTCGCATAGCGCCCGACACGTGCTGCCAGACGATTGCCCTCCCGGTCTTTTTCCCCTGCCATACTGCGCAATCTCCTGAAGCCAATTCGGGTGAAACTCCATGTACACTTAGTGTCAGAAAAACAATAAGCCAGTGCCCAAAGAAATAAGCCGCTAATTACGCTGTGGCTCCTTCCTCAGATGCGGCGAGCATCTCCAGTTCCCTCACCATGGCCCCCAGATGAACCGACAACCCTTTGTAGGCCAACTGATCGCGATCCAACCCAAGCAATTGGCTTTTGAGGCCGTCTGCCAATTCAATCCGGCGCGGATCTTTGCTCAGAGCGGCAAGCGGATCATGATGGTTTTTGATCGTAAACAGAATGTCGCCGGATCCTGGCAAACGGCGTAGGGTTTGCCGTTCAACGCGCATGAACAACTGCGCCAAGAAACCGGCATTGCCTTGGTTGCCCGTCGGATCAATTCTCTTGGTTTGTGGATGATGCAGCTCATCATCGTCATAAATCGACCAGTTGAACCGGCCAATAAGCTGGCCAACCTTCAAGTTCTCAAAAATGCGCCCAACAATCGCCCCAACACGCCCCGTGTTGAAGCCGGGCACTCCCGCATGAATGTCATGCATCGACTGGCTGAACTTCTCTGCCAGTGACCATGATGACGGAAAACAGAGACAGGCCGCAGCAAGTCTGTAGCCATCGGCCCCGGGTCGCATAAGGATAAGGTCCTCCTGAACCAACTGCGCTGCTGTCACCAAAGGTGACGAGTCTCGCCCCAAGAAGGAAGGATCGAGGCCAACCGGCTGCAGCTCAACCTTGGACACGTCGTAACGGTTCGAATGGCATCGCCGAAGATGCTCAACGATCAGCTCCAACGTTTCTGCTTGAGCGTCAGCCGTTCCTTCCTCTTGGCGGAAAACCGCATCGCGTGCAGTTCTCAAAAGCGCAGCTTTTCGTTCCAGATGCGCCACCAGATGGTCATCAGGCTCCATCCAGCATGTTTCTTCGATAGGCCCAAGACCAACCGTGAAAGGCTGAGTGGTGCCATCGTAGGGCGTGTGATCAAAGGCCATTGCTGACACCTGAGGTTAGGGCAGTATTTGACGCATCTGTGAGATCAATCCTCCATGGATTCCAATTCGTCGATAATTCCTTCAATCACCGACAGGCCTTTTTTCCAGAATGCCGGATCACTGGCATCCAGACCGAATGGAGCCAGAAGCTCTGAATGGTGCTTGGTTCCGCCCGCCTTCAAGAGCTCGAAATACTTCTCCTGAAAGCCCTCTTCTGCATCCTGGTAGACTGCATAAAGCGAGTTCACCAGGCAATCGCCAAACGCATAGGCATAGACGTAGAACGGTGAGTGAATGAAATGAGGAATATAAGTCCAATAGGTCTCATAGCCCGGATTGATCTTAATCGCAGGTCCAAGGCTTTCACGCTGGACCTCAAGCCATAGTTCCCCAATCTTATCGGATGTCAGTTCGCCATTACGGCGTTCCGTATGAAGCTTGCGCTCAAATGTATAAAAAGCGATCTGGCGAACCACAGTGTTGATCATGTCTTCTGCTTTGCTGGCGAGCATGATCTTTCGTGTTTGCGGCGTCGCGGCTTGCTCAAGCAAGGATTGAAACGTCAGCATTTCGCCGAAAACGCTGGCGGTCTCGGCAAGCGTCAAGGGTGTCGGAGCCATCAGCGGGCCATTGTGACCGGCCAGAACCTGATGAACGCCATGCCCAAGCTCATGGGCAAGGGTCATGACATCACGGGTTTTGCCCTGATAATTCACCAGCACATAGGGGTGTGCACTCGGCACTGTTGGATGAGCGAAAGCGCCCGGAGCCTTTCCAGAGCGCGCAGGAGCATCGATCCAGTTTTCGTCGAAAAACCGACCTGCAATCTCAGCCATCTCCGGGGAAAACTCGCCATAAGCTGACAGCACAGTCGACTTGGCTTCAGCCCATGGAATTACCCGTTTATCAGCCTTGGGCAGCGGCGCATTGCGGTCCCAGTGGTTGAGTTGCTCAACGCCAAGCCATTTAGCCTTCATGGCATAGTAGCGATGGGACAGCTTCGGATAAGACTCGCGCACTGCGGCTACCATGGCATCAACCACTTCGCGCTCCACCCGATTGGCGAGATGTCGGCTGTCAGCAATGTCGCCAAATTTGCGCCAGCGGTCAGATATCTCCTTGTCCTTGGCAAGCGTGTTCGTGATCAGAGTGAAGATGCTCAGATTATCCGAAAACGTCTTTGTCAGAGCTGCAGCGCCCTGCTCTCGCTTAACAGGATCAGCATCCTGCAAAAGCGTCAGGGTTGGTTCCACTGCCAGCTCTTCACCGTTCACATCAAATTTCAAAGACGCAATAGTCTCATCAAACAGGCGATTCCAGGCACCGCGTCCCGTCACGGACTTTTCATGAAAGAGCTGTTCGACACGGTCTTCAAGCTGAAATGGTTTTTCCTTGCGAAGGTCCTCAAGCCAAGGTGCATAATGCGCAAGACCGCTGTCTGCCAAAGCAGTGGCAATCACTTCGTCATCAATTCTGTTCAGCTCAAGCGAGAAGAAAAGCAAATGAGAGCTGGATGAAGTGATCTGCTCCTGAACATCACCGTAAAATTTCTGCGACTTGGGGTCTGTCGTATTTCCAGCATAGACCAGACCGGCAAAGGAGATCAAACGCCCCAGGAGATCCTCAAGGGCTTCGTAGGCGCGAACCGCTGTAACAAGAGCTGGCACATTATTCTGCGCCAATCCTGCCAATTTGCCCTTGTAGGATGCCTCGAATGTTTTAGCCCGATCAAGCGCCTCCTTGAGATCCGCAGCAACCTCCGGCGCATCAATGCCCGCATAGAGATCTGTCAAATCCCACTCCGGTAAAGAGCCAAGCATTTCAGTGGAAGCCTCTTCAGTGGCCGAACGGACAATTTTCTCAAAGAACATTGAAAAACTCCAAAGCTGCAATTGATCAAGATCGAAAACGACCTGACTAAACTGGTGTTACCCGAATGTGTAGTTGCTCAACACGTGCTTCCGCAATTGGGTCACTTGGTATTTTTCCGTCAGACACGACGATTTGTTTACCGATGTCAGACCACAATGGTTCGAATTGAGACAGATTAAATCATCCGGGAAAATCTTAAGATGGAATCCAACAGCAGCAGAATTTTGATAGTCGATGACGATCCGATCCAGCGTCGACTGCTGCAGGAGGCTGTCAAAAGATTCGGCCACCGGGTGAAAATGGCCGAAAATGGTGTCGAAGCGGTTCGTATCATGACCGGGCCGGAAGGGGCAGACATCGACCTCATCATCCTGGACATGGTGATGCCAGAATTGGATGGGATTGGCGTCCTGACCCAAATTCGAAGTCAGAAAATCTCTACGCCGGTAATCGTGCAGACGGCCCACGGTGGGATTGATGCTGTCGTCAGCGCCATGAACGCCGGGGCTCAGGACTTTGCTGTCAAACCGGTAAGCCCTGAACGGCTGAATGTTTCCATTCGCAATCTTCTAAAAGTTTCTGCTCTCGAAGGAGAAATTACCCGGTTCAGAAAGCAGGCCTCCGGAACGCTAACCTTTTCCGACATCATCACAAACTCTCCTGCGATGGAGCGTGTGATCAATCTTGGAACCCGCGCGGCGTCGTCCAATATCCCGATCCTCATCGAGGGAGAAAGCGGCGTCGGCAAGGAATTGATCGCAAGCGCCATACAAGGCTCCGGTGACCGTAAAAACAAATCCCTCGTCACCGTAAACTGTGGCGCCATTCCGGATAATCTGGTTGAATCGATCCTGTTCGGGCACGAAAAAGGCGCGTTCACCGGCGCTGTCGACAAACATGTCGGCAAATTCCAGGAAGCACACGGCGGCACCCTTTTTCTGGATGAAGTGGGAGAACTTCCCACAGATGTTCAGGTTAAATTGCTGCGCGCCATCCAGGAAAACGAAATCGAACCAATCGGTGCCAAACGCCCAATGAAGGTAGATTTCCGTCTGATATCGGCGACCAACAGGCGGCTGGTTGATCAGGTCAAGGAAGGCGCATTCCGCGAAGATCTCTTCTATCGGCTGAATGTTTTCCCAATCTGGATTCCACCACTGCGGGACCGAAGGGAGGACATCCCGGCACTGAGCCGTCATTTCCTGGCAAGGTTTGCTGCTGAGGAAGGCAAGCCTCAAGTCTCGGCCATCGCACCTGATGCCCTTGATTTACTGCAAGCCTACAATTGGCCTGGAAACATTCGCCAGCTGGAAAACACTGTGTTTCGTGCCGTCGTGCTATGCGACGGAGCCAGCCTCACCATTGATGATTTTCCTCAGGTCTCAGCTGCAGTCCAACAGGCCCCGCAAGTTCCAGGGCACCGAATTCCTGAACCACCTGCAATCATTGGTTCAGAAGACTCACAAACCTCGACCGTAACGCCAACTTCAGCGCCACCAGAAACCACTTATGCTGATGCGCCAACGTCTGCATCCCAAGAGGCATTCCGGCACGCAGCTCCGTTCGGTTTCATGCGTAATCTCGACAATGACGGCCACGTACGCCAGCTGAACGACGTCGAGGAGGAGTTGATCCGAACGGCTATCAACCATTATTCAGGCCGCATGACAGAGGTCGCCAAGCGCTTGGGAATCGGACGCTCAACCCTGTATCGCAAGCTGAAAGAATACGGTTTGGAAGAAGCTGCTGACGGCAAGGGCGCAGCTGCATAGCTGTACCCACTCGTTCTCAAATCCAATTCCACAAAGACAGGCAGCCACGCCTGTCCTTTTTTCGTGAAACACAGATTAAAAAGAAATCATTCGTTGCATTTTCGCCACGTTTTTGTCTCAAATGGTATTAGGGTAAAGGCTTCTTAACTTACCGGGGCTAAATTTGGTCTCCTGCTGGGGAGCAATGGATTGGCCTGGTGCCATCAACAACGGCGAGACAAAGATTTGCGTAAACGGTCTGTTGGATACGACGCCGTAGGAATGCTACAGCGCGCGGCAATCCTCTTGAGTCTGTTTTCATGTCTGCTTTTTTTGGCGCCAGCCTTGGCGAATGCTGAAACACGCACGCTAAAACTCTACAACACCCATACAAAAGAGCGTGTCTCAATCACGTTCAAAAAGAACGGACGGTACATTCCGAGCGGACTGCGCGAAGCGAACCGCTTCCTGCGCGATTGGCGACGCAACGAAATGACCACCATTGACCCGAAACTTCTCGATCTCGTATGGGAGGTTTATCAAAAAGTCAGGGCCAAGAAGCCAATCTATGTGGTTTCCAGTTACAGGTCTCCAGCGACAAACAACATGCTGCGCAAACGATCACGCGGTGTAGCCAAGAACAGCCAGCATACCCTCGGCAAGGCGATGGATTTTTATATTCCAGGCGTAAAATTGGCCACGCTCAGGGCAGCAGGTTTGCGCAAACAGGTGGGCGGCGTCGGTTACTATCCAAGGTCAGGCTCTCCCTTTGTCCATATGGACACAGGCAACGTTCGCCATTGGCCAAAAATGAGCCGATCTCAGCTGGCCAAAGTGTTTCCAAATGGAAAAACATTGCACGTCCCCTCGGATGGCAAACCTTTGAAGGGCTACAAGCTCGCTCTAGCAGAATCGAAATCCGGCAAAAGCCGTTCCAGCAAGCCAACTGTCGTTGCAAGCAGCACTGCGCCACCGCGTGCAAAGGCAAATTCTACCGTTGATCAGTCTCTAAACAATGCAGGTGATCGTGTCAGACCTGTCCCGGCCGGAAAAAATTCGTCAGGCGGAAACCTCCTCGCATCCTTATTCAAGTCGGATACAAGCAACAGCGCACGCTCACGTGTTGCTGCGGTTAGACCGACCAATGCGCCATTGCCACCAGGGTCGCTCACAGGTACTCGCCGTGCTGCCAGCAACGCATCTATTGCAACTGCAGCAGCTCCAGTCACACAGGCGCCTCCGATCCCGGACTTAAAAACAGCGACAACGCCAGAAACTCCCCCAGCCACCGCCCAAGAACCATTTGTATTCGCAAATGTTTTCCCAACGGCAAAACCCGCTGTAGCAATTGCAAAGCCACTTCAAGTGGCATCGATTGCGCCAAACACCCTCGATTCACAACGCGTATCACTTGAGCAGGGGCAGCCGCCTGCAACCACACCTGCGCGCCGATTTGATTTCGCTACAGCCGCGCCGTCACAAAAACCTGGCGATGAATTAGTGAAGGCAGCAGAAGTAGCAGCTTTGAGCCAACCAAATTTCTCCGGCAGGATCCCAATTCCCCGGGCATTGCCTGCCAGTGATCCGGCTGCAGCTATTATAGCAGCGACAGGAGGAACTGCGCGAGGCGACACCAAGCCAACGATTACGCCAAGCACCCTTGCCTATGCTTCGACACTTCCAAGCAGCTTGGCCACGACACCGAACCGCAAGGCTCAAATCGCGATGGCAAAAGCAGCGACAAAACAGGCTGAACGCGCCAGCGCAACAAAACATTCCGTTTCAGGCCGAATTCCCTTGGCAGAAATCAAGGATCCCCTGGCGGGCTTCGCCGGCCTTCCCGATAAGTCGGAACCCCGATTGATTTCCAGCAAGACGACAACCCGGAACCGGCTCTTCGCTTCGATGAGTCATCCTGACCAACGGACGTTGGAAAACTTCCTGAGCCCAGGCAATCGTTTTGTCAGCAACGGCTTCGAGCTGTTCCCATATGGTGCACTGAAATCTGACCGGTTTGATGGTCCAGCCGTGGTCGTCTTGCCAGTCACATTTGCCCGCTAAGGCGGCGCTCTTGGTCTGAGTGACATTATTCAACACCAATCAGCGAAAACCACAAATACATAGATATAAAAAAGGCGACCAGTTTGGTCGCCTTTTTTATAATTTTGATCTAATCGATTAAACCGTCAAATGCCGCCCTGGCCGTCACTACCAACAAAAGCAATCCGAAGCATGTTCGTCGATCCAGGCGTTCCGAATGGAACCCCTGCAGTCACAATGACACGCTGTCCTGGTTTGGCGAAGCCTTCCGAAAAGGCAATGCTGCAAGCCCGATCAACCATGTCATCTTCAGAACGCGCATCTGCACTGACGACACAATGAAGGCCCCAGGTCAGAGCCAGCCGCCGGGCAGTTGCAACCACGGGCGACAAGACGATCAATGGCGAAGACGGACGCTCACGCGCAGCCCTGTTGCCTGTCGCTCCTGACGTCGTGTAACATACCACCGCAGCCAAATTCAGTGTTTCGGCAATCTGGCGTGCAGCAGCTGAAATCGCATCGGCACCAGTCGCTTCAGGTTCAGTACGCTGCGAGTGAATGATTCCCATGTAGGTTGGGTCACGCTCAACTTCCTGTGCGATCTTGTCCATCGTCTCAACTGCTTCAACGGGGAAATCCCCGGCAGCAGATTCAGCCGACAGCATGACAGCATCAGCCCCTTCAAACACAGCAGTTGCCACATCGGATACTTCCGCACGTGTCGGCACCGGAGCTGTGATCATAGACTCAAGCATCTGGGTCGCAATAACCACCGGCTTACCAGCACGACGCGCAGCACGCGTGATCTGCTTCTGCAAACCGGGAACTTGCTCCAGCGGCATTTCAACGCCAAGGTCACCACGGGCGACCATAATCGCGTCGGAAAGCTCAATAATCTCAGCCAGTCGACCTATAGCTTGCGGCTTTTCGATCTTGGCAAGAATCCCAGCGCGACCACGAATGATCTTGCGCGCCTCGGCAATGTCATCAGGACGCTGCACGAAGGACAATGCAATCCAGTCAACATTCTGTGCCAAAGCGGCTACCAGATCACTGTGATCCTTTTCGGTCATGGCGCTGGTGGCGATTTCTGAATCAGGGACGCTGACGCCTTTGCGATTCGAAAGCTTACCGCCAACAATCACTTCTGTGACCGCTTTCGTGCTGGACGTCTCAACCACATTCAGCTGAATCTTGCCATCGTCGAGAAGAAGACGGTGAGAAGGCTGAAGAGCCTTTAGAATTTCAGGATGCGGAAGGTGAACACGATTGACATCACCTTCTGCCGGATCCGTATCCAGCGTAAATGTCGCACCGTTTTTAAGCATCACAGGACCGTCTTTAAACGTTCCGACCCGAAGCTTCGGGCCTTGCAAGTCTGCAAGAATGCCGATTGGTCTCCCAACCTTTTCCTCCACCGAACGGATGCGCTCTACGAGCATCTTCAGACGATCATGGTCCGTATGGCTCATGTTGATGCGGAACACATCCGCACCCGAGCAAAACAGCTTCTCAATGATGTCTTGTTCTGAGGAGGATGGTCCGAGAGTTGCCAGAATTTTAACTCGTCGGTTACGCCTCATCGCCCACCTGTCCCCTGTTGCACGGGCTCTGTCAGCTGGACAGTCCAGCTGCTCTGCTCACCCGTGTCTATTTCAAAAAAACCTGTCCGTTCAAAGCCACGAGCGACACAATCTTCGATGCCGCGAATAGTGAACTCTTTCTCGCGGGTGCACATGAATGCACGCCCACCCCATTCACCAAACTGATCGTAATCAACAGCGTAAATGTAATAGTAACGTGACACCAGTGTGCCGGGAACCAGAGTCTCGCAAGATGAGGCCTCCAGATTCCACCAGCCTTCGGTTATCCACTCAGCTTTGTCTTTATATCCAATAGCGATACCGACTTTGCTTTCTGTTTTGTTGCACAGACGCAAATCAGCTTTCGCCCCATCAGAAAATGCCGACAAGAAGAGCAAACACAGACAACTACTCATTGCGGCTTTTACAGCAACTCTACTGCCCGATATTGGACCCGCTCGGAGTCGTTTCCCAACTTCATTCATTATAAGTCGTTCGTCTCACGGCTTTTTGACATTAGCTTTTTGCTAGGACGCGTCAAAATTGTCAACGACGATAGCGCGAAAGTCGTTGACGTTTGTATAAGTCGGACCGGGGACAAGGAGGTCCGAGACCATACTAAAAAAGGAAGTGCTATCGTTTCTGACTAAAAATGAGGCCGGATCAAGGCCAAGTGCACCTGCGCGTGCACAGGTCATGGGAAAAACATACGCGCCGGCAGGATCCGTTGCAGCACCTTTTCCACCATCTGTTCCATCAGTATCGGCAGCAAGCGCAGAAACCGATGGAAAATCAGCAAGGGCAATCACCAATGCAAGGGCGTATTCCTGATTCGGACCGCCTGCACCATCGCCCGCAATTGTCACTGTCAGCTCGCCCCCTGACAGCAGCACAACTTTCTTCCGAGCCTCTGAATTCTCAATTGCCAACAAAGCATGCGCTTTGGCCAACTCCCGTGCTTCACCCTCCAGGCTGTCTCCCAGAAAGACCGGCTCAAAGCCAGCTTGGCGGGCGACCTCACCGGCAGCATCCAAAGAGGCTTGTGGCCGTGCAACGATCTTGAACTCAGTATTGGTGAAAGCTACATCGCCAGACTTCAAAGACTCATTTTCATCATCATTCAGTGCAGCAGCAATCGATGCAGGCAAATCTATTCCATACCGAGCACAGAGATCTCTGGCATCCGAAAGTGTTGATGGGTCTGGCACAGTTGGACCTGAAGCAATCGCGGCCTGGTCATCGTGCGGCACATCAGAAATGGCAAGTGTGGTCATTCGGGCATCACCAACAAGCGCGGCCAGTCGTCCGCCCTTGATCCTGGAGAGGTGCTTACGCACCTTGTTGATCTCGTCAATGGTTGCGCCAGACCTTAGCAACGCCTTGGTCAGCGCCTGTTTGTCATCCAGAGAAACCCCATGTGCTGGCGCAATCCAGTTTGCTGAACCGCCACCTGACAACAGCACCACAATATGGTCGCCCACTCCTGCTGCCTTGACCATATCAAGACATCTCTCCGTCGCGTTCACACCGGCTACATCAGGTACGGGATGCCCCGCCTCAACAAGTTCAATGAAGCCTGTTGGACGTCCATAACCATGCCGCGTAACGCAAAGGCCCGATAAACGATCTGGACCAAGACCATAATCCTCACGATAAATCCGCTCGGCCGTTTCCATCATGGCGCCGGCCCCTTTGCCAGCAGCCAGAAGAATAATTCGTCCCCCCTTTTCAGGAGCGGGCAAATGCGGTGGTAAACAATTCTCAGGCAATGCGGCAGCGACGGCTGCATCAAACATAGCGCGGAGAAGGTCCTTATGAGGGCGCTCTTCAGTCATCGTTTTCTCATTTATTGAATTTATCCAGAGGCTTGTATTTTCGAAGAATGGCCGCACCTGAAGGCCGCGCAAACCAGATGCCCGATAGAATCATCGCTCCGCCGATAATTTGTAAAATCGTTAGGGTTTCACCAAGAGCCACCCAGGCAAAAACTGCGGCAATCAAAGCTTCAAGAAAAATAACCAAAGCCGAAAATCCTGCGGTCAGCCGTCCAAGTGCATAGGCCAAAAGCCCCTGCCCCGCAGCATGGGCCATCAAAACAAGTCCGGCAAGGGCAGCAACCCCAAGCCAAGTCTGTGGAAAGAGGGCATCTTCCAGAAACAACGCCGCAAGAAATAAAATGGCAGCTGTCACAATAGATGATCGAAACATCAAGCCATCGGGGCCAAGACTGCGCCGCGCATACCGCGTCGCAAGGAAATACCCACCGAAGAAAACAGAGGTTAAACCTCCGAATGCATCACCGAGAAGTCTCTCTGGTGCCAGTCCAAGACTTGATCCAAGCAATGCGCCTGCTCCAATCAGGCAAATCATAAGTCCGCCCCACATATTCGCGGTGACCGGCTCTCTTAAAATAAAGCTGGACCCAAGCAGCACCCAGACCGGTGCAAGGGTTGCAAGAAACGTGGCATTGGCAATTGATGTATGCACAATCGCCAAGTGCCAGAAAAACAAGTCCCCGGCAAAAAGCGCCCCTGCAATGACGACCGGCCATGACCACCCTTGCCCAATTGGCAGGGCCTTGCTTTCAGTTCTAGACCACACCCAAAGCACAGGAAGTGCCGCACACACGCGCCAAAAAGCGCTCGTGAATGGCCCAACATCAGCAAGACGAACAAAAACCGGTGAGATCCCCATGAAAACGGCCCCAACAAGCAGCGCGCACAAAGCAACCGTTGCCGTTGACTTAGCCCCTTCGCCCAGAACAGCTTGTGAGGGAGAGCTTATCTTGGAAGAAGCAATTTTCTCTGTCATGAATGCTCTTGCGCGGAAGGGCTGGATAGGTCGTGAGGTGCGCCAAAGCTACAAGCTGATATCAAGTCCGTCATCACATATATCGGAGAATCAGATCAGCTTTTGGGCTGCATACCGTCCTCCTAAGGTCAGTATCGAAATTGCAATGTGTTGAGAAAAAACACCTGAGTTTGCCCGCAATCAATTTGAGGACGTCATTAGATCTTAGTACTGTCCAAAGTCCGGTTTATGATTCGATAGACAGAATGCCAACGGTCCTTGAAAATCAAATACAGCGGCCCATTATTCAGACACATCAAACACTATCGTTCGCGAAGCCACTTATAAAAACAGAGGACCATCCCATGGACGATATGACAAAGCTGGAACTTGAAGCCGCCACCTTCCGGCGCCTCGTGTCACACCTTCAAGGTCGCACGGATGTCCAGAACATAGACATGATGAATCTAACCGGTTTTTGCAGGAACTGCCTATCGAATTGGTACCGGGAAGCTGCAGAAGAAAAGCAGCTGGACCTCGATAAGGACGCTTCTCGCGAAATCATCTACGGCATGCCTTATTCCGAGTGGAAGGCAAAGCATCAGACTGAGGCAACAGATTCGCAAAAAGCAGCTTTCAAGGTCAAGAAACCTCAAGAGTGAGGGCCTGTGGACGCGCCCCTAAGATGATTATGATCCGTAAATTTATCCGTCATTTTTGAAACAAGCGGGTTCAACAATGACGGATTTTCCTCTAGTCGCTTGACCTAACGGACCATCTCTGGCACCCCACATGCCAATCTCAAATGAAGCGATAACAATCCAACAAGGAGAAGCAACCAATGTCAGATCCGGGCGGAGTTGCCGGCGACCAGCTGCGTGCTTTCATCGAGCGCATTGAGCGCCTCGAAGAAGAAAAGAAAGTCATCTCCGATGACATCAAGGACGTCTACGCTGAGGCCAAAGGCAACGGCTACGATGTAAAAATCCTGCGCAAGATCGTTTCCCTGCGCAAGAAGCAGCCTCACGAGCGCGAAGAAGAAGAGGCGATCCTCGACCTCTATCTCCACGCCCTTGGCATGGCTGCCGCTCCAGAAGACAGCCAATAAGCTTTCAGCCCGGCGGCAAACATGCCGCTGGGCGACTAAAGCATTTCCCGTTAAGACAAGAACTCTGCCAACTCATTTCAGTTTGGCGGTCTTTCGCTTCGTAAGCTCATCATCAAAGTTTTGATTTCCTTGGAAATCTGAGCTCCATGCGAGTGGTGCGGCATGTGCCCTGCCCCCTCCAGAACCACCATACGCGCATCCTGAAGATCTCTCATGAGGCCGTCACTGTGAATGCTCGGCCAAACAACGCTATCCTTGGTGCCGGTGATAACGACAGCTGGCTGGACGATTTCCGAATAACGCCGGGACTGTTCCGCCAGACGTACATTCAAATTGGCAACATCTTGCGCGTTCGCCCGGAAAGATGATGGCCTGAAAAGCAGAGGCAGCTTCACCTCTTCCCCGTAATCCACAGGAGCTGCATCCGGAGAGAACACACCTTGAATCGAAGCGTTGGCAAGACGCTCGGCAACCGGCAGCGTGATGGTCCAGGAGAACAGAAACCCGACAACAGGCAGTGCTGCGACCCGGGAATGCCCCACGACAATGTATTTGGAGATCCCCAAAGCACCGAGCAAGGCGCTGATGGATTGCGCCTGCTGCATCGGATCTGAATGTTTGGCTGCCTTCCGTTCCGAATGCCCATGTCCCGGACGATCCACAAAAATCAGGTCATACGCATCGTCAAAGTGATCGAGAAAGGCAATCATTGGGTCCAATGCATTACCACTGGCACCGTGGATAAACACCAGTGGCGGCAGACCTTGAGGCACTGAAGAAGGCATCCGGCGATGGAAATGCAACAACACCCCATCTACAGTTCGAAACTCTCCTGTCGGCCCATGACGCTTCTCAGTCTGCCAGACTCGAAAACCCGTATAGAGAGCTAAAATCGAAATGACGCCGAAAATGATAAGGAGAACATTCTGCATGAATGTGAATTCTAGATGATTCATTTAAAACAGCAAATGAGATCAGCTCATAACTGCAAGCAAACAGGCACCTAAGCTGGCTCGCCTTCCGCAGCCTTTTCCAAGGCTTCGATTGACTCCCTAGCGTTGCTCAGCCCCGGATTGATTTCGACAGCACTTTTAAAGGTTTCGAGTGCTCGGTCATCATGTCCTAGACGCCGTTGAATAATCCCGAGACCAGACATCGCGCCCCAATGCCGCGGTTCTAGCGCCAGCGTCCGCTCAATATCGACAAGAGAGCGTGCAAAATCCTGCTGCATATAAAAAGCTGTTGCACGCCGGTTCCAGCCCTCTGCGAAACCAGGTGACAACGTCACAACCACGTCCAGAAGATCAAGCGCCAGAGCTAGGTCCTCTCCCTTCAGAGCGGCACCCGCCCGGCTCATCAGCAAATCGACAGTGTCGCTGCCCGATTCAAGCCACTGAATTTGGATTTGGCGCGCTATGCGTTCTGCAACCGCATCACTCTGAGCCTGCTTGAGGCTGGCAAAAAGGGCATCAAGCTTGGTTGGCTCTACCGCCTCATCGCTCGCAACAACAGCGGGCTGGTCCTCATCAGTCTCTGGAATCAACGTGTCCAGATCGTCGACAGACGGGATTTCAGCACCCGGCCCCAATTCAGGAGCCGTTTGCGCAAAGCCTGCAGAGGCGCTTGATAGAATCAATATGACAAACAAAGAAAGCCGCATACCGACAAGAATACCTTGTCGGTTGCAGCGGTCAATCCGTTAAACGGACAATCAAGAAATCAAATTGGCGCTATGTAGCGCCAACCCGGCATTAGCCCTGGCGAGCTTTAAAACGCGGGTTCTTCTTGTTTATGATATAGACGCGGCCTTTACGGCGAACCATGCGGTTGTCACGGTGGCGTCCCATAAGAGCTTTAAGCGAATTTCTGATCTTCATGACACTGTCCCCCCGAAAGGGCCCTACTTACCCGTAAACATAAAACGAGCACTTAAAGTGCTCGCTGTGACTGGCTCTTCCCTGGGAAATCGCAGCACGGAAAACCGTTGCGCCGATTTATATCGCGGTCCGGGAAGACCCGCGCCGATCAGGCCATGACTGGCCAGCAGCGCAATAATGGTGGGCGTGACAGGGATTGAACCTGTGACCCCTTCGATGTCAACGAAGTGCTCTCCCGCTGAGCTACACGCCCGAATTTCTCGGTAACGCGGCGCCGAAACGCCGTGGTGAAAAGCGATATAACGAGGTTCTTGGACTGACGCAACACCCTTTTTTCACAGAACCGTCAAACAATTCCGCAAGGCATCAAATAGATGACCAAAACCTGCGATCCATCGCTAGGCTACCAGCATTTTTTCCACTTCCTGAACCAGATCTTTCAGATGGAACGGCTTCGACAGGACTTTAGCATCCTTCGGAGCATCTGATTCCGGATTGAGAGCAACTGCCGCAAACCCTGTGATAAACATAACCTTAAGGTCGGGATCCAATTGGGTCGCACGGCGAGCCAACTCGATACCATCCATCTCTGGCATTACAATATCGGTCAGAAGGAGCGAGAAAGGCTCTTCCCTCAGGCGCTCATAAGCACTTTTACCGTTATCGAAAGACACCACGTCGTGGCCAGCGTTTTCAAGCGCCTTTGCCAGGAACCGACGCATGTCATTGTCATCTTCTGCAAGAAGGATACGCGACATCGTTTGCAACCATTACTCTTTGAGGAAAACTCTTCGAACGGGCAGTATCCCCGTCGACCTCCAGCCCGTTTATAGTCAGAATCCAACGTAAAGATAGAGTGAAACCGTTTCGACGGGGAAGCCTGTCAGTTTCTGTGGACTGCGCATCGTTTCCTTGGCACCATAGAGAACGAAGAAAGGAAAGGCTCCACTTGGCGACTAGCAAGATTCCGGACCTACACGCATCATGCGACGTCGATTTCAATGGGCTGCCGCCTTTCGAAGTGCTTGCGTCCGCCGACCAGCGGCTTCCCTTTGTGTTCAACTCCCCCCATTCGGGCTGCCAGTACCCTCGAAGCTTCCTGAATTCCTCCCGTCTAAATGAACACACGATACGCCGGTCTGAGGATGCCTTTGTCGACAGCCTGTTCAAACACGTTGTACCACTCGGGTCCCCGCTGCTACGCGCTCACTTTCCACGTGCCTATCTCGATGTGAACAGGGAACCTTATGAGCTCGACCCTAAGATGTTCGAGGAACGCCTTCCTTCCTATGCGAACATTCGCTCAATCAGGGTTGCAGGCGGCCTGGGGACGATTGCCAGAATCGTTAGCGACGCACATGAAATCTATCGCCACCGCCTGCCGGTCAGTGAAGCCCTCATGCGGATTGAGAAAATCTACAAGCCCTATCACTCGACCCTGCGGCGCCTTTTGGCACAAACACACGTGGCTTTTGGCTATGCCATCCTAATTGACTGCCACTCGATGCCATCGACGGTGCTATGCCAATCCTCAAATCATCGTCCCGATTTCATCCTCGGCGACCGATACGGCACCAGCTGCCCAACGGAACTGACCGACACTGCCGCATCCCTGCTGCAATCGATGGGATACTCAGTCAGCCGAAACAAACCCTATGCGGGCGGCTTTATCACTGAACATTACGGTCGGCCCGTCCGCGGCTTGCACACCCTACAAATCGAAATCAATCGCGGGCTCTACATGGATGAGGCAAGCCACACACCACACCACGGCTTCAACACGCTGAGATCGGATTTGGCGACCTTTGCCAAAGAATTGACCTGCATGCCAGACGCAGCCTTTGCGATTGACGAAATGGCGGCAGAATAATCTGACAATTCAACTCAGAATAAAAAAAGGGCCGCACGAATGGCGGCCCGAGTCTAGGGAGGAAACGCCCAAGGAGGGCGACGCTACTCGGAAAATTCCTTTTGCGATGCAACAAAACTACACCGCAACGCAAAAAAATCAAGCATGCCTTATAGGCAGTCACGCTGAAAAAATATGCAAACACATCAAATCAGGTAATTGATCACGCGATTAATAGAATTAAACACCTGATTCATATAGCAATACAGTGAATACACGGCTGCCGTTATTTTGTGACCAAACGACAAAGGAAAACCAATGAGCACCATTTCGATGCCTCTAGAGCACACATATGCGAGTTTTCTGAACCGGTTGGCAACAGCTGCAAGCGACTCAATCATGCCCCATTTTCGCACAGGCCATGATGTGTCCAACAAGCTAGATAGCGGGTTCGATCCAGTCACCATCGCCGACAGATCCGGCGAAACAGCAATGCGAACCATCATCAACACAGAGTATCCTGACCACGGTATCCTCGGCGAAGAACACGGTCCGGAAAACCTCGACGCAGAGCACGTGTGGGTCCTTGACCCCATCGACGGAACCCGGTCATTCATCACCGGGCTACCGACCTGGGGCACCTTGATAGGTCTTACGACCAACGGCAAACCAAGCCTTGGAATGATGTGCCAGCCCTATGTAAACGAGCGCTATGCCGGAGACTGTAAGTCGGCTTGGTATCAAGGTCCAATTGGAACCAAGGCCTTACAAACACGGCCTTGCGCAAGTCTTGACGAAGCCGTCCTGTTCACCACCACACCGGCTCTTTTCGAAGACGAGGAACGCGCCGCCTATGATGTCATAGAGGCAAAAACCAAACTCGCCCGATACGGAACTGATTGCTACGCCTATTGCATGTTAGCCGCCGGACATGCGGATCTGGTGATCGAATCCGGACTGCAAGCCTATGATATAGTTGCGCTGATACCTATCATTGAAGGTGCTGGCGGTGTGGTCACAAACTGGACCGGTGGATCAGCCGCGAACGGCGGCCAAATCATCGCCAGTGGTGATCCAAGGCTGCACGAAATTGCCCTGAAGAGCCTGGCTTCCTCGGCAAGCTAGAGCCAATTCAATGGCTTATGCACCAAGTCAGACTAAGCCCCCTGCCTGTCCGGGGATAAAGGCGTCAAAGGCTGCCCAGAACTGGTCGCGGATTTCATCACGCTCCATGAGCAACTCATGCTCTGCGCCAGCGATTTCAAGATACCCAGCAGCTTTCAGACGAGAGACAAGCTCCTCCGTTGCTGGCGTCGAGACAATTCGGTCGTTTCCCGCAGCAATTACAAGACAGGGAAGCGAAACACTTGGGCCGTAGCCGCGCTTTCGAAACGACTGCAAGGCTCCCGCCACCGCATAGAACCAGCCAATTGTGGGTGAACCGATCCCGAGTTCAGGTGACAGCCGCAAAACAGCATTCGCCCGATCAAAGCGCCTTTCATCCGAGGTTTGCCGGTTCCCCTCAAAATCAGCAAACAAGTCGGCTTTTCCACCCGGTAAAAATAGCCGACCCATACCAACCCACTTCAGAATAACAGCCAACCGAAACAGGATTTTTTCTAACCAGCCATTGTCAATAACTCCGGTCAGCGGCGATCCCAAAACAACACGGTCCAACATGGTTCTCAATCTGATAGCATCAGAGAGCAAAATAGCCCCGCCAGTGGAATGCGCCAAAGCAAAATGCGGCCCTGCATATTCAGCAAGTGAAATGCGCTTCAACACCGTGTACAAATCTGTCCGGTATTGGGAGAAATTCCGGATATGGCCTTTTCTGCGGTTGCCCAACAAACGCTCCGACCCGCCCTGCCCGCGCCAATCGAAAGCAATGACCGAAAAACCTCGCTGGCGAAGGTCTTGGATCACTTCAAAATACTTTTCGATGAATTCGGCCCTGCCCTGCAGGATCGTAACCGTTCCCCGCCGAAGCCCCCCGAGCGAGGGCCAATGGGCATACCGGATATCGACACCATCGACCGTTTTGACAAAGCCCGAAACGCTGCCTTCCGGGACAGGATTTTCTGGATGGTCTATCAAGGTCATGCGCAAGGTCCCAAAACTCTATCACACCTTGATACTCGGGGCATCAACTCGCCACAACCAGAAACGGCAGCTGTCCCACATGACAGCTACCGTGCTGACACTCAAAATTCGATAATCCTACCAGCGGTAACCATTGTTATTTCTGTAGTGAACCCTGTGCTTACGCAGGATTTGTCCGGACCGGGAATCAACGATGAGACGCATCGGCTTGCCGCGCCATCCCTTGGCACGGACCACATAGACAGGGCCGCGCTCATCCAGGATACGGATCCTATGGAACCCTTGGTCACGTAGGCTCCTGCGTACCTGACGCGGCCCCATACGGTAGGTTTCACGGGCACCGTGACCGGGACGCATGTATCCGCCACGATGTCCACGTTGCCAGTCACGCCGATGTTCCTGAGCGCGACGCCCTTCATGGCGATAATCCACATCTACGATCAGTGATGAGCCTGTTTCCACCTGCTGCTGCAACTGACGTGGCGCTGCCTGTGCCGAAGCGGCAAGGCCAACAACGATAAGAGCTGCTGCAATCGGCGCGCTCATGATTTTAATAGAGATGTTCATGCCTGGTCTCCTCGATCCTCTTCACCAGCACCTCGCTGGTGTTGACGAGACTTTGCCCTCCATCGCTTGAACCAAACCGGAAGCATTCGTTCATCAGATGTTCAGCTAGGTATGTAGAGTTCGATCCGTTACAGATCGACCAGCGCATGATTTTTAAAGGTCAAAACCTTAGTCAAGCTTCTCTATAGTAAGACGGGCCATTACATGGCGGTCAGAATTATCTACATATACCTGCAGATAAACCCCTTCGACGTCTCGACCAGCCTGATATAATAGCATGATCTGTGTATATGTTTGAAATGTTAGAATGGCATCAAGCAGGCTGGGCGCCATGTTCGCAGTCGAAACCGTGCCAAGGGTTCGTGATCGCGACTGACCTCACCTGATGGCATAGCTGGCATTTGGCCTTGAGCGGGTAGAGACACGACCATCCGTGTCGAGCGTTTGATCAAAATAGGTGATTACCGAAACACCTGAAATGCGATAGGTGCTCGCATGTAGAGACACCAGACCTGTTGCAGGATCCAGTGCGATCACCTTGCCGATTTGAGCCGATACTCGGTTCAGGACACGGTCAGATTGGGACCATTCCATTCAATGGAATATATCGCGCCATCAAAATATGCGGTCAAATGGCGAGTCAGCCAGCCTCTTGAAAGAAGAATTCAACGCCACCATCTGAAGTCAAGCGGGTGCCAATCGGGCCCGTTACATGCTCTCAGTCTCGCCAATACGGGAGACATGAAAGCCAGACCATATGCGTTGCTCAAAAAGAGGACTAAACACATGCGTCATGTAGATTTTTCACCACTGTACCGTTCGACCGTGGGCTTTGACCGGCTATTTTCCATGATCGACTCTGCAAACTCAGAAGCGCCGAGTTATCCGCCCTACAACATCGAGCGGACAGACGAAAACGCCTATCGGATCTCAATGGCTGTGGCAGGCTTTGCTGAATCCGACTTGACCCTTGAGGCCAAGGAACATTTGCTGACGATCAAAGGCGAGAAGCCCGACGAAAGCGAAGGTCGCGACATTCTTTATCGCGGCATTGCTTCACGCGCATTCGAGCGCCGTTTTCAGATTGCTGAATACGTCCGTGTGGGCGGTGCGCATCTAAAAAATGGCCTTCTGCACATTGATCTGGTCCGCGAACTTCCAGAAGCCATGAAGCCGAGAAAAATCGAAATCGGCACCGGCTCAGACTCCGGCAAAAGTTCGACGAAACAAATCGAAACCCAGGCTCACTAGAACAAGACTGAAACTGAGCTAAAATAGATAGTTGAAGCGCCCGGTCACACACCGGGCGCCTTTTAGTTCAGACAGCAAGCCCTCAAACTTTTAGCAGTTCCAGGAAACAATCAACGTCAGCTGCCTGGGTGGCAAAGCTTGTGACCAAACGCAGACAGACTTCATTTTCCGAAGGTGCCATATCATCTGGCAGGCCATTCGCAGGCCAATCATAAAAAAGAGCGCCTGCGTCCTGAAGTCTTTTAACGGTGTCTTTTGGCAAAATCGGAAACACTTCATTTGCTTCGACCGGCCAGGCAGTACGCCCGCCTGAAGCACGAATTCCCTGAGCAAGCCGCAGTGCCATGTTATTGGACTGCGCCGCCGTCTCCAGCCATGCATCGTCCTCAAAATACCCCTCCAGCTGAGCAGCAACAAATCGGCTCTTGGAGAAAAGGTGTCCGGCACGCTTTCGAAAATACTCGAAGCCCAGCGCTTTCTTCGGGTCAAAAAACACAACAACTTCGGCACACCAACAGCCATTTTTGGTCGCGCCGAACGACAGAACATCCACCCCTGCCTTCCAGGTCATATCAGCAGGCGTACAGCCCAATGAGACCAAAGCATTGGCAAAGCGCGCACCATCCATATGGAGCGGCACGCCACGCTCATCCGCTACAGCTTTGATCTGCCGGATCTCTTCCAAAGTGTAGAGTGTACCGCATTCGGTCGGCTGGGTGATGGAAACGCTGGCAACCTGTCCGTGATGAACCACGCCATCTGGAAAAGCTGACATGGCCTCGCGAAGTGCCTCTGCCGTGATCTTGCCTGCTGCGCCTGAAACAGAAACCAGCTTGCCACCGCTGGTCAGAAACTCAGGAGCACCGCATTCATCGACCTGGATGTGCGCATCCCTGTGGCAAAAAATGGCACCTCCGGGCTTCGCAAAGGCGGACAAGGCCAAAGAATTTGCAGCGGACCCGGTGCTGACGAAAAAAACGGTAACTTCAGTTTCAAAGATCTCAGAAAATCTGGCTGAAATATCTTCCGTGAGAGGGTCAGTTCCATAGGCTGGGGCAAGCCCCGTCGAATGGCGGTTCAGGGCAGCCATCACCGGCGCCGTTGCTCCCGCCCAATTGTCACTTGAAAAGTTCATGCCCCGGTTTAACCAGCTCGCTCAAACCGGGGCAAGATGCATTCTTCAATAATAGCGTTCACGCTTGCGATAATAAGAGCCCAAAAGCGCATCAAGCGAGACAAGCCCAGGCCCTTTCAGCATTGGCACCAACAGGACGAAAACCCACATCAAGCGCTGATCCGCAATCAATCCACTCGGGTTGCCATCAAACAGCGCGCCAATGGTCGCAGCTTCCACGTGATGTCCGGTGATATCCACATAGCTCATCACCACCACAAAGCAGATCATGCCAAGGCTGGCGGCACGAGTGAACAACCCAATGGTCACCAAAACAGGCAAGATGAATTCACTCCAGGTCCCCAGCAAGACAATCAACCCATATGGGAAAAACGCAATCTGACTACTATCATAGCTGACCTGCTCCATCAGCCTTGGCAGAATTTGAGCGTAAGCACCGTCACTTGGTGACAAAAAGCCCAAAAACCCGCTGCCGATTTTAGTCAGTCCAGAATTGATAAAATAGACCAGCAATACGCTCGCAAAAACAAAGCGTGCGGCGAGCCCTAGGAACCAGCCATTGGTCAAACGCTCAAGCGTTCCAAAGACCGAATGATAAAGACCGACCAGTAAACTGATAAGCGTGCTCATATTACCCCCATTGTGCTCTCGGTATCCAAAATCATACCAACGCGATTTCACTATAATAAAGTCCGGAACACCCCAAGAGATAGAAAATCAGTAAGGGTGTCCGACAAGACAAATTCATGGTCCGTAGCACTTGTTTCCTCAGCGGCAACGCCAAGCGTGGCCCCTGACATTAGCTTCTCCAAGAACAAAGCCCCCCCGGAGCGCAATCTCATCAGCTCAACATCCAGATGCGGTCGCGTCACAAGGACGCTCTGCCCGTCAGAAAAATCGATTTCCACTTGCGCTTCACCGAGTGCGAATCGATTCGCCGCCACCAACGACCATACCGGCCAAGACGACTGAACGATGAAAACTGCAGGATGAACAGCAAAAACCATTGCGCCCAGATCTTTCGGTGCGACCGCAGCCAGTTCAGACGGATCGAGCGGCGCTGCGTCCTGAGAATGATAGGCTTGAAGCCAGGCCCATTCCACACGCGCCACATCGGACAAGTAGGGATAAGGTGCCAGCGGTTTGAAACACTCGACAAAGGCTGGAAATTCATCTCCGTACCAGATCAGTACGGGGGAGGTGGGAGGATGAGCAACGACAAAGTCTCTGGCCAGCGCCTTGAAATACTCTTCGCCAAGCATGTGCTGCACGGCCGGAAAGGTCTGTTCCAGTGCCTCGATCAAGCTTGAAATGACGTTATTACGATAAACGCCAAACCGCTTGGGCGCAGGATTTCCGTCCGGCCCTACAATACCTGTCGGCGTGGGCAAGGAAGCATCCAGCAAAGCATCGCCAAAACCCGGGAACGATGCCGCTTCATGAGCACGATCAACCGGCAAGTCGTGCCTCCCCGCCCTGTCCACCTTCAGCACGTACGGACCCAACAGCCTCTTTTAGGCTGTGTACTCTCGCTAGAATGCGATTGGCAGCTTCTGCTTCGGCCAAGAGGATCGGCCAGTCCGGCACATCATTGTCCCATTCAATCAGGGTCGGCAGCTCACCGTGACTCGCGATCACCTTTTCATAAAGCCGCCAAACGGCTTCATCAACTTCCCGATCATGAGCATCAATCAACAGCGGGCGGCCTTCATCATCTTCATCGCATGCATGACCACCAAGATGTAATTCGCCCACTGCATGCATCGGAAAAGCATCCAGATAATCTTCCGCGGATTGCTGATGATTGACGCAAGACACATACACATTGTTGACGTCCAGCAGCAGACCACAGCCGGTGCGATCAACCACAGCTGACAAGAACTCAAGTTCACTCAAAGTGCTCTGCTCGAAAGCAACATATGTCGATGGATTTTCCAGCAGCATTCTGCGGCCCATGACCTCTTGAACCTGGTCAATGTGGCTGCAAACCCTCTCCAGGGTTGGCTCATCATAGGGCACCGGCAAAAGATCATTGAAGTAGGTTGTGTCGTGGGTCGACCAAGCCAAATGCTCTGAAAACAGGCCGGGTTCATATCTCTCATTAAGTATCTTGAAGCGTTGAAGGTGCTCCTTATCAAGCGGCCTTTCAGCCCCAATGGACAACCCAACACCGTGTAATGAAATCGGATAATCTTGCCGTATCGCCTCAAGCTGGCGATGAGGAACGCCGCCAGCACCCATATAATTCTCTGCGTGCACCTCGAAAAACGCGATCTCCGGTTGCTCCTCCAAAATGATGGAGACATGCTCTGCTTTAAGACCAGCACCGGCCCTCGGTTGGATCACAGAAACGTTTCTGGCAGCAGAAACCTTGGAATAGATCGACTGTGCCATGAAACGTTTCCCAATCTCTTTTATAGAAAGCCTGCATTATGACACTTAGGGGTCAAGCTTTCGGAACATCGCGCTCAAGCGCTGTCAAAGACCCTTTGCGATCACCGGGAACATCCATGGAGACGCATGTTCCCTTTGGAACCAAGGTCCAGGCATTGCCCTGATAATCAATAGTCGACGTTCCAGCGCATGTGGTGCCCGCACCAGCCTTGCAATCGTTCTTGCCCTTAAGTGAAACACCATAGCATTTCTCTTTAGCTTGGGCATTAGCAGCCGTTGGCGCAGCAACGCCAGCGAGGGCTGTTGCGACAGCACCTGCAACAATTGCAGCAGTCATGGCCTTTTTTTGCATCTAAATTCTCCGTCTTGGAACAAAATTACTGGTGCGTGACATTTCTATTTCATGCTCACCGCAGGAAAAAAATGACCTCTTATCCGATCAATGGGAAATCAAACGACCGTGACCGCAAAAAGAACGGAAACAAGCCGCACGACCAAGGTGCGCAACATTCTTTCTCAACACCCCACTTACACCGACCAAGATGAACGAATAAACATCAAGGGCGAAACAAAACTAATTTTAGAGTATATAAACTTACTTGCTCCGGAACGTGAAATCTGGCATGTTCGCGCCGCTCGCAATAGGACAGGAACACTGTCCCTTTCGTCGGACTTGAATTTCTTTGGCAAAAATTGGTCAAGTTATTCAGCGTTACAGACCGGGCAGACCAACGGATTGTCACGATTAGACAATCAAGATGCGAATGACGGTAAAACGACCGGGCATTCGGCAGCGAAATACATCCGCTGCGTCAATTAAAACGGTTCGCTTGAGGACAGCGAAACGTTGGATATTTCGACAGAGCCGAGGCGAGATGCCAGGGTCGTCGCACGAGCCGCGTCCGGACAGGAGCGCGACCCGACTGTGGCCCGACGCTTTCGCAACGGCATACTGGATAACGGTGAGGGCGCACATGATAAACACGGATCTGACGACAGGCACAGCCATGCAGGCAGATGGACTTGATGCGGAAAAAACTGTCGCAACAAAGTCCTCCCTGGCAACACGATTGAGCGCAGCCGCAGCCAATGGCCTCTACAATCCATTGCGCGAGCATGATGCCTGTGGTGTTGGATTTGTATCCCACCTTAAAGGTGTGAAATCTCATCGTGTCATCGCTGATGGTCTTCAGGTTCTGGAAAATCTGACACACCGTGGCGCTGTCGGTGCTGACCCATTGATGGGCGACGGCGCTGGCATGCTGACTCAAATCCCTCATGACTTCTTCACTGAGGAACTCGCAGCCCAAGGCATTAAACTGCCAAAGCAGGGTGACTACGGGGTTGGCTTTATCTTCCTCCCACAGGATGAAGACCTTCGGTCAAAATGCGAGAAAATCGTCGAACGCATCATCGATGCTGAAGGCCAAAGCCTGATCGGCTGGCGCGACGTACCTGTCGACAACTCCTCCCTGTCAAAGGCCCCTGACATTGCGGCTACCGAGCCCGTATCACGTCAGGTTTTCATCAAACGAGCTGAGAACGAAGACGAAGCGGCCTTCGAACGCCGTCTTTTCGTGCTGCGCAAAGTAATTTCAAACACCGTGCGCACGGAGACCAATGCCGTCGACAACGGCTTCTACATCGTCTCGATGTCGAGCCGTACCATCGTCTATAAAGGCATGTTCCTCGCGTACCAGCTTGGTGCTTATTATAATGACCTGAAAGATGCGCGCTTCGTTTCCGCTCTGGCGCTCGTCCATCAGCGTTTCTCTACGAACACTTTCCCGTCATGGGACTTGTCGCACCCATACCGCATGGTTGCGCACAACGGTGAGATCAACACGCTGCGCGGCAACGTCAACTGGATGGCTGCACGACAGGCGTCTGTATCGTCTCCTCTGTTTGGCGACGACATCAATAAGCTTTGGCCTATTTCTTATGAGGGACAATCAGATACAGCCTGTTTCGACAACGCGCTTGAGCTTCTCGTCATGGGCGGCTATTCGCTAGCTCATGCGGCGATGATGCTGATCCCGGAAGCCTGGGCCGGCAATCCGCTGATGGACGAAAACCGTCGTTCCTTCTACGAATATCACGCAGCGATCATGGAACCTTGGGACGGCCCGGCAGCTGTTGCTTTCACAGACGGTCGCCAGATCGGTGCAACACTAGACAGAAACGGCCTACGTCCTGCCCGCTACATCGTCACCGATGAAGACTTCGTCATCATGTCATCAGAGGTCGGCGTCCTGCCGGTTGCTGAAGAGCGCATCGTGCGCAAATGGCGTCTACAGCCAGGCAAGATGCTGCTGATCGATCTGGAGCAGGGCCGTATTGTCTCCGACGACGAGATCAAACGCGAGCTGTCGACGGCCAACCCGTATAAGGACTGGCTGCATCGCTCCCAGATCTTCCTGGAAGACATGCCGGAAGTCCGCGATCGCGCTCCGGTGGCCGGGGAGAGCTTGCTCGATCGGCAGCAAGCTTTTGGTTATAGCCAGGAAGATATCAAACTCCTGATGACGCCAATGGCGACCATTGGCCAGGAAGCTATCGGATCCATGGGGACCGATACGCCCATTTCTGCGCTCTCCGACAAGTCAAAGACGCTTTACACATATTTCAAGCAGAACTTCGCGCAGGTTACCAACCCGCCGATTGATCCGATTCGCGAAGAACTGGTGATGAGCCTGGTCTCTTTCATCGGCCCGCGTCCAAACCTGTTTGACCTAAAAGGCCTGTCAACCTCCAAACGTCTGGAAGTTCGCCAGCCGATCCTCACCAATGAGGATCTAGAGAAAATCCGGGCCATCGGCGAAATCGCAGACAATCAGTTCTCGGCAAAAACTCTCGACATCACCTACTCTGCCGAACGCGGCGCAGAAGGAATGGAAGCAGCCGTCAAAGAACTCTGCAAGCGCGCAGAAAAAGCAGTCCGCGATGGTGACAACATCATCATTCTGTCGGATAGGCAGATCAGCCGGACCCGCATTGCCGTACCAGCACTGCTAGCAACCGCAGCCGTTCATCATCACTTGATCCGCAAGGGATTGCGCACATCTGTCGGTCTCGTTGTTGAAACTGGTGAAGCCCGCGAAATTCATCATTTCTGCGTATTGGCTGGTTTCGGAGCAGAGGCGATCAATCCTTACCTCGCCTTCGAAACACTGCTGTCTATGCATGCTGAATTGGAGTTCCCTGAGGAAGTGGACGCCGGTGAAGTGGTATCGCGCTACATCAAGTCTATCGACAAGGGCATTTTGAAGGTGATGTCCAAGATGGGCATCTCGACCTATCAGTCCTATTGTGGTGCACAGATCTTCGATGCAGTCGGTCTCTCCAGCGAGCTGATCAAAAAATACTTTACAGGAACATCAACAACCATAGAAGGCGTCGGCTTTGCCGAAATCGCCACCGAAACCGTTCAACGCCACGCTGAAGCCTTTGGCGACGTCGCCATCTTGCGTCGGACACTGGAAGTTGGCGGCGATTACGCCTATCGCATGCGCGGCGAAAGCCACATGTGGACGCCGGATTCCATCGCAGTCCTTCAACATGCAGTTCGCTCAAAGCTTCCGGACATGTACAGGGAATTTGCAAATCAGGTAAATGAGGAAAGCGGTCGTTTTGCCATCCGCGGTATGTTCCGCATCAAAAGTGCCGATGAGATTGGCCACAAGCCAATCGACCTGTCTGAAGTCGAATCTGCAGAGAATATCGTGAAGCGCTTTGTGACCGGGGCCATGTCCTACGGCTCGATATCTCGCGAAGCACATTCCTCGCTGGCAATCGCGATGAACGCCATTGGTGGCAAATCCAACACAGGTGAAGGCGGCGAAGAGCCAGAGCGCTTCAAGCCTCTTCCAGATGGATCCAGCAATCCGCAGCGTTCCGCGATCAAGCAGGTTGCTTCGGGCCGTTTCGGTGTCACCACAGAATATCTGGTCAACGCCGACATGATCCAGATCAAAGTCGCGCAAGGTGCAAAGCCAGGTGAAGGTGGACAGCTTCCGGGCCACAAAGTCGATGCCGTAATCGCTAAGGTGCGTCATTCGACACAAGGCGTTGGACTGATTTCACCGCCGCCGCACCACGACATCTATTCGATCGAAGATCTTGCTCAGCTGATCTATGATCTGAAAAACGTCAATCCCGCTGCAGACATCTCCGTGAAGCTCGTGTCCGAGGTTGGCGTTGGCACGGTTGCGGCAGGCGTTGCAAAGGCTCGCGCCGATCACATCACCGTATCCGGATATGATGGCGGAACAGGCGCATCGCCGCTCACTTCACTGAAACATGCTGGCAGCCCTTGGGAAATCGGCCTCGCCGAAACCCAACAGACGCTGGTGCTTAACGGGCTTCGTTCCCGTATAGCACTGCAGGTAGACGGTGGGCTTCGCACTGGCAGAGACGTTCTGGTTGGCGCGCTTTTGGGAGCTGACGAATTTGCTTTCTCAACTGCCCCATTGATTGCAGCGGGCTGCCTAATGATGCGCAAGTGTCATCTCAATACCTGTCCGGTCGGCATCGCGACCCAGGATCCCGTCTTACGCAAGCGCTTCAAGGGAACTCCGGAGCACGTCATCAATTACTTCTTCTTCGTAGCTGAAGAATTACGGGAACTGATGGCAGCGCTTGGTGTAGCCAAGCTTAATGATCTTGTTGGACGCTCCGATTTCCTCGACAAGAAAACAGCAATCAGTCACTGGAAAGCACAAGGCCTCGACTTCAGCCGGATCTTCTACCAGCCAGAAGCTGAGCCGGAAGAAACACGCTGGACCAAGCGCCAGGAGCATCCTATTAATGATATTCTTGATCGCCGCCTGATCGCAGCAGCAAAGCCTGCACTCGACTCCAAAGAGCCGACCATCGTTACGGAAACCATCTGCTCGGTCGATAGATCTGTTGGTGCGATGCTTTCTGGCGAAATCGCCAAGCGTTACGGTAGCAAGGGATTGCGGGACGACACGCTCAAGATCCAGCTTAAGGGAACAGCAGGCCAGGCCTTTGGTGCTTTCGTTGCCAAAGGTGTGACGATGGATCTTGAAGGCGACGCCAACGATTATGTCGGCAAAGGCCTTTCAGGTGGACGCCTCATCGTTCGGCCTCCCGCAAATACGCGGATCGTTCCCGAAGATTCGATCATTGTTGGCAACACCGTTCTTTATGGTGCAACGACCGGCGAATGTTACTTCCGGGGCGTGGCTGGTGAGCGTTTCGCTGTCCGCAACTCCGGTGCTCTAGCCGTCGTCGAAGGTGTCGGCGATCATGGCTGTGAATATATGACCGGCGGTGTAATCGTCGTGATTGGCCAAACCGGACGCAATTTTGCAGCAGGCATGTCCGGTGGGATCGCCTATGTTCTCGATGAGGAAGGCAACTTCCGCAGCCGCTGTAATCTGGCGATGGTAGAACTCGAGCCCGTTTCGGAAGAAGACGATCTGCTCGAAAAACTGCATCACCATGGCGGAGACATCGAGCATAAGGGACGCGTTGACATCACATGCGACATGACCCGACATGATGATGAACGTCTAAGACAGATGCTGGCCAAACATATACATTACACTGGATCGACACGGGCACAGACGATCCTTGACGAATGGGAGACATACCGTCCGAAGTTCGTGAAAGTCATGCCACTCGAATACCGCCGTGCCCTCCGCGAAATGGAGGAAAAACGGCTCGGCATGGTGGCGGCGGAATAACGCCGAAATCTGGATACTGAACCGGCTCTCGGGTGCCACGGCACCCGGTTGAGGCCGACAATGTGACAAGAGTTTTTGAGGAGGTCGCCTTGGGCAAGGTAACTGGGTTTTTGGAAATTGATCGGCAGGAACAGAAATACGCACCTGCATCAGACCGCATTCGCCACTTTCGGGAATTCACTATTCCTCTGGCCGAAAACGAAGTTCAACGTCAGGCGGCCCGCTGCATGGATTGCGGCATTCCGTTCTGTCATGGACCGACAGGCTGCCCGGTCCATAACCAGATACCTGACTGGAACGATCTGGTTCATTCAGGCGATTGGGAACTGGCCATCCGTAACTTGCATTCGACCAACAACTTCCCAGAATTCACAGGCCGCATCTGCCCTGCACCTTGCGAGGAAGCCTGCACCCTGAATCTGGAAGACGTGCCGGTCAATATCAAGTCCGTCGAGCAGGCCATTGCCGACAAGGGTTGGAGCCAGGGCTGGATCGTGCCCGAACCAGCAACCACGAAGACAGGCCGTGCAGTTGCTGTTGTCGGCTCTGGACCAGCTGGCATGGCCGCAGCGCAGCAACTCGCACGTGCTGGGCATACCGTTCATGTCTATGAGCGCGAGCCAAAAGCCGGTGGTCTCCTGCGGTATGGCATTCCAGACTTCAAAATGGAAAAGCACTACATCGACCGCCGCGTTGAACAGATGGAAGCCGAAGGCGTGACATTCCATTATGGCGTTGATGTTGGCACATCAGTTTCGATTGAAGAGCTGGCAGAACGTCATGACGCTGTGGTTCTATGCGCTGGTTCCGAGCGTCCACGCGACCCTGGTGTCGGCGGAATGGAACTCGAAGGTTGCCATTGGGCGATGCCTTACCTAGTGCAGCAAAACCGGCGTGTTGGCGGTGAGCCTGAGGTAAGCCCAACGGGCGACGAGGCTCCTATCTGGGCAGCAGGCAAACATGTGGTCGTGATCGGCGGTGGCGATACCGCATCCGATTGCGTCGGCACAGCCTTCCGCCAGGGCGCGCTCTCCGTGACCCAACTTGATATCCGTCCTATCCCGCCGCTGATGGAAGACAAACTGACTGTATGGCCATACTGGCCAACGAAATTCCGTACGTCTTCGTCACAAGCTGAAGGCGCAGAGCGGGAGTTTTCAGCCGCAACGCTGGCGCTCGTTGGAGAAGATGGTCACGTCACCGGCGTAAAATGTGCGCGCGTTGATGAAAAGCGCCGCCCAATTGAAGGCACAGAGTTCATCCTTCGCGCAGATCTCGTTCTGGCAGCAATTGGCTTTTCAGGCCCGCGCCTGGACACATACATTTCACAGGCTGGCGAAGCTCTGGAGCTTGATGGCCGGACCAATGTCAAAGCTGATACAGACAGCTACAAGACAAGCATCGACAAGGTCTTTGCCGCAGGCGACGTGCGTCGAGGTCAGTCCTTGGTTGTCTGGGCAATTCGCGAAGGCCGTCAGGCTGCCCGGTCTGTCGATACATTCCTGACCGGCAGCACGAACCTGCCACTATGATCTGTTAGAATTCATGCAAAAAGGGCTGCCGACCGGCAGCCCTTTTTTATCAAAAGCAGACAACAACTCCCGATTATACGTTCTTCAAAAACCGCCAGCCCCATTGGCCAACGGCACTGAATCTACACGCCCCGGCATGGGTGGAAGCGGCTCGCCTTTTACAAAGAACCGATAGGCAGAGGTCTCAACCTCAGGCGTTGAAGTTGCCCCATCCTCACCCAAAAGCTCATCCTCCGGCGAGGTCGTCCGCCCCGTCAGAACGATAAAATTCGGGTCATCCTCGACACCCTCGAAGGCAAGCCCACCATAGCCACCAAGGATGCGCGACAGCTGACGCTCGACGAAGAAAGCAAGCTTCCGATAGCCAGTCCAAGTAAAGCCGACCTTATCTGACGTCCGCAAGCGTCGATTCTTGCCCTCGACGTCCGGTCCGTAGGACGTATATTCACCCGTATCAGACAAGAAAATCTCCCAAACGTCGACAAAATGCCCGCGTTCTCCGTCGCTTTTCGCGCGAAAAACCTCATTCATCTGAAGGAAATCAACGTTTGTGGTCTCTGAACCCGTTGGTGCCAGGCCGACCCAAACCAAAGGCTTTCTTTCCTGCCGGATCGCAGTAACAAGCTGAGCAACCTTGATGTTATACTCTTCCCACCACGCACTTGTCGCGAATTCAACAGGAGGCTTGCCTGGGAACTGCGCTCCAAGGTCTTCCTTCCCCATCATAACAACAACCGCTTTGACGTTATCACCCCGGATGCGAGCAAGAACCTTCGCGCTCCAATCAGGAGCGACAAAACCGGCCAAGCCTTGACCTTCCTCAAGAATGGTCTCAATCCGAACCATCGGTTTATCCGCCAGAGTAAATGTCAAGCCTTCGGCGACACCGCGAGCCATCCGGTCGCCTACAACCAGGACGACCCCCGCATCAGGATCCTTCGGTTCTGCAATAAAACGCGGAACGTTATCACGCGGCCTGTTTGCCTTGACAGTGTTCTGTTGACGCCGAGTATTATGGCTTTTGCGGGGCTTGTTCACTCCGAAAAGCTTCAACAGAGGGCTCAGCGGATTGAAGTTCTTCGAAGTCCCGGGAGCTGGCCGAATAACCCCACCCGAGCTCTGCGCCAGAGCATCCGTTGCATGACCTCCGAACATACCCAAAACGCATAGGACAAGCGCTCCGATCAAAAATCGGCACGTTTTTCTGCCGTGAACATAACTTGTCGAAGTCGGCACTCGAACTTTTTCCTGCAACAATGCTTGAGCACCAAGTCTAGCCGTCCATCTTGATCCGTGCCAGCAAAACAATAGATGCATAGCCGTCAGGTATCAGCCCACGTGCCCGCTGGTACGCACGAATGCCGCGCCGGGTCGCCGGTCCAACACGGCCGTCAGCAGTACCCACATTAAACCCGCGTCGATTAAGCTCAGATTGCAATTCGGCCGTTTCTGATCTGGACAACGGCAGATATTCCCGCGACCAGTCACCCGCAAGACCTCCACCACCGATAATTCGGTCTGACAGGTGCCCCACTGCCAATGCATAAGCGGTTGCATTATTATAGCGCTTGATCACGTAGAAATTTCGCAACATCAAGAAAGCTGGGCCGCTGGCCCCTGCCGGCATGACCAGGATTGCATTGTCACTCGGACGCGGGAACCCTCGACCGTTGGCTCGGCGCACCCCTTGTTTGGTCCAGCCACTGAGGGTGAGCTTTGTGTCGTCATTGGCAAGGCGGTAGTCAAATGAGCGCGGAAGGACGACTTCATAGCCCCAGGTTTTGCCAGTCTGCCAGCCGTGTTTTTTCAAATAGTAAGCCGTTGAAGCCAATGCATCTGGAATGGATGTCCAGATATCGCGACGACCATCCCCGTCGTAATCGACGGCATAAGCTTCCCAGCTGGTCGGCATGAATTGAGTGTGACCCATAGCCCCCGCCCATGAACCTTCCATGTTTTCAAACCGGACATGGCCTGCCTGAACAATGGAAAGGGCCTTGAGCAATTCCTTGCGCCAAAAGCTTTTCCGGCGAGGAGCAGCATACGCAAGCGTTGCCAATGCTCGGATCACGTTGTGCTTACCCATGAAGCCACCGTAATTGGTCTCCATCCCCCAAATTGCAAGAACGGCCTCACGATCAACCCCATAACGCGATTCGACCTGACGCAATACGGGCTCGTATTCTTTCAAGAGTTCACGGCCACGGGCAACGCGCGCTTCCGAAACAGCGCTGTCAAGATAGTCCCACACAGGTTTGACGAACTCAGATTGCTTCGCCATCAAGCGCAATGTGTCCGGGTCAGGATCCATCCCACGAAAAACTCGTTTGTATGTTTGCGAGGAAATACCTGCAGCTGTGGCCTTCGAGCGAAAATCTGCAATGAAACGATCAAACCCGGCGTCGGCAGATGCCGCGCCAGTAGATGAGAATAGGCCAGCAATGACAAGCAAAACCGCAATGAACGCATGATTGCTTTTCATAAGCGGCATGGCCTCAAATCCTTTTGTATTCATACAGACCTCCCTGCGTCACCCTGTTTCAACTTAAGAAATACAGCGTCCAAAAACCCTGAAATCTTCTATTGTCAAAACCATGTAAGCGACCATGTTCATTTTGCTCGTCGTTTTAGGCATTAAAAGCACTTTCCCCATTCAGACTGATCACATTTCTATCAAAACTGAACGGAAACGCTCTAGTGACGGAACCTGAGCCCAGCCTCGATAGAGTTTTGGCTGTAGTCAGAAACCTCATCTGAACCTGTGAATTTCCGATAATTATACCGTGTCTGAAGCGCGATATTTTGAGTAAGCGCGTAGGTAAGACCAACGAGACCCGTGAGGGTTTCCTCCTCAATTGAGGCCCCCTGATAGGTCCGGTAGCTGTACCCTATCCCGGTTTCACCGACGATCCTGTCGCTGAACTCATGAGCCAGCCGAAGATCGCCTGAATAGATGATTGAGCCAGAAGCCCCGTCTATGTCCGTTGCCTCAAAGCTGGTGCCCAAGCCGCCTGTAATCGTCGTCAAACGTGTCGGAGACCAGACCAGAGACGCATCAACGATAAGTCCCTGTAGATTCTCCAGTCGTTCATCCTCCAGATCTTCGATCCGCCAGCCAGCCCCGACTTCGCCGCTCAGTTTTGAGCCGGTTGCAATCGCGACGCCGCCGCGCAGCTGATAACCATTCGCATTCCGATCTTCGCACAATGCATCACTGCAGGAGTTATCATAACGCCGAACCAGAAGTGAGCCTTCCGTAAAGGGAGAAAAGGTCGCCCCCGTATTGGTATCAAGACGCAGGTTTACTGAATAAAGCGTATTATCACGCGCGCTCGAAGGCGTTCCTGCATCACCGGCCGTATAGATGTTCCGGTCCAGCGCACCGCGAAGCGTAACGCCGACCAGTCCAGCATCACGCGTCACACCAAGGCTTGTCGACAGCTGATGTACATCATCATTCCCGCCGCTGCTTTCAGCGCTGGAATTATCCTCGCGCGAATACGTATAGGCCGCGGACCCATTGACTGTGGTCAGGCTGTTCAGGTCGAGCCTCAATGCAGTGGAAGCTGTCAGGCTAGGATTATCATCGCTTCTCTGATCCGGATAACCGACATAAGTCCCGCGAAGAGCGAAATCGAGTTGATGCCGGGACCAATTGGATGTCGCCGTAATGTTTGGCGAAATCCGGTAAAGTTGACCAGAAGTGCCGGATTGCGTTTGGGCCGTATTATCAGTCCACCCCCCAGTAATGGTGATCTCCGGTAAAATCGTGAACCTGCCAAGGCGAAGGCCGCTGGCTTGGTCAAAGTTTGTATCGCCCCCAAAAACACCATCATCTTGGACTGCACCGCTTGCCGACTGAACACCTCGAACAGCAGCAATGCGGTCAGCGAACGGACGTGCGGGCACGACCCTCCCGGCGGTTCCCAAACCTGTCGAATCGTCTTCAGCAATGGCAGCATTGATCGCTGCATCCGCTGCCGCTGTGTCCGAGCCAGCGCCGTTTCCAGCAGAATTGTCCGGGCTCTCTGCAGAATTTGCCACGGCGCTCAAAGTATCCTCGTCAGAAAAAGACACACCCCCGCGTAGATCTGATGACAGATCTTGTGCGACAGCCATGGTGCAGGAAAGCACTAGAAAACTGACAAGAAAGGGAAGTTGACGCAGCATGAATGACCAATTTGGCAAGGCTTTTTATCACAGCCTCAAAGTGACCCAGCATGGTTAATTCTTCGTTGATTTTAACGAATTGAGAACCCAAATCCCGAGTACTGCCAAGATGCCAATTGAGGTGCGTATATCAACTTGCACCTTCACAAAGGGTGGCATAGACATGGAAGATAGGGGCGAAGTTTAGAGTCAGGATTAGAAATGCTAGAAACTTCCAAGGCTTCGGAAGAAGTTTCACAAGCTCAAGACACACGATTTTTGACGTCTGCGGAACGCACGCTGGAAACAGAAATCGCGGGCCTGAGTGCATTACGCACCGCATTGCAAAACGGATTGTCTGCACCATTTCGTGACGCAGCAGATCTGATCTCAAAGATCTCCGGCCGTGTGATCATTTCAGGAATTGGCAAAAGCGGCCATATCGGCGTGAAACTCGCCGCGACTCTTGCCTCCACCGGCACGCCCTCTTTCTTTGTCCATGCTGCTGAGGCAAGCCATGGCGATCTGGGCATGGTGACCGCTAATGATGCTGTCATAGCCCTGTCCTGGTCCGGAGAGACCCAGGAACTGGCGAGCATCGTTGCCTTTACGCGCAGATTCAAGGTTCCGCTCATAGCGATAACCTCAAGGGCCAACAGCACTCTTGGAAAAGCCTCCGATATCGTCCTTGAAATGCCGATCGTAACAGAAGCCTGCCCGCACGGGCTTGCTCCCACTACATCTGCACTTGTCCAGATGGCGACGGGGGATGCTCTTGCCATAGCCTTGCTGGAGAACAGGGGATTTACCGCTCAGGATTTCAGGGTTTTCCATCCTGGCGGCCGCCTTGGGGCAAATCTCAAGACAGCACGAGATATAATGCACGGCGGAGATACAATCCCGCTCGCAAAAATCGGATTGCCAATGCGCAATGCCATTGTTCTGATGTCTCAGAAAGGCTTTGGAGTTTTGGGGGTAACCGATGAACTGCACCGCCTTGTCGGTATCATTACAGATGGCGATCTACGCCGACACATAAGCACAGACTTCCTGGATAAACCGGTCGAAGACATCATGACAAAGGCTCCGAAGACCATTGACCCTTCAATGCTGTCGGGAAGCGTGCTTGAAATGATCAACTCATCCGGAATAACAACCGTTTTTGTCGTTGAGGATAGTCGGCCTGTAGGCATTATCCATCTGCATGATTTGCTGCGCATCGGTGCAGCCTAAGCTCGCCACCCCCTAGTCACGAAAAGTTTTTCAACCTCAAACCCATTTGTATGGGCTCAGTTAGGAATTGATTAGCCTTACTGCCACTACAGTAACTATCAAATTGTAATGGGCGAACTGCCCGCAGTGTTTGGTGTGCGTAATGGATCTGGCAACGCTAATCGGAATGATCGGTGCCTTCGGCATTGTTATCACCGCTATCTTTCTTGGCGGTAGTATTAGCCAATTTATAGATGTCCCCTCAATGCTGATCGTGATCGGCGGCGGACTTCTGGCAACACTGATACGCTTTCAATTATCCGACGTTGGCTCTGCTTTTGGGACGGGCTTCAAAGTGGCTCTCGCAGGGAAGAGCATAAGCCCGAGAGATTTGATTTCCGAGATCACCAACCTGGGTGAGGTCGTCCGCAAATCTGGCCCACTTGGTCTTGAAAACGTTGATGTCTCGGACACAGTGTTGGCAAAAGGCGTTCAGTATATTGCCGATGGCTATGAACTGGATTTCATCCGAGAATCTATGGAACGTGAACGTGATCTGCAGCTTACCCGATTGGCTGAGGGAAAACGTGTTTTCAAGGCTCTTGGCGATTCTGCTCCAGCGTTCGGAATGATCGGGACCCTGGTTGGCTTGGTTCAGATGTTGGCGAATATGGATGACCCTGCAGCCATTGGCCCTTCTATGGCGATCGCCCTTCTGACCACACTCTATGGAGCGTTGATTTCCAACATCATCTGCCTTCCGCTTTGCGAGAAGCTGGATGCCAAGTTCGACGTAGATGAGTTGAACCAAACCCTGATCATCGATGGAGTACTTCAAATACGTGAATCCAAAAGCCCTGCCCTGATTCAGGAAATGCTGATCGCCTATCTGCCTGACAAGCATCGTGCAGCCCTACTCGAAGCCGCATAACCAGCGCACACAAGGAAAAGCGGACCGATGGCGAGAAAAAAACCACAAGGCGGAGGCGGCGCACCCGATTGGCTCGTGACGTTTGCCGACTTGATGTCTCTGCTTGTTTGCTTTTTCGTTCTCATCATCTCCTTCTCGATTCAGGACAAGGAAAAACTGCAAGTTGTTGCAGGCTCCATGAAGGAAGCATTCGGCGTAAAAGACACATCGAAGCGCACCGGCATCATGGAGGTCCAGGGCATTCCAATCCGGGACTACATGAAGGACGTCAGCCAAAGGCCACAAGAACTTGATTCTGACTTTGCTCAGGAAAGCCACGACATGCAAAGTCAGCAGGGGCCTGAAGCGAACACACACGATACTGTGGAAGCCGAAATCGAGAAGCCACGTCAATTTGCCACGGCCGCAGCCTCGCTTCGCCAAGCTTGGCAGGAAATGCCTGAAATAACAGAAATTTCAAGCAACATCATTTTTGAGGAAACGGAAGAAGGTCTCAACATCCTCCTGATTGATCAGGACGGCCGATCAATGTTCCGCGAAGGCTCCAAATACCCATACGAAACCACCCGGCGATTGCTGGCAAAAATGGCGCCTATTTTGTCTCAAATGCCAAACCGTATTGAAATCACTGGGCATACAACGAGTGGCAGACAGTCTCCAGACCCATCATACACGGGTTGGGATCTGTCAACCGAACGCGCGAATGTCGCGAGGCAGATCCTGAATGAATACGGCGTACCGGATGACCAGTTCTCTGCGGTGATTGGGAAAGCCGACAGTGAACCTATGTTCCCGAACGACCCCTATCTGGCCGCCAACCGTCGAATTGGGATCCTTCTTATGGCAGAAGCACCGCCAATTCCACCTGGCCACAAACTGTAAATCAAAAACCGCTGTTGTCCCAAGCCTCACTTAGCTGCAAAACAGCTAAGTCGGCAGTTCTATATCCTCTGCCTCGGCGGCTTCGACAGCCAACCGTGCACCATGGACCCCGGTAACCCGAACCCTTGTGCCCGTGGGCAGGTCAGGACCGACAACCCGCCAGACAGTATCGTCAATAGACAACTTTCCAGTGCCTTCAGACAGGGGAGCCATGAGAACAAAGACGCGCCCGACGTAACGACTACCGCGCCGGTTCAAACCTATATCGCCCTTCTCCGAAGACAATCGCGACATAAGAAAGCGCCCAACAACAAGGCATACAATGGAAAGAACCAGGAAAATGACGAGCGCCGTCTGCCAATGAAGCTCCACGAACAATGCCAGTGTTCCCACCAAAATGGCAGACACCCCGAACCAAAGAAATACCGCGCCGGGTGCAAGTATTTCAAGACCAAGCAGCAACAGCCCGAGTATCCACCAGTTCCAGGGCCCAAGTTCCAAAAACAGGCGTTCGATGAGACTCAAGTGTCATCTCCCTGACCGTTACCCGTGTCAGGCACCCGGCTCGGCTTGGATGTATTTTTATCGCCGCTACCGAATGCCTCCTTGGCAATTTCTCCGATACCGCTAAGAGAACCAAGCAAAGCCGTTGACTCCATTGGCAAGATGAGAGTTTTCTGGTTCCGTGATGTGGCTAGTTCCCGAAATGCTTCGACGTATTTGGTGGCAACAAAATAGTTGATCGCCTGGACATCACCAGCGGAGATGGCATCGCTCACCAATGTGGTCGCCTTTGCCTCAGCCTCGGCCTCCCGCTCGCGTGCTTCAGAATCCCGATAAGCAGATTCCCGCCGTCCTTCAGCTTGCAGGATAAGCGCCTGCTTTTCGCCCTCGGCCTTCAAGATCTCCGACTGGCGCTTGCCTTCTGCCTCCAGAATGGAAGCGCGCTTTTCACGCTCGGCCTTCATCTGACGGCCCATCGCTTCCACCAGGTCCTTGGGCGGGTTGATATCCTTGATTTCGATGCGTGTGATCTTGATGCCCCATGGCTCAGCCGCCGCGTCGACAACATTGAGCAACCGGCCATTGATTTCATCACGGTTTGACAGCAGCTGATCCAGATCCATCGACCCCATGACTGAGCGGATGTTGGTCATTGTCAAATTAAGGACTGCGTTTTGCAGGCCAAGGACTTCGTAAGCAGCTCGCGCCGCATCAATCACCTGATAAAATGTTATTCCATCGGCCGTCACCGTCGCGTTGTCTCGTGTGATCACTTCCTGTGACGGCACATCCAGCACCTGCTCCATCATGTTCAGCTTGTGACCGATACGGTCGATAAAGGGAACAATGAAGTTAAGGCCAGGAGACAGTGTCTTACGGTATTTGCCGAAACGCTCAATTGTATAATTATACCCTTGTGGGATGGTCTTCACACCGGAAACAACGACAAGAATGACCAGGGCCAGAACAACCAGAAGCACGATATCGAAACCGAAAAATTCCTGAGGCATAAAGTGCTCCACAAAGCAGGATGATGGGACGGAGAGTATGCGTCGCTTTGCGACCAGGTTCTACCCCGCTGCGTCAACCTTAACAAAAAGGGGAGCCAAAGGCTCCCCATTTATAATATCAAAAACTGGACGGTATGAATATTAAAGCCAGCCGCTAAGTTCCTGCCGAACAATGTGCTCCAGCACTTCCATTCCGAGATCGCTGTCGTTCAGGCAAGGAATATGCGTGAAATTTTCACCGCCATTTTCCTCGAAGATCTCTCCAGCCTCACCCGCGATTTCTTCCAGCGTTTCAAGACAGTCCGCTACAAACCCGGGGTTCATGACTGCGATATTTTTCACACCGTCTTTGGCCAACTGTTCAACGGTCTTATCCGTATAAGGCTGTAACCATTCTTCGGGCCCAAAGCGCGACTGGAAGGTCAACCTGAGCTGCTTGTCATCCCAGCCCATAACCTCGCGCATCAGCCGCGTGGTCTTGTGGCAATGGCAATGATAAGGGTCCCCACGCCGAAAGTAAGACTGAGGAATACCGTGGTAGGATGTCAGAACCATTTCAGGTTTGAAGTCCAGCTCGTCCAGATGCTGCTTAACAGACTTGGCAAGAGCTTTCACATAAACCGGGTCATCATGGTAAGGTGGAACTGTGCGGATCGCTGGTTGCCAGCGCATATCAAGTAACGCCCTGCAGACTTCATCATTCACAGTCGCAGTCGTTGCAGCAGAATATTGCGGATACAGCGGGAAGATCAGAATCCGATCGCACCCATCAGCCTTGAGTGCCTCCAGACGTGAACGAATTGACGGATTGCCATAGCGCATCGCCCAATCGATCTGAACACGACCTCCATGATCGCCAATGATTTCCAGCAACTTGTCAGACTGACTGCGAGTGATCGTGCGAAGCGGAGACTCGTCTTTCTCGTGATTCCAGATCTCCTCATACGCCTTGCCGGATTTGCCAGGCCGCGTCATGAGAATAATGCCGTATAGGATCGGATACCAAAGAGCCCTTGGCCATTCGATCACACGTTTGTCAGACAGGAACTCACGAAGATACCGGCGCATTGGCCAATAACTTGTCGCGTCAGGCGTTCCTAGGTTCACCATGAGCACGCCGATCTTACCAGTTTTCACCGGAGGATGGTCATCAGGAAGGTGAACCTGCCGCATTTCGGCAGCCTGCTGGACGGACACGGGTGTTTTGGATTGAGAGGTCATAGAACTTCCGATGAAGTCGGCTTAATCACTGGGCGACTTAAGACAGGAACATTGAGACGGGTAATTGCTTTACCAGTTGGGCAAAATTATTACGCCACGCTTCAGCTTTTAGATCACAATGGTTCTAAATTAAAGCACCACCTGTCATCCACCCGCCCGATCATTTGACCGACACGTAGTCTCGATCTCAAGCGCTCAACCATAGTCCCGCTCATCACTGATAACTTTTCCGTCATTCGGCAAGCTGCCCGGAGAGACCAATTCAACAATGCCTTTGATTTTCGTGACTTCACGCAAGTTTTGAGCAATCCGCTCGGCCAAGCCCCCATCATCGCTCACATTGGTTTCTACCATCAATGTCATCGCGTCGCTCTCGCCCAAGCGGCCAACAGTCAGACGCGCCTTGATGATTTCATCATGACGGCCAACAATGTCAGCAATCTGCGCTGGATCAATGAACATGCCCTTGACCTTGGTACGCTGATCCGCCCGTCCCATCCAACCAGCAATCCGCATGTTGGTACGACCACAGTTTGATTGTCCCGTAAGAACGGCAGAAAGGTCGCCTGTTCCAAAGCGGATCAGGGGATAGGTCTTGTTGAAGCAGGTCACTACCAACTCGCCAACTTCTCCTTGAGCAACCACCTTTCCCGTTCCAGGACGCACGATTTCAACGATGTAGTCTTCGTTGACAATCATGCCCTCGGGAGAAGAACTCTCATATGCGATCACGCCCAGATCAGCCGTGGCATAGCACTGAGCCACAGAAATACCTTTGGACTGGTATTCATCCCGCAGAGACGGGAACAAGGCACCACCAGACACAAGTGCGCGCTTTATGGATGATACATCGCGCCCCTGTTGCGCACCACGGTCGAGCAAAACCTTCAAGTAATCCGGTGTCCCGATAAAGCCAGTCGGTCGGAGGGTTTCAATTGCTTCGATCTGCAGGTCTGTGTTTCCAACACCCGCTGGAAATACCGTGCAACCAAGCTCACGTGCCCCATGATCAAGGATAAACCCGCCTGGCGTCAGATGGTATGAAAAGGCATTGAAAACAATATCGCCTTTCCGGAACCCAGCAGCGAACAGCGCCCTCGCCCCATTCCAGGGATCACTGCCACGGGCCTGAGGCTCCCATATGGGTCCAGGAGACATGAAGACACGCTCCACGCCTTCAAGACTTCCAGCAAGAAATCCGCCAAAGGGAGGCGCGGCCTTTTGCCGGTTCATCAGCTCCGATTTGCGTAAAACAGGCAGTGACGCCAAAGCCGAACGACTGTTGATTGAGCCCAGATCAAGCCCGCCCAAATGCGCAGCCCAACCTGGAGCCCCTGCCACTGCATGGGCAAGAAACTCCGGTAAATTGGCAAAAAGATGCTCTTCGCGCTGATCCGGTGTCACCCGCTCGCGCGCATCAAACGTATCGTCGGTCATGATTCCGTCTCCGCCTTGCTGCATTTCTTCAGGGTCTGATTTTAAATCAGCTCCTAGGCCAACCAGCGCTTTCTTCTTTTGTAGTGCTTTACATCGCGGAAAGATTTCCGTCCCTCTCCGCCAACGCCAAGGTAGAACTCCTTCACGTCTTCATTTTCTCGGAGCGCTGCGGCGTCACCATCAAGAACAATACGGCCTGATTCCATGATGTAGCCGTAGGTCGCATATCTCAGGGCAACATTGGTGTTCTGCTCGGCGAGCAGGAACGACACCCCCTCTTGATCATTCAACTGTTTCACGATCTCGAAAATTTCTTCCACCAGCTGTGGCGCCAATCCCATGGAGGGCTCATCGAGAAGAATCATTTTTGGCCGACTCATCAAAGCCCGGCCAATCGCACACATTTGCTGCTCGCCGCCGGAGGTGTAACCTGCCTGGCTTTGTCGGCGCTCGCGCAACCGCGGAAAATAATTATAGACCATTTCCAGATCAGCACGGATGGCAGCTGCGCCGTCTTTGCGCGTGTAAGCACCGGTCAGAAGGTTTTCCTCAATCGAAAGGTGGCCAAAACAATGCCGGCCTTCCATCACCTGGATGCAACCGCGCCGGACCAGTTCGTTTGGTGACAAGGATTGAACTTCCTCGCCCTCAAAAACAATCTTGCCCTTGGTCACGTCGCCGCGTTCAGCGCCAAGCAAGTTCGAGATCGCTTTCAATGTTGTCGTCTTGCCCGCGCCATTGGCTCCGAGCAAAGCCACAATGCCCCCCTTGGGAATTGTCAGAGACACACCCTTCAAAACAAGGATCACGTGGTCGTAGATCACTTCGATGTTGTTCACCGACAGGATCGTTTCGCTCTGCCCGAGAGCAGAGGTGGCTTCAGTATGTACAGTCATCTCTGGGGTCGACATTTTCAATACTCTCCGAAAGAGCCCCGCCGCAAAATGCGGCGGGACATTTGACCCGTTCAGGCCATGCCAGCCAATTAGTTCGGACAGGCTTCTGTACGCGCAGGCCAAGGCGCGTTCTTTTCGGCATATTCTTTGGCAGCCGCTTCAAGGAGAGGACGGACCATATCGGTCATTGGCTCAATCCAACCACTGGCTACAGCCCATTTTTCGCCGTCCCACTGCTGAATGAACACAGGGGAGCTGCCCGCGTGATCTTCACAGGTTACCTTCATGGGATGCGCAAAACCTGTCAGGCCCAATTCGGCGAGACGTTCCTTGGTCAAGTCCAATGTTTCCAGACCCATCCGCATGTCAGCGCCAGTAATCGCTTTCTTGCCGGTCAGCTCCTGAGCAGCACGAATGCCTTCAGCAATAATCACCGAGTTCAAGACGCCACGATTGTAAAGCGTGCTACCGATTGACTTTGGATCAGTCTGCGACTTGCCAGCATCCACAACAAGTTTCTTGATATCCTGGATCGCAGGATAGTCAGTGCCTACACCGGAGAAATTCATCGCCTTGTAGCCCTTGGCAGCTTCGCCGCCAGCAGCTGCATCGTCATCTCCAGCGGACCACCAGACGCCAATGAACTTATCCATTGGGTAACGGATCTTGACCGCTTCCTTGATCGCTGTAGGGTTCATTGCACCCCAGCCCCACATAACCATGTAGTCAGGGCGATCACGACGAACGTTCAGCCACTGCGAGGACTGGTTCTGCATTTCCTTTCCAGGAACCGCATATTTAACCAGCTCAAAGCCGAACTTTTCAGCCATCTGTTCAAGCAATGGGATTGGTTCACGCCCGTAACCCGCATCAAGGAAGATGTAACCAATCTTCTTGCCCTTGAGGTTATCAAGCCCGCCTTCTTGCTCGCCGATATACTTGATGGCAACAGATGCGCCGTCCCAATAAGTATCAGGAACGTTAAAAACCCAAGGGAATACATTCCCGTCGGCGGCAGCAGAAAGACCATACCCCATCGACAAAACAGGGATCTTGTCTACAGACGCCTTTGGAATAAGCTGCAGCGTGATGCCCGTGGAATAAGGGTTATAGACAATCGCGTTCTTGCCTTTTGTCGCCTCATAACACTCAACGCCTTTTTGTGCGTTGTAGCCTGTCTCACACTCTTCAATCTCGATCTTCACGCCACCGATGCCACCATCGCGCTCGTTCAGCATCTGCAGATAGTCATGCATACCGTTGGCAATGTGGATGCCGGATCCAGCGTAAGGTCCAGTCCGATACGTCAGCAGTGGGACGTAATTGGAATCTTCTGCGACAGCTTGGGTCGCGAAACCCGAGGCTCCCATGGCAAGCGCGACGGCAGAGCCGAGCGCGAATTGCTTGAAATTCTTCATCTATTTCCTCCCTTGCGATCGCGTTATCAGTTTGCGACCGCCGAACCGGTTGCGCCATTCCTCTCCGGACAGGTCCGATGCCCGGACGGCGTTGATCAGAGTGGCCCTCTTAATAAGGAAACGGCCACACCCTCAATTTTTGCTTCCCAAGCTGCCAAAGACGGGCAAACCCGTGTGGCTCGACAATCAGGAAGAAGATGATCAAGGCACCGACGATCATGAACGTCAAATGCTCAACGGTCTCGGCGCCAATGGAGATGCCAATTGCACCAGGAACGAATTTCAGGAACACCGGCAAGATCCAGATGAACGCTGCCCCCATGAACGATCCAGCCACACTACCAAGTCCACCCAGGATCACCATGAACAGGATCTGGAATGAAAGCGTGATTGAATAAGAAGACGCCTCGGCAGCATTCAGCCAGAAGAACACCATCATCGCCCCGGCAACACCGCAGATGTAAGACGACACGGCAAAAGCCATCAGCTTGGTCTGCAAGGGACGAACCCCCATCAGCTCGGCTGCAATATCCATATCTCGGATCATCATCCAGGAGCGACCAATCCGGCCGCGCATGATGTTCGCCACCAACAGCGCGATAAAGGCGGTGATCGCCAGAACCACAAAGTAACGTGCCAGCGGGGTTGCCTCAGCACCGGAGATCACAACTCCGAACATTTCCCGTTTTGGAATTTCGATGGCCCCAGACGCATTGTAATTGTAGAGCCATGGAATGCGAATAAAGCACCATTCCAGAAAGAACTGTGCGGCAAGCGTTGTGACCGCCAGATACAGACCCTTGATACGCAGGCTTGGAAGACCAAAAACCGCCCCGACCGCAGCTGAAAATACTCCAGACAACAGCACCACCACGATGACATTTACGTCCGGAAAGATCGAGGTCAACTTGTAGGCGGCATAGGCCCCAACGCCCATGAAAGCTCCTGTTCCCAGCGACAACTGCCCGGCAAAACCGGTCAGAACGTTCAGGCCAATTGCCGCAAGAGAAAACACCAGGAACGGGATCATGATGGACGACAGGAAGAAGTCGTTCGACAAGAATGGAACCACAACAAGCGCTATGACGATGATGACAGCCAGGCCATACCGGTCCTGACGGATCGGGAACAACGCCTGATCAGCCTCATAGGTCGTCTTGAATTGACCAGCTTCGCGATAAAACATGGATTACACTCGCTCGATGATTTTGTCGCCGAAGAGACCCTGCGGACGGAACAGAAGGAAGACCAGCGCGATGATATAGGCGAGCCAGGACTCAATCCCCCCGCCAACCAGACCACCCCAATAAATTTCGCCGATTTTCTCGCCGAACCCAATGATCAGGCCGCCGATAATCGCACCTGGAATAGATGTGAAGCCGCCCAAAATCAGCACGGGCAGTGCCTTGAAGGCGACAATTTCCAGAGCAAAGGAAACATCTGAACGCGCGCCCCACATGATCCCGGTCGCGAGGGCTACGAGCCCCGCAGCGAACCAGACGATGGCCCAGATCTGATTGAGCGAAATCCCGACTGACAACGCCGCCTGATGGTCATCTGCCACAGCCCGAAGCGCACGCCCGATCCTGGTCTTGTTGAAGAAGATACCAAGCGCAGTCACCATCAAGATGGCAATAACAGCCGCCGCGATATCGATGTGCTGCAGGATCACCAGGCCGCGTTCGCCGAATTCAAACGCCGTCGATCCTGTTGGCAAGCCAAGCTCTTCAGCGATCATCTTTTTCGGCTCACCGCCAAAAACAAACTCACCAAAGCCGATCAGGAAGTAGGTCAGGCCGATGGTTGCCATAAGCAAGATGATATCCGGCTGATTGACCAATGGGCGCATCACAACGCGCTCAATGCCGTAAGCCAGAATCCCCATCACCCCAATGGTCATGATCAGCGCCAGAAACGCTGGCACCCCTTGTTCGTGAAGACCGACCAGCGTCAAACCCGCAAACACCACCATGATGCCCTGGGCAAAATTGAACACCCCGGAGGCCTTGAAGATCAGAACAAACCCCAGTGCGATCAGCGCGTAGAGAATCCCCGCAACGAACCCTTCCCACAAAACCTGCAGAAAGAAATCCGGCATTTCGACCATCTGGACGAAGGGATCGATAAATATGTCGTAAAGCATCGCTTATAGTTCCCCGTCAGTGGCTCACGCCGAGATATGCATCGATAACGGCCTGGCTGGCCTGCACCTCGTCTGGACGTCCATCAGCAATCTTCTTGCCGTAATCCAGAACAACAACCCGATCCGACAGATCCATCACGACACCCATGTCATGCTCGATCAAAGCGATTGTCGTGCCGAACTCCTGGTTCACATCGATAATGAAACGGCTCATGTCCTCTTTTTCTTCAAGGTTCATGCCCGCCATTGGTTCATCCAGCAGAAGCAGCTCTGGCTCCATTGCAAGTGCTCGTCCCAGCTCAACCCGCTTTTGCAATCCGTATGGCAATCGCCCGACAGGTGTCTTTCGAATGGCCTGAATTTCGAGAAAATCAATAATTTCCTCGACCTTCTTGCGATGCTCTATTTCTTCTACACGGGCGGGACCAAACCACGCCATCTGCCAGAAGAGATTGCGGTGCATCTTGAGCGAACGACCGGACATTATATTGTCCAATGTGGTCATCCCCTTGAACAGCGCTACATTTTGAAAGGTCCGCGCGATGCCTTGCTTTGCCGCTTCATACGGCTTCATTTTCCGCCGCACTTTGCCCTGCCAGGTGATCGTGCCTTCCTGCGGGTGATAGAACCCGTTGATGACGTTCAACATGGATGTCTTACCAGCGCCATTGGGGCCGATAATGGCGCGGATCTCGCCCTTCTTGATATCAAAGGAAATGTTGGTGACAGCTTTCACACCGCCAAAAGAAAGCGACACATTGTCTACTCTCAAAAGATCTTCCCGCTCAAGGGCCTGCGCCGCCTCTGGAATACTGCTTGAAATCGCGTTCATTCGGCGGCCTCCTGCTGGATTGCGCCAACCGGATGCGGCGTCAGATTGCGGATCTCGACAGTTGCCTCAATAGCGCCGATCCGACCGTCTTCAAATGTCACTTCGGTCTTCACATATTTTTGCGTCGAGCCGTCATAAAGCGCTTCAATCAAAGGCGCATAACGATCTGCGATGAAAGTACGGCGCACTTTCTGCGTTCGGGTCAACTCCCCGTCATCGGCGTCCAATTCCTTATGCAGGATCAAGAAGCGCTGAATCTGTGCGCCCGCCATCATCGGCTCAGCCGCAAGATCTCGGTTCACCTGATCCACATGACCTTCGATCATCGCATAGACGTCGGGGTGAGCTGCAAGTTCCTGATAGCTTGCATAGTTCACGTTATGACGTTCGGCCCATGACCCGACCGACGTCAGATCGATATTAATGAACACGCCGACCATGTCCCGCTCATTGCCGAAAGCAACAGCTTCTTTGATGTTCGGGAAGAATTTCAGCTTGTTCTCGATATATTTCGGCGCGAACAAAGCCCCACTGGTCAGTTTGCCGACATCTTTGGCCCGGTCGATGATCTTCAAATGACCGTTGTCTGCAATAAAACCGGCATCGCCAGTGTGAACCCAGCCATCTTCCGTTTTTGTCGAACGAGTTGCTTCGTCGTTCTTGAAATATCCGACAAACACGCCCGGAGACCGATAAAGAACTTCACCATTATCGGCGATCTTCAGCTCAACATCCGGAGCTGGCTTGCCCACCGTATCGCCGTAGATCTCACCATCAGGCTGCAGCGTGATATAGACGCTGGCTTCGGTCTGACCGTAAAGCTGCTTCAGGTTGAGCCCAAGGCCTCTATAGAACTGAAAAATCTCAGGCCCGATGGCCTCGCCAGCAGTGTATCCGACCTTAAGACGTGTCAGGCCCATACGGTTTTTCAGCGGGGCATAGACAAAGAAATTTCCAAGGCCATAGAGAAAACGATCCTTCAACGGCACGCTTTCGCCGTTCAGGATTTTTTCTCCGCAATTGCGGGCGACGCCCAGGAAATAATCGAACAGTTTTTTCTTGGTTGGCCCTGCATCTTCCATCTTGACCAAAATAGAGGTCAGCATGTTTTCAAACACGCGCGGTGGCGCAAAGAAGTAGGACGGAGCGATCTCGAGGCGATCCACCTCGATGGTATCCATGTTCTCCGGGCAGTTCACGCAGTATGCAGCTGTGAATGCCTGAGCCAGTGAGAACACGTGATCGCCAATCCATGCCATCGGCAGATAGGCGAGTACTTCCTCGCTCTCATCCAGGCTATCAAACGTGTTGCCGTTGCGGGCAGAGATAACCAGATTGTCAAAGGACAGCATCACGCCTTTAGGGCGGCCCGTTGTACCGGACGTATAAAGCATCACTGCAATGTCAGTCCCGGTCGCCGCGGAAAATCCATCAGCCCATGCTTTTTCAGCGCCAGCATCGGCAGCCAGAACTTTCCGGCCACGCTCCTGAACAACTGAAAAATCATGCAGGTTCGTATGGTCGTAGTCGCGCAAACCACGGGTCTCATCATAGATGATCTGTGTCAGGCTTGGCACTTCGGTCGACATGGACTGCAGTTTGTCGACTTGCTCTTGGTCCTCGACGACCGCAAAACGAACTTCTGCATGTCCCAGAACATAAGCCATTTCTTCGGCGACTGAATCTGCGTAAACAGGCACTGGAACCGCCCCAACGGCCTGGGCTGCAACCATCGACCAATAGAGCCTTGGACGGTTTGCTCCGACGATGGCAACCTTATCGCCAGGCTGAAGGCCTAGCTCTTTGAGACCAAGCGAAAAGCTACGAATTTCGTTGAGAACATCAGACCATGTCCAGCTCTGCCAGATTCCGAAATTCTTTTCCCGAAAAGCGGTTCGGGTTCCAAAGTCTATTGCATTACGCAACAAAATCTTCGGAAAGGTGTCCTCGCCGCATGATGCGACTTCGGCCAACCCTGCCATGGCGGTTCCATCCCTTTTAGGTTTGCCCCGTTTCCCGGGGTCAAATTTTATAGTCCTATGAAACAACCCATTTGCCACACCATTCAAGGTGTTTTTCTTTTATTTTTCAAACAACGGGTTGAGCCGTAAGTCTTGATAGAAATGCTAAGCGGGCTGGATTTCACTAGTATGTTTGAATTGTGACGAAATGTGTCGGGAAAATCTCCATACATTCACTAGGAAAGGTTCTGGCCATTCAGTGGAAGCCGAAATAGGATTTGTGAATGGAGGATCTCAAAACAGTTCAAGCTCAGATCGACTTGCTTCAGGCCGCTCTGGACCACGTCAATCAAGGCTTTTCTGTTTTTGACAAGGAATTGCGACTTGTTGCCTGGAACAGAGGCCTCTGGGAAATGCTTGATTTTCCAAAGTCTCTAGCTGTACGCGGCACACATCTCGAAAACTTTCTTAGGGTCAATACGGAACGCGGCGAATATGGCCCCGGAGACGTTGAGGGTAAAATACAGAGGCGACTGACCAGGGCACGCCTTTTCAAATCTCACTATTTCGAGCGCATTCGGCCCAATGGGCAAGTCATCGCGGTCAGCGGCACACCTTTGCCACAAGGTGGCTTTGTCACGACCTATTCGGACGTTACAGAAGACCGTAGGCGTCAGAAAAAACTCGAACGCACGGTCGAGGAACGAACCCGCGCCCTGCGCCAAAGCGAAGACTGGCTCCGACTGGTCACTGACAACATCCCGGCCTTGATTGCCTATATCGCTCCAGGACCAATCTTCAGATTCGCGAACCGCCGCTATGCGGAATGGTTCGGCCAATCAGTCGCCTCCATCAATGGTAAACCAGCCAGCGAGGTCATTGGGGAGAAACTATTTCAAGAATTATCGCCCCACATTTCACATGCTTTCAGGGGCAATGCCGTTTCCTATGAGTATTTGCGCAAACGCCCGGATGGCAAAGACGTATCCATGCGATCAACGCTTATTCCCGACATGACCGTCGATGGAAGAACGTTGGGTATCTTCGTACTGTCGCTGGATGCAACCGACCAAAAGCAGAGCGAAGCCACGCTGATGCAATCTCAGCGCATGGACGCAGTCGGAAAATTGACTGGAGGGCTTGCGCATGATTTCAACAACTTGCTCACGATTCTCATGGGCAACCTTTTGAGTCTCAGCAGACAGGATGGTCAACTCACACCTGAGGCTTTGAAAGCCCGCATCTCGCCCATGATGCAAGCGACCCAGCGAGGCGCGGAGCTGACACAACGGTTGCTCGCGTTCAGTCGTGGCCGTCCGGTCGACCCGCAAATAGTACCGCTGTCCAAGATCATCGATAATGTTTCAGCTCTGTTGCGCGGATCCCTCCCCGCTTCAATAGAGGTGCTGGTCAATGAGCCTGAGCAAATGACCGCGTCCAGAATTGACCCGACACAAATGGAAACCGCACTGATCAACCTTGCCTTCAACGCCCGGGACGCGATGCGCGAGGGCGGCGAGATCCGCTTCGGAATTGATGAACTCACCATCGACGAACGGCATGCGAGTGTTTTGGGTGTACTGCCCGGCGCTTACGCCTGCATCACCGTCACCGATACCGGATCAGGTATGGACGAAGACACCCGCCTACGCATATTCGAACCGTTTTTCACAACGAAAACCTTCGGAACTGGCAGCGGCCTGGGTCTATCAATGGTCTATGGCTTCATGCAACAGTCAGGCGGTGCAATTCAGGTTTCATCATCCATTGGCCAGGGTACAGAAATCAAGCTGTTCGTGCCAGCTCTTCCGGCAACCACCCTGTCACAAACCACTCATCAGGCAGATCCTAATGATACATCGCAACTAGCGAGAGGCAACGGCGAGCTTTTGCTACTTGTAGAAGACAATACTGATGTTGCCGAGGTTCTGGCGGAGCAAATCCGCGACCTGGGCTACAAGGTTCTTCTGGCAGAAAACGCCGATGACGCCTTGTCATTGGCCGAAGCTTTATCTGAAATTCGAGGTGTTGTGAGTGACATTATAATGCCCGGTCAAATGAATGGTCTGGTTCTGGCCCGCAAAATCCGCGAAAAACGAACCGACATCGGTATCACCCTCATGACGGGCTATGCTGATTGGAATGTCCTGGAACCAGACGAGCGCGATGTAGGGTTTCCAATACTGACCAAACCGATGAGAAATAACAGCCTTGCCAGAGCATTAAGACAGATTGTTGCCACATGAATTCCATCGACACACATCAGCTTGCACAAAACACGGCAACAGCCTCCCCCGTGGCATTCATCGTTGACGATGAGCCCGAGATTTGCGCGCTGATTCTGGAAGCAATGAAACCTTTCAATATTTCGGGCAAGGCCTTCACAACAGGTCGCAGTCTTCTTGATGCGCTGCGCCTTGATACACCGGATGTCTGTCTGATTGATCTGGGACTTCCGGACATCGACGGCATGTCTTTGATCAACGAAATCCGCCAAACGTCTTCAGTGCCGATCCTGGTTTTATCCGCTAGAAACCACTCATCCGACAGGGTCATGGGGTTAGAAATGGGCGCTGATGACTATGTGGTAAAACCCTTTGACCCTCGTGAAGTGGTCGCCAGAATTCGCTCCATCCTCAGACGTTCGGCAGAACCTACAGCAATAAAACAATTGATAGATCGCGCCAGTTTCGAAGGCTGGAGCTATCTTCCCTCTTCCCATTCCCTGACTTCGCCGGATGGCGAAGAAACTTACTTGTCGACCGGAGAAGCCACTTTGCTAGACGCCCTTCTGCGCGCGCCCAAACGAGTACTGACCCGCGACTATCTGTTGGAGCACGGCGGCCGTGACGAGAGCATGGACCGCTCAATCGATGTCCGGATTTCAAGGATACGCAAGAAGCTCAGTACCCAAGACAAGCCAAGTTTGATACGGACGATTTACGGTTCAGGCTACATGCTAGCAGCAGCGGTTGAATGGTCTTGAGCAATCAAGATAGCATGTAGGACGGCAACCAAGTGGCGATCTGCGGGAAGAACCAGATGAAGACAAGGGCCAGCAGTTGGAGCCCGACGAAGGGTGCAACACCGCGGTAGATATCCGATGTCCTGACACTGTCTGGTGCAGCACCGCGTAGGTAAAACAGTGCGAATCCGAAAGGCGGAGTCAAAAATGACGTCTGCAGATTGATTGCCATCATGACACCAAGCCAGGCAGGGTTCATCGGCGTCCCATCCGGCATTGGAAGTTTCAGCAGGATTGGTGCGACCAAAGGCACAACGACAAATACAATTTCCAAAAAATCCAGAAAGAACCCCAAGGCGAACATCACCGCCATAACGATCAGAACAGCACCGAGCGTTCCCCCCGGCAAATCCTGAAGCAGCGACTGAACCGTTTCATCGCCCCCGAGATCGCGAAAAATCAGCGAAAAAATAGTCGCCCCAATCATGATTGCGAAAACCATTGCGGTGAATTCGATTGAGGATCTGAGCGCAGGCATCAACAATCCATTTCTCAGAAGACTTGCCAGGCAGGAAAACAGGCCAACCAGCACAGCCCCGCTTGCAATGACTGCAACACCAACGCCCAAAGACCCCTCAGTGATCGCAACTCCATGCTCTTTCATCGTCACAAAAAACACCAGGACGACGGCCCCGGTCAGAGGCAGTCCTAATGCTAGGCCGCGACGAGTGGACTGACGGCTTCCAGCCAGAATGAATGCACCAATAGCACCGAGCGATGCAGCTTCCGTGGGCGTGGCAACTCCGCCAAGGATCGAGCCGAGAACGCAAACCACCAGCCCCAAAGGCGGTAATATCGCTTGCACGACGTCAGCAAGTCTGGGCTCTGGAACTTCACTAGACTCAATATCAATCTTAGGCGGAGACCAGATCGAGAATATGATCTGATAGGAGATATAGAAGGCAACTAGCAGCAGGCCCGGTAAGAAGGAAGCAGCGAACAGATCCGCCACTGAAAACGGGTCCGGTGCGAAGTTCCCCATGTCCCGCTGGCTCGCCTGATAGGCCGTTGACAACTGATCGGCCAAGAACACCAACACAATAGACGGCGGAATAATCTGACCGAGCGTTCCGGAGGCGGCAATGGAGCCTGTTGCCAGCCGTGGGGAGTAACCAGCTTTCAACAGGGATGGCAGAGCAATGAGCCCCATGGTCACCACTGTGGCCCCGACGATGCCGGTTGACGCCGCAAGTAAAGCCCCAACAACGGTAACCGAAACTGACAAGCCTCCGGGAACCTTGCGAAACGCCCAACCCATTGCAGCCAGGAGATCTTCGGCGATCCGGGCTTTTTCCAAAACCACGCCCATCAAGATGAATAGCGGCACCGCGATGAGCGTCTCATTGCTGATCGTGCCGAATATCCGAAGCGGTATCGCACCCAGCGAGGGCGAATATCCTGAGGCATATCCAACAGCGGCAAAGAGAAGCGCAACACCACCAAGAGTAAAGGCAACAGGGTACCCCAACAGCAACAGCCCAAGGGTCGCAAAGAGCATCAACAAATCAAGGTGGCTCAGAAGGATACTCACGCCTCTGGTTTCCCCCCTGAGTAGCCGCCCAAGCCGGGATCAACTGACTGCACACGCCAAAGGACGCGCCCTGCTCGTACAAGTCTTTCCACTCCTTGCAAGCCCAACAGACCCGCGAAGACAGGCAGCACGCTCTTCAAGAGAAAAACCGCATGGATGCCAGCAGGCTGCGCAGACCCTTCGTGCACCGCCCAGGATGCCAATACAAAAGGAAGTGACGTCCAGAAGACCAGTACCGCAACAGGTAACAGAAACAATAGACTTCCGATCAAATCCACCCATGCCTGATGGCGCTCATTCGCAGACCGATAGAACATGTCGACTCGGACATGTCCGCCTGCCCAAAGCGTGAAACCGATTGGCAAGAGCGCCGCGAGTCCATGCCCATACAACAGGGCTTCCTGCATCCAGACGAAACCAAGATCGAAGACATATCGGAGCAAGACGACCAAAAACTGTACCAGGACAAGCAACAGCAAGCACACCCCGCCAAAGGCGGCGGCCCAACAATTTACCAGCGTCAAAGCCTTGAGACATCTTTCCATCGAACACCTACGCAAAACGGGGAGAAGTTTCCTTCCCCCCGCCTGTTATCATTATTTTCTCATCTCTTAGAAGTTCAGAGAGATATCTCTATGACCGGACAGACAGCTCGCAACACCCAGAGCGAGATCATCTGGAAGGCGCGGTTGCTGGCGAAGGCCGATGTTGTTTCGGACAACAGCATCATATTCAGACAGTTGCGGTAGCAATTCTTTTGCCCCTCTTGAGCGCCAGACCAGATCGGCTTTCAAGGCAGCGAGTGACTTGTCGATCTCTGCCAAGGCTTTCGACTTATCCGGAGTTTTTCCGCGCATGATCTTGCGAGCAGCAGTCAGGCCTTTGCGAATATCGCTAGCCCCTTCGACTTCGCCAACAGACGAGCGAACCGCTTCAATCTGAGTAACAGCCGCCTCCGGCTCAAGAGTATTGATCGCTTCTTTCAGATCGACAATTTCAGTTTCCTTGGCGGCCAACTTATCTGCATCAGCCAAGATCATCTGAACTTCCATAAGCGGTTCATATGCCTTGTCAACGGTACGCCTATATGTCAGACGCGCCTTGGTCTCAACTTTCTGAATCTCGGAGAAGGTCTTGTTCACGCCAGCCCATTCATCTGGGATCTGCGCAATCAACGCATCATGCTGGACCTGCAGAGCATCTATTTTATCCTGAGCGCGCGCGCCCTGTTCAGCCGAATAGATACCTGTTGGACCTGCTCGGCTGACAATAACCTGAAGCTCTTCAATTGTCTGGTCGATACGCAGAGCATCCCGTTCCAGAGCCCGAACTGTTCTATGAATAGGCCGGTAATCGCCAGCAGCAGCAGCAACGGCTATTTCTGCATCCACAATGGCGGTCATCTGGGGAATTGCCTCCTGGGCCATTTTAAAGCCATCAGCCAAATCCTTCTGCAGATCCTTCGGCAAATAACTGACATCAAGTCCTTCAGCCGATTTGATAGCCGCGAGAATAGTTGAACCGTTTTCCTGGAAATCCGCATAGACGAGATTTTCCATGCAGTACTGCAAACTCGGGTTCTTCGGTGGCGGAGCCGTTTCCGACATCAAAGAAGACCGATAAGGCAAATAGTTCACCAGCTGCGGAAAGAAGCCAACAATGCTGAGCGCAAACAACTGCAATCCGATGAACGCGATGACCCCCTTGTACATGTCGATTGTTCTGACCACAGCAGGTGCAACACCGCGCAAATAGAACAAGGCGAATCCGAAGGGAGGTGTCAGGAACGATGTCTGAATGTTCAGACCAATCATCACACCAAGCCAGACCGCCGTAACATTCGCAGACGGGTCAGCCAGCAAGATCGGGGCAACGATCGGAACAACAACAACGGCGATTTCAATGAAATCAAGGAAGAAGCCGAGGATGAAGATCACCATCATGACCACAAGGAACTGAGCCCAGAATCCGCCCGGCAATCCTTGCAGGAAGTTCTTCACCAGCTCTTCGCCGCCAAAGGCCCTGAATGCTGACGTCAGCATGGCCGCGCCGATCAGAATGATAAACACGAGACAGGTTGTCTTGGCTGTTTCGACCATGACCCCCCGCAAGGTGTCTTCAATATTAAGCGTACGCCAGCCGCTCCAGAACACTGCAATCAACAGCAGAGAAACTGCAATCAAGGCAATGATGAGCGAAAGAACATCCTGACTGGTTTCAAGACGCTTGATATTGATGCCGCCGGAGAAACTCACCACCACAGCAATTGTCAACAGAGCCAGGATTGCGAGTAGAGCGGGCGCATAAGTAAGGCTTTTTCCTTCGCGCAAGCGATAACCGGCCATCACCATGGCCCCGATTGCGCCAATCGCACCAGCCTGGTTCACCGTTGCAATACCAGCAATGATCGATCCGAGAACCAGAAAGATCAGCGAGAGTGGCGGAACCAGTGTCACGAAAACCTGGATCGCAAACTTTCGGTCAAATTTGCCTTCAGAGCGCACGGCAGGCGCCGACTTCGGATTGATAATGGCGAAGCCGAGAATGAAAACCATGTACAGACCGACAAGCACCATGCCCGGCACAAATGCGCCCAGGAACATTTCACCGGCGCTGGTCGACACGACGGAGAAATCCGAGGGCATCGAGATTTCGCCAGTCGTCTGCTTGTAGAGTGTCTGCCGAATGGATCCGGCCTGATCAACAGCACTGGCAAGCTGATCCGCCAGAATGATCAAAACGATAGACGGTGGAATAATCTGCCCAAGCGTACCGGAGGCCGCAATCGTTCCCGTGGCCAAAGGAACCGAGTAATTGTTGCGAAGCATCGCCGGAAGCGAAATCAAGCCCATGGCCACAACCGTTGCGCCCACAATCCCAGTCGTTGCGGCAAGCAGAGCTCCCACAAAAACAACCGAAATTCCCAGACCGCCAGGAACAGGACCGAACAAACGCGCCATGGTCACGAGCAGATCTTCGGCGATCTTAGACCTTTGCAGCATGATCCCCATGAAAATGAACAGAGGAATTGCTATCAGCGTATCTCGCTCGGCCTCCCAGTAGATTCCACGAAAGTTCGTAACACCCGCGCTAAGCCACTGACTTGGCCCACCGTGACTGAAAAACGCATCGCCGCCAGTCGAAAAAATGTATCCGGACAGGGCCGCAATGCCAATGGTGATGATCGCTGATCCGGGAAGCGCAAAGGCAACTGGAAAACCAGAGCCCAGAGCCGTTGCCATCAGGATCACAAGGAGGAGGAGAAATAAAAGTTCCATATCAAGCAGTCTCTGATGGTCTAGTGGGCAGCGGGAACGTCATGATCACGACCGCCTGAATCGCCGCGGATATCTGCGATGGCATTCAGGAAATAGCTTACGAACTGGATCATCATGGAAACAGCAAAAACGCCCAGGAAACCGGCCATAAGATACTTCACGTAGAGCCCGAAACCAGCCTGTGTTGTTTCATAGGATAGGATTGGGCTGTTGATGATATTCTGCTTGCCTCCCATCCCGATGATCAGAATGACCCAGCAAAGGGAAATACCAAGCAGCACCGATCCAATGGCGTTGATCTTGCCCTTGGTCTTCTTGCTAAAGCCCGCATAGAACACATCGACCCGAACGTGGCCTTCTTCCATGAGCGTGTAGGCGCTCGCAAACAGAAACAGCGCCGCATACCAGAAGCGGACCAAGTCGGCCATGAATGCCTGCTCATAGGAAAAAATGAACCGACCTATCACGATCAACAGTTCGGCCACAACGACCATGAGTGCGAGCCAGGTGAATCCAAGCGTTCGAACGAAACACGCAATCAGGAAGGAAAAGGCGATCAACGGCATGTGCACATAGGCACCGCGGAAACGCGCTCTTCCCAGCTCAGTTGCCAAGTCTTCACCAACCACATGCGGAAGCAATTCTTCGATGCGCAAAAATGAAATGACTGTGTCGGTCAGACCCACAATCAAAACCGCAAAAAACGCACCTCTGATGAGGTAGGCATTGATATTGCTGATGCGTTTGCTGTCTTCACGAAGCGTCGTGTGCGGTGTGCAGCTGACATGAGCAATCGCCCAAATTACCAAACCTGCATAGAGGCCCAGTTGTAGCCATGACCACACCATAGGCAGGGAACCATTCGCCTTTTGGCCAAACACAGGTCCAATGCCTGGCAAGTCTTGCCAATAGGTCAGGTAGTTGTTCAGCAAAAATGCCGCCAGGACCGCCAACATAACCCACCCAAGCAGGCGAAACGATCGTCCCCCATGCAGCGCATCCGTGTGGTCAGTTCTCACAGCAGGCGAACCATCTTGAACACTGTCCAAAGACGCCATGATGCCAAAGCCTTTTAGTTCACAATTCAACGGAAATAGGGGACAGAAAATTTCTGTCCCCTAAACGCTTTATAGTCACATGAGATTAGGACGGAATGCCCAGCACGCGGTTACGCTTGTTGCTGTATGCAATGTCCGAAATCGCCATCCAGCTACCGATGTCCTGACGCGCATCAACAACGCTCTGGAAGATCTTCTTCGAAAGCGGGGAATGATCCATCGCTTCTTCGAGAACTTCAGCAGCAGCTTCACCAAATGCGTCGTAAACCTCATCGGAGAATTCACGAAGTTCAACACCATGTTCGGTGATGAGCTTTTGGAGGTAAACACCATTGTTGGCGTTTGTTTCAGCCATTGTTGCTGCATTTTCTTCAGCACAGGCAGCTTTGATGATTTCCTGATCTGTCTTCGACAGGGAACCCCACCAAGATGCGTTCATGCCCATGGCAAGCTGAGCGCCTGGCTCGTGCATGCCCGGGAAGTAGTAGTACTTGGCAGCTTCATAGAACTTCATGAAGTAATCATTGAACGGTCCAACCCATTCGGTAGCGTCAATAGCGCCTGAAACAAGGTTTTCATAGATCTGACCACCAGGCAGTGAAACTGGAGATGCGCCAAGCTTGGACATGACGTCGCCGCCCTGGCCAGGAATACGCATTTTCAGACCCTTTAGGTCGTCAGCGGATTCGATTTCCTTGTTGAACCAGCCGCCCATCTGCACGCCGGTGTTACCCATTGCGAGATTCTTGAGGCCGAATTCACCTGCAAGCTCATCCCAGAGCTGCTGTCCACCACCGAACTTAATCCAGGCGTCCATTTCAGTATAAGTTAGACCGAACGGAATCGCTGTGAAGGCAGCCCAACCAGGATGCTTGCCCTTCCAATAGTAATCAGCGCCAATGTATGCCTGAGCATTGCCGGAAGCAACTTCATCGAAGGAGTCAAACGCACCAACGCGTTCGCCAGCAGCAAAATACTGAACATTGATCCGACCTTCGGTCAATTCACCGATGCGTGCGGCAAGACGCTGCGCAGGAATACCGAGACCAGGAAAATCACGCGGCCAAGTGGACACGATCACCATGTCAGTGGTCGACTGAGCAATGGCTGGAGCTGCGAGTGTAGAAGCTGCAACGACACCACCGGCACCAAGACCAGCTTTCTTTATAAATGAACGACGATCCATATACTATTTCCTCCCAAAACGGACATCTATCCAATCGGCGGTTACACTTACACCGATCTGGCTTTATGTCTAGGTGAAGCTATAAGCCTACGGCTATTCGTGGTTTTGCGCATAGACTCAGCAATACTACTTAGACCCCCGCAAGACTCTCGCTTAAATAACACTTTAGACGCAACGAACGGTTGAGCCAGGTGACTTTCAAGACAAAATTATTGCTGATCACTATTTTGCCTTTGATCGCACTCTCTTTGCTGATCGGTGGTGCCAGTTACTACCAGGCTAGAGGCTTGATCGCCACCCAGACGCAAGCTCTTGAGGCCCGGATTCTCGCAGCAAAGCGACAGGAAATTCGAAATTACATAAGCTTAGCCTTAACGGCTATCGATCGCATTTATGATGAAGAACCAGGCGGTCGTGACGCTGCGCAAACGCAGGTCAAACAAATCATCAACAACATGACATTCGGCGAAGATGGCTATTTTTTCGTCTACTCGCTAGATGGCACAAATTTGGTGCATCCCAAACTTGCAAACCTTGTTGGAGGACAATGGTGGGATCTTCAGGACCCCGAAGGTGATTTCGTAATCCAAAACCTGATCGATACAGCTCTGAAAGGCGGCGGATTCCACGAATATGTCTGGCACAAGCCAAGTACCGGGCTAGTGGAAGAAAAGCTCGCCTATGCGGTTATTCTCGAAAAGTGGGAGTGGATGTTAGGCATCGGCCTCTATACGGGAGACATAGCACTGGAAGTTGATGCTATCAGGGCCGATTTCGCATCCTCAATTCGCCAAACCGTTTTTGTTGTTTTCGCAATCACACTTGGGGCCATTACTGTCGCAGGCACGCTCATTATCGGCGTTCGGTTTTCGGAACAGCGCTTTGCAGACAGCAAGCTGAAGGAATTGACCAACCGCATTTTTGAAGTTCAGGAGCAGGAACGCAAACGCGTCTCCACCGAGCTCCATGACAGTATTTCCCAATTGCTGATCTCGGTTCGCTATGGCATCGAAATGATCCAGTCAGAAGCCAGTAAGACACCAGATCTGCGCGCGCATGCGGATAAGTGCCTGCGCATTCTGGACAGTACAATCTCCGAAGTCCGCCGCATTTCGCGAGATTTACGCCCGAGCGTTCTGGATGACATGGGCCTGGCAACAGCTTTGATCAGCTTGGGGAAAGAGTTTGAAACCCAATCCGGTATCCGAGTCGACGTCTCGGCCGAACGCTGCCGCGATCGACTGTCTGACGCTGCAAAAACAGCGGTTTACCGATTGGTTCAAGAGGCAATGACAAATGTTGCCCGACATTCAGGAGCTACACATGTAGATATCAACCTGAAAGTCGGGTTCCACACACTCAACTTAAAAATCGAAGACAATGGTTGCGGCCTTCCAAGCCCACTCCCGGTCAACGCAGGCCTGGGCATTCGCAATATGCGCGAGCGTATGGAAACCCATAATGGTTTTCTCCAGCTGCAGAACGTGGCAGAAGGCGGCACACGCATTAAAGTCACGATGCCCCTCGACAAGACAGCAAAAAAGCAACACCACGATGGCTGAGAAGATGTCGACTAATTTCACTCCAGAGACGGTCAGGGTCATGCTCGCAGATGACCACGAACTTGTCCGCGACGGTATTCGCGCCCGACTAGCAAAAACCAGTATGTTGGAAGTTGTCGGCGAGGCCACCAATGGGCGAGAAGCCGTTGAAAAGGCCGATGCATTGCGTCCGGACGTCATCCTAATGGACGTCTCGATGCCCGTCATGAATGGCCTGGAAGCGGCCACTGAAATTCGCAAGCGTCAGCCAGAAGCCAACATTCTTGTGCTCTCGATCTACGACAACCCGGAATACGTCCGAGGTGTCGTGCAAGCAGGGGCCAAGGGTTACATTCTCAAGGACATCTCAGCTCAAGAGATGATTACGGCCATCACGAGCGTTGCAAGGGGGGGCTATTACTTCTCATCCGCTATTGGCCCGACACTCGTCGGCGGTCCTCCTGTGCAGGTCAACGACCCTTATGGTCTAACAGACCGGGAACGCCAGGTCCTCTCCCGCATCGCAAAAGGCCAACCGAATAAGGAGGTTGCCAAAAACCTTGGTATCAGCGTCAGGACGGTGGAATCTCACCGCTTGAACCTGAGAGAAAAAGTCGGCAACAAGAATGCTGCACAATTGTATAAAATCGCTCAGGAATTGGGCTTACTAGATTAGGCTGCCAGCCTAAGAGTCCCAAGCCTGACAATTGGATTAAGCCTTCCATGACACAACCACTCATTCTCGTCATCTCAGACGTCAAGCCTCTCGACGGCTACGACTGGCACGCAGCGCCCTCAACCTATCTCCAGGCACTGATCAAAGGGGCCAATGCGATCCCGGTCATTCTGCCGTCCTTTGGAACGGAGATCGATCTCGAGGCTGTACTGAACCGGGTCGATGGCGTTCTGGCAACTGGCTCGCGGTCAAATGTCAACCCGAAGCTCTATGGCCAGGAACCGACCGAAGCAAACGGCCCCTATGATCTGGACCGCGATGCAACGAGCCTTCCCCTGCTCCGCCTGGCCATCGATAAAGGCATTCCTGTTTTTGCCATCTGCAGAGGCATGCAGGAGCTGAACGTAGCTTTCGGCGGAACACTGTTGACTGAGATACAAGAATTGGAAGGCCGTACAGACCATCGTGCGCCCACGTCTGGCGATCAGGATGAACGCTTCCGTATTGCTCATCCCGTTGAAGTAAAACCAGCCAGCCAGCTTGGTAAAGCTGTCCAAAATCAGTCGATTGAGGTCAACTCCCTGCACCGTCAGGCGCTCGGGGAACTTGGCACCGGATTGGAAATTGAAGCCCAAGCGGCAGATGGCACCATCGAGGCTGTTTCCGTGAAGGGGGCCAAGGGCTTTGTCCTCGCCACCCAATGGCATCCCGAATATTGGTTTGCCAGCGACGGCCCATCGAAAAAGCTCTTTTCAGCGTTCGGAGATGCAGCAAGGCATTATGCAGCGAACAAATAGGGTCGGGTAGAATTTAGAGCCCCGGCTGGGCCCACTCAGCCCCAGCCGATGGTCGCAATCAACATGGTTGAACCCAGCAAGAATACGACCAGTGCACCCGCAATTTCAATTGTTCGGTGCACCCGCCCTGCCATTTTCGATCCATCTCCGAACAAACGCACGGCCAGTCCTTTCGCCCCCACAGCCAAGCCTGCCAGACAGGAAACAGTGATCCCTGTTCCCAAGGCCATGGCAAAGGTTGCCGCAATTCCGGCCAGCAGCATGCCTTGAGCAAGCGCAAATACCAGCACGATCAGTGCACCCGAACATGGCCTCAAGCCCACAGCAACGACAATGGACGCTGCTTTTCCGATCGTGATTCGCCCACGGACCATGTCCGGCGTGGGAGCATGAGCATGGCCGCATGTCGAGCAAACCCCATCAGCGTCAATTGCATGGGAATGCTCATGCCCATGATCGTGTTCATGATGGGCATGGTTGTGTCCGTGCCCGTGATCGTGATCGTGATCGTGATCGTGATCGTGATGCCCACCTCTGGTGCGGGCGAAAAGTGGCAAAATCGCCTTATGCCAGAGCAGATAACCGCCCAATGCAGTCACCAGCGCATAAGACCCAATCTCAAACCAGCGTGCCGTGTCCTGGATTGCAATTGAGGTCAACTTCAACAAGACGGCGGCGACCCCAACCAGCAGCACAGCAGTCATGGCCTGGGCAAAGGCAGAAACAAATGACAGTGCAATGCCCTTCTTCAAGGTCTCGTTGTTGGCAACAAGATAGGACGAGATCACCGCTTTTCCATGACCGGGACCAGCTGCATGGAAGATCCCATAGGCAAATGAAAGGCCGATCAGCAGCCAGCCCGCATGGGGATTGGAGCGAAACGCCCGCATTGCGCTGATCAGCTTTTGGTAAAATTCTTTTTGCAGCTGCGCAATTGTCCCAAACCAGCGGTCTGCAAGTCCAGGTGCGCTCATCTTAGTTGCAACAGACGCAGCGTCCGTTGCAGCAGGTTCCACATCAGTTGCCGCATCTGGCTTCGCCTCAACGACCGGCGCTGCCACTTGCGAGACAACAACAGCTGCATCGCTTGTTGCAGCACCATCAGATGCAACATCACACGTGACGATCATTTGGTTCACAAGATTGGAGGCGGCCAACTGCAGCTCTGGCGGCAATTCCCTTTGGTCCGCCCCAACTTGAGACAGAGCATAGGCCGTTGCGTCGTCAAGCTTCGGCGGCTCTTTGCGATCTATCCGGCATTGTCCCGGCGCGTTCTCAATGCCTGTTGCAGCATCGCCTTCAGCAAAACGAAAATCCACATAATAGGTCGGATCATAGACATCCAGAGTAATCGGCTGATCAGATTTCGAGGCTGCTGTCAGAGGCAGTGTGAAATGTAGTTCAAGAAGCTGCACTGTATCCGGGATTATCGTGCCATTCATCTGCTGATCTTCAGCCATCGCCTCGAAGTCTTCGGGTTTCATCGCCCAATAGTCTTTCAAGGGAACCGTCGCGACCTCAAGCCAGTAGTCTGTCGGCGGGTTGAAGTCGAACTCGATGCGCGTGTTGTCACCAAACGTAAAATAGCCGAAATCGGCCATGCTATCGATATTAACCTGAGTGAGCTCAGCAAGCTCTTCTCTCGAATAAGACCCGTCACCGTTCTTGTCGAACCCCTGTATAGCGAAAGCAGTAAAGGCGTCATCGAACCGGAAAACATGTTTCACAGCGACCGCTTCGCCCGCATCGTTGAAAACCAATTTGGTTCTGGCCTCAACAAAAACATGTGGGTGAGCCAAGGCTCCAAGACTACCAAACACAAGAGCCAAACAGGTAAGACATAGCCGAGACAGATAGCTCAAGTGCATGACGGAAAAGCCTGACTTCCAGAAGAATAGTAAAAGTGACGAGGTTCTGTGCCCTGAGAACGCGGCAGGATCAAGGCTGACGATATAATATTACACAACGCAAGGATGGATGAAGGATTATCGCCCGAAAACAGCTATTTGGAAAGATTCCATTCGAACAATTTGAAAAACCAAGCGTAAGAAACACATTATTTCTAAGCAACAGATCATACTTGGAGCACCACCATTTCAGGATCATGAGATATGATAACCGCACAGGAAATTGCTCCAGGTTCCTTGTCAAACAGTCTAACCGTCTTCGATCATTTTGAATTCGATGACCATGAAGACGTTGTTTTTGTAAGAGACAAAGTAACTGGCTTGACTGCAATTATCGCGGTTCACGACACCACTTTGGGTCCTGCGCTTGGCGGCTGCCGTATTTGGCCCTATCAAACAACGGCTGATGCTCTGACCGACGCATTGCGACTGTCTCGCGGCATGACATATAAAAACGCCCTCGCCGGCCTCGACCTTGGTGGTGGCAAGGCAGTCATCATCGCCGACCCGTGCAAAGACAAAACACCCGAATTGATGGAAGCGTTCGGAGCCCATGTGGAGCGCCTTGCTGGCACTTACATCACAGCGGAAGACGTTGGCGTTTCCCCTCAGGACATGGAAGCTGTCGCCCTGCAAACCAACCATGTCCGCGGTACAAAAGCGTCCGGTCTCGGCGACCCGTCTCCCTTTACAGCCCTTGGTGTTTTCAGCGGACTTCAAGCCGCAGCCAACCATGTTTACGGCACACACGATCTGACTGGAAAACGTGTTTCCGTTCAGGGTCTCGGTCATGTTGGCTTCGACCTATGCCGCCATCTTCATGACGCTGGGGCTCAATTGATAGTCGCGGACATTCACGCACCTGCTGTCGCAAGGGCCGTTGAAACCTTTGGCGCTGAAGCCGTTGATGCAAACTCTGCTCATAAGGTCGAAGCCGACATATTTGCCCCATGCGCGCTCGGTGGTATCTTGAATGGCCGTACTATCCCGCAAATCAGCGCAAAGATTATTGCTGGAGCTGCCAACAACCAGCTGCACAGGCCTGCAGACGGCCTTGCGCTGAACAAACGCGGTATTCTCTATGCGCCTGATTATGCCATCAATGCAGGCGGTGTGATCTCCATCGCTCTGGCGATACCTGGTGGCGGGGCTCAAAAGGTCAAAGAGAAAACACTGACTATCGGAGATACGCTCGCGCGCATTTTCCAGAAATCCGCAGCTCAGGGCGCAACACCGGAGCAAATCGCCGACCAGCTCGCAGAAGAACGACTGGTGCGCTCATTTCACGATAAACAGGCGGTAGACAGCTCTTAGCCAAATTACGTTTTTTAGAACTGCGTTCAGGATTTCGTGTGCTCAGCAAACCATGTAACGATGAAATCAACAAAGGCGCGGACCTTGCCAGTGAGATGCTTCCTGTGCGGATAGACTGCGTACACACCCAAATTGTCGGGTTGAAATTCTTCGAGAACAGGGACCAGCGTTCCCGCATTGATATCATCAGCCACGAACAACAATGGGGTTCTCAGAAAACCTAAGTGACAGAGCGCAGCATCCCGCCCGGCAGATGCACTGTTCACTTCTATCCGCCCCTTTACTGATATCGTCAGCCGTTCCTTATTGCTTGCAAAAACCCAGTTCTGCTTAAATCGATAATTGGTATCAATAACGCATGGCCGAGACGCAAGATCGTTTGGAACTTGCGGCACGCCATATTTCTCAATCACGGCAGGCGTCGCGCAGATGACCGGTCTGTAGTGAGCAATCTTTCTCGCAATAAGACTCGAATCCTGCATATCGGTCACGCGAATTGCCACATCGAAACCTTCGTCCACCACGTCAACAAATCGGTCCTCGAGGCGCAGATCCAGCGTGACATCAGGATTAGCTGCCAAAAATTCCATCATGGCCCGGTTGAAGAGACTATCCCCCATAGAGCGCGGAGCAGAAACTTTCAGACGCCCCCGCACGGCTTTTTGAGAAGATTGCACCGAGGCTTGCAGATCATCGATCCGTTGCAGAATTTCAACGGCCTCTTTGTAATAAGCCTCTCCAACTTCAGTCAGGGACACCTGCCGCGTCGTGCGGTTCAAAAGGCGCGCGCCAAGTTCATCCTCAAGTTCGCCGATGTATTTGGACACCAGTGCCTTTGAACGCCCCATCTCTCGGGCAGCAGCCGAGAACCCCTTGCTGTCGACCACCTGAATAAAGCAGCGCATACGGGTAATGGCATCCATGATTTCTCCAGTAAGTAAAGAAAGGCCTTAGCCGTGACCCTATCAATGATGTTACCACTTGCAACAGTCATGCTGAAAAGGCTTCTTTTTGCAAGTCAGGCTACAACGTCGTAAATATCAATCGACAGAAGCGCCGCCATCTGCACGTGGATCATGCGCGCCCTCAAGACCCCCCTTGTCATTGCGTACAATCATGCCTGCATGGCCCATGGTGTCAGAGTAATCGGACTGCATCTGTACCACCTCATGTCCGGCCTTTTCCAAATCACGGACAAGATCGGGGTCAAAACGGTTTTCCACACGCAAAGCCGTCGTGTCATCGCCCCAGGTTCGCCCGAGCAACCAACGCGGTTCATCGATCGCCTCGCCAACCGGCAGACCATTCAGAACATGACGTGCGAAGATTGCCGCCTGCGTTTGTGGCTGCCCTTCCCCGCCCATGGTCCCATAGGTCATCAAACGCCCGTCTGAAAGCCGTGCCATCGCCGGGTTCAGGGTGTGAAATGGTTGGCGACCCGGTTCCAAAACATTCAGCGCGTCAGGCCTGAGAGAGAAGCTCGCACCGCGATTTTGCCAAGTGATACCTGTCTTTGGCAGCACGCAGCCCGAACCGAATTCCCAGTAGATCGACTGAATGAAGGACACAGCGACGCCCTTCTTATCCACTGCGCCCATCCAGATTGTATCGCCAGCTTTACCGACATGGGGCCAGGCCAGCGCGCGACGCATATCAATTTTCGCAGCTTCTTCGGCCAGCCACTCAGGTGTAAGGAAGGATTTCGCTGGCTCCGGCAGATGCATAGGATCTGTAATGATCCGGTCACGAACCAAAAAAGCACGTTTGGTCGCCTCAACGAGGCCATGGACAAAATCAAAGCCTTCACGATCGCTTTTCGAGAGGCGGTCATAGAGACCAAGAATGATCAGGGAGGCCAAGCCTTGCGTTGGCGGCGGTGCATTAAACACCGTCCCGCATTTCAAATCGACTTTCAGCGGTTCCTTGAAGCGCGCTTCGAACTTCTCAAGATCCCTCTTCGTGACAGGAGATCCGATTCTTTCAAGATCATCTGCAATCGCCGCACTCACATCGCCCCGATAAAAGTCCTCGAACCCATCATAGCCAAGGTGCTGCAGCGTATCAACAAGCCGCTCTTGCTTGAGAATGTCACCTTGCTTCGGCGCCTTGCCATCAACCAGGAAAACATCGGCAAAGCCCGGCTGATCTTTGAGCTCGCCAAGTTTTTCAGCTGTCAGATCCGCCTGACTGCGAGACACAACGATGCCCTCTTTGGCGTATCGAACAGCGGCGCTCAATAGTTCCCGATTTGGGATTTTGCCTGCGCCAATCGCCTTTGCAGCCTCTTTGGCCTTGGCCCAGCCCCCAACAGTTCCGGCAACCGTCAGCGCCGCAAGAGGTCCTCTTGTCGGAATCGCTCCGAAGCCAGCATCATTATAGAGATTGATCGTCGCGTTGGACCCAGCACTCCCGCAGGCCATCAGTGCCTTGGGGTCTTTGTTAGGCTCCGAAATCAACCAGAATCCATCACCGCCGATGGCGTTCATATGCGGATAAACAACTGCAATGGTCGCAGCAGCTGCAATCATCGCCTCGATTGCAGATCCTCCCTCCGCAAGGATTTCGGCACCAGCATCCGCTGCAGCCTTATGCGGAGCAACAACCATTCCGCTGGACGAAGTAATCGTGTCCATGACCAAATCCTTGAAAGAGGTTTGTGCTTATTGAGGGGCTCGGCGCCGTCTGGCAAACCGCCCAAGGGAGAACAGAAAGCTGAGGCCAAGGAAACCTAAAAGGCCGCCCACTCCAGCACTGACTGCACCTTCTACGGTCACAGGCAATGCAGGTTCATAGTCTTCTGCCGTCGACTTGGCGAGCTTTGTATCCATGGATTCCAGAACCACTGCCAATCTGGAGAAAGGCCCAGCTGCGGCCAACGCCTCCTGTTGGTCGACAAGCTGTGAAAGCCGATATTGGGTCTGCTCCATGGTCTCACCCCGTTCGCGAGCAAAACCGTCATCACCAGACTTCAGCCGGGTGATGGCATCATCAACACTTAATCCAAAAGCCGCCGCATCATCTTCAAAATCAGTCATGACCGTCTGAAGCGCATCAATCGCACCGCCAATTCGTTGAAGATATTGCTGCGCAAATTCGGGCAACTGTGACGTTGCCGTCCCACAGAGAATTGAAAAAACCAGCATGATCATCCGCACCATATTGCCAGTCCTCCCTACGAACGGCACGCCAGATTAATGCGCGACTACTTCAGCGCGATAATGCCTGCCTCACCGACTTCAGACCCGAACGCGATGCGTTCCCCCATACTATCCCAGCTGATCGAACTCACAGGTCCGTTGCCAGGACGGCGCAGAAGAACTTCTGCATTGTCTTCGAAACGGCACAGCATGATCATCCCGTCAAGATAGCCTACCGCAATGACATCTTCCTTTGGATGACAGGCCACTGAAGACACTATCGTGTCTCCGCGCGTGCCCAGCTGCAATGGCGACTGCCCCATGGGGCCGGTCTTGCCGAAGAACGGCCAGCAAATCGCAGCAGCCGCGCCAGAAGTCGCCAAATAGCGCCCCTTATACGACCAGCTCCAGGATTTCACCTTGGATGGATAGCCAGTCATCCGCATGTCCTGATCGTCTGAAAGACGCCAGCCATGCAAAGCGTTTTCCTGCATGGAGGTGAACAGATATTTGCCATCCGGAGAGAACCCGATGCCAAGATGGGCCCCTTTCCAGGTCATTTCCTGCGGAGCAGCATCCGCATTGGCCCACCAGATTGTAGCTCCGTCATAGCGGGCAACAGCCAGCTTCATGCCCTTGGGCGCGAAGGCAAGTCCGCCAACAGCACGCTCATGAGCGAATTCTTTTTCCTTGCCATCAGCAAAGCGGACCCAGGCAGTGCGTCCAGATGCGAAACCAACCGAATCGTTCGGGCCACAGGCAAGCAGATCAATCCACTTGCGAGGACGCTCAGCGAGCGTAACAATCTCGCATCCAGGGGTGACCTTCTGAATTAGCCCGTCATCCCCAGCAGTCACCAGCGCTTTACCATCAAGGGTCATTTCAACGGCAAGGAGACCACCCTTGTGCATCTGCACACGATGCTCACCACCTTCAGCGAAACAGATGGAGCCATCGCCAAGCGCGAAGAAGGGACTGTCATTTAAAAAACCGGCGCGGACAACAAAGCCGTCCACGTCGATCGGAGCAACTGTCGGCACGCTGTTCCCCTACTTCACCACGCAGGCTTGAAAGCTCTGCTTCAAATAATCCCAATTGAGTTCGCGTCCGATGAAAACAAGGCGGCTCTGTCTTGGCTCATCTTCTTTCCAGTCCCGCTGATGATCTCCCTCGACAATCATATGTACGCCCTGGATCACATAACGTTGCGGATCTTCTTTCAACGCAATGATGCCCTTCAAACGCAGGATATTTGCTCCCTGAGCTTGGGTTACCTGATTGATCCAGGGAAAGAACAGATCCGGATCGAGATCACCCGCTGTCAGCGAAATACTTTTAACCGAATGGGGAGCATCATGATGATGGTCTTCGTGATCACAGTCAGGCCCGCAGTCGTGATCATGGCTATGACCATGGTCGTGATGATGATGGTCATGTCCGTGATCATCTTCAAGAAACTGCGGATCAAGCGACAGAATACGATCCAGATCAAACGAACCACGATCAAGCACGGCTTTCAGGTCAACCGCACAACGCTCTGTCAGATGGCGCACAGCATAAGGGTTGAGAGACTGGATCCGTGCTTCAACCGTGCTTAGTTCTTCCTTCGATACAAGATCAGTCTTGTTGATCAGGATAACATCGGCAAAGGCGATCTGGTCAGCGGCTTCTTCCGTGTCTTTCAAGCGCTGAAGCACATGCCGTGCATCAACAACGGTTACCACAGCATCAAGCTTGGACGCAGCCCGCACATCGTCATCCATGAAGAATGTCTGAGCAACTGGAGCCGGATCTGCAACACCGGTCGTCTCGACGATAATTGCGTCGAACGCACCCCGGCGCTTCATAAGGTTTTGAACAGTCCGGATCAGATCGCCGCGCACCGTGCAGCAAATACAACCGTTGTTCATTTCAAAAATTTCTTCGTCAGATTCGACGAGCAGATCGTTATCGATCCCCACTTCGCCAAACTCATTGACAATCACGGCATACTTCTGACCATGACTCTCTGTCAAAATGCGGTTCAACAGCGTTGTTTTGCCGGAACCAAGATAGCCAGTCAGTACTGTAACCGGAATTTGTGCAGTTTCAGTTTGTTGAGACGCAGACATGAGACATCCCCAGATCGGATACAGAAATGGCTGGACAGACTGCCCAGCCGTGAATCTTGAAGAATATAGACACTCATTCCCCCATTACCAGAACGAGCGATAAGGCACACTACCTGCGCCTTATCAACATCATCCAATGCAGCAAGGCATTCAAGCCCCAGAGAATGAAACCAGACGTTTGGACTTTTCGTCCCACAGCGCAAGATTAGCGCATTTCAAGCTTTCCCAAATTGTCATGCGATTAATATCGGCTAACTCAGGCTTCGCCGCCATGCACTCCTGCAGCCGATAGTTCGGGATCTGACTGCAAAGATGATGGATGTGATGCAGGCCAATATTTCCCGTGAACCAGTCCAGAATTTTCGGCAGGTCATAATAGGAAGATCCAAGAACCGCAGCTGTTTTCCGGTCCCATTCCTCTTCATTTGACCAATGCGTCTCTTCAAACTGGTGCTGAATGTAAAAGAGCCACACACCGCCAGCAGATGAAACCACGACGATAGGGGCAAAAAGCATCAGGAAGTCAGTCCACCCAAGTGCGTATACCAGCGCGCCATACACCGCCACAATTGCCGCATTCAGCGCCAAAACGCTGGTTGTCATCTGCCAGGATGAACGTTGCACTGTGAACGGCAAACGTTGGATGATCAGGAAGTGTAACACACCCCCGACAATCGTCAAAAAGAACGGATTTCTATAAATGCGGTATCCAACCCGCCGCAAAAACGGCAGCGCCCGATACTCCTCGACAGTCAAAGTGGTGATATCACCAATGCCACGCCGGTCCAAATTTGCAGAAGATGCGTGATGAAGAGCGTGAGCCCGCCGCCAATACGCATAAGGCGTCAATGTCACGATGCTGATGATACGCCCAGTGATGTCATTGGCCAGCTTCGAAGAGAAGAATGAGCCGTGTCCACAGTCATGCTGAATGATAAAGAAGCGGATCAGCAAGCCAGCAGTTGGAACCGCAAGCGCTAGCGTCAGCCAATAACTATAATCAAGGCTGAAATACATGGCCAAGAAGAGCGCGAAGAACGGAAGTGTCGTCGTCGCGATTTGGCCTGCAGCGCGCCAGCCATTCGGAGTGCGGTAGCGCGCACAATGGACCGCGAGCTCCTGGATTTGATCTTTCAGCAATGGGATGTCCCGACTGTCGTTATTGTTGTTTTCTTTTCGGGACCTACCCCCTTGAGACAAGGGTTTAGCCAGACGCAAGGCCTTAGGTCAATGAACCTTCTGTCGCAGAATGAACAGTTTCCTCAAAACTTCCAACCATAAAATGCAGTTATGCTGGAAAACTACCCCATTTTGTCTATGGTTCGCAGCTGAACCTTAGCGCCATGTGCGCTCACAAGAAAGTCATCCCATTGAGCGCATTTTTCGAAGAATTGGATCATCGACCGACCCCAATCGGAGCTCTGAGCCTGCGGCGGCGGCGTGACATGCTCTCCGGCGATGACTATTATGAGATCATTCTGGGCGACGCCTATCTGATGTCCAGCCGCTTTGTTGTCGCCGAAGAAGACCTGTCTCGGCTTGGACTGGACGCGGTAACTGGAGAGGACCTTCAAGTTGCTGTCGGCGGATTGGGCCTGGGTTATACGGCCAGAGCAGCACTCCAGGACAAGCGCGTCGGGTCGCTTCTTGTGATCGACGCTTTGGATCCAGTCATCGAATGGCACGAACAGGGTTTGCTGCCTGTCGGACAGGAACTGACCGCAGATGGTCGCTGCCGCTTTCAGCATGGCGACTTCTTTGACCTGGCCGCCTCGTCCTCAGGCTTTGACAATCAGGAGCAAGGCAAAAAATTCGATGCTATCCTGGTTGATATAGACCACTCGCCGACAAATGTGCTCGATTCGAAGAACCTCGAATTCTACACCACAGACGGCTTGAGGAGCCTTGCGCAACATCTTCGCCCCGGCGGGGTGTTCGCGCTGTGGTCAAATGATCCACCTGAAGCCAGGTTTGAAGCGGTTCTCAACGACGTCTTTTCAAAAACCGAAAGCCACGTCATTCCATTCACCAGTCCGCTGAATGATGTCGAGGAAACCAACACAGTCTATACTGCAACACTCTGACTGCCTGCCAAATATATGCGCTCAATCGTCAATCGATCTCATTTATGAATTCGTGACATGGATGATTGAGCGCTTCAAAATAGCAGTAAAATCCAACGGGGGAAATATGCTTAAAACAATCGCCGGATTTGATCGTATTGGCGAAGAAAACGCCTTCGCCGTGCTGGCGCGCGCCACAAAACTTGCGTCTGAAGGCCGGGACATCATCAACCTTGGCATCGGCCAGCCGGACTTTCAAACACCCGGTCATATTGTTGAAGCCGCGATCAAGGCGCTCAGGGATGGCCACCATGGCTACACCCCGGCAACAGGCATCCTCCCATTGCGTGAGGCTGTTTGCTCCGATTTGCACAAACGCATCGGCGTAGACACAAACCCGGACAACGTTCTGATCGTCCCCGGCGGCAAGGTGACCATGTTCATGGCCATCTTGATGTTTGGAGAACCAGGCGCGGAAATTCTCTACCCGGACCCGGGTTTCCCGATCTACCGGTCCATGATCGAGTTCACCGGTGCAAAGCCAATACCGGTTCCTATCCGCGAAGAAAATGAGTTCGCGTTCTCAGCGGAGGAAACACTCTCTCTTCTGACCGACAAGACCAGGCTGCTCATCCTCAACTCACCGGCGAACCCAACCGGCGGTATTACACCGCGCTCCGAGATCGAAAAGCTGGTCAGGGGACTGGAAGCCTTCCCGAATGTCGCCATCATGTCTGATGAAATCTATGGACAGATGACTTACGACGGCATGGAGCATGTCTCCTTGCTTGGCTTTGCGGAAATCCGTGACCGTCTGATCCTGCTGGATGGCTGGTCAAAGACCTATGCCATGACAGGATGGCGCATGGGTTATTCGCTCTGGCCCGATCAACTGACCGACAAGGCACGCAAGCTCGCCGTCAACGCATGGTCCTGCGTCAATGCAACGGCGCAATATGCCGGAATGGCCGCTTTGACAGGCCCACAAGATGAAGCCCGCGCCATGGTTGCCGAGTTCGACAAACGCCGAAAAGTGGTTGTAGAAGGCCTGAATGCCTTGCCCGATACATCCTGTCGCACGCCGCTCGGAGCCTTTTATGCCTTCCCAAATATCAAGGCGACGGGCTGGAAGGCCAAGGAATTGGCCTCCGCCCTTCTTGAAGAAGCCGGTGTTGCTGTGATCGGCGGGCCTGATTTCGGCATCCTCGGCGAGGGGTACATTCGCCTGAGCTACGCCAATTCGACAGAGAACATCCAACGCGCCCTGAAGCGGATGGAGACATTCCTCGCAGAACACCGGAAAAGCTAGGATTTGCACCCAGCTTTTCCGAACGTGACAGCCATCATGCCTTTTGCGGGGTTTCCGCAACCGGTGTGATGGCGCGGCCCTTCTCGAACCACTGAGACAAGTTGTCTGCAACAAGTTGCCCCATCGCATCACGGGTATGAACGGACGCGGATCCAACATGTGGCAGCACCACCAGATTGCTCTGCTTCAACAGCGCTTCCGGTACCTGGGGTTCATTCTCAAAAACGTCCAGACCCGCAGCATGGATCGTGTTGTCAGCAAGTGCCTGCGCCAGCGCCGCCTCGTCAACAACAGTTCCACGACCAACGTTGATCAAAACCCCATCCGGCCCCAGCGCTTTCAGGATCTCGGCATTCACAAGATGATGGGTGTCCTCCCCACCAGGCGCGACCAGCATCAAGGTATCACAAGCTTCCGCCATACCTTCAAGCGTGTCGTGATAAGGGTATTCAACACCCGCCTGACGGCTCCGCCCATGATAATGAACTGCAAGGCCCAGAGCCTCAGCCCGCAATGCGATTGCCTTACCAATTCGGCCGAGGCCCAAAATGCCGAGCGTTCGACCCCGAAGTGTTCCTTTGGTCAGGCGGTAGCTGCCTTTGCCAGTCCAGTTCCCGTCCCGCACCCATTTTTCAGCCGCTGACAGTTCCCGAACAGTCATGATCAGCAACCCGATGGCAGTGTCCGCAACCTCTTCGGTCAAGACATCAGGCGTGTTAGTCACCATGACACCACGTTTGCCGCATTCAACCGCATTGATGTTGTCGTAGCCGACACCGAAGTTGGAAACGATTTCAAGGCTGGGGAACTGCTGGAGGAAATCCGCATCGACTTTGGCACCCAGCACTGCAATGCCTTTGATGCGCTCGGCAACCGCCTCGATAGCAGCCTTCGGATCAGCAGCCTCATAGGTCTTGTGGAGATTAAACTTTGTCGCCAGACCGTCGATGACCACATCACGCATTGCCCGCGGCACCAGAATATCAATTTTAGTCATAATCATCCCCTTTAGACCGATGAAGGCCCATTTTTCATACTGTGCGGATCTGAATGGATTTGGCTGATGATGGCAAGGGCGATCTGCTCAACCTTCGGTTAGCATCCCACCAACAGACCCGAAAAGGTTTTCGGATCAGCATATTGACCATACGTAGGGCATGCGGCAATCTGCCCACAATTATAACTGGGAGGAAATAATGAAAACGATTAATTGGGTGGCGCGCGCCACTCTCGCATTAGGCATGTTCGCTGGAGCATATGCCTCAACGGCCCAGGCTGCCGATACGACATTGCGCATTTCACTTCAGCTTCCGCTGACCAGTCACCTTGGACAAAACCTCTCCCTCTTCAAGGAAGAAGTGGAAAAGACATCCAATGGCGAGATCGCTGTAGAAATCTATGACAGCGCGCAGCTCTACAAGGACAAGGAAGTCCCGGCAGCTGTTGGCGCAGGTGCCATTGAAATGGGAGTTGCATCCCTGACCCGTTATGTCGGCGACATACCGGCAGTCGACATTTTCTATCAGCCGTTCCTGTTTGACAGCGAAGAAAAAGTTCGTGCAGCTGTAGCCAAAGGCTCACCAGTTCGTGGCCCTCTTGATGAAGCCATAAAAGACACTGGTTCAACGGTCCTTTGGTGGCAGGCTTATGGTGGAGCCATTCTGCTTTCCAACGGCGGCCCGCTCAAGACACCCGCTGACATGGAAGGCAAAAAGGTCCGTGTCTTTGGCAAAACCCTCGGCGACTTCGTCAAGGCAGCTGGAGGCGCACCAACGCTCGTGTCAGGCTCCGAACAGTACCTCGCATATCAGCGCGGCACGGTTGATATCGGCATGACCGGTATTTCTGGCGTGAAGTCCCGCAAGCTTTGGGAAGTCATGGACACGGTGACCGTCACCAACCACGCTGACATCGAGTTCATCGTTGTTGTGAACACCGATTTCTGGAACGGCCTTTCTGATGAGCATAAGGCTCTCATTGAGGCTGCCGCCATGAAAGCCGAAGCTGACGTTCGGGACCGGATGTCCGGCATTGAAGCCGCAGCCTACGCTGCCGCGGAAGAAAATGGCATGACAATCTACCGGCCAACAGCCGAAGAGACTGCCGCCTGGAAAGCCGTGTCCAAACCTGTATATGACACATACACCGAAAAAGCTGGCGACCTCGGCGCCAAAGTCATGAAAGCAGCTCAGGGTCTCTAAAGCCTGCTGGACATCTGACTGACCAGGGCTAGACCCCTAAGCCTCCGGGTGCTTTCTGCTCCCGGAGGATTTCCTCTTGTTGTTGTTGTTTCATGAAATATTTCAATACCCTGACAAAAACGCTTGCCTGGCTAGCCGCGGGTCTTTTCGTGATGGCCGGCGTCATGCTCACCTATGAAGTGATCGCGCGGCACTTCTTTACGGCCCCAACGATTTGGGCTGCAGAGCTGTCCCAATTGACCCTGATATGGGGATCCCTGCTGGGGATGGCCTGGTTGCTGGAGGCTCGACGTCATATCGCTGTCGATGCACTCGTCGGCCTGCTGTCAGAAACACAGCGCCGTTTTACAGAAACATTTGCAATGATGTTTGTCGCCGGTTTTTCCTTCATCGTAGCTTGGAAAGGCGGAGGCATTTTCTGGGACTCATTCGAGCGCGGCCGGACTACCGGCTCAATGCTCGACATGCCAACATGGGTCTCCGAGCTGGCGATACCTGTCGGTTTTGGTCTTTTATGTGCTCAAGCCTTGATTGAGGCCTATGGCGCCTTGAGTGGCAAACGCGACCTCAGCCCTTCTCAAGGAGCCCACGAATGAGCACTTTGATGATTCTGGTCGCGCTTTTTTCGCTTCTGTTATTGCGCGTCCCTGTTGCTTTCGCACTCGGCGGCCTCGGTTTGACTCTGCTGATTGCCGGTGGATTTTCGCCTCTCATGGCACCACAGGCCGTCCTATCGACCTTGGATGGCTTTATTCTTCTGGCCGTGCCCCTATTTCTGCTGATGTCCAATGTTCTGCTCAAAGGCGGCGTTGGCAAAGATCTGTTCGCAGCCGTTCATGCATGGGTCGGTCATTGGCCAGGTGGCCTTGCCGTGGCAACGATCTTGTCCTGCGCAATATTTGCTGCCATTTCCGGATCATCTGTCGCGACAGCTGCAACGATTGGCACTGTCGCCATTCCCGAAATGATCAAGCGCGGATATGAAAAGCGCTTCGTTTATGGCCTGCTCGCTGCAGGAGGCACGCTTGGCATTTTGATCCCGCCATCGATCCCCATGATCGTCTACGGCTTCGTCACCGAACAGTCTGTCATTGCCCTTTTCCTGGCTGGCATTGGCCCGGGCCTTCTTCTGGTGGTTCTCTTCATTGCCTTCGCCATGATTTATGCCCGCTGGTTTGGTGGCTTCACTCCAGAGCCTGCGTCCAACTGGGCACAACGAAAACCGGCAACGATACGCGCTTTGCCTAGCATGTTGCTCGCCGCCATCGTAATCGGCTCAATCTATACAGGCGCGGCAACTCCGACAGAGGCCGCTGCTGTCGGCTTCGCAGCGGCCCTCTTCATCACCACATTCATTTTGCGCACACTGACCTGGAAGGGTCTGCGGGATGCCTCCTTTGAAGCCATGGCCACCACAGTTGCCATTCTTCTGATCATTGCTGGAGCAAAGGTCTTTGGCAAAGCCATCACCCTGTACCGGATCCCTCAAGACATTTCCGCCTTCATTGGCCAGACAATCGACAGCCCGTTCGCGTTTGTGATTGTCGTCTCGATCGTTCTGCTGATCATGGGGTTGGTTTTTGAAGCGCTCTCCATGGTGCTGATCATGACGCCAGTACTCTTGCCAGCCGCACTTGCAATGGGCTTCGATCCCATCTGGTTCGGCGTGTATATGGTCATCCTGGTGGAATGTGCCCTGATCACCCCGCCCGTCGGCCTGAACCTTTATGTCATTCAATCGGTGGCTCGAGCGAGCCTGTCAGATGTCTCCCGTGGGGTAATGCCCTTCCTTTTGATCATGCTGGGCAGCGTATTACTTCTGTATATGTGGCCCGATCTCGCTCTCTACATTCCTTTCAAGCTCTAGGAACGAATCCATGTCCCCTGCTGAAAAGCTGCGCGCCCTTCTGGCGCAAGACAAGCTGCATGTCATGCCGTGTTGTTTCGACGCGCTGTCAGCCAAATTGGTTCAACAGGCGAACTTCGATCTCACATTCATGTCTGGCTTTGCCACGTCTGCCTCACGCATCGGACAGCCCGATCTCGGACTGATGTCCTATGGCGAGGTGCTTGATCAGGCGCGCAACATCACCGAAGCAACAACGATCCCGTTGATCGCGGACGGTGACACTGGCTATGGCAATGCCATGAATGTCCGCCGTACAGTCGCAGGCTTCGCAAAGGCGGGGGCAGCTGCAGTTATGATCGAAGACCAGCTGGCACCCAAGCGCTGCGGCCACACGCCCGGCAAAGCGGTGGTTTCTCGTGAGGAAGCCTTTGACCGGATACGTGCGGCGAATGATGCCAGAGCCGAAGGCGCGGATATTCTGATCCTGGCCAGGACAGATGCTCGGCATGATCACGGCCTCACTGAAGCGATCGACCGGGCTTCGAAATTCAGGGAACTTGGCGCAGATATACTGTTTGTCGAAGCCCCCAAAACCGAAGAAGAAATGAAGATCCTTTGCCGCGAGCTTCCAGGCCCGAAAATGGCCAACATCGTGGAAGGTGGCGAAACACCCGATTTACCGCATTCTGAGCTAAGAGATATCGGCTACTCAATTGCCGCCTACCCACTGACGTTGATGGCCGCTGCAATGCAGGCCATGAATACTGTGTTAGATGCCCTATCAAAGGACAACCCCAGAGACCCACATCTTATGGATTTCAAGACACTTCGCGATAAAATTGGCTTTAATTCTTATTATACGAATTCAGAACAATACAAGAGCTCGAACAGAGAGTGTAAATTATAACAATACTTTATTTTAAACTTGAATAAAAATACAAAATATCAAGTAAAATAACATCAGGTATCAATTTATTATAACTTACACAGGAGTATAGGCGAGAGTTATAAGAAGGTGGCTTCCTGATGCATCAGCCTGACTTAATCGGCGGCATCCGTCTGGACTTGGAAAAAACGTTTGGGGCAATGAGCGAGTGCGTCGCGATTGTTGACCCATGTCGGCGCATACTGTTTGTCAATCGCGCAATGGAAAACCTGTTTGGATATTCCGGCGAGGAATTGATTGGAGCAACCAGCGAACAGATCTATGCAAGTCCACAGGACTATGCTGCAGCTGGTGAAATTCATGCATCTGCAGCTCAGAACAAAGATGGTCAGAAATACGCCGTTAGGTTTAAACACAAGAACGGCTCGGTGTTTACCTGCGAAGTAATGTCCACGCCTCTTTTTAACGAGACAGGAGACCATTCAGGGTTTCTTTTCATTGGCAGGGACATTTCGGATCGAATTGCCTTGGAAGAGAAGGCTGAAGAATCGGCTGCGACCCTTCAAGATGCGATGGAATCTATTTCAGAGGGTTTTGCATTGTACGACGCAGACGACCAGTTGGTTATCTGCAATGAGAATTACAAGAAAATATATCCCGACTCCGCGAAGGCCATGATGCCTGGAGAAAGCTTCAAAAACATTTTGAAGTTCGGTCTTCTAAATGGCCAATATGACACGGGTTCGCAATCCATGGACCAATGGCTTGATGCCCGGCTTGAGAGGCACCAAAACGCAGATGGATCCATTGTAGAGCAAAAACTCGGCGATGGCAGGTGGCTCAGGATCTCCGAACGACGCACGCCGTCGAACGGTATTGCAGGCATTCGCACGGACATTACCGAACTTAAAAATACACAAGAACAACTGCGCACCGCCTACGCCGACATTACAATTCTGACCGACAGCTTATCATGCTCCATAGCCGAGGTAGATCCAAATGGAACCTGCGTATTTATAAATGAATATGGCGCGCAATGGTTCTCATCTGCTCCATCTGAGCTGGTCGGCAAAAATATCAGGAACATCCTGTCCCAAGACCTCAGAATTCAAACGCAAAAGAAATTCGCTCAGGCTCTGGCTGGCGAACGAGGCAAACACGAAGTGAATGGGCTTTATCCAGATGGCATTCGCCGTGACGCCATGGTGGAATATATCCCTAAGACCAATGAATCTGGCGGCACAATTGGGCTGATTATATTCTCCACTGACATTACGGAAAAAAAGAAAGTCGAGACAACACTCAGTGAGCTCTACTCGGCGACCTCGACCCGTGAGCTGTGCAGCGACGAGAAAATTCAGCAAATTCTTCGCATAGGCTGCGAACATTTCGACCTCCCTTTTGGCATCATTAGTCAAATCGCCGAAGACAAGTACGCCATAAATTGGGCTGAATGCCCCAATGATGAAATCCAGCGCGGAGCAGTGTTTCAGCTCGGCGATACCTATTGCAGCCATACTCTTGCAGCCGACAAACCTGTCGCAATCGCCTATACAGCCAAATCAAGCCTCGCCCAACATCCGTGTTATAAGACGTTTGCACTCGAAGCTTATATCGGTGCGCCGCTTCTGGTTGATGGCGAGCGTTACGGAACTATCAATTTTTCCAGCCAAAGCAAACACGTGCGTCGTTTTTCAAAAACAGATCGGGAAATTATTCGCCAGTTCGCGGACTGGGTTGGCAACGAAATCGCGCGTCAACAAGATCACAAGGCGCTCATGGATGCCAAGATCCGCCTGGAGCGGATTGCAAGCATTGATGATTTGACTGGCATTTTGAATCGTCGGTCCTTCATGGAGCGAGCGAACACCGAGGTCGCCAGATATCGCAGAACGGGGAAAGTCTTTTCAGCCGTACTGCTTGATATCGATAATTTCAAATCAATCAATGACACATATGGGCATGGCTTAGGGGATCGCGTTCTCAAGCGTTTTTGCGATACGCTCACCAGTGCACTACGCGCAATTGATGTCTTTGGGCGCATCGGGGGGGAAGAGTTTTGCATCCTTCTGGACAGCGCAGATAGTGACTCTGCATTGATGGTGTGTGAGCGACTGCGTAAGAAAATCAGTCAAAATTGCCGCCTGCCCGAGATGAGTGAGGACGTGACTTGCAGTCTGGGGATTGCACCCATTACCCGTGATGATATCGAATTCTCCACAGTGCTGAACAGAGCTGATATAGCGCTCTATCAAGCAAAGGAAGATGGGCGAGACCTTTGCCGCCTCTACAGACCTGAACCGCAGATTGCAGCAGCTTCAATCTCGGAGTGAGCTTTGCCCCACTAAAAAATTGCCGAATATACTCCGACAGAAAATGGCTCTAGCGAGATACTTCCCGCCGCAACGCATCCATCAGCGACTTCAACAGCACCACACTGCGGTCATTTTCCAATTGGCCAGCCTCGTTGAATGCCTTGGCCGCGCCACCAATCAGAACCTCAGGCCCCTGAAGCACTCGGGGGGCAAACGCCGTCAGGCAATGACGCAGGGAATATTGAGCGCGCGCGCCGCCCATAACACCAGCCGCGGCTGACAAAATGGCAACCGGCTTGTCATTCATCGGCATTGGACGTGCACGACTGATCCAGTCCAGCGCGTTTTTTAAACCGCCTGGCAGGTTCTTATTGTATTCCGGGGTCGAGATCACAATTGCATCCGCAGCTTCAATATCAGCCCGAAGTTTGACTGCCGCCTCTGGCATCCCCTCAGCGTCTTCAAGGTCCCCGTCATAAAGCGGCATTCTGATATCGGCCATCATGAACGTTTCAGGCTCGAACAAACGTGCGGATTCCTTGACGAGAAGCGTATTGAAAGAGCCTTTACGCAGCGAACCCGAAATTCCAAGCAGCTTTAAACCTGACAAAACCCATCTCCCAAAAAGATCATTCAACGAACTTAGGGCAAGCTGCCTAGTATCGTTATCTGCATCATGACCGACCACATTAATTTAGCAATTCACGATCTCTCATAATCTCAGCTGCCCTCCGACTACTCGACGAGCCTTGGCCCAAGTCGAACACCCTGCGGAGGCGAACTTTCTCGAATACGAAGGTCCGGCTCGATCAAAATTGGCCGGTTGGGAACCCGTTCACCTGCGATCTGGCGCAACAGGGTCAAGGCCGCCAGACGACCAATTTTATCAGCGTGGTTACAGACTGTCGTCAAGGCAGGCGTCCGGCTCCCCGCTCCATCGACATCGTCATAGCCGGTAATCGCCATATCGGGACCAGGCTCCACATCCATTCGGCGAAACACTGGCATCATTCCCAAGGCAACCAAGTCATTGAAGCACATCAACGCAGTCGGCTTGTTCTTGGCATTCAGGATCTCGGGCACGATCTTCCGTCCATCGGACTGAGTCATCAACTCGGGAATATCCAGCTGCTTTGTTGCGTCTATCCCTGCATCCGTCAGGGCTTTCCGCCAGCCATGATGTCGACAGCGTCCCGCTGAACTTTCTCGTCGCCCGCCAATCATCCCGATCTTCTCATGACCCTGGTCGATAAGATGTTTGGTGACTGCGTACGCACCCGTAACATCATCGCCGCGGATACAAGGCGCCCAAACACCGGGAACCTCCCGGCACATCAAAGTAACCGGAATGCCCTGTCCAACCAGACGATTGATTTCTTCTGTTGTCGTTCCAACCGACGGACACAGAATAAGCCCATCTGCCCGGTGCTGCAGCAGAGTGTTGATGAACGCCCTCTGGCGCTTCACATCATCGCGGTGATTGCAGATGAAAATCATCTGCCCCTGCTCTTCAAGCACATCTTCCAGAGCGGAAAAAACTTCAGCAAAATAGGGATTCAGAATATCGTGAACGGCAACTCCGACAATTTGACTTTTGGCAGTACGCAACGAGGCAGCAGAGCGATTGTAGATGTAGCCGATGTCCTCGGCGGTCTTCTTGACCTTCAGGCGCGTTTCCTCTGCAACCAAAGGGCTGTCTCGCAAAGCAAGCGATACAGTCGCGGTCGACACCCCGAGAAGATCAGCAATATGCCCAAGTGTCAGCCGCTTTCCAGGTTTGAAAAACTCGCCTGTGACTTCATCTTCCTGAAAGTCATCAACAGCCGATCCATCAGGAGCCAAAACACCCGATGCCGGTTTTTCAGGGGCCGTATCATCGGTCATACATCAGTCTCAAGCCTGCGACGCGCAACAACATAAATGGTCAGTAACAGGCCAGACAGCTTCTCGCAATCAGACATCCGTTTATCGGCCAGGTGCTGAATCGTCGAATTCCCGACGCAAGTTCACGACAACCCGCCTGTTTTGCGATTGACACGTGATGTCGTCACAATTTGTCACCGGACGTTCGATGCCATACCCCTTGGCCCACATACGCTTTTGGTCGACGCCAAGGGCAGCAAGAGCCGCAATGACGGCCTCAGCGCGCTTTTCGGAAAGAGCCTTGTTGACCGCCTCACTGCCCGGGTCATCTGCATGTCCCTGAACCTTGATAAGCCAGCCTTTGTTTTTCTTCAGCCAATCGGCCTGACGCACTATCGTCATTTGCGCCTCGTCTGTGACAACCGCAGATCCCTTGTCGAAGTATACACGCCGCCCAACGTTGAGCATGAACTCCTCTTCGGATCCCGGCTTCATATCCACAAATCCGGGTGCGGTCGCATTTGTGACGTCAGGCGTGCTCAGACTTCCAACGCTGTTGCAGCCAGAGACCAAGAGTCCAGCAATCACAACAGACAGAATGCCACCACGCCCAAACATTGCAAAACCAGTCAAATCACCCCCCAAAAGAATAAACGCAAGGCGGCACAATCATGCCCCCTATTTATCATGCAATTATCTAGCCCGCACTTGCGCCCAAATGCTTAAGAACCAGAACTTTCGTACCTTTTGGGCATCGTTGGTAAAGGTCGATAATATCTTCCGGAAACATACGAATGCAGCCACTGGATACATCACGCCCGATGCTCCAAGGCTCTAAAGTGCCATGCAATCGGTAGCCAAGGTCCCCGCCGTCCCGATAAAGGTAAAGGGCACGCGGCCCCAGCGGATTGTTTGCGGCCCCGCCTTCGACCAAACGAGGCAAGTCAGGTTGGCGTTGAAGCATTTCAGGCGGCGGCACCCATCTTGGCCACAGCGCTTTTCTATCAATCCGCGAACGGCCAAACCACTGAAAGCCCTCGCGGCCGACACCAACACCATATCGAAGTGCCGTGTTGTTCTCCCAGACAACATACAAAAAATGGTTCCGAGTATCGACAACCACTGTGCCGGGCGATTCAAGGGCTGAAGTACTTGACCATCTGCCGCTGCCAAACAGGGTCGATCTTTTTGAAGTTGGTAACCCGATAGCGAAAGCCGTTGTCCTCACGAAAACCATCAAAATAAGCGTTCGCGGCTGCATTCGAAAAAGCAGGCCTACTCACAAGAGAACCCACACCTAACAAGGTGCTTCCAACAAGAAAATTTCTACGCGTCAGTGACATTGCATCCCCCCGGATTGCTTGTCCAAAAGACAGGTTTTCCAATCATCGCTCCTTATTAAGGCGATAATTTCATTCAAGCGTCAACAGGAACACGTTCCGACGCCAAGGCGGAGCCGTTAATTCTTCCTAACCTGTTCACGGTACAGAATATAGAGCCCTGATGCCACCACGACGGATGCCCCCACAAGCGTGCTTATGGCAGGAACATCATCAAAAACCAGATAGCCCAGCGCGACCATCCAGACAATTTGAACATAAATGAAGGGAGCGAGAACCGGCGCAGGAGCCAATCGGTGCGCATGAATGAAGATCCAATGCCCGATACAGCCATAAACACCCGTCGACAACAGTAGCCCCCAATGAAACAGGCTCGGTGGTTCAACCCAGACTGAAAGTCCAACAGGCGTCATTGCGGAAGCAGCAACGGCTGCAGAGATCAACAACATGCTTGCAGATGAATCAGTCTCTGCCAGCTTACGGGTTAATAGGGCATAGAGAGCATAACATACCAGCGCGCCAACCGAGTAAATGGCAGCCCAGTGCATCTGGCCACTGCCCGGCTGCGTCACAATTATAACCCCTATGAAACCAACCACAATCGCCGCCCAGCGCCGCATACCGGCCCATTCTCCAAGCATCGGCCCCGCCAACGCAGTCACAACAAACGGTGCTGCAAACAGGATCGACATGGACTCAGCCAATTGCAGGTACTGGACCGCCATAAAGTTGCCGACGGTGCTGCCTAACAGGGTAAATGCGCGAACCGTTTGTAGGACAGGACGTCCGGTTTTAAAAAACTTCGGGTTTTTCCAGACACGGAAGAGAACAAGCGCAAGAACCACATGTACGACGAAACGCATCCAGACAATTTGAAGCGGAGGCAGAGACTGACTGAGGTACTTCGCCGTCGCATCAAGCCCTGAAAAGCATAGGCAGGCGAGCAGGATCAGTCCAATAGCTGTCAGCGATGTCTGCGCAAAACCGCCGTTACTCGCAGATACCTCGACAGGGCCAGCGGCAGAGCCGCCTGGAACCTTGATCTCGTTCTGACCCGCCATGATATGAAAATTTCCAAAAGTGCACCGCGCGGAAGCGCCGAATAACCAAACGAGGATAGGCTTGGGCGATGATCGTTGAAAGGCCTCTTTCCATGCCAACGGTACGCAGGGTAGTCTTGCTTAGTCCATACAGACCAAGCAGAGCGCAATGCCATCCATTTCAATCAAATCGCCCGTTGGCAACCTCACTATCTGCGAAAGTGAGGGCAAGGTCAGATCTTTGGATTGGCAGGATGTTTCGGAAAATATTGGTACCAGTTCTGAATCTAACGTGCTTCAGGAGGCTGCACACCAACTCAATGCTTATTTCGCTGGAACCTTAAAAACGTTCGATCTTCCGCTTGCCCCGAAGGGATCTGAGTTTCATCAATCCGTCTACAGTGCGATGTCTGCAATACCTTATGGAAACACGCGCACCTACGGCGACATAGCAAAAGATCTGAAGTCTTACGGGCAGCCAGTCGGGCAGGCCTGTGGTGCCAATCCGATCCCGATTATAATCCCGTGTCACAGGGTATTGTCTGCCCAAGGGCTTGGCGGATTTTCAGGCTCTGGAGGTGTTCAAACGAAGATAGCCCTACTGAAATTGGAAGGAGGGTATCCGTTTCTAGTCTAGCCACCAGAACCATGGGCCAGCAGCAAAGCCGACCATTCCGAAATCAACGGATGAAAGAGCCGATGGCAAAGGCAATCAGGCCAATCATCAACCAAACCACGATAGCCTTTCCGATCCCCATTGGCTTACCATGAGACGGCCCCACCGGCCTCAAACCACCACCGGTAAACAAGCGCGACCTGCCACCGATCTTGGAACGGGATGAAACTTTGTGAAATCGCCGTTTCAATTCGGCAGCATCACGCGCACCGCGCTCTTCATTCAAAGTTTGTCGTGTCATAACCCAATCTCGCGAAATCGCTTCAAAAGCTCTCACTTCACATAGGGATCGAGGAAAAGGCCTGCAACACAAGACAGCGAGTTTGGTTAAAGCAGGACAGCCGCTAAAGCTCAGAAACCGAATTCTACGTCATGTTATCTAACCCGCCTTCTGAATAAACATCTCAGGCGATAACAAGCTCTGTTTCTGGTTCAACGTCCGTATCATTTTCGTGATCGGGGTCTTCATCCACGGATAGAGAAAGATTTTTTTCAATTAGCCTCAGCAGCTTGCGCAGCTTCTTGCGATCCTTGTCATCAAGGCCTGCCATAGCTTCTCGCTCAAGGCGCTTCCAGGCACGATCAACCCCTTCAACCAGCGCACTGCCTTCTTCAGTCAGATAGACACGGGCCAGACGACCGTCTGTATCAGACACCTGCCGACGCACGTATCCCTGCGCGGACAGACGCGTGACCATTTTCGTAACCGTTGGCGGCTGAACGCCTAGCGCGAGAGCCAATTGGCTCATGGTACGCCCGTCACTGTCTGCCAGGACCTTGAGAACAAGTTCCTGACCTGGATGCAAGCCGATCCGCATCAGATGACTGCCTGAACGTGCCCTTTGCGCCTTAGCAGCCTGCACAAGCCGAAAGGTCACGCTCTTCTTGTAGTTAAATGCCATTACTAAGGCTCCCACCCGTCAGTCGAATGAGAATCCAGCTTCATTACATTGCCAGATTCGAGCTGAGCCTAGCGAATGTATTTAACCGTCAAATGACAATCATCTGCAAAGCAAGAATATTTAGAATGCTGAAAGGCGTTTCTTGACCTTAGCCAGATACCGAGCACGCGTTTGATCCGTGGATGTGTCCATCTTGTAATGTGCGATATAAAGCGTCTTGCATACTGGGGCACAAAGCGCCCTCATGCCCCGCATAATGGTCTTACGCCCAGGCTCGCCTATTAACTTGGACACCCACCATGTTGCACCACAGGTGGTGACAACAGCGATGCGTTTAATATGCTGCATATTTGGCTTCATGCCTTGAGTAGCCGTAGGGACTGTGAAAGTAACATGCGGCACCCAAACCCGGTCAAACCAACCCTTGAGCATCGCCGGTAGGCCGAACCACCATGTTGGATAGACAAACACGATCATCTCGCACCAGCAGATATCATCGACATATTTTTGAACCGGCTTAACATTGTCGTCAATGTCATGATATCCGCGGCGCTCTTCTGCACTCATGGCCGGCGCAAAATCTTCTTTGTAGAGATCACGAAGTCTTACCTCGTGGCCTGCAGCTTCCAAAGTGGTTACCGCGGTCTCCAGAACGCCTGCATTGAAGCTCTCTGGACACGGGTGACAATAAACGACGAGGGCACGCATTAAAATTTCTCCATGGCAGACGCCACCTTGCCGAGGAAGGTCGTGCATTCAGCGTCCGTTCGGCGGTTCATATCGTAAAGAGCATGATAGGCGACTGGTGCGACAGGCTTGATCACAGCACGCAAAACACGGGTTGCAATTTTTCGCGGCGGATCACCGACCAGAAAAGCGCGCAAACGTGTGCCGCCATAGGTCGTGACGACCGCCAGTTTCTTGATGTTATGCAAGCAGGGCGAGGCCTTGCCATCTTTCATCTTGAAAGAAACCCCTGGCAGGAAAACCCGATCGAAAAAGCCTTTCAGGATGGCTGGATAACCAAAATTCCAGACCGGCGTCACGATCACAAGAGCATCTGCCGCCTGCAAACGATCAACATACGCAGCCACGGGCGCACAATTGGTCTCAATATCATGATAACCAATCCGTTCCTCGCGGGTCAGCCGTGGGTCGAAGTCTTCCACATAGAGGTCACAGTCATCAATCTCATGCCCAGCGGCCGCCAGTGAGGTCAGAACCTGCTTATGCAGGGAGGCTCCGAAACTCGTTTCAACCGGATGCGCGTATAAAACCAAAACCCGCATGGTCACTCCAATGTTTTGCGTCAAACCTGACACTAAGGTCCAGACATGACAAAGGGACGGCCCGCTGAAACAGCAAGGCGGCCGATCATGGCAGACAGGATAAATTGAACCGTTTTATGCGCCCTGCAATCCGGGGAATAGAAACAGCTTTTCAGACGAATAGTCGTAGGAAGGGTCCTCCCAGGCAATCATCTTGCCGGGGTTTAGAAGCCCCTTCGGATCGGCTTCCTTCTTGAACGACAACTGAATCGCATCCGTTTGTTTCATTCCGCCCTCTTCAAGGGTGTAACGGTGCGGATTAAAGACCGGACAGCCATTGTCCTCATGCAACTTGATGATTTCATTGAGCCGCTCTTCACTCGTATAGCGAACGATTGGCAACCCAAAACACGTGATCTTGCCATCGAAACGAACGTATTCAAGGTGCCCTGGCACCTCATCACCGAGCAGTTCCGTCATGAGCCGGACTTTTTCGATCTGGTTCGGATAAGGATAAAGCACCTGCAGATAGGTAATGCTCGGATCTATGCGAAGGCCGCGCAAAGTCGTGTGGTTCCAAGCCAGCTCATAGGCAAACGGCAGGCCCTTCTTTTCACTCTCCTCCGCCGTATCTGAACGATACAGAATCGATGCATTGCCATCACGAGCCACGAAAGACGCAAACGCATCCATGGCAAAAGGCGCAACCATGCAGACGACGACAGACTGATCCTTGCCGATAAATTTCTTATGTCTCAGAAAATAGTCATGAGGCAAAGGGGCTGCAATCGGCGCGATTTCCTTGACCAGCAGACCATCCAGATTGCCAAGATCATCAGCAAATTGAACCCCGTCCATAAATGCGTCAAAACCAACCAGCACATCGACCCAATCATAGGCCGTGGTCAACGGCATCTCGACTTCAGTAATGATGCCGTTGGTCCCATAGGCATGCATGACCTTGTGTAGGTCTTCGCCAGTCATCTCCAGGACACGTGGCTCAGCTTCCATGGTCAACACACGGAGCCGCAAGACATTGCCGAGGTCACGAAGACCGCCCCAGTTGATGGACCCGACGCCGCCTGATCCGCCAGCAATAAAGCCGCCGATTGTCGCGGTACGATATGTAGAGGGATGAAGCCGTAATTCCTGCCCCGAATGAGCCCGGCATTCATCGTCGATCTTTGAGATGATCGCACCTGCTTCAACCACAACAACGCCGGGACGGATCTCCTTCACCTTGTCCATCTCGGCGAGGTTCAGGATAACACCACCGGCCAACGGCATCGCCTGACCGTAATTGCCAGTCCCAGTTCCACGCGCTGTGACCGGAATATTTGCTTCATAACAAGCCTTAAGAACCCGAATGACATCATCCTCGGTCTTCGGCGTCACAACAAAGTCAGCTGTCACATCATCCAGCTGGCGCTTCAGAACTGGCGAATACCAAAAGAAATCCCGGCTTTTTTGCTTGACCAGTTGCGGATTATCCTCGATCTGCAAACCGGCCAGTGTCGCTTTGAGGGTTTCAAGAGTGCTCATGACACTGCTCCGCTTCCAGTCATCAAATGGTCAAGTTCCCGGTAGTCCGGAATACTTTCGGTCAAGCTACGCCCTCGGCGCAAGACATCGCGTGCCCCTGTCGGGCGGGACAAAAGCTCACTCCAGCTTCGAGTGCGAAACAGAATGAGGTCTGCAGGTTTGCCGAGAGTCAAACGCCCAGCCTCTACACCAAGCATCTCGGCAGGGCTCGTTGAGATTGCCGAAATCCAGTCTGCAATTGGATGGTCCAATTGCAGGATCCGCGTTGCTTGCGCGTAGACCTCTATCAAATCCAGATCGCCATAGGCATAAAATGGATCACGTGTGTTATCGGAGGACACAGCGACCCGAATGCCGCGCGCCTTCATTTCATGCAGCAACGTCACACCGCGCCACCGTGGCGTACGCCCTGGCTCTCTATCCTGAAGATACATGTTGCACATGGGCAGCGAGACAACGCCGATGCCAGCCTTTGCAACCAGGTCCAGCGTTTCATCGATCTCATCTTCGCCTTGCTGCGCGAGAGAACAGCAGTGGCCGCAGACTATCTTCCCGTCAAAACCCGTCCGGATCGCCGCTTCAGCAATCGACCGCAAGCTGTGGGCATTCGGGTCTTTCGTCTCATCTACATGGAAATCAAGCGACAGCCCGCGATCCATGGCAGCCTTGAAGATCGCATCCAGATGCCGGTCCAGATTCGGAACCATATAGGTAACAGCTCCCAGAACTCCGCCTGCAGATTTCATCCGATCAGCAATGCTCTCCAGAAACGGCAAGTCGTCTTCCAACCGATCAATTCCGAAGAGGCAAGAGCCCTGCAAAATGATGCGGTCCTTCCAATCATCCCGCAGTTCTTCGAACACCGGCCAGGTAATCGCATCCTGAGGGGGAATGCTATCGATGTGGGTTCGAATGACAGACGTGCCATAAGCATAGGCGCAGCGCAGACCAAATTGCATACGTTCACGCAAGTCTTCTGCAGTCCAGGACGCAATGCGGTCGGCCCCAACAGCGTCAAGTGCGCCGTCAAAAGTACCCGTCTGGTTGGGCTGGCGCGGCCAGATGTGGCCCTTGTCCAGATGCGTATGCATGTCGACGAGAGCAGGCAAAACCATACCACCATCGAGGTTGAAGCTTGCGTTTCCTTGGCAGTTTCCAGTTCCAGCAGGAGATATCTGCGATAGATTCCCACCGGAGATCTCGATATCAACGGCAACGATAGCAGTTGGGTCAGAACCCGCGACATCGCTAGGCAAAAGACAAGCGGGAACATGGGCACTGTGGAGAATGCCATCGCTCTGCACATCACGGTCAAGTACATGTGCCATGAATCAATTCTCCCGCTTCAGCGCACTCTCATGCCACTTGCGCAACAGAAGATGGGAAACCAGATTCATCACCAGGAAAATCGCAATCCCGGTTGCCGATATCAAAATCACTGCAGCGAACATGCGTGGGATGTTCAGGCGATAACTTGCCTCCAGGATCTGATTGGCCAATCCGGACCCAGAACCAGCAGAACCGGCAACGAATTCAGCGACAATTGCCCCTATCAGGGACAGACCGCCAGCAATCCGCAAGCCGCCGAGGAAATACGGCATAGCCGCAGGAAGCCTCAAAAACCGAAGCGATTGCCATCGCGTGGCCCCGTACATCTGGAACAGGTTTCTCAGATTATGATCAGCTGAATTAAGTCCAAGTGTCGTGTTCGACAAGACAGGGAAGAAGGCCACAATCCAGGCGCAAATCAACAATCCAACCTGAACAGAATCCACGTAGATGAAAATCAGTGGCGCAATCGCAATGATCGGCGTGACCTGAAGGATCACCGCAAACGGGAAAAAGGATATTTCTATCCACTTCGATTGGGTGAACAGAACCGCCAGAGCCAACCCGCCAAAAGTCGCAATAAACAGAGCTCCAAAGGTAATTTTCAACGTGTTCAGGAGCGCGACGGAGAGGATAGACCAATCGGAGATCAGCGACTCCAGAACCAAAGCCGGACGCGGCAAAACATAGTGGGGAATTTCATTCCAAACACATATGCGATCCCACAGGATTATCGCCGCAGCCAGAATAACGACGGGCAATACCCAACGCCCGATACGTTCAATTTTCACCGCACGTGCCTTGCGGATTTCCATGGGGTCAAGCAGTGTCTCCTGCCCCGACTCTTGAGGCAGCACAACAGCTTGTTCAGTCAGAACACTCATTGTTTCGCTCTTTCCTATACCACTGGCGCGAACGCGTCACAGGTGGTCGTTGGCATCCATGGCTGCATGAAGTGCCTCGGAAACGGTTCGGCAATAGTCGCCGTATTCCGCTGACGTCCGGAATTCATCGCCGCGAGGATATGGCGCATCAAGCCGCATATCATTCACAACCCGCCCAGGCCGGGAGGCCATGACGACAATCCGGTTCGACAAATACACAGATTCAAAAACCGAATGGGTTACGAACACGACGGTCCACCCGAACGTCTCCCACAAATGCAGAAGATCGTTGTTGAGCTTGAAACGTGTAATCTCGTCGAGCGCCGCAAACGGTTCATCCATCAGGAGAACCTTCGGCTTGGTCACCAATGCACGCGCAATCGACACGCGCATTTTCATCCCGCCTGACAGTTCCCGCGGATAGCTCTCCGCAAAACCAGCAAGCCCGACCATTTCCAGAGCTTCCATCACCCTGTCATAAGCGTCCCGTTTGGTCACGCCCCTGAGCCTGAGTGGAAGCCAGACATTCCCAAAAACCGTCGCCCATGGCATCAAAGTCGGCTCCTGAAACACGAAGCTCAACCCATGATCATCCTGAGCGGCCGTTTCCATGGGCCATTCCACACGTCCCGTCGTCGGACCGGTCAGACTTGTAACGATCCTGAGAACTGTCGACTTACCGCAGCCCGAAGGCCCCAGCAGGCTTACAAACTCTCCCTGACGTATGTCCAAAGACATTTCGCGCAGCGCAACCGTTCCATTCGAAAAGGTCTTAGAGATCTGCTTTATGGATATAACTGCCGGGGCAGGCGCCAAAGCACCCTGCCCCGTCCCGATTACCTTGGCTGTCATGCAAGCGCCTCACAACCACGGACTAAATCAAAATTCAACACTGTCCGGCACCCCTGAAATCAGTTACCGACCAGCTTGCTTTTCAGATCCACACCAACGCCCTTGTTCACAAAATCTAGGGTGTAAGCCTTAGTGTAATCGACATCAGCGTGAACAACACCGGCAGCAACCATCTTGTCGAAGAATGACTTGTTACGCTCGTCGGTCATTGCGCCAATGCCCATAGTCAAGCTGTCACCGGAATCAACGATGCCATATTCTTTCATCTTCTCGATAGAAAAGGCGAGCTGTTCGTCGGACATGCCAGGATTATCCTTCTTGATCAGATCCAAGGCTTTGGAATTGTCTCCGTACAAGAAATTAACCCAACCGGTAGCCGACCCATCGACAAAACATTTTACCACGTCTGGCTTGGTCTCGATGAGTTCATTACGCGTCTCAACTGTGGTGCCATAGGTGTTATAACCGTAATCAGCAATCAAGAAGATGTTCGGCTTAAACCCGCCTTCAGTCTCGATCGCAAACGGCTCGGATGTCACATATCCCTGCTGGCCCATGTCCTTATTCGCGATAAATGGAGCTGCATTATACGTGTAAGGACGAACCTGATCGGCACTAAATCCGTATTCAGCGATCATCCATTGGTAAAAGGAATTGAAACCACCTTTACCAATCAGAATCTTGATGTCCTTCAGGCTTTCCCAGGTATCATGACCAGCATCAGGATGGCTCATGATAATCTGCGGCTCTTTCTGGAAATGAGCAGCCACGACAGTCGTTGGAATATTCTGCTCAACAGCAGAGAAAGCCTGCAGCATGTTGCCGCCCATCAAAAAATCAATTTTGCCGACGGGTAGAAGAATGCGGTTGTTGGCCTGCGGCCCACCGGGCTTGATTTCGACCTCAAGGCCACATGCCTCATAAGTGCCATCCGCCAAAGCCTGATAGTAACCGCCGTGTTCGGCCTGAGCGACCCAGTTTGTCCCGAAGCTAACTTTTTCAAGCGCATGAGCACTCGTCGACGCAGCAAGGGCAGCCATAGTGAAACCGATTTTCTGAAGTACGCGCATGCTATCCAACCTCTCCAAAATAGCTCACATCCGCCCCTCAACCAAGAAGACAGAAACGAACTATACCGCTGTGCCTCCACAGGCCCTGGGAGCGGATCATGTACTAACGCTAGACCACCAAAGCAATCAGCGTGCCAAAACCCAGATTAAAAGAGCATTTGGCTAGTTTCTTCACTTACGAACTCGCCTAACAACAGTCACTGCAACCAATTAAATATAATAAATACAAACACAACCAAGCTGTGACTGATTATTAAGCAGATGCGGCACTTTGATGCCGCAGGCTTAATCAGTCAACTCTGTTGCCGAGCCTTTAAACGATCTTTACGGTCGAAATTGAATTCTCCTCATTCAGGCACCCAATTCCATGACCAGATCTCTTACGCCAACCAACATCCGGCCACCGTTTGCCCGCTATAGCCATGGCATCGAAGTTCCTGCCGGACATCGAATAGTTGTTACCTCAGGCCAGTTGGGCATCAAGGCTGATGACACGATCCCCCCAGACGTGGAAAGCCAGACGCGCCTGTGTTTTGACAACATAAAGGCCATTCTCGCTGACGCAGAAATGGACCTATCACACTTGGTGCGGATCAATGCTTATGTAACAGCGCGCGAACACATGCAGGGCTACATGAAAGCCCGCGATGAGTTCACATCTGATCCAGCCCCAGCTTCTACACTCATGATAATCTCCGGTTTTACCCGTGAGGAATTTGTCGTTGAAGTCGAAGTGATCGCCGCCAAGGTATAATACGTTTGAGGTTCATTTGCTCGGCGAGAAAGGCTTGCGCTTGGCTGAAAACTTCATAAAGAATACGTCATCGGAGCGCTTCATTGAGAGGCCTCCCTCACTTTACTACCCCCTGTTCGGAACTCGGGCATGCCGGTGACCTCTGGCTGCTATCAAAGCCTACAGGTCCAGTTAAAAGGACCAAATTCTTATGCGCATATGGATCAAAGACCCGATCGCAATTCTCGCCGATGGCGCAGAGCGAGGCGTGATCGTGGAAGACGGCGTCATCGTTGAGCTGATTGCATCGGGCAAAGAGCCCATGTTGCCGGTGGATCAAACCTTTGACGCTTCACAGCATGTCATCACGCCGGGCCTGGTGAACACACACCACCATTTCTTTCAGACGCTGACGCGCGCGCATCCAGATGCAATCAACAAGGAACTCTTCCCCTGGCTGCAAACGCTCTATCCTATATGGGCCAAGAATGTGAAGCCGGACAACTTCCGGCTTGGCACCCGCCTGGCCCTTACGGAATTGATGATGTCAGGATGCACCGCAGCCTCTGATCACCACTATCTGTTCCCCGATGGGCTGGAAGACGCCATGGACATTCAGGCGGAAGAGGCAGAGCGCGTCGGCGTTCGTATGACCATTACGCGCGGGTCCATGAACCTCAGCCAGAAAGACGGTGGACTGCCGCCTGACACAGTGGTTCAGGATGAAGATACGATCCTTGCCGACTGCGAACGGGTTCTGTCACGCTATCACGACACGTCCAAAGGCTCCAAGTTACAGGTCGCCCTGGCCCCTTGCGCTCCCTTCACAGTCACCAAGCGCCTGATGCAGGAGAGCGTCGATCTGGCGAACAAATATGACTGCCGCCTTCACACACATCTGGGCGAGACCATAGACGAAGACAACTACTGCATGGAAAAGTTCAACTGCCGTCCGGTTGACTATCTTGAGGAGTGCGGCTGGCTGAATGAGCGTGTCTGGTTGGCCCACGGCATCCATTTCAACGACGATGAAGTCAGACGTCTTGGCCATGCCTGTGTCGGCATTTGCCATTGCCCGACGTCGAACATGGTTCTGGCATCCGGACAGTGCCGCACCAAGGAATTGGAAGCAGCAGGATGCCCCGTCGGGTTAGGCGTGGATGGTTCAGCCTCTAACGACAATTCCAACCTGATGGAAGGTGTGCGTCATGCCTTGATGATCAACCGCCTGACCTATGATGCCGCGTCCATTACCCACTTCGATGCCTTTCGCTGGGCAACCGAGGGCTCTGCAAAGTGCCTCGGCCGGAAAGACATTGGCGCGATCCGCTTAGGCATGATGGCCGACATGGCGTTCTACAAACTGGACGAACTCAGGTTCTCGGGAGCCGGAGATCCATTGGCAGCTCTCGTGCTATGTGGCGCTCACACAGCTGACCGGGTAATGATCGCTGGGGACTGGACCGTTGCAGACGGAATACCGACACAAATCGATATTGCAGAACTGCGACATGAACACGGAGCTGCCTCCAAGCGCTTCCTTGAAAGTCTTTAAAACTCAAGCAGCGCCGCGTATTTCAATAACGCGGCGCTGCTTGAGACTGTGGCCATTTAAGTTTCACAGACTCTAAATCAGCGTGCGACCTTCAGTGCTCCGGCAAGCATGGGTAGCAAAAGCGCAAGACAGGCGACAAATGCGAAAGAGGCGCGCAAGGACATGGCATCTGCGATGAACCCAAGCATCGGCGGGCCAAACAAAAAAGCGCCATAAGCCAGCATCGCCACCGAGGCCAACGCGGCCCCCTTCGACATGGTCGGATCCGCGGCCGCCCGCGACATTGCAAGCGGGAATAGCACAGCATTCCCCAGCCCCATAACAGCGCAGCCAATCCACACCATCCAGATACCATCTCCCCAAACCAAAAGCGACGCGCCAACAAAAGCTGCAATGCCACTGATGCGGGCAACGCGGACCGGACCAAAGCGTGCGATAAGATGATCACCAACAAATCGCATAACAACCATTGCCACTGAAAAAACGGCAAACCCGATCGCTGCAAGGGAACTTTCAAACCCAAGCTCCTGAATTTGATAAAGCGCCGCCCAATCGGTCACTGCCCCCTCAGCCAGAGCAGCAATCAGTGCCATGATAGCAACGAACAGCAACGCCCCCTTTGGAAACACAAAGAGTGGGGATTTCGTATCAGGTTCATTCCGCGTTTCAGAGAGCCAACTTGTTCTCAATACCAAAACAAGCGGTAACGCCATCAACATGCACCAAGAAGAAAAATGCACCGCCACAGAAAAACCAAGCCAGATAGCAAGTGCACCGCCGCCAGCACCAAGCCCGGCTCCCAGACTGAAAAGCCCATGATAGGATGACATGACCGGTTGCTTAAGTGCCTGCTCTACTTCAGCCCCCCAGCCATTCATGGAGACATCAAGGGTTCCGATGCAAAATCCAACGATAAATATGATTGGCACCAAATATAGAACCGAGGCCCCCAGCGGAATGGCAGAAAACACGAAGAGGATAAAGACAGAAGCTACTTTTGTGATATAGGCAGCCCCGTATCGGTCCATCAAATAGCCAGATATTGGGATACCAATCACAGCACCGATAGCCATCGCCAACAATAACAAGCCGAATGCTGCATCATCCAGCCCAAGCAACTGCTTGATATCAGGAATCCGTGTCGCCCAGACGCCAACAAGAGAACCAAGCAGCAAAAATACGAAGCCGACCGCATGCCGGGCACGTCTGGTGTTCATGAACGTCTCTCTTCGGAAAAAGCAGCAGCGGGAAGTCCTCTACCACAGCACACTTATCCGCTCAGCAGTCCCTTTGACAAGCAGTCACGGGCTCACGGCGTCCCTAGTTATACGCGATAAGTCATTTCCGATTATAATTGTGCTTATATCCTCATTAACGCCGACCAGCCCTAAGCGACAACTGCAATGCTTGAGGAGCCGGATTGGGCGCTGCCAGCAAGTGCGTAAATGCGAGACACCTGCTCAGCTTCACTCCGTCGATCACGGTCATCTGACTCGAGATTTTCAGACACTCTCTCAGGATCCGAGGTTGGCCCGCTTCCCTCTTCGGCAGCCTGTGAAGATGAAACGGCCGACGTCGGCGATACCTCTCCATCAGCCGATGCAGCCTCGTCCCCGCCCTGCAGCTCCTCTGCACTCTCAGCGCGGGCTTCTGCTTGCGCAGCTGCCATCTGGGACCGTGCCTGCTGCGCAACTTTCAGATCCTGAGAAGATGGCTCGGCTGGTGCCGTGGCGGCCCGCATAACGATCTGCATCTTTCGAATTGTCGCTTCCGGCGTTCGTTCTGACGACGTATCAATCGAAACTTCACCGCCTATTGCGTAACGTTGGCCATCTGGACCTTGCTGGAAAGTATAACTCGGCGCACCGGCATGAGCACCGCCTGCTCTGGCATGAGCCTGCTCATGTGCTCGCACTTCCCGGTCTCTTTGCTTCAGGTCATCGACCTGCTTTTTTTCTTCCTTGCTCAGGCCTTCAGGATCACTGACCTCGTCTTCGCCGCCAGCAGACGGCGCTGGAACAGCAGCTTGCCCGCCGGCCGCTTGCGCTCCAGCTGCAAACGCTCCGCCTGAAGCAGACCCAGCAGTACCGCTGTCTTCTCCTGCCCGCGCAATAAGCTCGCCGGACGAATTGCCTCTACCCTGCTCATTGTCATAGCCACGCTGCCGGTCCGTGCCCTTGCTCTCGTCTAGAGCCTGAAGGGCGAGTACTGCTTCTGCTGTCAACGACGGAACGGCGCCAGAGCGGGTAGATACTGCTTGTTGAGAAGCTGCAGAGTCATCAGGGCGATCGACACCGCGGCCGAGCGTTTCCCGCTCAGCTTCGCGTTGGCCGTCACTCGGCATCCCACTCCCACGTGGGCTGCTGATCGCCGAATTGGTCAAAAGAGCCGAAATCATGACCTATTTCAGCAAACTTGCCTTATAGGAAGGTTAATGCGCCTTAAGACAATCGATCAGATTATCGTGAGCAGACTGCTATCTTTCCCCAATAATCGACCTGACGAACGAATGTGTTTGCGTTAAGCTCCGGTAACTTCACCCCTTTATCGAGGTCTGACTATGAGCGCTTTACCGCGTCGCCATTGGCACGAAATGACCACCCTGGACTTCCAGGGTGCCGGAAAAAAAGACTGGATCGCCATTCTTCCAGTTGCCGCCATCGAGCAGCATGGCCCCCATCTGCCGGTTTACACAGACACCGCGATCGCAGAAGGACAAGTCAAACGGGTACTTGAGCTGTTGCCTGACGAGGTTCCGGCTACATTCCTGCCCACTCAAGCAATTGGTAAATCAAACGAGCATATTTCCTCGCCCGGCACCTTGACCCTGTCCTGGGAAACCGTAACGAAAGCCTGGTTGGAAATTGGCGAAAGCGTTGCCCGTGCCGGGATCCGCAAACTGGTCCTGATTAATTCCCACGGCGGCAATGTGCCGATCATCGACACGATTGCGCGCGAGCTGAGGGTCAGCCACGACATGCTGGTCACCGCTACAGCGTGGGCTAGATTTGGCCAGCCAGAAGGCATCTTCCCCGCAGATGAATTCACCTACGGAATTCATGGCGGCGACGTCGAAACCTCGATCATGCTCCATCTGCACCCGGAACTAGTCCGGATGGAAAACGCCGAGGATTTCAAATCCGCCCAACAGGACTTCATGAAAGAATTCAAACATCTGCGCGGACATGGGCCAGCACAGTTCGGTTGGAAGGCCCAGGATCTGGGAACAAAGGGGGCTCTTGGTAACGCAGCAAATGCATCGGCAGAAAAGGGCAAACTGTCACTCGACCACGCGGCTGAGGGGTTTGTGGATCTCCTCAAAGACATCCATGCTTTTGACATGAACCGACTTTGGACACCAGTCGCTTAAGTCGAAGAAATTAGACCATCAAAACAGCTGCGGTGTTCTGGAGCACCGCAGCGAGGCCTACATAGACAACTACCATGGTATTTTCTGTCCATTATGATCCAAAAACTGGCCGCTATCTTCTACCGTCAGGGCTTCCAGAGTTAATAACAGACATTTTGCAGCAGCTTCCGGTGTCTGCACACTCAAGCCCTGCTTGGCAAAGGACTCTGACAGGTTCGTCGCGACTGTCCCCGGATGCACAGCGAGGCAGATCGCCTCCGGGCATTTACGTCTGAGCTCGATAGCAGCAGTTCGAACCAATTGGTTCAAGGCCGCCTTTGACGCCCTGTAGCTGTACCAACCGCCCAGATGATTGTCTGAAATGCTACCAACCCGGGCAGACAAGGTCGCAAATATGGCTTTGCCATCCTTTGGTAAAAGAGGAAGGAAGTGCTTCATCAAAAGAGCTGGCCCAATCGCGTTGACAGCAAACCCATGCGCCATGTCCTCAGCAGAAAGAGCACGCAAACTCTTTTCCGGTTGATGCCCAGGCCAGGCTAGAACACCAGTGGCATCGACCACCAGACGGAGCACGTATCCGGGCTGGGAAACAGCCCTTGCAGCCGCCTGAATGGATGCTTCGTCCAACAGATCAAGGGCAGGATTGCTGTTCCGGTGAAAACCGAGAACCTGCAGAAACCTTCCAGAATCCAGAAGCTGTTGATGAACCGCCCCACCAACACCACCGCTACTTCCAACAACAACCGCACAGCCATCTCTCAATGTCATTGCCACCTCCCATTCAAAATGAAGTGAAGACATAATAGATTACAAGCCTATAAGCGGACCTAAGATTAGGCGATCTCAGGTTATGTTTATTTCCGCCCTCCTCTGCGGTTTCTTTTTTTTTGCGACAAAAAAACCCGCGAGCATTTCTGCTGGCGGGTTTTATATTTGGTTGCGGGGGCAGGATTTGAACCTGCGACCTTCAGGTTATGAGCCTGACGAGCTACCGGGCTGCTCCACCCCGCGTTATATCTTTGGCGCACTGGAAGCTTGAGTTCCTTA